>JBJELD010000030.1:0-18371 GCA_051878975.1 Candidatus Caccovicinus sp.
AGGGTTTGGAGGCAGGACTGGAGAAAGGGCGAGAAGAAGGCAGAGAAGAAGGCAGGGAAGAAGGCAGGGAAGAAGGCAGAGAAGAAGGAATAGAAGTTGGTGTATTCCATACGTTAAAGGATTTGATTGCGCGGGGAGCACTTGCGGAAGCTTCAGCGGCGGAGTTTTTGCGCTCAATAGAAACAGAATTTCCACAGATACCTGCTGCAGAACTGTTAAGTCAGCTGAAATTGGATAGAAACGTGTAAAAAGAAAAAGGAAACAGGCCCCGGAGTAATCCGGGGTTTTTGTACCTTCCTGATGCGTTGCTATTGCTTTTCCGACAGCCTGTTAGTATAATTTTGTAAGAGAACGCAAAATGCGGGAAAACGGAGGGATCGAAAATGGAGCCATTTGATTATGAAGTGATACAGATCGACGGGGATTATGCACATTTAAAGAATCTGATGCAGCCGGAAGCGGAGCTGAAGCTGGTGGCGAGAGCGCTTCTTCCGGATGGGATCATGGAGGGCAGCCGGCTTCACTATGAGTGCTTTGAGTATTCGCTTCTGTAAACCGGTCCGGGAGAGGAAAACAGGATGGAAAGCAGCAGGAACAAGGATATGGACATGAACAAGGAAATCAAAATTCGCACTGCAGCGGCGTCGGATGTGGAACGTCTGCTGGATATTTATAATTATGAGGTGATGCACGGAACGGCGACCTTTGACATTCACCCGAAAACCATTGCCGAGCGGATGGCCTGGTTTCGGGAACATAACGTGGACAATCACCCGCTGATTGTGGCGGAGAGGGACGGACGTGTAGCCGGTTATGCGAGCCTGTCTCCGTATCGGGAGAAGGAAGCGTATGCCGCCACGGTAGAGCTTTCTGTTTATGTGGGAGTGGAAGACCGCGGTCATGGCGTGGCGACCGCTCTCACGGAGGCGATTCTTCAGATGGCCAGGGGGAGGGAGGATATCCATACCGTGATTTCGGTGATCACCGACGGAAATGAAGTCAGCGTTCGTCTTCATGAAAAATTCGGCTTTGTCTATTGCGGAACCATGAAAGAAGTCGGAGAAAAATTTGGACGAAAGCTGGGAATTGTAAATTATCAGCTGATGGTATAAAATCTGCCTTGAAATTCGCCCGGAAATGTAATATGATAACCATAATCAATTTGTATACAATAAGTTCAAATTTTGGGACTTATATTCAAAAATGGAAATCTTATACAGATTTTTCTGCTGGAAAGCCGTGATGACGAGCTGTGTAAGAAAGCTGCATGGGGAAGCAGAAAGACCAGGTAAAGGATCGGATGAATAAAGAGGTGTGGTTATGGCGGAAGAACGTTACAAAAACCGGGAAGAGATGGTATACGAAAGTCTGAAGCAGGATATTCTGGATCTGGAACTGAAGCCGGGGCAGCTTTTGAAGGAGACGGAGCTGTGCCAGCGGTTCGGTGTGTCCAGAACGCCGGTGCGGGATGCGCTGCGGATGCTGCAGGAACAGGGGTTTGTCCTGACGGTTCCGTATAAGGGAATTTATGTGACCCTGCTGAGCCTGAGCAATATCAAGCAGATGATTTACATGCGGGTTGCGGTGGAGACGATGGTGCTTCGTGATTTTATGAAGATTGCTTCTCCCATGGTGACGGAGGATATCCGCTACATGATCCGCAAGCAGAAGGCAGTTATTCAGGAGCCGGATTTTAAACCGGAACAGTTTTACCGCCTGGATGCTCAGATGCACAGCATCTGGTTTGAGGCAACCAAGAAACAGAAGCTGTGGGAGATTCTGCAGGCGCAGCAGCTGCATTATACCCGTTTCCGTATGCTGGATTTTGTGACGGAGACGGATTTTACCCGTATCATCAAAGAGCATGAGGAACTGTTTGATCTGATACAGAAAAAGGACGTAGCCGGTGTGGAGGAGGCGCTGAAGGATCATTTGTATTTCAGTATGAAGCGGATGCGCCACCAGATCGATGTGGAATACCGGGATTACTTTGAGGAAGAAGACGAAGACGGGAAATTTGATATTTAGTATTTGTGCGATCAAAGCCGCAGGGCTGCCGTATGGAGTTCCGTAATGTTTGGAATTCATGCGGCGGCCTTTTTTATAAGAACTGCCTGCGTGCACTGGCTTAGTCAGTCTGCGGAGTGACTGACCGGAAAGGAGCTCCACAAGCTGCAGAAAACAAAATTTCTTCTGGAAGAACCGGATAAAAAAGGATTGTTTCCGGGTCGGGGGCTTGGTAAAATAGAAGAAGGAAAAGGGGCAGATCATGAAGGGGGTTATTTATGCTGATCGAAGAAAAATTAAAGCAGACGGAGCAGCTGTCAGAGGCAGAACAGGGAATAGCAGCGTTTATTTTGAAAGCAGACAGGGAGATCGGCAGCTATTCTACCAGGAATCTGGCGGAGGTGACTTACACTTCTCCGGCTACGGTGATCCGGCTTTGTAAAAAGCTGGGATTTAAGGGGTTCGAAGAATTTAAAAAGAAATATCTGGAAGAGCTGCAGTATCTGGATCATCAGGGGGATGATATAGACCGGAATTTTCCGTTTTCAAAAGATGATACCATGATGCGGGCAGCCAACAAAATATCCAGGCTGTATCTGGATACGATTCAGGATACTATGGCCCTTCTTTCCTATCCGGTTCTGCAGAAAGCAGTCCGGCTGCTGAAGAAAAGCAGAAACATTTATGTATTCTCCGCAGGAACCGCGATCAATCAGGCGGAGTCCTTCCGGGAAAAGATGCTGAAGATTGGACAGAAGGTCTCCATTTCCAACAATCTGAATTATCAGCTTTATGAGGCCGGCTGTCTTTTGCCGGAGGATGCGGCAATCATTATTTCTTATTCCGGAGAAACGGAGAAGATGCTTCAGGTGGCCAGAGAGTGCAGGCGGCTTTCGGCACCGGTGATCGTGATTACCTCATTTGGGGAAAACAGCCTGTCCAAGCTTGCGGACTGCAAGCTGACTGTGTCCAGCAAGGAAAGCCTGTTTCACAATATCGGGGATTTCAGCACCCACGTTTCCGTACAGCTTCTGCTGGATATTCTGTATTCCTCTTATTTCTGGCTGAATTATGAGGAAAATTACAGAAGAAAGCTGAAGAAGACAAAGGAACTGGAGCATCAGAGGAAATCCTCCAACTCCATGATCATGGATTCCGATATGGAGCAGGAAAAGTAAAACATTGTTTCAAAATAAAAATGGCATTTGGGAGCCTTTTGCAAAACACCGTAACAGAAGGCACCGGATGCCTTTTTATTTGTCTTTTTTGCATATATACTGAAGTTACAAAAAAGCTTTGTTTGTAAAAGATAACAATCAGAATCCGCGGAGTAAAGGAGAATGTTATGCAAATGAAAGAGAATTTTTTATGGGGAGGCGCAACAGCAGCCAACCAGATGGAAGGCGCTTACCTGGAGGGCGGAAAAGGCCTGAGCATTGCCGATGTTGAGATGGGGGCACGCCATGGAGTCCCGCGAGAGATTCACGATGCAGTGAAGGAAGGGTGCTATTATCCGAGCCATCAGGGAATTGACTTCTATCATCATTATAAGGAAGACATCGCGCTTTTTGCAGAGATGGGCTTTAAGTGCTTCCGGATGTCGATCAACTGGCCGAGAATTTTCCCGCGGGGAGATGAGGAGCAGCCGAATGAAGAGGGCCTGGCATTCTATGACAAGGTTTTTGACGAGCTGATCAGCAAAGGAATCGAGCCGGTTGTGACGTTGTCCCATTATGAAACGCCTCTTTGCCTGGTGCAGGAGTATGGCTCCTGGAGGAACCGGAAACTGATCGATTTCTTTGAGCGATACTGCAGAACCGTGTTTACCCGCTATAAAGATAAGGTTCGGTATTGGATGACTTTCAATGAAATGAACGAGACGATGAACCAGACAGAGCCTTATCATCAGGCCGGAGTGCGCTATCAGGAAGGGGAAAATCCGGATCAGGTCAAGGTACTTGTGAGTCATAACATGTTCCTTGCCAGTGCCAGAGCGGTGATTGCAGGACATGAGATCAATCCGGATTTTCAGATCGGCTGTATGATTCAGTATCCGACTACCTATCCGAAAACCTGCCATCCGAATGATGTGCTGGCGCGGAGATTCCATATGATGCCCAATTATTACTATACGGATGTGATGTGCAAGGGCTTTTACACCAATCTCTGCCGGGCGCAGCTGAAACGGATGGGTGCAGTTCTGGAGATGGAAGAGGGAGACGAGGAGCTGTTAAAGGCCGGAACGGTTGACTATATCGCATTCAGCTATTATTTCTCCTCAACGGCTTCCAGCGAGGACGGAGTACATATCAAGGTGGAACGCAGCAATCCTTATCTGGAACGTAATGACTGGGATTGGCCGATTGATCCGACCGGCCTTCGGATTGCGTTAAATGAGCTTTATGACCGTTATCAGATTCCGCTGTTTGTTGTAGAAAACGGGCTGGGTGCTATTGACCAGGTAAAAGAAGATGGCACGATTCAGGATGATTACCGGATTGCGTTCCTGGGTTCTCACATCGAGGCGTTAAAGCAGGCGGTGGAAGAAGATGAGGTAGATGTGATCGGTTATACCTGCTGGGGCCCGATTGACATTATCTCGGTGGGCACCGGTGAAATGAGAAAACGGTATGGCTTTATCTATGTGGACAAGGATGACGAAGGAAAAGGGAGCTTAAAGCGTCTGAAAAAGAAATCCTTCGGCTGGTATAAGAAAGTCATTGCTACAAACGGAAAGGATACGTCTTATTAAGGGAAGACCAAAGTGACGGAAACATGGATATTTTGGTAGTTGTGAATCAGATGATTCAGCTTTTTCTGATGATCGGAGCAGGTTTTCTGTTGGCCAGATGCTCGGTGATGGATGAAGAATTCAGCAGGAAGCTGACGCGGTTTGTGCTGAATGTGACCATGCCCTGTATGATTGTTGCTTCCGTGTCTTCGGGAGGTCTGGGGCAGGAGCTTTCGGTCCGGGATATGGCAGCCGCACTGGTTCTTCTGGTGCTGGTACTTCCGGCCGCAGCGTTTCTGCTGGTGCAGCTGCCTCCTTTCCGAAAGGGAAAGGGCCTTTACCTGTTCATGATCATGTTTCCCAATGTAGGATTTATGGGATTTCCGGTGATTCGCTCGGTGTTTGGGGAAGGTGCTGTTCTGGATACGGCAGTTATTAACATGTTTTTCAATCTTTCCCTGTTTACGCTGGGAATCTGGGCTATGAATTACGGTTCCGGACATCATGCCGCTGTGCGCCTGAGGAGTCTGATTTCCCCCGGAGTGATTGCTTCACTTGCCGCGCTGCTTCTGTATATATGGAAGCTGTCCCTGCCGGATGTGATCGAAAGCCCACTGTCGTCTGTCGGGGCGATGACAACACCGCTGGCCATGATGGTGATTGGTGCAGACCTGTCGGCATACCGGCTGAAGGAGGTGCTTCTGGACTGGAAGGTGTATCTCTTTGTGCTGCTGATCGATGTGGTGCTCCCGGCGCTGTTCTACCCGCTTTTAAGCACTGTGGTCCGGGATCCGGTGATCCGGGGAATTGCCCTGGTGATTCTGGCGATGCCGGTGGCAAACGGCGCCGTGCTGTTTGCAAAAACCTATGATCAGGATACATTCCTGGCGGCGAAAACGGTGTTTCTGTCCACAATGTGTGCCATTGTGACGATTCCGTTTATGGTGTATCTGTTCCTTGTAAAATGAGTATTGGAGGTATGAAAATGAATGCAAAAGAAACTGCTTCCCGCATTTTAAAAGAAGTAGGGGGAGAAAAAAACGTTCAGTATCTCACCCATTGTGTCACGAGATTGAGATTTAATCTGCATTCTCTGGATCATGTGGATGAAAATAAAATTAAAAATATTCCCGGCGTTGTGGGTGTGGTAAATAAAGGCGGACAGTTCCAGGTCATTATCGGCCAGGAGGTAGTCAGTGTTTATAATGAGCTGTTAAAGCTTGGCGATTTCAGCACAGGCAGTGCTTCCGGAAATGGTTCCGGACAGCAGGCAGAAAAAGAGGAGAAAAAAGGTCCGGTAAGTCTGGTTCTGGATACGATTGCAGGTATCTTCTCCCCGATCATGTCCATCATTGCCGGCGCCGGAATGATCAAGGCGCTGCTGTCGATCCTGACGGTTCTGAATCTGATCGACACATCAGGAAACCTTTATTATTTCCTGAATTTTATTGCAGACGCCTCCTACTATTTCCTGCCGATCTATCTGGCCTGCTCAGCAGCCAAGAAGTTCCACTGCAATCCGTTTATGGCTATGCTGATGGGCGGAATTCTGCTTCATCCGAAGCTGATCGCGCTGAAGGATACGGCGGATGTGGTCCGTGTTCTGGGCCTTCCGGTAAAGATGGTAACGTATTCTTCTTCCGTAATCCCGATTATTCTGATCGTGTTTGTGCTGGCTTATGTGGAGAAGTTTGTGGAGAAGATTACACCTTCTATCATTAAGTTTATTGCAAAACCGGTGCTGACGATCTTAATTATGTCCCCGATTGCTCTGGTTGTTCTTGGACCGCTGGGAAGCATCATCGGCGACGGCCTGGTATCTGTGCTTTTGTCCATCGAAAAGATCGCACCGTGGATCCTGCCGACCGTAATCGGAGCCTTTATGCCGTTCCTGGTTATGACCGGTATGCACTACAGTCTGCTTCCGGCATATGTAAACTCTCTGTCCGCTCTGGGCTACGAGACGATTATCGGACCTGGCAACCTTCCTTCTAATATTGCACAGGGTGCAGCTGCTCTGTGTGTTGCAGTTAAGACCAAGAATAAAGAATTCCGTCAGCTGGCAGTATCCGGCGGTCTTACCGCTCTGCTTGGCGTTACTGAGCCGGCTCTGTTCGGTGTGAACCTTCGTTTAAGAAAGCCGCTGATCGCAACCACCATCGGCGGCGGCCTGGGCGGTTTATATGCAGGTATTACCGGTGTGCAGAGATACGGCGGCGGAGCCGGACTGGCAGCAATTGGCCTGTATATCGGCGAAGATTCCAGAAATGTAACCAATGCACTGATTGCAGCAGCAATCGCTTTTGTGGCAACCTTCATTATCCAGTGGTATCTGGGCTTTGAGGATGTGGCACCGGAAACGGCAGAGCCTGCAGAGGTTCCGGTCAGGAAGCCGGCTGCCTCCGAAGATGCAGCACCAAAAACGACATCCAAGGCAGCTCCTGCCGGAAAGCTTGCCGGCGGAGAAGGAAAGAAGATCGTATGCAGTCCGTTAGAGGGAGAAATGATTCCGATCGACCAGGTGAAGGATGACGCGTTTGCCAGCGAGGTAATGGGCAAGGCTGTGGCAATCAAGCCAAAGAACGGAAAGCTGTACGCACCGGCAGACGGAACCATCGCGGCCATGTTTGAAACGAAGCATGCAATTGGAATGACTGCAGACAACGGTGTGGAGATTCTGATGCATGTAGGCATTGATACGGTAGAATTGCAGGGGAGACATTTTACCGCACATGTGAAGAACGGAGATATTGTGAAAAAGGGAAGTCTTCTTCTGGAGTTTGATAAGGAAGCGATTGAGAAGGCCGGATATGACACTGTAACACCAGTGATCATTTCCAACAGTATGATGTTTGAATCGGTTGAGAAGGCAGAACCGGGAATGGTAAAACCGGGAGATCCGGTTATGGCGCTGAAATAAAAGCGCTGTTCGGAACTGTCTGAAATAAAATATGGAAAAAATAAGGGTGGAAAATACGATGAGAAAGGGAACATATCAATACGCATACAGGGCGGCAGTGCTTACGGCACTGTCCGCAGGACTGGTGTTAAGCGGATGTGCCGGCAGAGGAAAGAGTACGGAAACGCAGGCGCAGACGACTGCGGCACAGGCGGAGACCGAAGCACAGACAGAGGCGGAGACCGAAACGGAGGCACAGACAGAAGCGGGAGAAGCTGCCGAAGAGACGTTGAAGGAAGCGGCTGCAAAGGGAGAAAAGCCGAGAACGGTTATCACCACCGACGGCGAGGTGGATGATATGAATTCCGTGATCCGTGCGCTGCTGTATTCCAATGATATGGATATTAGCGGAATCGTGCTTACCAGCTCGGTATACCACTATGCAGGAGATGAGGAAAAGGGCATTGAGCCTTACCGCTGGACCGGAACACAGTGGGTGTATGATTTCATTGATGATTATGCGGCTGTTTATGACAACCTGAAGGCGCACGATCCGGATTATCCGGAGCCGGAGTATCTCCGCTCGGTTACCAAGATCGGAAACATCTCCAATAAGGGAGAGATGGAAGAGGAGACAGAAGGCTCCAAATTCCTGGAGGAGCTGTTTTTGGATGACGATGACAGAAAGCTGTATGTTCAGACCTGGGGCGGCACCAATACCACAGCCAGAGCTTTAAAGTCCATTGAGGAAACCTATAAAGATACAGATGAGTGGGAAGCCGTTCAGAAAAAGATCTATGACAAGCTGGTGCTTTACATCATTCTGGATCAGGATGACAGCTACGGAGAATATATTGCAAAGAGCTGGCCGGATCTGGAAATCATCAATGACCGCAGCAATTTCTGGCATTTTGCTTACGCATGGCAGTATCACAGCGATGAACTGAACGATACCTTAAAGGGCGGCTGGTGTTATGAAAATCTGGTAAAGGACAAAGGCCCTCTGATGGAAAATTATGCGCTGATTGGTGACGGAAAAGAGATCGAAGGAGAGCTTTACGAGGAAATGCGCGGCACCCAGGATTATCTGGACAGCCATACCAATTACAGCAAGTATGATTTCATTTCCGAAGGAGATTCTCCGTCCTTCCTGTATCTGATCGATACCGGACTGCGCAGTCTGGAGGATCCGTCCTACGGCGGCTGGGGAGGCCGCTTCGGGGAGGAAAACGGCATTTATGTCAGCAATGCGCTGGATTATGATCCTTACACCGGGCAGTACGAGGCTCAGTACAGCCTGAGCCGGTGGTTTACCGATATGCAGAATGATTTCGCAGGCCGTGTGGAATGGTGCCTGACGGATGATGATACACAGGTGAACCATGTGCCGGTGCTTACCATTGAAGAAGGAATCGATATTGAGGCAAAAGCCGGAGAGACGGTTACTTTGACTGCAAAGGGAGAAGACCCTGATGGAGATAACCTGACCTATCACTGGTGGCGTTATCATGAGGCCGATACCTATCAGGACAGCCTGGTTGATCAGGAGACGGAGGAGGAAAGAACCAAGGGCGGTTCCCTGGTAAACTTAAAACGCAGTCTGCAGGACGGTGAAGTGGTTGACCGCATTGAGATTCAGAATGCAGATGAAAGCGTCATGTCCTTCCAGGTACCGGAAGACGCAAAGCCGGGCGATACCATCCATATGATTGCAGAAGTGCAGGATGACGGAGCCCATACTCTGAAGCGTTATCAGCGGGTAATCATTACAATCCAATAGAACACGGTATCCTTGATACCGGCCCCCACCGATACGCCCGCTCTGCAAGTGCCGTCTGGCACTGCAGGGCGGGCGTATTGCGTCAGATAACAAGAAAAAACCCGCATTTACAAGCTTTTTTGAAAGCTCCTGTAAATGCAGGGTTTTTTCTTTCATGGAGCATACGGGACTCGAACCCGTGGCCTCCACACTGCCAGTGTGGCGCGCTCCCAGCTGCGCTAATGCCCCGAACACTGACAGTATAGCACAAAAAGGAAGGTTTGCAAAGTGAAAATATGAAAAAGATTGAAAAATGATTGAAGAACGAGCAGACAATGGTATAATGCAGTTAAAGTGAATGGCGAACAGGACTGTGCCAGGAGAGGAGAACGAACAATTATGAAGATCCCATATACCTGCTGTATTTTTGATTTAGACGGAACGATTATCAATACGATTCATGCTCTGACCCATACAACCAATCTGGTGATGGCAGAATTTGGCCTGGGACCGCTGACGGAAGAGCAGATGAAAAAAATTGTGGGGGACGGCTATAAGATGCAGATGGAGCGGAGCCTTTTGGCCTGCGGGGACCGTGAACTGGTCCATCTGCAGGAATCCTTCCCGATTTATCAGAAATTATTTAAGGAGAACTGTCTGTATCAGCTGGAGCCTTATGACGGAATGCCGGAGCTTCTGGATGCGATGAAAAAGGCCGGGATGAAGCTGGCGGTTCTGACGAATAAGCCTCATGACCGCGGTGTGGAAAATGTAGAAGCGGTTTACGGAAGAGGATATTTTGATTATATTCTGGGAGAGCAGGAGGGGATTCCGAAAAAGCCGGATCCGGAGGGCGCTTTCCGTGTGATGAAGGCACTCGGCGTAAAGCCGGAGGAATGCCTGTATATGGGCGATACCAATACCGATATGAAGACGGCGGCCAATGCCGGACTGGATGCGGTCGGCGCTGCCTGGGGCTTCCGCGGAAGAGAGGAGCTGGAAGCGTTTCATCCGAAATATCTGGCAGATCATCCGTCAGATGTAAGCAGGCTGCTGGGGCTGTCCGCTCCTCCGTCAAGCCTCCGCTGCGATTAAGGAAACTGTAAGACAATGTAAGCGAATCTATCTTTTATTTTCACAGATCAATTGTATAATGGGATTATGCAGAGAAAACGCCGCCTCGAAAGAAAAAACAGGGATAAAAAAGAGGACGGCGTTCTTTTCTGTATGAGAGAAAAAAGCAGAGAATCAGGAGGAAAGAGACAGCAGTGATGAGAGAAGTTCATGGGAAAGTAAAAAAGGGAGCGCAGACATTGGTCTGGATCGCGCTGGCGGTTCTGCTGTTCATTTTGAACATGGGTGTGCAGACCGTGCGGGCGGCGGCAGCTGCGCCGACGGAGCGGGTGAGCATTACCTCCTGCGTGATTTTAGGAGATTCGGTTCAGGTGAGCGGTGTCAACAACGGTGCTGTTTCCGGAACGGACGGATCGTTCTATCTGTTTGAGCTGGAGCCTTATGAGGATGAGATCGGCTCCAGGACGGATTATCTTGCGGCGGTGCCGAAGGGAGAGGAGATTCATTTTTCGGTGCCGCTGAACCTGGGAACAGGCTCCAGCCGTCTGTATTCGAAATTTGTGACGGCAGTCTGGGATGGAGAACAGTATAAGGAAGTAAGCGTTCCGGCTTACATTACGAATCCGGAATCGGTGGCGAAGAATCAGGATCCGTTCAAGGAACCGCTGACGAAGAAGGGACTCCTGATTGAGACCTCCATGCTGAATGATGCATTTTCGCTGGGGGTGAAGCATGTGATCGTGAACATTCCGTTCCAGTTTCTTCTGGGAACGGGAATCGATTATGAATATGAAGGAAAAACCTACCATTTCAACAAGGCGCTTTTGGATGAATATGACAGGGTCATAAAGAATATGACAGCAAAGGATCTGTCGGTGACGGCGGTCATTTTAAACAGCTGGAATGATGCCACTCCGGATCTGTATTACCCTGGAGTAACGAAGAACGCATCGGCGAATTATTATATGTTCAATGCGTCTACCAGGGCCGGCTATGAGGATATCAAGGCGATTGCGTCCTTTCTGGCAGAGCATTACGGCGGGACAGGAAACGGCAGGATATCCAACTGGATTATCGGAAATGAGATCAACAATCAGGAGTGGAATTACATCGGGCCGATGAGTCTGGAGGAGTATGTGAAGGAATATGAGCGGGCATTCCGTGTATTCTATACGGCAATCAAGAGCACCAATGCCAACGATCGGGTGTATTTTTCGACGGATTACAATTGGAATCACGAGGCAGACGGCACGATGAAATATGGGGCAAAGGACCTGATTGATCAGTTCAATGCCAATGTGCGCGCTGGAGGACAGATTGACTGGAACCTGGCTTATCATCCGTATTCGGTGCCGTTAACTGAGCCGGAGTTCTGGGATGACAGCGCGACCGGGCTGGTGAACTGGTCGGAATCTTCTCCAATCGTGAATATCGGAAATCTGTCAGTGCTGACGGATTATTTCCAGAAGCCGGAGCTTCTGACAGCATCCGGACAGGTTCGTCATATCATTCTTTCGGAGCAGGGCTTTACCTCGGTCAGCGCTTCCAGAGGAGCCTGCGAGGAGCTTCAGGCAGCGGCCATTGCTTATGCGTACTATATTGCAGACAGCAATCCGTATATTGACGCTTTCATTATGAGCCGTCAGGTGGATGCTCCGTCGGAAGCGCAGCTTTCTGCCAGCTTTGGCCTGTATGAATGTGATATGAATCAGCCGTACCGGATCGTCCCGACCCGGATGAAAAAAAGCCATGAGGTGTACCGCTATATCGACAAACAGTCCAAAACACTGGAGGTTACGAAATTTGCCAAGGAAATTATCGGAATTGAACACTGGTATGATGTGATTCCGGATTTCCGGTGGCGGGGGCTGGAGAAGAGAACGCAGGAATAACCCGATCTGCCGTGCCGTTGACAATTTTTCGTTTCAAATATAAACTAATATCGTGATACCAGGAAGGCCCCTGGAACGGGGCTTTGCTGCAGGGAATGTGAAGAGAAGACGAACGATAAGACGAAAGATAAGAGAGGGAAAGAACGAGATGGCAAAGATTTTGATTCCGCAGGCAGTGGCGGCGGAAGGTGTGGAAATGCTGAAGGCGGCCGGACATGAGGTGCGTATGGAAACCGGGGTGACCGAGGAGGAACTGATTCGGGAGGTGACGGACTGTGATGCGATTTTGCTGCGGACAGCGGCGGTCTCTGCAAAGGTGCTGGAGGCCGGGAAGAAGCTAAAGATTGTGGCGCGTCACGGAGCCGGCTACAACAACATTGATCTTCAGGCGGCGGAGAGGCTGGGGATCTGGGTGACGAACACGCCGGATGCCACGACGAATTCGGTGGCGGAGTTTACGATTGGCGCCATTATCTCCGCGTCCAGAAGGATTCTGGAGATGAATCGGGCATTGAAGGCCGGAAACTTTTTTTATAAAAATACCCATAAGGGTATGGATCTGGCCGGAAAAACGCTGGCGATTATTGGTGTGGGCCGGATTGGTCAGGCGGTGGCAAAGAAAGCACACTTCGGCCTGGATATGCAGGTGATTGCATTTGCACATGGGAAAAAGCAGGAAGAGGTGCCGGAATACATCCGGCTGGCAGACTGGGAGACGGCTTTCCGGGAAGCCGACTTTGTGTCGCTGCATGTGCCGCTGCGGGAAAGTACCAGAGGTTTTATCGGGAAAGAAGAGCTGTCCTGGATGAAGAAGAGTGCATATCTGATCAACTGCGCCCGCGGCGAGGTCGTGAAGGAGGCGGAACTGATCGAGGCGCTGCAGGAGGGGCAGATTGCAGGTGCATTCTGTGACGTGTTTGAGCAGGAGCCTCCGGAGGCGGACAATCCGCTGCTTTCCATGGAACAGGTAACGGCTACGCCGCATATGGCATCCAATACGGAGGAATGCATGGCGGCCATGGCCTGTCAGGCGGCTTCTCAGATCAACAAGGTGCTGGCGGGAATGGAGCCGGACTGGCCGGTGAATCATCCGAAGAGGTGAGAATATGGCAGTAAAGGAACAGATTCGGGAGCAGACCAGAAGCAGAGTAAAGCTCCCCAGGCAGTATCAGGTTCTGCTTTATAACGATGATTTTACCCCTATGGATTTTGTTGTGGAAGTTCTGATGCAGATTTTTGATAAGGAAGAGAGCGAGGCCGTGTCGCTGATGCTCAACATCCATGAGGGAAGCAGTGCGGTGGCCGGCGTATATCCGAAGGATCTTGCGCAGACCAAGGCGGCGGAGACGGTTGCATGGGCCAGGGAGGAGGGGTATCCTCTGAAGGCAGAGGCTGTGGCGGAGCCGTAACATGATAAGAAAAGGACAGGCGGGACAACGATGGAATTTACCAAGGACATGCAGAAGGTGATGGAACGGGCTGTGAGGCTGGCCAGAGAGGGGCTTCACCGCTATTTTATGCCGGAGCATATGCTTTACGGCCTGACGTTTGATGAGACGTTTTCCGGGGAATACGAGGCGGCAGGCGGCGATGTGAATCAGCTTCGAAGCGATATGACAGGATTTATCAAAGAACATGCCGGAGCTTCTGAGGGCGGTTCTCATTCCCGTCTGACTGTGGATGCAGAGCGGGTCTTAAATATGGCACAGAATCAGGCGGAGGCCAGCGGGCGGGACCAGGTGGACCCGAGTCACCTTTTGGCTGCGCTTCTTCGTTTGGAGGACAGCTATGGCGTATATTTTATGGCGGTGCAGGATGTGGACCTGGTGGAGGTGCTGGGAGAAATGTCGCGCAGCAGTCTGTCGAAGGAGCGGGAGGACAGACCGGAAGGCGCAGGGAAGGAAAGAGGACGATCCGGACCGATTTCCGCTGATGCGGAAAATTCCGAACCGGATGATTCCGGGGCGGATCATCCGGGAAAGGAGAAGCTGCGGTGGAGAAGTTTTTTGGAGGATATGAATGAAACCTGCAGAAAGCAGAATCCACTGATCGGCCGGGAAGAGGAGCTGGAGCGGACGATTCAGATTCTCTGCCGGAAGGATAAGAACAATGTGCTTCATATTGGAGAACCGGGAGTAGGAAAGACCGCGCTGGCCTATGGACTTGCCCGGAGAATCGAAAAGGGAAAGGTACCGGAGCCGTTGAAAAATGCCAGACTGTATGCGCTGGATTTAGGCGGACTTCTGGCCGGAACCCAGTACCGGGGTGATTTTGAAAAACGGTTCAAGGAGATCATGGCGGGACTGGCCGGGGAGGAAAAGCCGATTCTGTACCTGGATGAGATTCACAATATTGTAGGTGCCGGAGCGGTAAACGGCGGCAGCCTGGATGCAGCGAATCTGTTAAAGCCGTATCTGGCGGCCGGTCACATCCGGTTTATCGGCGCCACGACCTTTGAAGAGTATAAGAAGCATTTTTCCTCCAGCAAAAGTCTGGTACGCCGTTTTCAGAATGTGGAGATCAAGGAGCCGACGAAAGAAGAAGCGGTTGCCATTTTAAAGGGGCTGAAATCCGGTTATGAGAAATATCACGGAGTCCGCTACGGGACAGGGGTTCTGGAGCATGCCGTGGAGGTCAGCAGCCGTTATATGAATGAGCGTTTTCTGCCGGACAAGGCGATCGATCTGATTGATGAGGCCGGAGCCTACCGGCGCCTGCATCCGCTGGCGCAGAAGACTCAGACGATTCAGAAGGGACTGATCGATGAAGTTTTGTCGAAAATCTGCAGCATTCCGGCGCAGACCGTGGAAAAGGGAGATACGGAAAAGCTGGCTGTGCTGGACCGGGAGCTGAAGGCGCAGATTTTCGGAATATCATTCTGATCATGACCTCCAACGCCGGGGCCAGCCAGATCGGAAAAAGTCCGATCGGTTTTGGAAGTGCAGCAGTCAATCTGGATGCCATGTCAGAGGCGGTGAAACAGACCTTCCAGCCGGAATTCCGGAACCGTCTGAGCCGCATTGTGCTGTTTCACTGTATGGATGATGCGATGGCCGGCCAGATTACCGGGAAAAAATTAAAGGAGCTGGCGGACAAGCTGGCAGCCCGGAAGGTGGCACTTACCGTATCGCCGGAGGCCGCGCAGTATGTGCGTCGGGCCGGAATCACAAAAGAATACGGTGCCAGGGAGATTGACCGGGTTATTTCCGGAGAAGTTAAGCCGCTGCTGGCAGAGCTTCTTTTATTCGGAAAGCTGAAACGGGGCGGCGCCTGTACCCTTGCAGTGCAGGACGGAAAGCTGATTATCACATAGAGGATGTGTCCGCTGAGGGCATGATCCGGTGTCTGACGGACCGGTAAGAGCTGCGGAAAACGGTTATGTGAAAAGATACAAGAAAAAAGTGGAAAAGCCCTTGTTTTCGGAAAGTAAAGCGTGATAAAATATGCCATAGAGAATATCACGAGGAGGATTTTGATATGGCGTTACATGTAATGGATGAAGCGAATCGCTGTCTGCAGTGCAAGGTGCCGCAGTGCCAGAAGGGCTGCCCAATTCACACCAATATTCCGGAAGCAATCCGTCTTCTGAAGGAAAATAAGCTGGATGAAGCCGGAAAGATGCTGTTTGAGAACAATCCGCTGACAACCGTATGCAGTCTGGTCTGCAATCATGAAAATCAGTGTGAAGGCCATTGTGTTCTGGGAAGAAAGGGCGCTCCGGTTCATTTTTCCACCATTGAGAACTATATTTCTTCTACCTATGCAAATAAAATGACACAGGGGCCCAAGCCGTCGAATGGAATGCGTGTAGCGATTGTAGGTTCCGGTCCTGCCGGAATTACCATTGCGATTATTCTGGCAAGATACGGCTATAAGGTTACGATTTTTGAAGGCAAGGACAAGATCGGCGGTGTGCTCCGCTACGGCATCCCGGAATTCCGTCTGCCGAAGAGCGTGCTGGATGATATTCAGTACCGTCATCTGGAACTGAAAGGAATTCAGATCCGTCCGAATACCACGATCGGTGCGGCAATCGGCATTGATGATCTGTTCCGTGACGGCTATAAAGCCATTTTCATCGGCACAGGTGTATGGAATCCGCGGGCGCTGCATATCAAGGGAGAGACATTTGGAAACGTTCATTTTGGCATCAATTATCTGAACAACCCGGACAGCTATAAGCTGGGCGAGCGGGTGATTGTGATTGGTGCGGGAAATGCTGCAATGGATGTGGCCAGAACGGCACTTCGCAAGGGTGTTCGTTATCTGACCTGCTTCTCTCTGACGAAGAAGGTAGCCGCCAGCGAGTACGAATTTAGTTATGCACAGCTGGAGGGTGTACAGTTTGAATATAATAAAGAACCGGTTGAGATCACCGATGACGGCGTGATTTTCCGTGATCTGGAAGAAGCCGATGACGGAACGCTGACGGATGTTCCCGGTTCGGAAAAGCTTTATCCGGCAGACAGTGTGATCATCTCCATCAGCCAGGGTCCGAGAAACCGGATCGTGACGACTACGGAGGGTCTGAAGGCCAATGCCAAAGGACTTCTGGTTGCCGATGAGACCGGTCATACCTCCAGGCCTGGAATTTTTGCTTCCGGCGACGTGGTAAACGGAGCGCGTACAGTAGTAGAAGCGGTAGCGCACAGCAAGGTCGTGGCAGAATCCATGCATCAGTATATGCAGAGTCTGGCAAAGGAAGAAGCCGAAGAACCACAGAATTAGAAAAAAACAGCGGCAGAGGTTGCGTGTTCAACGCTGGGATTTGCCGCTGTTTTTTTGTCCTTCAGGCCAGCGTGATCCATTGTGCGGACCGGAGCAGACACGCTGCCGCGCCGTTTCCTGCTGACCTTATTCCCGAATGACCTGTACCACCATCTTGTTCGGCAGGCAGACGATCGTGCCCCCATCCAGATACCGCTTTCCCTGGTGGACGCAGACCTTGTCCGGGCAGGTTGCCTGGTCGCACCAGATCTTTCCGTCCTGGATGATCAGATGATTGCTGCCGCCCTGGGCGCTCTCGATGGTGTACTCCCCGTCCTGGTTTAAATCCAGGGTTTTTACGACATGACCGTCCACGGTTACCTGGGCGATTGCTGCCGGTTTGCGGTGAAAGGACTGCCAGGCGAGCATGGCCGCTGCAGCTGTCAGGATTACCAGAATCAGAATGCATTCATTCCGATATGGTTTCAATAACGATTTCATGTATCGGAACCTCCGTTTTATTGATAGAATTTCGCAGGTTTTGTTAAATCCGGAATCCAGTATAGCATGAATGTGCGGATTATGATAGAATAGAAAGCAGTTTTACAAAAATTTTAGAAGATAGGAAAGTCGGGAGAAAAGATGAATCAGAGTATGAATCATCATGCAGGAAAAAGGGTGGCGCTGTACGGAATGCTGATTGCGCTGGCCTTCGTGTTCAGTTATATAGAAGGATTGTTTCCCATTTACCTGGGGGCGCCGGGGGTGAAGCTGGGACTTGCCAACCTGGTGACGGTGGTGGGACTTTACACGGTCGGGATTCCCGGTACGATTGCCGTGAATCTGGTGCGGATCGTGCTGGTGGGATTTACCTTCGGAAATATGTTCAGTATGCTTTACAGCCTGGCCGGTGCTTTTGTCAGTCTGTTTTTGATGGCACTCTGCCGAAAAAAAAACTGGTTTACTCAGATCGGGGTCAGCATTGTGGGAGGAGTCGGGCATAATATCGGGCAGCTTCTGGCGGCGGCCTTTGTGGTCCAGACGCTGGGCGTGTTCACCTACCTTCCGGTGCTTTTAGCGGCCGGGAGTGCGGCCGGCGCTGTGATCGGACTGCTGGGCGGCATGATCGTGAAGCGGATTGGCCGGTATATAACAAAAATGTAGCTTTTTATTACTTTTTTGCATTTTTTTTTCAAAAGGATCGAGTTATAATGGGGACAGTTTCGGAAAATGGAAATCATGGAAAACAGGAGAATATGTTAAGCAATTAAAAATATAGACAAATTATAAACCAAAAGATTT
>JBJELD010000031.1:0-6892 GCA_051878975.1 Candidatus Caccovicinus sp.
ATTTATTGAATTTTCCAGGCGCATCGGCACTTATTCAAGTGCGAAGTTTGAGTTACATATAAAAGAGGTGTTGAAAATAGAAAACAGTATATTTTTGAAAGAGGATCATTTCATTGTTCATATCGTTCCTGAAACGAAAAGAATACAAAGCGGAAAAACTCATTTGGGAAATGTAACGGATCTGTGCGAAGCAAATTGTCCTGTAGATTGCCTGAAGAATTTGGTGAAAGTTACGGCAGTTTTTCATGACGCAGGAAAAATGGGGCCGGATTTTCAGCAGTACATGGAAGAAATTAAAGAAAAAGGAATAGATGCATACCGGAGGCAGATTGATCATTCCTCCGCGGGAGGCAGAATGATCGAAGCAATTGTGGGGAATAGGCTTGTTGCAAAGATGGCGGCAACAGCTGTCTATTCTCATCATGGACTGCAGGATTGTATTGATATGAATACAGGAAAGACACTTTCGGAAAAGCGAGGTGAAAACGATATTGCATTTAAAATTACGGAAGAAAGATATTATCAGCTCTGCGACAAAACCATTTTGACTCGCTGGCTTTTCCAGGCACATCAGGATGTACAAAAAATGTATCGGAATATAACAGAAAAGATTGGAGGATGTGAAGCAGAAGGAAAGTACGGGGACATGGAATTTTTTTGGGGTATGTATGAGCGTCTTCTTCTTTCTGTGCTGATAGACAGCGATTGGAACGATTCTGCAAGTTTTTTTGAAAATGTATCACTTCCGGAAAGATTTTCGGAAGAACAGATGCAGGCGGTCTGGGAAGATATGATTGCAAATTTTGAGAACTATATGAAGAATTTGAACAGGGGCAGCCGAAAAAGTGTTTTGGACGGCTATCGGAGTGAAATATCTGATTTGTGTTATCAGGCTGCTGGAGAGAAGGCACATCGGTATCTTCTGACTGTTCCGACGGGGGCAGGAAAAACACTCAGCAGTCTGCGGTTTGCTTTGCATCATGCGAAACAATACCGGAAAAGGCATATTATTTATGCGGCTCCATTTAATGTCATTTTGGAACAAAATGCCGATGAGATTCGAAAAGCAGTGGGCTGCGAAGAATACGTTCTGGAACATCATTGCAATGTGGTACAGGAGGACGAGGAACATGAACACATATACAGAAAACTGACAGAAAGCTGGAATTGCCCGATCGTTGTGACTACGGCAGTAGAAATGTTGAATACCCTATTTTCTGGGCAGAAAAGTAGTATACGCCGTATGCATAATCTTTGCAACAGTGTGATTATTTTCGATGAGGTACAAGCATTTCCGTTGTGCTGTACAGACCTATTTCATCTGGCGGTTAATTTTCTTACAGAGTTTTGCAATACAACCGTAGTTCTTTGCTCTGCAACGCAGCCTTCTGTATCCCAACGAAAAGAGAATAATGTGATGAAGTGTCGGGAAATGGCAGGAAATATGAACCGATATTTGGATGCATTTCGGCGGGTGGAAATAGAGGATAAACGAGATATGCTTCCAGGTGGCATGAACATAGAACAGGCTGCGGAATTTGTTTTGGAGTCTGCTGAAAATTATGATAGTGTGCTTGTGATCTTGAATACGAAAAACGCAGCGAAGATGCTTTATGAAGCTTTGGCAAAAGGAGAAAAAGCCGGATCTGATTTGTATCATTTGAGCAATAATATGTGCCCGGAGCATCGAAACGATGAACTGGAAGCAATCAAAGAAGCGCTGCAGGATGGCAGGCGGGTCATCTGCGTTAGTACACAGCTCATAGAAGCAGGCGTAAATTTTTCGTTCGGGTGTGTGATTCGTTCTCTGGCAGGTCTGGACAGTTTGATTCAGGCAGCCGGCCGTTGTAATCGCCATAAAGAAAAGAAAAAACCGGGAAAAGTGTATATTATACAAATGTCTGGAGAGGCTGAGAAACTGGAGCATTTGTATGAAATAAAAAGAGCGCAGGTTTCTTGTGGCAGGTTTCTGGATGAATTTAACGAAGAATCGGAGAGGTTTAACGGAGAACGGGAGTCGCAGGAATCTGTCAGAAGGTATTATGATCTGTTTTATGCAGGATTGGAGGAAGAGGAGACGAAATATCCGGTTGTGATCGAAGGCAGCGTGAAAACAAATCTGGTGGAATTGTTGGGGAAGAACAGGCTGGGAAAAGAGCAGTACCGCCGATGTCACGGAGGCAAAATACCAGAGCTTCCGCTAAATCAGGCATTCCGGACAGCCGGGGAGAAATTTGAAGCAATATCGGATGATGGAAAGATTTCGGTGGTGATTCCTTATAACCGGACGGCAGAGCAACTTATTGCGAAGCTCGAAAAGGGAAATATGTCACTTCCTGAGCAACGAGCAGTTCTTAGAAAACTTCAGCGTTTTACGATCGGCATTTCTCCGTGGATGAAGGAGAAGCTGAAAGATGCAGTTTATCATGTTGGTGAAGCTGATATACTGGTTTTAAACCGTGATTATTATGATGATAAGACCGGTATAAGCGATAATGGTGCCTGCCATCAGTAAAATTGGGAGAGGCCAATAAGATATAATAAATCTTACAAAGAAAGGAGGTGCTTATTATACCACAAAGTTACACGCTAGAATTAAAAAAGAAGATTGTTCGTCATCATGAAGAAGCAAAAAAGGAGAATTTTTTCTTAAAAAAAGAGGTGGCGTTCTTTGTAAAGGAAATTACATGAACCAGAAGGCGATTTGTGTTTACCACTTTGGGGGCATTGCTTACAGATGCAAAATCAGAAGTAGGAACTAATAATTTGATAGATTACCTGCATCAGATTTGCATCATCTTTATAGATGCGGAACTACGCAGTATCATTGGTTTTAAACATACGATTGATGAGTTTAACTGCTCCAATCTTAAACAGGAACTCTTTGAACAAAAGAAGTACAGAGAAAGGAAAATATAGACCAGGGAGGTGAAACTGTGAAGAAATACAGAAACACCATAGAATTTGAAGTATATGGGAATTATGCATTATTCTCTGATCCGGTGACGCGTGTGGGAGGAGAAAAGACAAGCTATCATATTCCGACATATGAGGCATTGAAAGGAATTGTGGAAAGCGTATTTTGGAAGCCATCCATAATGTGGATTGTCGATGCAGTCCGCATTATGAATCCGATTCAGACAGAGACGAAAGGAGTGCGTCCAATCAGCTATAACGGGGGAAATGAACTGGCATATTATACGTATCTGAAAGATGTGCGTTATCAGATACGGGCTCATTTCGAATTTAATCCGAATCATCCAGAGCTGAAAGGAGACTGGAATGAAAATAAACATCATAATATAGCAAAGCGTATGGTAAAACGGGGCGGAAGAAGAGATGTTTTTCTGGGAACAAGGGAATGCCAGGCTTTTGTTGAACCCTGCATTTTTGGAGAAGGGAACAGCTTTTATGATTCTATGCCGGGAGAACGGTCCTATGGCTTTATGTATCATGGAATTACATATGCGGATGAGGCAATTTTACCGGAAGAAAAAAATAAAATGACAGTGAATTTCTGGCGTCCGGTTATGAAAACGGGAGGAATCATAGAATTTATACGTCCTGAAGAATGTATAGAAAAGCGTTTCATTAAAGAAATGAGTGTGAGAACATTTGGTAAAAAGAACTTTTCTGGACTGCAGGAGTTTACGGAAGAGGAGGTGGCAGATTGAGCTGGGCAGAAGATCTGCTTGAATTGTATGAGAAAAACAATTCGAAAGTGGGAATCATTGAATATAAAGTATATAAGAAAAAGGAGAAAACGGAAAGAATTCCTTTTGTATTACTGCCTCCCTTTCATACCACGGTGATTGCGCAGATTGAGGTAACAATTGATGAAAGGGGGAATTTTCTGCGGGCATCGCAGGTAGATAACGAAGACAAAATGACTGTTATACCGGTGACGGAAAAATCCGGAAGCCGTACAGCCGGGAAAGAGCCGCATCCATTGTGTGATAATCTGCAATATCTGGCGGGAGATTACGGGCAGTATGTAAAAGATGAAAGCGAAGCAGAGGTGTGCTATGAGCTTTATATTCAGGCTCTGGAGCAATGGCATTTGTCATCATATACGCACAAAAAAGTTGATGCGATTTATGCTTATCTGAAGAAAAGGACCTTAATAAAAGATCTGGTAAAAGCAAAAATTTTGGTTCTGGGAGAAGATGGAACTCTGGACGAAATGGTAAAGATAAAGAATATGAATCAAAACAAAGCTTTTGTTCGTTTTGTTGTCAGACAGAGAGTGTCTGAACAGATTTCAGAGGATGCCTGCTGGAAGGACCGGTCTCTGCAGGCGTGCTTTATAGAATATTATCGTTCTATGCAGGGAACAAAAGAACTGGATTATCTGACTGGAAAGCAGGAATCTCCCTCCTATCTTCATTCAAGAAAGATAAGAAATGAGGGGGATGGAGCTAAATTGATTTCCTCTAATGACGATAACGGCTTTACTTATCGGGGACGTTTTACGAAAAAGGACCAGGCATTTTCTATTGGAAGTGAAACCTCTCAGAAAATACATAATGCATTGAAATGGATTATAAGAAAGCAGGGGCAAAGTTTTGACTCTTTGACCATTGTGGTCTGGGAATCTGGTTCAGCCGTTATGCCGTTGTGGAATGTGGATACAGAAACGGTGAGTTCCGGGATACCGGAAACCGACAGCCATGAAGTGTCAGAAAAAAATGAGACGTTTTTATTCATTGACGAATTTGCTGAGGAATACATGGAAGATGAAAAACGGGAATATGTTTCAGACGAAAATCCAATAACCGCAGAGCATTTTTATCAGGCATTGAACGGATATAAAAAACGGGTAGATAACACATCAAAGATGATTTTGATGGCATTTGACGCGGCAACAACCGGTCGTCTTGCTCTGACCGAGTATAAAATGCTGGATACTGCCCGATATCTGGAGAATATAGAAAAATGGCATATGCAGTGTGCCTGGTTACATGGAAAAATAAAGGATGGAGAGAAAAAATGGTATTATGGTGTTCCGGGTGTGAAGGATATTGCGGATATTCTTTACGGGTCGGAGACAAAGGGCCTGTTAATGATCAATGATAAGAACAAAAAAAGAATGTATGCGGAGATCGGAAAGCGGTTAATTCCCTGCATATGGGATGGGAGGGATATTCCCTGGGATTTGGTGAATCTGGCAGTCAATCGGGCATCTGCACCACAGGCTTATAAAGAATTCTATAACTGGAAAAGAGTTCTGGCGTTGGCATGCTCTTTTGTAAAAAAATATAGATTCGACAAAAAGAAGGAGGAATGGAATATGGCATTGGACAAGAATTGCAGCGACAGAAATTATTTATATGGAAGGCTGCTTGCGGTGGCGGATCGGATTGAATATAAAACGTATCTCATGGAAAATGATGCCGGACGAATAACAAATGCGAAACGATACATGAGTACTTTTGCGCAGAGACCATTTGAAACCTGGAAGGTAATAGAAGAAAACATACAGCCGTATCTTAGTAAGCTTCCGGCGGCAGAAAGGCGATATTATGAAAATCTAATTGACAGCATCTGCCAATTATTTGATGTGAACAGTTTTCTGGAGAATCAGCAGCTGGATGGTTTGTATCTGCTGGGATTTCACAGTCAGTCGTTTGACTTGAGACGATACAAAAAAGAAGAGAAAGGAACGGAGGAAAAATAAATGAGCGCATTAAAAGGAAAAATTGATTTTACATTATTTATTAGTGTATGTAATGCAAACCCGAATGGAGATCCACTGAATGGAAACCGCCCCAGAATTAATCTGGACGGTTATGGAGAAATTTCAGATGTTTGCATTAAAAGAAAAATCAGAAATCGTTTCCAGGATTTGGGACAAAAAGTATTTGTGCAGTCAGATGACCGCTCGGATGATGGATTTCGAAGCCTGAAGGAGAGAGCAGACGGTTTTGGCAGATTAAAAGAGGCTCTTACCAAGAAAAAAACAGACAGGGATGTTTGTGCTCAAATTGCATGTGAAAAATGGATTGACGTGAGAAGTTTTGGACAGGTATTTGCTTTTAAAGGAGAGAATGTTTCTTTTGGAGTGAGGGGGCCCGTGTCGATTCATCAGGCAGTAAGTTTGTCACCAGTAGATATTATTAGCATGCAGATTACAAAAAGTGTCAACAGCGAGGCAAAAGATACGAAAGCATCGGATACGATGGGGACAAAACACAGAATCGGATATGCAGTTTATAAGGTTATGGGCAGTGTGAATGTCCAGCTGGCAGAAAAAACCGGTTTTTCTCAGGAGGATGCAGATTTGCTGAAAGAAGCATTAAAAACGTTGTTTGAGAATGATGCGTCATCCGCAAGGCCAGAGGGAAGCATGGAGGTGTGCCGAATGTACTGGTGGCAACATAAGGAGAAAACTCCGGCAGCGTCCAGTGGAATGATTCAGAGAAGTTTTCATATAAATGAGGTCAGACGGGCGAAAGATTTTAAAGATTATGAAATCAGCTGGAACTTGGAGGGGTGTGTAAAGCCGGAGGTGTATGATTTTGTATGATGAAGATGATTTTCTTCATCTATCCGGAATTTAGCATTTTACATTTTGCCGCCGGCCGTGGGCAGGAGATCTGAATGAGTATTCGCCGTTTTTTGCAAAATAAAAGCAAAGTGAGATATGTTGGAGAGAAAATGATTTTTGACCTGTCAAAGACATTGATTTTTAGTGCGAATATCATGTAAACAGAAATTGTCTGAGGATTCGCACCAGATTCCACCGTTTTATTCGGAGAAATTGGATTTTAATATTATGAACAAACGAAAAAATTGAGCGTTTTTTGGCGAAATGTATTATAATATTGAGTAAAACTTTTAGAAAATTGTCAAGTTTTGCTGTCGACCTCCTTGCGAGGTCGTGAGTTGAAAT
>JBJELD010000031.1:6992-18318 GCA_051878975.1 Candidatus Caccovicinus sp.
GTCGACCTCCTTGCGAGGTCGTGAGTTGAAATTGCTTTTTTTGTGAGTACCTCAATTGCCTTCGCGGTCGACCTCCTTGCGAGGTCGTGAGTTGAAATAGCAGGCGCAGAAGATCAAGGCGGCTCAGGCGCTGGTCGACCTCCTTGCGAGGTCGTGAGTTGAAATGGATGCATCCGAAGGACTTGCGACAGATGCATAAGGTCGACCTCCTTGCGAGGTCGTGAGTTGAAATCGCATTACAATAAACCTTACGACCACGACGAAGGGGTCGACCTCCTTGCGAGGTCGTGAGTTGAAATTAACATTTTGATGATAAGTTTTTTGTATTCCTCGTCGACCTCCTTGCGAGGTCGTGAGTTGAAATTGCACAGGAAATGGACAGTGCTGCATCCGGTAAGCGTCGACCTCCTTGCGAGGTCGTGAGTTGAAATATCGGCCAGAATTGTATGAAAGCTATGATACAGTCGACCTCCTTGCGAGGTCGTGAGTTGAAATTTTTGCCCTCCTGCAAATACTATCCGCAGGAGGTGTCGACCTCCTTGCGAGGTCGTGAGTTGAAATTTTTGGTTGGGTAACAAAGGGAATCTGGTTAGAGTCGACCTCCTTGCGAGGTCGTGAGTTGAAATTCTACTTTTGAGTCGATTTCCACCCATCCAACTACGTCGACCTCCTTGCGAGGTCGTGAGTTGAAATTCTTGGTTCCGGTATGAGATTCTGGAGGAGTAAAAAACAGAAAAAAGACAGGGAAAAATCCGGAGAAGGCGTGATCCTTTTCCGGATT
This sequence comes from Candidatus Caccovicinus sp., assembly GCA_051878975.1. GTDB lineage: Bacteria > Bacillota > Clostridia > Lachnospirales > Lachnospiraceae > Caccovicinus. The sequence goes on from JBJELD010000031.1 coordinate 7,774, forward strand.
TTCCCTGCTTTTTCGTTTACAGAATGAACATTCTTGCAATCGACACTTCCTGTACGGTTTTTCCGGTGAACTGCACGGTGTAGGGACCGGTCTGGACGACGCCTGGATAATAGCTGGCATAATGCGCCCGGTTATGTTCCTTAAAACAGATCTCCATGGTCAGAGTCTCTGGAAGCTGGATGTGACATTCCCCGCGCCGGAGAATACCTTCCCGGGCGCCTTCGCGGATTTTTTCGCAGGCTTCTTCCGGTGTGATATTAATGGTAGCTTTGCCGATACCTTCCTTGACTGCCACAGCGGCCAGATTCGGAACGTATTCCCGGGCGTGCTCGCAGAGCGCCCGGTCACCGCTGAGAAAGACGGAAGGAACACCCAGCTCTTCGGCATAATAGGCGTGAATCAAAAATTCGCTGGCAATTTTGCCGTTGTAGGTTACATAGTTGTTCTGACGGTTCATGGTGTGGCTTAACGGATTCTGATCAAAGCCTGCCGGGCTGTGATAGCCTACATACAGTACGGCATCAAAGGTGGAATCGATTCCGCCGATCATGGAATCCGGACCGCAGGTCCAGCTGCGGACAAAACGGCACTGCTTCGGAAATCCGGTGATGTCGATGTTCCGGCCGGAATCGTGGGCATCCTTGATGTAAACCTCATCGGCTCCGGCATCGATGGCGCCCAGGGCAGCGGCCAGAGCTTCGGCCTTCATCTGCTTTGCTACGGCGCCGAATTCTACATTTCCCAGATTGGTAGATTCCCAGGAGGTGGAGCCGGTAATGCCCTCCAAATCCACACTGATAAATACTTTCATAAAGTTCCCTCGCTTTCTGATGTACTTGATAGGTTCTGCTGTGACAGTCCAGGACTGCTGCTTTTTATTATATAATACTGCAGGAAAAATGCCTATATTATTTTGTTTTGTCTGAATACCGTGAAGAGGCGTTTTTTATGCAGGAAAAACCAAAAAGAATAAATCTTAATGCCGTTTTATATTGACTTTTCTTTCATTCTGTTGTATAAATCTTACAATAAGGCTTAGAAAAATAGGAGGTTGGCAAAGATGCTTTCACAGTGTGAAGTGTCTTTTTTTTATATCTTCTGTAGTGCAGCCGATTTTTACGGGGTGGATTGATTCGCAGGAGGAGGTTTTTATGAAAGATTACATTATTAAAAAGCTTTTGCTGGGCATTGTTCTGATTTTCTGTGTATCCTTTCTGGTGTTCAGCATGCTTTATCTGATGCCGGGAGATCCGGTGACGATCATGGCCGGACAGCTTTCCAAAGCGCAGAACCTGGAGGCTCTTCGCCATGAGTACGGGCTGGACCGGCCGCTTCTGGTGCAGTATGCGGACTGGCTGCGGCGGGTGGTTCTGCATCATGATTTTGGTCTGTCTTATAAATACCGGATTGACTGCTGGTCTCTGATCAAGACCAGAATCCCCATCAGTCTGAAGCTGACCGGCGCAACGCTGCTGATTCAGACGCTGATCGCGGTTCCGCTCGGGCTGTGCTGTGCATACAAAAAGGATTCCCTGATTGAGCGGCTGACAGTAGGTATTACGCTTGTTTTTACGGCGGTTCCCTCCTTCTGGCTGGCTGTGATTCTGATGCTGATTTTTGCAGTTAAGCTCCACTGGCTGCCGTTAAGCGGCTATGAGAGTCTGGAGAATTATGTGCTTCCGGTGGTAACCGGCGTCATCGGCGGGCTGGCCAGCACCATTCGTCTGACCAAATCGGAAGCGCTGGATGTGATGCGTGAAAAATATGTGACCACTGCTTATGCGAAGGGACTGAGCCGCAGAGCGGTTCTGGTCAGACATATTCTGAGGAATTCTCTGATCGTAATTACGGTAAATCTGTTCCTTTCCTTCCCGTGGCTGATTTCCGGCTATATTGTAATCGAGAAGATTTTCGGCATTCCGGGCATGGGAAATCTGCTGGTCAATTCGATCGTTCAGCAGGATTTCAATGTGATTCAGGCAATTGTGCTGATCATCACAGTGCTTACGGTGATCTGCAACATTTTAAGTGATATTGTGCTGGGTCTTCTGGATCCGAGAATCCGGATATCGGTAACTGGAGGTGACAAATGATGAATGAAAGTCCGATGAAAGAATTTTTTAAAACCTGTTATAAGAACCGGAATTTCCTGATCGGATTTCTCATGGTGCTGAGCGTAATTCTGGTGGCTGTTTTTGCCGGACAGATTGCGCCCTTTCCCTATGATGAAGCGCATCCGGATGCCGTCCTGGCTGCACCCTGCAAAACCTATCTGTTCGGAACGGACAATATGGGCCGCGATCTGTTCAGCCGGATCATCTACGGCACCAGAATTGCTCTGAAGGTAGCGCTGGTCGGTGCAGGCCTTCAGCTGGTTGTAGGTACTGTCATTGGTTTGAACTGCGGCTATTTTGGCGGAAAGGTGGACAAGGGCCTGATGTTCATTGCAGATCTGACCTACGCGATTCCTGGCATGGTCATGGCACTGGCGGTAGTTACGATTCTGGGAAGCGGTCTGATGAATGCCATTATTGCAACGGCAGTCGTAAACTGGGCAGCTTATGCGAGAGTGGTTCGTGCCAAGACGATGGCGATCAAGAATCAGGCCTTTATTGAGACCGGTATTTCCTTTGGAGAGTCTTCGCTGGCCATCATGTTCCGCTATATTCTGCCGAATATCATACCGGTTCTGATTGTAACGGTTTCCATGCAGCTTCCGGGAACGATCATGTCCACAACGACCTTAAGCTTTTTGGGTGTGGGCTCTCAGCCGCCGTCACCGGACTGGGGCCTTATGGTATCCGAGAGCATCAACTTTATTTCCAGGGGTCCCTGGGTATGCGTGTTCCCGGGACTTGCGCTGGTGTATACGGTATTTGGATTTAACATCATGGGAGAAGGTCTCCGCGACCTGCTTGACCCGAAGATGAAGTCACAGTAGGAGGTTCTCAGCATGGAAAACAAGGAAAAAAAGGAACTGCTTCAGATAAGGAATCTTTCTGTGGACTATAAAGTGAAGGGCGGCTATCTTTCTGCTGTAAAGAATGTATCCTTTGACATTGAAAAGGGGGAGATTTTTGCCATTGTCGGGGAATCCGGATGCGGAAAATCCACGATTGCCCATACGATCCTGCGCCTTCTGCCGGACCATAATGAACAGATATCCGGACAGATTCTGTTTCACGGAGAGGACCTGAACCGATATACGGAAAAGCAGCTGGAGGGTGTGCGGGGACGGAAGATCGGCATGATCTTCCAGAATCCGCTGGAATCACTGAATCCGGTCTACAGCACCGGCTGGCAGGTGGAGGAAGGCATTCTTCTGGATAAGGTTTCGCGGGAAGAGGCCTGGAAACGGGTCGTGCAGTTATATCAGGATGTGAAGATGCCGGATGCTGAGAAGCGGGCTTCCAGCTTCCCGCATGAGCTTTCCGGCGGTATGCGCCAGCGTGTCATGATCGCTATGATGCTGGGACGGAATCCGGAGCTTCTGATTGCGGATGAGCCGACCACGGCGCTGGATGTGACGGTGGAGGCTCAGATCCTGAAGGTAATTGAGCAGCTTCGGGATGAGCGGAATATGGCCGTTATGATGATTACCCATAATTTCGGCCTGGTGGCGGAGATTGCCGATAAGGTCGGAGTTATGTATGCAGGAGAGATGGTGGAAACCGGAACGGTATTTGAGATTTTTGATGAACCGAAGCATCCCTACACCGTTCAGCTGATGAAGGCGCTTCCCCGCATTACGAAGAAAGAAGGGCGGCTGCAGACCATTGACGGAAGCGTTCCGAAGCTGACCGACCATAAGAGCGGCTGCCGGTTTGCCAATCGTTGTGCATTTGCTACGGAGCGGTGCAGGCAGGAGGATCCGCCGCTGCATTCGGTCAGTGAGACACATTCCTTCCGGTGCTTTCAGGAAGAAGGGAGCGTGAAATGATGGCAGAGCCTGCAATTGAAGTAAAACATCTGAAAAAATATTTTGTGATTGAGAAAAAAGGCTTTGGAAAAGAAGAAAAATATGCCAAGGCGGTCGATGACGTTTCCTTTACCATCAATAAAGGCGAGATCGTCGGTCTGGTGGGGGAGTCCGGAAGCGGAAAAACCACGCTGGCCAGAACGCTTCTCAGTCTGACCTCGATTACGGACGGTTCCGTGATTTTTGACGGAGTGGACATTTCCAAAGCTTCCAGAAAGGAAATGAAGCTGCTGCGGAGAAAGGTCTCCGTGGTCTTTCAGGATCCGGCGGCAAATTTAAATCCCAGAGAGACCGTATTAAGTTCCATTACCCGGCCCCTGATCCTTCAGGGAATGACAAAGAAGGATGCGGAGGGCAAGGCCCGTGAGGCCATGCAGCTGGTCAAGCTGGATGAAGGTTATCTGTACAGCTATCCGCATCAGCTTTCCGGCGGGCAGCTGCAGCGAATTGCCATTGCAAGAGCGCTGGTGATTCAGCCGCAGGTCATGATTCTGGATGAACCGACCTCGGCTCTGGATATTTCCGTGCAGGCCCAGATCCTGAATCTTCTTCTGGAGCTGCAGGAAAAGCTTGGACTGACCTATCTGGTTATCACGCATGATCTGAACGTGATCCGCTATATCAGTGATCGGATCGCGGTCATGTATCTGGGGCGGCTGGTGGAGTTCGGTCCTACGGATGAAGTCATTGAAAATCCGCGTCATCCGTATACGCAGGGACTGATGGCGGCACTTCCGATTCTGAATCCGAGAGATCGCGGAAAAAAGAAAAAAATGATGGAAATCGAACCGGGAAGTCTGATCAGTCTTCCGTCCGGATGTCATTTCCATCCCAGATGTCCGTTTGCAGCGGAAATGTGCAAAAACCGCTTCCCGGACACGGTACAGGTTTCGCCGCTGCATCAGGTGGCCTGCTTCCTTTGTTCGGAGCAGCAGAAAGCGCCTGCCGGAACGGAAAAGCGGGAGTGAAGCGGCGAGTGACAAGCAGGTTATATTGGGCTGTATCAGCCTGTATATAAAGGAGCATGGAGAAGGAGGAAAGGATTATGCATTTAAAAAGGAGAGCATTGGCACTGGGTCTGGTGCTGACTATGACGGTACCGGCTGTTCTGACCGGGTGCGGAGGCAGCAGTGAAAGCAGCAGTACCGGAGGAAGCAGCGAGAGCACAAAGAGCAGTGAAAGCGCAAAAAGCGGCAAGGGAAACGGCGATACTCTGGTAATCTGGGATACAGACTGGGAGGGCATCGACCTGTTCCAGGTATCTTCCTGGAATGATATGCAGTGTTTGCTGGCGGATCCGATTCTGGAGAAGGATCCGGAGACGCAGGAAGCGGTTCCGGGAATTGCTTCTCAGTCTGTATGGAGTGAGGATGGTCTGACCTGGACGCTGACCTTCCCGGAGGGAATGAAGTTCTCTACCGGCGAGCAGCTGGAGCCGGAAGATTTTGTGGCCAGCGTGGAATATGGTCTGGAAGTCAGCGAGTATGCAGACGGTTACCAGAATATTGATTCCATGGAAATCGACGGAAGAGATGTCATTGTCCATCTGAAGGAATATCAGGCAGACATGGAATATAATTTTGAAAGCTGCTTCGTAGGAATCATTGACAAGGATGAGCTGGATAAGATGTCCAAGGATGAGCTTCTTTGGGGATGCCATCCGTACGGCGCGTATTATCTGGACAGCTATGAGCCGGGGGCCTATGCGATCCTGAAGGCGAATCCGGGTTACAAGACCAACAATCCAAACGTGGAAAATAAGGGGGCATGCCCGATCCAGACCATCAAGGTGGTGTTCTCAGGTGAAAAGTTTACGCTGGCAGAAGGTCTGAAGAACGGAGAGTATGATGTACTGGCGGATCTTCCGATGGAATACTACGACGATCTGAATTCCTCCGATGCAGTTACCGTAGTAGAGGCATCCGGAGCACAGCTGTATTATGCAGAGTTTAACATGACGGACCCGATCTTATCCGATGAAAATGTCCGCAAGGCAATCATCAAGGGAATCAGCCGGGATCATCTGGCAACTTATATGTCCCAGACCCTGACTCCTGCCTACAGCCTGATCCTGAGCAAGTGCCTGAACTACTCGGAGGAAGCGGTTGAATACTATAAGTCCAAATACGACTATGATCCGGAGGAGGCCAAGAAGCTGCTGGCAGATGCAGGGTGGGCCGATACGAACGGAGATGGTATTCTGGACAAGGACGGAACTCCGCTTTCCTTTACCTTTGACTGCCGCGACGATGAGAATCCGAAGGCTATTGCACAGTCGATTCAGATTGACCTGAAAGAGCTTGGAATCGATATGCAGATCACGACACAGGACTGGTCTTATGTTAATCAGGATGTGAATGACGGAAACTTCCAGATGGCTTATCTGGGTCTTGGCTGGTCGGAGCCGTTCCTGTTAATGGATATGTTCTGCCAGAGAAATCCGGAATGCACCAATCCGGATCCGGATGGTCAGGCTGAGCTGGTTGCAGCAGCGAGAAAGATCATTGATTTTGAAGAGAGAACAGAAGCCATTACCGAGCTTCAGAAGAAGATCATGGATTACTGTACGCTGCTGCCGCTGGCAGACAGTACCAGCTACCGCTGCTGGAGATCGGAAATCCAGGGAATCAAGCATACGCCTACCGGCGGATTCTATCTGAACGATGTCGTGACGGACAGTGACGGCAATTTCCGGAACGTACAGTAAACCTTTATGCGCCTGGCAGAGGACGCGCCGCAGAATCTGGTTGATTTTGCGGCGCGTTTGCTTCTGTACAAAAAATGGATAAAAGATTATGGAGGGGAATACATTGAAACAGTTAAATGAAAAAGAAATAGATGAATTTTTGAAAAAACGGGTAGCGGAAAAAAAACTGTCCGGCGTTGCAGTGGCAGTCCGCGGCCCGGAGGGCTTTGCTTTTGAGCGAGGCTACGGCTGGCGGGATATGAACCGAAGCATGGCACCGGACGGGGAGACGATCTTCGGCATTGCATCCATGGGAAAGTCCATGGCGGCGCTGTGCTGCGCCATTCTGGAGGCAGAAGGAAAGATGTCGCTGGATGATCCGGTTTCGAAATATGTTCCGGCGTTCCGGGTACCGGGAAACCCGAAGGACAGCGTGACTGTACGGCATCTGGCCATGCACACAACGGGAATCCCGCCCATGGAACCTCTGGAATGGTCCATTGCCGTCAACACGCCGGGGAGGGAGAATGAGTGGGCCAGGAAAATGAAAGAGTCGGCGCCGAATTCCATGGATACCATTGAGCAGATCCTGGATTATATAGGAAACTGCCCTTATCCGACGCTGGGCGGTTCCGGGGAATATATGAGCTATTCCAATGAAGGCTATGCGGTGCTCTGCTATGTGGTGGACGCAGCAGCCGGGATGAGCCTGGAGGATTTCCTGGATGAGCGGGTGTTCGGACCGGTCGGAATGACCAGGACCACATTGGACGTAGACGGAAGCCGGGCGAGGTCCATTGCTGCCGACGGAAATATCACGGCGCTGTTTGAGTCGGAGAACGGGGAACTGATCGCGGATGAGCAGTGGTCGATTTTGCCGCCGTTTCGGGCCTGTGCCTGCGTCAAGTCCACGGCGCGGGATATGGCACGCTATTATCAGTGTCTGTCCAACGGAGGACGGATCGACGGAAAGCAGGCGCTGCCGGAGAAGGCGGTAGAGCGGATGATCGGCGCCGGATTTCCAGAGCAGGAGAAGCAGGTTTATTGTCTGGGGCTGAATAAGAGAACGGAGGACGGTCATGTGTTCTGTGAGCATTCCGGCGGACTTCACGGAGTTTCTTCGGAGGGAGCGCTTCTGAAGGGGGAGAATTATGGTTTCGCGGTGCTCTGCAATGAAGGGGACTGCGATGTGGAGGATCTGATGTGGGCTCTTTACAACTGGATCCTTGGAGAACCGCTGGAGAAGAAGCATTACTGGCTGCATGCTGCAGGGAGAGATTTCTCGGAGCCGGAGATGCTGCTGGGAAGCTATATCTGCCATGAAGGTGTCCCGGTAGTTCTGAAGGTATTTATGGAGAACGGAAGGCTGATGGCAGAGAAGGACGGTGTGCGGTGTGTTCCGGTGTTCTGCGGGGAGACCTGGTTCCAGCTGACGGACGAAAGCGGAGCCGTTACCGGCCGGATGCATGTTCTGGTGCGTGACGGAAAAGCCTGGGGTGTTCAGGTTTACACCCGGATCTATCAGAGAATGGAGGAAGGATGAGATATCCGGATCAATTAAAAGAAGGTGCCACTATCGGTGTGATTGCCCCCTGCTCTCCGGTGTCGCCGGAGCAGGCAAACGCGTGCAGAGCCGTACTGGAGCAGATGGGGTTTGCCGTCAAGATGGCGGAGAATGTCAGCTGCGTTTTGGGCGGCTATATGGCGGGGGATGGAGCGGTGAGAGGCCGGTGGATCAATCAGATGTTTGCAGATTCGGAGGTGGATGCAATTTTCTGTATCCGCGGCGGAAATGGAGGAAGCCGGGCTTTTGAATATGTGGATCTGGATCTGGTTCGAAGAAATCCCAAGATTTTTGTGGGCTACAGTGATGTGACGACCTTTCACCTGGCCTTTACCCAGAGCTGCGGGCTTGTGACCTTTCACGGACCGATGGTGGCTTCCAATATGACGGAACACTTTGATGAGGACACCCGGAAGGCCTTTTTTGAGGCACTGGGTGCAGAAGAGCGTTATGTATTCCGGAATCCGGCCGGAATTCCGGTGCAGGTCATGAAGAAAGGAACGGCAGCAGGACGGATCACCGGTGGAAATCTGGCTCTTTTAAGCGCGTCGGTCGGTACGCCTTACGAGGTGGATACAAAAGGGAAGATTTTATTTATTGAAGAGGTGGGAGAGAGCGCCGGGCGTCTGGAGCGGATGGCGTTTCATTTGCGAAATGCCGGAAAATTCCGGGACTGCTGCGGGGTGCTGCTTGGGCAGTTTACCCGCTGCCGGAATGAAGCGGCTCCGGAGTACGATGCGGCTGCCTGCTTTCAGGATATTCTGAAGCCGTACCGCATTCCGGTGATGTATAATCTTCAGTCCGGTCACGGTGAAACGATGATTACCATTCCCATGGGAGCCATGTGCAGGATCGATACGGCAGAAACATCCATCATTTTCGAGACAGAACGCCGGGTATAGAGGTCGGAACCGGAAAAGACAGGAAAGTTTAGAATTCTTTTAGAAATGGGAAGACAGATTTATGGTATAATGTCCACAAAAGCATAGGATAAGGCTTGCAAATTCGAAAGAACAGGGGGCATTAAGGTTGAAGCTGAGGACCCGTCTGGCAATGGCTTTTCTCATTATCACAATCGTTCCGGTAAGTCTGATCGGAATTACCATCGTAGGTTTGTCCAGCTATCAGGCACAGTCCTTTCGCAAGGCATATAATCTGAGTGAGAAGATTGAACTTCTCTCGGGGAATTCCATGCAGATTTTTAATCGTCTGACACAGAATGCACAGGAGGATATCAGTAAGAGTCTGAAAATCAGCCCGGAAAAATTTGAGGACGCGCAGTATCTGGAGCTGCTGAATCAGGAGCTTCAGAAGCATTACGCATATCTGATTGTAAGGAAAAATAATGATTTGATCTATGTCGGGGAAAACAGTCAGAATGACGAGGCGGAGCTGCATGAACGCCTTCCGGAATATGCGATGTTCCACAATGACATGGAGGGCGGAATTTATCTGGACGGAGACAGCCAGCATCTGCTGAAGCAGATCGATTTTCAATTTCCGGATCAAAGTGAAGGAACGGTTTTCATTGTATCGAGAGTGGATTATCTGGTACCGGAAGTCAAATATATGTTTATTGAGATGTTCGTGGTCGGCATTTCGATTCTGGTGGTAGCCGGATTCATTCTTACCATGTGGATCTACCGCTCTATTTTAAAACCGCTGAACCGGCTTCAGGAGGCGACAAAGCAGATCCGGGACGGGAATCTGGACTTTACCCTGGAGGTGGATGCCGAGGATGAGATCAGCCAGCTGTGCCAGGATTTTGAGGAGATGCGGATTCGTCTTAAAGAGTCCGGAGAGGAGAAGGTACAGTACGACAAGGAGAGCAAGGAGCTGATCAGCAACATTGCCCATGACCTGAAGACGCCGATCACGGCGATCAAGGGCTATGCCGAGGGAATCATGGATGGGGTTGCTTCGTCTCCGGAACGTCTGGACAAGTATATCCGCACGATTTACAACAAGGCCAATGACATGGATCGTCTGATTGATGAGCTGACCTTCTATTCCAAGATCGATACCAACAAGATTCCTTATACCTTTTCCAAAATCAATGTAGCCCAGTATTTCAGGGACTGCGTGGAAGAGGTCGGATTGGATATGGAAGCCAAGGGGATCGAGCTGGGGTATTTTAATTATGTAGATGAAGATGTAGTGGTGATCGCTGATGCGGAACAGATGAAGCGGGTGGTCAATAACATCATCGGAAACTCGGTAAAATATCTGGATAAGAAAAAGGGCATTATCAATATCCGGATTAAGGATGTAGGCGATTTCATTGAAGTAGAGATCGAAGATAACGGGCGGGGGATT
>JBJELD010000032.1:0-18194 GCA_051878975.1 Candidatus Caccovicinus sp.
CGTTTACAGCAGTCAGTAAACTTCCGCATTCAGGACACACTTTAGGGTAGACATTGGTTAATTCAGCAACCACTCTCCCGTTCCGGGGCGATTTACATCGCCCCGTCTCCCGCCAGTACCACGGCGACAGTCTTAAACAGGATCTTTAAATCCAGCTCCATGCTCCACTCGCTGATGTACTTTAAGTCCAGCTTGACCACATCCTCGAAATCGGTGATATTGCTCCGGCCGCTGATCTGCCACATGCCGGTGATGCCGGGCTTCGTTGCAAGCCTTGCGCGGTGATGCAGCTCATACTTTTCCCACTCGTCCAGTGTCGGCGGACGGGTTCCTACCAGGCTCATATCGCCTTTCAGGACGTTAAAGAACTGGGGGAATTCATCCAGACTCAGGTCCCGGATAAAGTTTCCGATCCCCTTCTTCGTCCGTCCATCCGGAAGCTGCTTACTGCCGATGATCCGCGGATCCCAGTCCAGCTTGAACATCATGCCGTCCTTCACCCGGTTCTGCTCCATCAGCTCCTTCTTCCGTTCCTCCGCATCCAAGTACATGCTGCGGAATTTATACATTTTAAACTTTTTTCCATTTTTTCCTACCCGGACCTGAGAGAAAAAGATCGGTCCGGGCGACTGGATGTAGATCATCGGCCCAATGATGACAACCAGAATCAAGGTGATCAGACAGCCCACCAGTCCGCCCACAATATCCAGAGCGCGTTTTAAAAACAGCTGCCCGGTGGAAGCCAGATTGATGCTGGTGGTCAGTACGGTGTAATTGCCAAGCCGCTCCACCACCTGTCTTTTCCCCAAAAGGTTCGAAGACTTAACCAGTTTCATATGTACAATGACACCCATCTCCGTGAACTGATCGATCAGGTCCGTCGGATAGGGAATGTTGTCCGGGAGATTGATAAATACCTCATCCACCCACTGGCGGCAGACAAAATCCGTTACCGTATCCTGATTTGCCACCACATCTATTCCTTCAATCGTCCTGCCGGTCATATCGCAGCCCAGAACCGCGATTCCGGCAAGACGAAACATTTCGTAGTTATGATCTTTTATATTTGAGACCACCTGGTTCACGATGCTTTCTGACGTGACGATCAGAAGGGAACGCTTCCCTCTCTGACTCATCTGTTCTCTTAAATAGCCTTTCCAGCAGCAGCGCACCAGATAGCTGAATACCAGATAAAAAAATGCACCCAGATAGAACACGATTCTGGAATATGCCTGTGAGCTTTGTACCGAAAACATGTAAAACGCAGAGAGCAGCTCTACCAGGCATACGTGCTTGATCGTCATGGAAAACTCTTTGTAGTATCCTCGCTTCAGCACATTTTTAAATGACTCAAAAAAAATCCCCACCAGCAGTCCGATCAGAGTCATGACGACTGCAATCTGAAGGTAAACACGTTCTGCATACGGATTTTTCCAACCCTGGCGGATCATAAAGGCCAGCACAAAGGAAATCTGCAGGCAGACAATATCCCAAATCATAAAATCAAGATGCTTTACCCAGCTCTGCGTACTTTTTCTATACATGTTTTGCTTTCTTCCTCATAATTTTCTCATAAGTCCAATAAACTAACGTAACTTCCCCTCTGACAGCTGCTGCAAAGACAGGGACCGCATGAAATACGCGTTTCTGTGTGGTCCCTGTGTGCATCTGCCGGATTACGGCTGGTAAACAACCGATAACGTACCGGATCCGCTGATGTTGACAACAACAGTCTTGGTTACCGGATCCACTTTGATGACCGGAAGCAGCTCCCATAAGCCGTTTGCATTGTTGTAAAACAGAACGGATACGTTGTTCAGACCTTCTACCAGGTTTGGAACATACAGGCTGACTTCCACATTGCCGACCTTCACAGCGCCGGTAGCCGCATCATTGGTGATAATGGCGTTGGTGCCGGTTAATGCACAGTAGCCGGTCATATCCGTAGTCTTGATGATCTCGGCTAACGGCTGACCTGAGTTGATCTGCTCAATGGTGGCTACGACACCCTCAGGAAGACCTGCAGTTGCAGCGTCGCCGTTTGCAAAGCTGACAGCCGTATCGCCTACAACTGCCTGACCCTTGCTGTTTGGAGTAACCTGCTGGCCGGTGGTGGTCGTCGTCTCTACGACAACGCTTACCACGGTACCATTTGTGCTGGTACTGGTAGCAGCACCCGTCGTCTTAACGCCGGTAGAAGACACGGTTACCGTAGTGGACGTGCTGGTTGGCGTGCTGACAGAACCTCCGTCACCGTCACTGTCTCTGTCGCTGGAACTGCTGGAGCTTCCGCCGCTGCTGATAGACGGGCTTGCGATTGCGCAGACCGGCTGCACCGCCAGTGCCGCTGCCAGCATCAGAATTGCCAAGCTTTTCTTTTTCATTGGCTTACCCTCCTTTTTATTTTTTGCAGCCGTTTTGAACGGCTGCTTTATTCAATAAACGGCCGTGAAGGACCGGTTATTGAGAACTCATGCTTCCCGGTAAAACATGTCGAGTATGACCGGGATCAATTCCTCCGGATCAGCGTAAAATTCATCGTAAAATTCGGTTGTCACGCCCTGTCCGGGAACTGTGTAAATGTGTTCTCCTGACAGCGGCTCTCCGCTGACTGCATCCAGGGCCACCTTTAAATACTGGTCCTTGGACATATTGGTGACCATATTGTCCTGAATCTTTTCAAACAGCCGGGGAATCACATTGCTGTCCCGGCTTGCATTCTGCTGCAGCTTCTGAAAGAAGCCTTCCAGATACTGTTCCTGCCGGTCCATCCGGTAGAGAGCGGAATGGTCCACCGTAATGTCCCGGTACCGCACAAAGATTTCCGCCTGTTTTCCCTGAAGAGTGACGGTAGCGCCCTTTATCAGCGCCGGGTCCCGTGTTTCCAGCCCTTCTGCATTTACCGTTACGGTTACCCCTCCGATCTCATCGTTTAACACAGAAATCACATCGGTGTCGGCTGCCAGATACCAGTCGATGGCAAGTCCTCCGAGAAACTCGGATACGGCTTCTGTTATATAGGTACAGCTCTTCTCCCGCCCGTCGCCGTAGGCGTAGGCCAGGGTCAGATGCTGGATGTCTTTTCCCAGAACGTTTCCGCTTAAGTCCGTCAGAGTAATGCGTGTCATGGTGTCCCGCGGAATCATGAGAACCTTCAGTGCATTTCGCGCGGTATCCTGTGCAATCAGAAAGATGCCGTCGGCCTGCCCGCCGAAGCCGGTGGTGGTCTTCTCCTGAAGACTGCCGCTCCGATCCACCCCCATGCAGAGGATGGCCTTTACATAAGTGTTTTTCTTATAGGTTTTTCCCTGCCATGTAACCTCGTCTCCCATGGCAAGGGTAATCTGATGCGCATCGGCAGTGTTTTCTGTGGTAATCTTATCTGCAGCCGCGTTCTCTGCGCTCATCGGCTCCGCCGTACTTTCAGCTGCCTGTCTGGCGGCAATGTCGGCCTCAATGGCTTTTCGCTGCCGGTAAAGGCTTACACCTGTCCCTGCAAACAGGGCTGTGCCTGCCACAAGAATACCGGCAATCACACGGTTTACGATCTGTTTATGTTCTCTTAACCAGTTCATGCTTCTGTTTTCGCTTTCTCGTCCGGTCCGGAGGACGGGCCTTTTCCGTATTTTCCATATCTGCCGTATTTGGTATATCTGCCATAGCGGCCGTAATACCGGCTGTACAAGCCATTCTGTCTGGTGTCCACCTTGTTCAGCACGGCTCCCAGAATACGGCAGCCCGTTTTTTCAAGCTGCGTTTTTACTTTCTGCTCCAGACGATAACTGATGCTGCCGCTTTCGATGACCATTACCGCTCCATCACAGTAACGGGCCACAATGGCTCCGTCGATCAGCTCCGCCATCGGCGGAGTATCGATGACTATATAGTCAAATTCCTGCCGGACTTCGGTCAGCATGTTTGAGAACAGTTTTTCTTCCAGAAGTTCTGCTGGATTAGGAGAAAACGGACCGGCAAAAATCATGCTCAGATTCGCCACGCTGCTGTCGTAAATGACGTCCTCCAGAGCGTTCTGACCGCTTAAAAACTGAGACAGGCCATTGACCTCCTCCTTCAGCTGATAGCGGGAAACCAGTACAGACTTTCGGATGTCGGCGTCGATCAGCAGAACTTTCTTTCCAATCTGTGCCAGAGAATGGGCAAGAGCAAAGGAAATATCGCTTTTTCCCTCGTCCGGGACGGAGCTTGTGACCATGATCGTGCGGATTCCGTTTCCGCAGAACTGGATGTTCGTCCGCAGGGTTTTGATGGCTTCTTTATAGTAATAATCATCCTTCATGTCCCGGCACAGTACAACGGATTGTCTCATCAGCTCCGTCCTCCTTTCTTCTTTTTCGCGCGTTTTGTGTTCTTCGAAGCGTTCTCTTTTTTCGCGCCCTTTTTTCGGCTTCGGGAAAGGAGGAGTTCTTTATTTTCTTCCGTTTCCCCTTCACGGATCGGAACAGATGCCAGCACACTCAGGCCCAGATATTTCTGTACATCCTCTTCTGTGCGGATGGTATCATTCATGATTACCTGCAGGAAAATAATGCCGCAGGCCAGCACGGCTCCCAAGGCTCCGCCAAGAAGCGCATTCTTCATATTGTTCGGACTGGATTTCTGCAGCGGCACTTCGCCTTCCTCAATCAGCTTCGGCGGAACCATTTCCATGATGTCGCCGATGTATTCGGAGGAGGTTTCCGCAATCTGGTCGGCAATCTGCTTTGCCAGATTCGGATCCGGATCCGTCACCGAAATGGAAAGGATTCGGGTATCCTGCGGATTGTCGATAGATACCTTCTGCAGAAATTCCTTGTAGCTTAAATTCAGCCCCATTTCCTGAATCACCTGATTCAATACCCGGCGGCTGGTTACAATGATCTTATAATCCTTTGTCAGCTGGCTGCCGATCTGCAGGTCCGCCAGGGAGGTTAAGGTAGTTTCCTTGGAAAGAATGTATACCATGGAAGTGGAGGTGTATTGTGGGGTCAGCGCCAGCTTACTGAATGCGCCGGCGGCGCCGCCGAATAGAAGGATTGCCGCCAGAATGGCCCAGAATTTCCGTTTGAATTCCAGCAGCACTTCCAGCAGGTCGATCTCAATTTCGTCATCGTCAAATTGCTTTTCCATAATGCGTTTCGTTCTCCTATTTCATTTTCTTTCGGTTCTCTCAGGCTTTTTCCAGAATCATTCTCGTATTTTTCCAGAGAATTGCTGCTGCGTCGCCTCTCGGCACGTGCGTTTTCAGCCATCGGACGGAGGATTGAATTTCCGGCTTCCGGTAATCCATACGGTGCATATCGGTTCCCAGAAACTGGATTCGGCCGTCCTGCACCTGTTTTCTGCACCACGCAGCCTCCCGGTCAAGCAGTCCCTGACTGTCAAGACTGCTGAAATTCATCTGCATCCGGCTGCCGTATTTCGTCAGTTCCTCCAGATGCATTTCGGTACGCAGACACCGGTATCGTTCTATATGTGCAAGGACCGGAATGTACCTGGCAAGTGTCAGCTGCCGTACACCGCGGAGCAGCTGTTCATATGGTATCTGCGGGTCAAATTCCACCAGTACGTACCGGCTTCCTGCCAAAGTCAGGCCCTGACCCTTCTTCAGATTCTCCACAAGTCCGTCGTGATAATAGGTTTCCTGGCCAAGGCTGATCCGAAAATCCGGATCGATCTCCTGCGCTTCTTTCTGCAGCTGCACAGCCAATTCTGCGATGCCGGAAGGAAGCCCTCTTCTGGAGTAATGGGGAGTCGCAATGATATGTCGGATTCCCTGCTCATAGGCCAGCTCCAGCATATTTCTGCTTTCATCCCAGTTTCTTGCCCCGTCGTCAATTCCGGGGAGAATATGGGCATGAATATCGATAATTCCTGTCATTTACAGTGTCTCTCCATTATATTTTTGATACAGATTTTTCAGATACGGCAGCATTTCCTTCGACCAGGGATATTCCGGCATGTAACTGCCTGCAAAGCTTGTGCGGAATTCCGGATTTTCCCGGACAAATTCATACAGGTCACAGACAAACTGATCGGTATCGACTGCAAAGCTTCCCCTTTTTTTAATCAGAATGTGTTCAATGCCGTATTCTTCCAGGCATTTCTTCAGTCGGAAATAGACGACACGCAGACTGTTTTTTGCAGTCTGCTCCGGCACATGTTCATAGAGAAGGTACGTCATCTGCGCCAGAGAAACGCTGCTTCCCCATTTTTCTACCAAAATTGCCAGCAGCTCTTTCGCCTTGCTGCTGGAAAAATACACAAGTTTTCCGTCAACAAAGACGTCAAACCCACCGAAAGTGCGAATATATATTTGTTTATCTGAATCGTTCTCCATTAACGTTACAACCCCTATTTTTTTTATAAATAAAACATTTTATCAAAATCATTTCCTCTGTGTAAAGGTATACTACGGAAATCCTTTCAAAACCGTTACAGTTTTACCATGATTTTCCTGAATTAGAAATTTCTGTAATAATGAATAAGTTTAGGGAATTTTGTCGACCGAATTTGGGCAAAAGAAAGAAAGCGGCCTGAATCAGACCGCTTTCTTTCTTTTTTGCCTATATAAACTTTACTGTTTCGGAGAATTTTGTGCAAAAGTACAATTTTACTGCTTCTTCGGTTCTGTACTGCTGTTCGTGGTTTTCCGCTCTTCATAATAACGGAGAAGGTAAGACAACGTGACTTCTGCCCAGGAATATTCCGGCATATATTCTCCGGCAAAGTAATTGGATGCGCCATTTACCTGGTTCAGCATCTCATAACAGTCGCAGGTAATGGCTTCCTGGTTGATCGCGTAGATACCCCGTCCTTTCAGCACGATATGCTCGATGCCGTTTTCTTTCAGCATCTGTTTCAGCCGGTGCCAGGTCGTATGAACCGCCTGTTTGGCAGCTGCATCATCCTTGCTGCCCTCAAACAGAATATGCGCAAGCTGGGTAAGACTGACGCCTTTTCCTCCCTGATCGACAAGGACCGCCAGCAGCTCTTTCGCCTTGCTGCTTGAAAAATAGATCATCCTCCCTCTGTAATACAGATCAAAACCGCCGAAGGTTTTAACGTAGACTTTGTCAACATCTGTGTTTTCATTCATAATACTTCTCACCCTTTTACTTTTTCATACGCTTTATCACCCACTATCTTAACATAAGCAAAGCAATAAAGCTAGAGGAAAGCAAAAAAAGCAAGGTTTTTTGTCACATTTGCTCAAATTTCTTCACAATGGAGATCAAAAGCTCCGTAACCTTCTCCATGGACTGGATGCAGATAAACTCATATTTGCCGTGGAAGTTATGACCGCCGGTGCACAGGTTCGGGCAGGGCAGGCCCATGTAGGAAAGGCGGGCGCCGTCGGTGCCGCCGCGGATCGGGCAGACTTTCGGCTCGATCTCCAGTTCTTTCATGGCATCCCTGGCCAGATCGATGAGATACATATGCGGCTCAATTTTTTCTTTCATATTATAGTAACTGTCTTTCATCTCAACTTCGACGGTTCCGGGCCCGTATTTCAGGTTCAGGAAATCGGCGGTGCGGATGAACTGATGCTTCTTTTGAGAAAATTTCTCTTTATCGTGATCGCGGATGATGTATTCCAGCATGGCCTTCTCCACATCGCCGTGCATCTGATCCAGATGATAAAAGCCCTCGTAGCCTTCTGTGTACATTGGATTTTCAAATACCGGAAGCATGGACTGGAATTCCATGGCAATCAGCATGGCGTTGATCATCTTGCCCTTGGCGGAGCCGGGATGAATGCTGCGGCCGTGTACGTGAACCTTGGCGCCGGCGGCATTGAAATTCTCATACTCCAGCTCGCCCAGAGCGCCGCCGTCTACGGTGTAGGCCACATCTGCACCAAAGGCCTCTACATCAAAGCCGTCTGCGCCGCAGCCCACCTCCTCGTCCGGTGTAAAGCAGATGCGGATCTTTCCGTGCTTTACCTCCGGATGCGTCAGGAAATACTCCGCAGCTGCCATGATCTCTGCCACACCGGCCTTGTCATCCGCGCCCAGAAGGGTGGTTCCGTCCGTGGTGATCAGATCCTTGCCGATATAATCTGTCAGATCCGGGAATTCTGCCGGATCCAGTACCAGGCCGAGCTCCGGATTCAGCAAAATCACGCCGCCGTCATAATGCTTCACAATCTGTGCTTTTACGCCGCAGCCGGAATAGGCCGGCGCAGTATCCATATGGGCAACCAGTCCCAGAACCGGTACTGTCCGGTCGGTGTTTGCCGATATGGTGGCCGTCACGTAGCACTGGCTGTCCACCTGGACCTCCTCCGCGCCGATGGCCTTCAGCTCCTCCGCCAGGACATTGGCCAGCACAAACTGCTTCCTGGTACTTGGAATCTGCGGCTGCTCATCCGCAGATTGTGTATCATAAGTAATATAGCGTAAAAAACGTTCTGTAGTAGAAAACATAACGATATCCTTTCCTTCCATTTTTTATATGTTTGCTCTTCTGCAGCTTGAACGGCCGCGGCTCCGGTATCAGAACGGCCGGTATCTCCTTGCGATCTCTTCCGCAACCTTGACTCCGTCCATGGCAGCGGATGTGATGCCGCCTGCGTAGCCGGCGCCCTCCCCGCAGGGGAACAGGCCGTTTATGCAGCTCTCGAAATGGGAATCCCGCCGGATCCGGACCGGGGAGGAGGTGCGGCTTTCTACACCGGCCAGAATGGCGTCTTCCCGGTCAAAGCCCCGGATGATGCTTCCGAACCGTTCTACTCCCTCAATGAGAGATTCGGACAGTGCTTCCGGAAGAACGGTATGGAGGTCGGCAAATTCCGTTTCGCCCTCAAACTGCGGCACGACTTCTCCGAAGCAGGAGGTCGGCTGCTTTTCCTTGAAATCTCCGTAAAGCTGAACCGGGATCTTTCCGCGTCCGGCCCGATATGCCGCTTCTTCCAGCTTTCGCTGAAATGCAATGCCGGACAGCGGACCTTCCTGGCCGAAATCCTCCGGCGTCACGGTTACGATCAGAGCACTGTTGGCATTTTTCCCGTCTCTGGCGTGGTAGCTCATGCCGTTTACCGCGAGACGCCCCTCCTCGGAGGAAGCGTTTACCACGAAGCCGCCGGGACACATGCAGAAGGAGTAAACGCCCCTTCCGTTTGCACTGGTGTGGGTCAGCTTGTAGCTGGCAGGCCCCAGAACTGCGGCTGCCTCGTTTCCGTACTGGGAAGCATCGATCATCTCCTGAGGATGCTGGATCCGCAGTCCCACGGCAAAGGCCTTCGCCTCCATAGGAACCTGACGGCGTTCCAGCATTTCAAAGGTGTCCCGGGCGCTGTGGCCGATGGCCAGCACCAGAGCCTGCGCCGGCAGGTGCTCCTTTTCGTTGATCACAACGCCGGTTACACGCCCCTGCTCCAGCAGTACATCGGTCACCTGGCTGTGAAATCGCACCTGACCGCCCAGGCGGATGATCTCCTCCCGCATAGCGGCCACAATGCCGCTCAGCACGTCGGTGCCGATATGCGGTTTATTCAGATAGCAGATGGACGGATCGGCGCCAAATTCGGCAAACAGCTTTAAAACCAGCCGGTTCCTTCCGGCCGGATCCTTTACCAGGGTATTCAGCTTTCCGTCTGAAAAGGTCCCGGCGCCGCCTTCTCCAAACTGGACGTTGCAGTTTTGGTCCAGCTTTCCGCTTTTCCAGAATTCCTTCACTTTTTCGGTCCGCTCCTCCACCGGGCCGCCCCGCTCCAGAAGCACCGGACGGTAGCCGTGACGGGCCAGCATCAGCGCACAGAACAGACCGGCCGGTCCGCTTCCGACGATCACCGGCGGAGCCGAAAGGGACTCTGCGCCGGGCTGTGGAAATTCATAAGGCGTTTCCCGGCTGATGGAAACATTGGGATTTTTGGAACGGCGGACAACCGCCTCCTCCCGCTCTGTCTCCACGTCCAGCACGTAGCTGTAGGAAAGCTCCTCCCGCTTTCTGGCATCTACGGACTGCTTGACAATGACCAGCTTTTTTAGCTGACTGTCCGGAATCCGAAGGAGCTTTGCGGTCCGAATCCGCAGATCCTCATATGTATGGGTAATCGGTAATTTCACCTGGGTAATTCGTATCATCGTTTCGTTTTCTCCTTCCACTCGGCCAGAAATCCGTTCGGAACCGCCTTTCCCTCTGTCCGCTGTGCCGCCCGGCTTCCTGCTGCTTTTCCGGAGGACCAGGCCCACTGCAGATTGTAGCCGCCGCAGATTCCGTCCACATCCAGAATCTCGCCGGCAAAATAAAGTCCCGGAAGCAGTCTGGATTCCATGGTATGGGGATTGACTTCCCGCACATCCACGCCGCCGCAGCAGACCTGGGCGTTGGCAAAGGGATTGACGGAGCTGACCAAAGCTTCATATTCCTTCATGCTGTGCAAAAGCTGCTCTCTCTGCCGTCTGGACGTATTCCGGACCGGTTTGTCCAGCGGAATCTGCGCCTGCTTTAACAGCACCAGTGCCAGCTTCTTGTTCAGGACGCCGGTCAGGAAATCCTCTCCGTTCCGGTCTCCGAATTCCGCAAAGCGCTGCTTTAAAAACAGGCTGCTTTCTTCCATGTCCATGAACGGCAGAAAATCGATCCAAACCTGCACTTTTTTTCGCTCATCCAGCGCCCGCGCCGCAAACCGGCTCAGCTGGAAGACCGGGATGCCGGAAATGCCGTAATCGGTGATCTGAAGCTCTCCCTCCTCGGTCCAGAGCGTTTCTCCGTTTGCCGTCAGCCGGAGCCGCACATCGGTCCGGATGCCGGCCAGCTGCTTATAATGATTTCCCTGGCAGCGAAGCTGCACCAGAGCCGGCAGCGGCTTGATGACCCGATGGCCCAGAGCCGCCGCAATCTGGTAGCCGCTTCCGTCGGAGCCGGTGGAAGGAGCCGCCTTGGAGCCGCAGGCCAGGATCACTGCGTCAAATACAACGCTTCTGGCCTCCGTTCTCGTCTCCTTCCCTCCGTCACCTTCTTTTTCGGGAATCCGGGCGGAAATCTGAAAAGAGGGCTGCCCCTTCTTTCCCTCGCACCGGATTCCGGTGATCTGGCAGCCGGTCACGATCTCCACGCCAAGCCGCCCGCATTCCAGCCGAAGGGCATCCAGCACGGCGCTGGCCTGGTCGGACACGGGATAATAATAGGTTTCCATCCGTTTCTTGCAGAGAACTCCCATGGAAGTGAACCACTTCAGTGTCTCCTTCCATCCAAACGCTTCAATCACCTTCATCGGAAAGGCGGCGTCGCCGCTCCGATAGCAGGTCTCGTCCATCCGGGAGTTGGTCAGATTGCATCTTCCGTTTCCCGTGGAAAGAATCTTCTTTCCTACACGCTCCATATGTTCCAGGATCATGACGGAGGCCCCGGATCTGGCCGCCCAGATTCCGGCTGTCAGGCCGGCTGCGCCGCCGCCGATCACCGCAATTCGTTTTTTCATGTGCTGTATTCCATCCTTACTTTATACTCTGTGTACTATTCTATCGGTTTTCATGCATTCCTGCAAGGCTAAAATAAAAGACGTGCCTCCGCCTCAGCTGGTATAAGATTCCAGATAGCTGTAGATTTCTTCCATTTTTGAAAACCAGATTCCGTGCCGGAGCTTTTCCCGTTCTTCCTCCGGAAAATCGGAAATCGGAATATGGGTGTACAGACAGATCTCCGAGCGGCTGCTTCCGAATACCAGAAGAAAGCCGTCCTCCGATACCAGAAGAAACCGCAGCGGTTCTTCGGAAAGCGGCCGGATCTGGTCCTGGTTGATGACGATCTGATCCTCTGACATCTGGCTGGTTTCTTCCTCCGGCACCGAAACCGGCTCTTCGGTCTGCGTCTCCGGCTGTCTTTCGGCCCCGCTTAAGCGCTGTGAATACCAGAACCCTGCCGCCAGGCAGAGGGCCACAGCCCCAAACAGCAAAAGAAAGCAGTAACGATACTTTTTCATGGATTCCCTCCTTGTCAAAGTATAGTATCTGCTTTTCTTTTCTGTTTTAAACATATTTTACAGCAGTCTGCATTTTCTGGCAATCCGCACCAGCCGGCGGCCGGCCGGCATATCGTAAAGCTCTACCTCATCCACGGCCTTGAGCTTGATCAAAAAGACGCCGTATACCGCAATTGCCGCAAATACGGCAGCCATCACCTGTACAGCCAGCCACAGTCTTCCGGCCGGAAGAAGCTTCTCCAGCAGGAAGGAAACGCCGTAGGCAGCCGCGCCCATGAACAGGGAGCTGAGGAACGGCAAAACAAAGGTCTTTTTATATTCCTGCCGGTAATCCAGATACTTCCGGATGGAAAGGCCGTTTAACAGGCACATGATCAGGGCAAACAGGATATTGGAGAAGATCACCGCATAAATGCCCCATTTCAGTCCGTAGAGCATGAAAAGCAGGATCAGCACATGCAGTACCAGCGCAATGGTTGCATTTTTCAGCGGAGTCTTCATATGGTTGATTCCCTGAAGGATCGCATTGCTTACCGTGGAAAGGGAATAAAATGCCACTGCGGAAGCGCCGGCCATGGTGATCTGAATCAGCAGATCGCCGCTCTTGCTTGGAAACAGCAGGTTGTTGACCGGTCCGGCCAGAACCGTCAGTCCTACGGTAGCCGGAATGGCAATCAGCATGGAAAACCGGATCGCCGTGCTTACCTTGTCCAGCACCTGCCCGCGGTCCCGGCTGGCAACCGCCCGGGAAAGGGACGGAATCAGCGAGGAGGACAGCGCATTTGCTATGGCAACCGGAATCATAAAAAGAGTATGGTATTTGCCGAAGATTCCCCATTGGGAGGCAATGACCTCTGACTGCCCCAGATGGGCCATTCCCTGTCCGAAGAAAAAGTTATCCAGCACCGAGCTGATGTTGTAGACCGTACTGCTCAACACGATGGGCAGAATGGTCAGCGTCAGGGTGCCGGCCAGCTCGCCGTATCCTTCCGTTGCCCCGCCCCGGTCCTTCCGGCACTGCTTTTTCATGGTCTTCCGATAGGAAAGCATCAGGAAGGCACAGAAAAGAAACGCAGTCAGTGCGCCGGCACCGGTGCCGATCGTGCCGCCTGCCGCACCGAATGCGTAGGAATATTCCGTTCCGCCCCGGACCAGATTGGCCTTCACGCCCTCCTGGAACAGGTACCAGGCGGCGGCAATGCTGACTGCCGCGTTGACGATCTGCTCCAGAATCTGGGAGATCGCCGTGGGAACCATGGTTCCCATGCCCTGGAAATATCCGCGCAGTACGCCGAGGAACGCCATCACCCAGACGGTGGGCGCAAGGGTGCGCAGCGCGTAGGCCGAATAAGGCATCTTCATGGCGCCGGCAAACAGATCGGCTCCGAACCACAGAACGCCGGCTGCGGCGCCGCCCACGCCGGCCGCGTAGACCAGGGAGGCTTTCAGGATCCGCACCGAATTGCAGTACTGCCCTCTGGCGATCCTGGCGGAGACCATCTTGGATACGGCCGTCGGCAGGCTGTAGGAGGAGATGATCAGCAGAATGGAATAAATGCTGAAGGCGGAGGTGTAATATCCGTTTCCTTCATCGCCGATGATTCCGATCAGCGGAATCCGGTAAAACAGGCCGATGATGCGGACCAGAATTCCGGCAGCAGCCAGAATGCTTCCCTGCACCACAAAATTGGCGGTCTTGCTGCTGGTTTTCGGCTTTTCCTTTCCTCCTTCCCGGACCCGGGAAGCGGCAGGCGCCGCCTCCTTCATCCCCGGTTTTTTTCTGCTTCTGTAAATTTTCTTGTTATTCTCCATAAATTTCTAATTTATTTTCATCCAGGGCATTGACAATACAGATCCAGGTCTTGCCCTGATTCAAAATAATTTCCTTTCCGTCCGGTCCGTAGTAGTGGGTGACACCGAATTCTCCATCCTTGTCCCAGGTAATCGGAATCCCCTGCCCGTTGGTAAAATAGTACCCGTTCTCACCGGAAGTATGTACATTGATATTTAAATATTCGGTGGTAGCATAATGTCCCATCTGGCAATACTGAATGATCAGATTTTTCACCGTGATCGGACCCTCGTTTCCGCGGTGCACATCGCCGTACTGATAGCGGTGGTAAAGCCCGTCCGTCTCATCATAGACAAAACTGGGCTTGTTCATGGAATAGCCGGGAACCACTTTGTCTGCCGCCATGACCTCAGCCGCCTCACCCAGCACATATTCGCCGTCGGCAAACTGATAATGGCCGTGGTAATCGGAGGCATATTCCGTTCTGTAGCCCAGCTTTTCGATAGCTGCTTTCAGCCGGCTGCCGCTGGTGTAGGCGTTATGGGGCGCACTCTTGTCCGAGGAGCGGTAGAAGGCGGTGTCTCCGATGCCCTCGATCCCGTTGATGTTGTCTACGTTTTTCAGATATGGCACGGCAAAGGTGCTCTGTCCGAAATGGGAGTAGATCGCATCAAACTCTCTGGCAAAGTAGGTGTAATACGTCCGGCAGCTTCTGGTGGAGCCGATCCGGTCCAGATCATCGTAGTCCTCCAGAATGGACATATAGCGGTTCATGGTTCCCTCCACCGGGGCCTCATAGATCACGCCGGCCCGGTTGATTCCGTACTGCGGAAGAGCTCCCTTGTCATTGCTCATCATGGTCGCAACCGGTCTGCGGTTTCCGATCTCTGCATCCACCCACTCACCGGTCAGATAGCTGCGCACCTTCCCGTCTGCGGGAGTCCGGTCCGACAGATCCAGAACTTGGCCGGCTGCCGGCTCCGTCTTTGCTTCTGTGGTTTCTTCCGCAGTGGTTTCCTGAACAATGGAGATGACCGTGCTTTCCTCGACCGTCTCCGCCGCCGTCTCTGCCACTGCCGCTTCTTCATATTTTTTGGAGCAGCCTGCCGCACCGGCCGCCGCCAGGCAGAGCAGAAGCCCCAAAAAGATTCGTTTTTTCATCGTCTGTATCCCCCACGTTCCAGTATCTCTCTCTGTTTCCGCTCCATTTCTCCCCGTTCTCCGTCCTCCATGTGGTCATACCCACACAGATGGAGCATGCTGTGAGCTACCAGAAAGGCCAGCTCCCTGGTCTGGGAATGCCCGTAGCTTTCTGCCTGCTCCTCAATCTTGTCCACGGAAAGAATAATATCCCCCAGCATCAGCTCGCCCGTTTCCGGATTAAAGCAGTCCTCGTAATCCTCCTCCACATGAGAAAAATCCGAAGGAGCCTCATACTCCAGCATCGGGAAGGAAAGCACATCGGTAGGCCGGTCCACGTCCCGGTACTCCCGGTTCAGCTTGTGAATCTCTTCGTTATCCGTCAGAACCACATTTACCTCAGCCTCGTAGGGGCATTGCTCATAATCCAGTGCCTCCAGCACCACGTTCCGGATAATTTCCTCGTAGGGCAGCTCCAGCTTTTTCTCTGCCTCATAATCAATGTTGATGGTCATACCGTACCCTCTCTTTTGTATGTTTTGTGACGGTTCCGATCTCCTGCCTTCCCCTTCTGCTCATAATCGTCGTAAGCCTGTACAATCTTCTGTACCAGAGGATGACGCACCACGTCACTGCTGGTCAGATAGCAGAATCCGATGTCGTCGATCTTCCGGAGTACCTTCAGCGCCGTGTCCAGTCCGCTGGCGGCTCCGGACGGAAGATCCTTCTGCGTCTGGTCGCCGGTTACGATCACCTTGGAGCCAAAACCGATACGGGTCAGAAACATCTTCATCTGCGCCGGCGTTGTGTTCTGCGCTTCATCCAGAATAATGTAGGCATTGTCCAGGGTACGCCCTCTCATGTAGGCAAGCGGCGCCACCTCGATCAGTCCCTTCTCCGAATTGTGCAGGTAGCTTTCCGCCCCCATGATCTGATACAGCGCGTCATAAAGCGGCCGCAGATACGGATCGATCTTGCTCTGCAGATCTCCCGGAAGAAAGCCCAGCTTCTCTCCTGCTTCAATCGCCGGACGGGTCAGGATGATCCGCCCCACCTCACCGTTTTTGAAGGCCTGGATCGCCATAGCCATGGCAAGGTACGTCTTGCCTGTGCCGGCCGGTCCGATTCCGAATACGATCATCTTCTTGCGGATCGCATCCACATACTGCTTCTGGCCTATGGTTTTCGGCTTCACCGGCTTTCCGGTAACGGTCCGGCAGATGATGTCCTTGTCAATCTCCAGAATCTGATGGTCGCTTTCGGTAAACGCCAGGGAAAGGGCATAATCTACATTCTGCTCGGTAATCGTATTTCCGCGCCTGGACAGCTCGATCAGATTGCCAAATACGCTCCTGGCCCGCTGTACCGTCTGCTCCGGTCCGATGATCTTTAAGGCCCCGTCCCGGTTTACCATCGTCACGTGAAGGGTTTTCTCGATCTTCTTCAGATAGGCATCAAACTGGCCGCATACATTTCTTTCGTGTTCGATGGGAATATCAATCATGTTCTCCACTACGCTCATATTGTCTGTTTTCCGTCTCCTTCAGGTCTGTAATCTGCTGAATCTGCGTGATCGATTCTTTCATCCGGATCGTGCCCGTCATATGGCACACAGATTCATCTTCTAGTATTTTAACATCATTTTCAATTATTTGTACCCCTTTTTCACTTAAATTTTTTACAAAGTTCTGATAGATTCCCTCAGAAACCTGGGTTATTTCATCTTTTGTATAAAAAGCATCGTAAATTTCTACCTGACGGCCCTGAATTTTTCCATAATAAACCGGGAGAAAGAAATTTGAAAACAGCCGAAGCTGCCGTTCCTCACCAAGATAGATCCAGGTCTCCTCCTCCGCGGAGGGCATGAGAAACACCGCCGTCCAGGGGCCGGCCTTGAAAAAGAATCCGGTCTTTTTTTTCCCGGTTTCCGCTTCCACCTGGTGCACACGGGAAAAGCTTTCGGAAAAGGGATGCTCCGTGTATGCCTGCACGTCTCCGTCTGCGTGCACATAGCGGACATGGCTGACCTCGCCGCTGTCATTATAGATCGGAACCTGACCGCTGATCAGGACCTGACCGGCCTCTACCGGATCGCCGGCCCGGACCTGAGCCTTTCCCTGTCGAACCACGATCTCCGATATGATGCCGGAGCGGGCCGCCACCAGATCACAGGGAGATTCGTCTTTTTCCGGAATATGGGACAGAACCTCGTTTTCTCTTACGGAGATCAGAAGACGGGTGCCGGAAACCCGGGCTGCTGCCCAGGTGATTTCCGGGAAATAATCCCGCAGCGATGCCTCCAGTGCCTCACAGTCCACTCTGTTTTTTGGCATGCCCCAGGTGATCTCCTGAGTTTTCAGAAAATCCGTCATGGTTTCATAGGTGTACTGCTTATTGCCCTCGATCTGGATATCCCACACGAACCGGGACATTCCATACAGAAGAAGAAAAAAAAGGATAAACCCCAGCCCATATCCGGCCCGTTTCCGGTTTTTCCGTAAAAAAAAAGGAAGTCCGGTCCGTTTTTTTATCCGAAGGCGGACCTGGGCCTTTCGGACCAGCGGACGGACCAGAAGAAAGTCCTTTAACATCATACAGAATTCATACCCGTCATCCCGGTATTTCAGATCCCAGACCGGAAGCTGCCTGGTGCTGCAGAGATTTAAGAAGCGCTCCGGCGAGTATCCCGTCAGCTTTACCAGAACAAAACCGTTCCACCACCGGGAAATCCACGTCTGCATCCGCATCCCTCCTTACGTCTCCAGCTCAACTGATTCGATGATTCCGTTTACCTTCATCTCATCGCAGGTATAATACTCAATCGCAAGGCGCCGGCCCTGTATCTTCAATTTGCAGCATTTTCCCTGGATTTTCAGACAGGTATCGGTATAAAACAGAATCGAACGGTAATTCTCGATGTAGACCGTCTGACGGCCGATCAGGGAAACGATCAGTTCTCCGAGGAATACATCCTTCGGAAGCTTCATGGCAGCGACGATCTGCTCTTTTTTCTCTTCCATGCCCCGTCTCAAATGTTTCCTCCGACCGTATTCATTATTACAGCTTATGCACCGGAACACGAAAAAATCCCTGATTCCTTACGGAATCAGGGATTAACATAAGCATTAGTTGTACTTACGCTTTCTAGCAGCTTCAGACTTTTTCTTACGTCTTACGCTTGGCTTCTCATAATGTTCTCTTTTACGAATTTCCTGCTGAATGCCAGCCTTTGCACAGTTTCTTTTGAATCTGCGTAAAGCGCTGTCTAAGCTCTCGTTATCTTTAACAATTACGTTTGACATAGCTCACACCTAACCTCCCTCCAGTTGTGTAATT
>JBJELD010000033.1:0-17017 GCA_051878975.1 Candidatus Caccovicinus sp.
GGTAGAACACTAGCCTTCCAAGCTAGATACGTGGGTTCGATTCCCATCACCCGCTCTATTTTTTTGTCCAGAACGCCCCGGCTGTCATACAGTCAGGGCGTTCTTTTTTCTCTCCTCTACAGCGTATCCACGCGCACCTTTAAAACCACCTTTTTTATCTGCTCCGCTTCCCCCATCTGGCAGCATGGCCGGTGTACATCCTCCGGAAAAAATACGGCATAACAGCCATCCGTCATCGGCAGCATCACCTCCTGCACCTGATCATTTTCTTTATAAAACAGAATATCATCGGTATCCAGATGATCCTCCAGCACCTCTGCCTCCTTCCGGTCCGGGTAGCAGCCGATATATTCATGCCCGTGCACCATATATTGAACATCAATATATTTCCGGTGAATCTCCGGCTTTCTCGTCTCCTTCGGGCCGGTAACCGTCTCATTCACCTGAAGAATCAGCTTATCCCCATCCAGCGTATATTTTCCCGGCTTCATCCCCGCCGCATCCGTTTCCTTCAAAATCCGGAACGCTCTGCAGAGCGTTTCCGAATAAGCACCTGCCGCTTCCGGCACATCAATATGTCCATAAATCATGTTCGTTTCCCTCCTTATGTTTTTGCAATCGATTGTTTTTATATGTTTCCAGAATACCAGACTTTTCATCCTTTTTCAACCTGTATTTTCTCCAGTAATTTCATATTTTATTTAGCTATTTTTCACAATTCCCATTCGTCTTTCTCCCCAAATCCGCTTTATCTCGCAATCGATTGTATTTAAGGGCTATTTTCTGCCCTTTCCTGTTCCTTTTTTCAGAAACATACAAAAACAGACAGGTGGGGAGGATTCTTCACCTGTCTGTCTCTGCGTGATAAAAAGCACTTCACATGAGGAGGTCACTCAATTATTACACTGCTATTCTGTCAGTCTGCCAGTCTGTACGGTTCTCATGTCCCTAAACCATACCGGCAGCCATCGGCAGTGCCAGACTGACAGCCGGAACATAAGTAACTAACAGAAGTCCAATCAGAATTGCAACATAATACATAATCATATACGGCATAACCTTTGCAAGCGTGGTATTGCCGATCTTGATGCCCACGAACAGTGTGTTGCCAACCGGTGGGGTGATATTGCCGATACACAGGTTGTAAACCAGAATCAGACCGAACTGAATCGGGTTCATACCAAAGGTTTTTACGATCGGCAGGAACAAAGGAGTAAAAATCAGGATTGCCGGAGTAACATCCATAAAGGTACCGGCAACCAGAAGGATGACATTCATAATCAGCAGAATGATGATCGGGTTGTTGGTCAGGCCCAGCAGCGCTGCAGAAATCGCCTGCGGAATCTGGGTAAATGCCATAACCCATCCCATGATGTTGGAAACACCAATCAGGAATACGATCATGCCGCTCATCTTCGCACTGTCTACCAGAATATTCCAGAAGGATTTCAGGGTAATATTACGGTAGCAGATACCAAGGATCAGCGCGTAGGCAACTGCGATAGCAGAACCTTCTGTTGCGGTAAATACGCCCAATACGATACCGCCGATTACCACGATGATCAGGGACAGGGACGGAATGGCACGTAAGGTTGCTCTTCCTAAATTGCCCCAGTCAAATTTGCCCGGAACGCCCTTATAGCCTTTCTTCTTTGCAATTACGATTGCAACGATAATACAGCACAGCGCCCAGAGAATTCCCGGAACGTAGCCGGCCAAAAACAGCGCCGCTACAGAAGTACCGCCGGAGGACAGAGAGTAGGTAATCAGTGCATTAGACGGAGGAATCAGCAGACCGGACGGAGCCGAAGCTGCATTCGTTGCTGCGCAGACAGCCGGATCGTATCCCTGCTGCTCTTCGCCTTCACGTACCATGCTTCCTACTGCTGCCGCTGCTGCGGAAGCAGAACCGGAGATCGCGCCAAACAGTGCGTTTGCGCCTACGTTTGTTACCATAAGCGAACCAGGAAGCTTTCCGAGGATCGCCAATACAAAATCAACCAGCCGCTTTGCGATACCGCCCTGATTCATCAGGTTGCCGGCCAGAATAAAAAACGGAATTGCTGTCAGGCTGAACTTGCTCATTCCGACAAAGGTTCTCTGCGCACCGGTTAATACGGATACATCAAGCGGAACCACCTGCAGGATTGCTGCAAGAGAGGAAATACCGATCGCATAAGAAATCGGCACTCCGAGTGCAAGCAGTACAATAAGTACCACCAAAATAATCATCAAGGACTGGATTGCCATATACGATACCCCCTTATTTCTTTGCTTCGACCGCCTGGGCAGCTTCATCGGCCGGCTCCAGGCTGATCGTTCCGTTGCAGATGTCTATGATGTTCAGAATGGTGTAAATAATATTCAGCACACCGCTCAAAGGAAGTACAATATAGAAAATACCAATCGCAACCCCAAGAGAAGAGGTCATCTGCCCCATGGCCAGACTGGTAATCTGCACGCCGCCGAATACCAGAATGACAGCTGCAAACAGGCAGGCAACCACCTCTGCAAAAATAGCCAGCGCTTTTCTCGCTCCCGGACTCACACGATCTACCAGAAGCGGAATATTCATGTGGCCGCGCTCTCCCACTACAAGAGAGGCACCAAGAAGCGCCATCCACGCGAAGAGATAGGACACCAGCTCCTCCGACCAGGACGAAGGATTCTTCAGGACATAGCGGGTTAATACCTGCCAGCAGGTCAGGATTACCATGATCAGGAAGCTGCCTCCTGCCAGCACGTTCAGTATATTATTTAAAATCTTTCTAAGCTGACTCATACGGACCTCCTATTCTGCCACCGATGGGTATTTTTCATTATAAACCTGAATCGCATCGTAAATCGGCTGCAGTGCCGGATTATTCTGGAGCACGGACTGATGAAGCGGGGCACAGGCGTCTACGAAAGGCTGCTGATCCGGATAAAGGAACTCTACATGCTGCTGGTTTGCAGCCTTGTCTTTTGCAGCCTCCACAGCCTTTGTCCATTCCTCGCGTTCCACCTTGTTGACCAGAAGATAACCCTCTTCAAAAATCGCGCGTTCTTCGTCCGTCAGACCTTCAATAAACGCATTGTTGCCGATCAGAATATCCGGCACCATCTGGTGCATGTCATAGGAGTAATATTTGCAGACATCTCCGTGTCCGTTGTCTGTCAGAGCCATCTCATTGTTTTCTGCACCGTCAATAATATTGGACTGAAGTGCTGTGTAAACGTCACCAAAGCCCATAGGTGTTGCAGAACCGCCCAGAAGACGCATCATCTCAATATTGGTCGGAGACTGCTGCACACGGATTTTCAGGCCCTTTAAATCCGCCGGACTGTTGATCGGCTTATTAACCGTATAGAAGTTTCGGGTTCCGGCATCCAGCCAGGTTACCGCAGTAAAGCCGGCTTTTTTGGTGGAACCGAAAATCGGATCAGTGATTGCAGGATCGTCCATAGAATTATGATAAGCATCTGCACTGGCAAACAAATAGGGAAGATTAAAAATCTCATAGTTTTTGCTGAATGTCTCCAGAATCGCATTGCTGGCAACGCAGTAATCAATTGCGCCGGTCTGGGTCAGCTGTACCATATCGGTCTGCGAACCTAATAATTCACTCGGGTAAACTTCAACCACATACTTGTCCCCAAGTTTTTCATTGATATAGTCCTTGAATGCCGTCAGGGCTATATGCGTCGGATGATTGGTCGACTGATTATGCCCGATCCGGACAATACGCTGGCCGCCGCCGCTGCTTCCGCAGCCGGTAAGGCACATTCCGGCGATTCCGAGGGCACACATCAGTATTCCCCATGTTTTCTTGAATTTCATAAGCGAAATCCCCCTCCTTTATATGGCTCTAGCCGTACAATTTATACAACACTTGTTAAAATTTCATAAAAAACCTTGGAATAGCAAACGAAATGTTGTATATTATACTTATTCTATATTGAAATATCGACAAAAGCAATTTACAATCACAAAGCGAATGTCGCAATTTAAATGGGAGAATATATGGGAACTTACGAGCACGCAAGAATGCAGACAAAAGAAAAAATCATTCATTCCTTCTGGAAACTATATCAGAAAAAGAACATCGATAGAATTACCGTAAAAAACATCACCGATGACTGCGGCATCCATCGCGGAACCTTCTACCTGCATTTTAACGACATTTATGACGTTCTGGAGCAGATACAGAAGGGGCTGCTGGATGAGCTCCGGGAACTCTGTACAGAAACCCGCGCCCAGAACCACGATATTAATGAAGCTACCCGGCGGTTTTATCTCTGCTATCAAAAACGGCGCAAATATCTGCACCTTCTGCTGATCGAACGGCAGATACCGGAATTTCACCGCGCGTACCGCCAGCTTTTGATCGACCAGGTCTATCAGGTCAATGGCATCACTCCGGACCTGCTTAACGAAAAAGAACAGAAGGTCCTCATGGTGTCCGTCTGCAGTATTGTAGAAATTTTTATTATCTGCGCAGATGAGGAACACTTTACCCTCGATGACACGATCAATATTCTCAAAGGATTTGCAGATCAGGGGGTCAACAACATCCTGACCAACATATACAATATCCGCATGCGTCTCAGCATGGCAGAAGAATAAAATTCATATATAAAATCCGAAATTTACCTTGACAGCCGAGAAAATGCATGTTAAAATTAGAATCGTTCTGATAAAGAATTTTGCGCGAGTGGCTCAGGGGTGGAGCACCACCTTGCCAAGGTGGGGGCCGCGGGTTCGAATCCCGTCTCGCGCTTTTTTTAATGCTCAAAAATATTCCATATACAGGCCTCAGGCCTTTATGCAATACCCTTTTGCCCTGCCGGAAAAGTTCCGGTAAAAATCAGTCTGATGGAAATGAGGAACAGCCATGACAAACAAAAAAATGACCATGGACGATATCGCCGATCTGGCCGGTGTGGCGAAAAGTACCGTATCCCGGTATTTCAACGGCGGCAGTGTTAAGCCATCCACCAAGCAGAAGATTCAGAAAGTCATTGAAAAATATAATTACGAGCCGAATACCTTTGCACGCCTCAACGCCAGGCAGAGCAACCTGATCGGCGTGGTAGTGCCGACTCTGAACTCCAAGATCACCAGCCGGGTTATGACCAGCATCGACCGCTATCTGCGGGAGCGGGACTATACGACTCTGATCCGCAGCTCCGACCACGACATTGAACTGGAACTGCAGAATATCCAGAAGCTGATCCATCTGAATGTGGACGGCATTCTCATCAGCGCAATTGCCATCACCGAAGAGCACCGCAGGATCATGGAAACATCCGAAATTCCAATCGTCGTCATGGCGCAGGAATGCGAGAACGGCATTTCGATCGTCGATGATGATTATCACGCCGGAAAATGCATGGGAGAATACATCGGCAGCCGCGGTCATGAAAATGTCGCCGTTATTACGGTTTCCGAAACAGACATTGCCGTCGGTATTCAGCGGAAACAGGGTATCCTCGATGGTCTGAAAAACTACGGAATCGACCAGCCGCTGCTCGTCCAGAGTGATTACAGCTTTCCGGGCGGACAGGCTGCCGCCAGAGAAATCCTGGAAAAAGACCGCACCATTGATGCAATTATCTGCTCCACCGACCGTCTGGCCTTCGGCACATACCGGGTTCTTCAGGAATACGGCCTGCGGATTCCGGAGGATATTTCCGTGGCCGGCTTCGGCGGATACGAGGAAAGTGCCCTGCTGAATCCGGAGCTGACCACGCTGAAATTCGATTCCTATGCCATGGGATACTTAAGTGCCGAATCGATTCTGAAGCTGCTGAATTCAGAACCGGTTCCAAAAAAGCAGATTGTAGAGTACAAATTTATTGAAGGAAACAGTGTAAAAAACAGAAGGTGACTCTTTCGAAATACCTGCAGGAATAATCAGAAAACAGCCCGAACGCGCGGCAGTTCTGATTATTCCTTTTTATTTTCCGATCTTTTCCATACAAAAAATATTTTGGAACCGATTCCAAAATAATCATTGACAAAACCACGCGAATATACTATACTTATGTCATGGAACCGATTCCAAATCGAGCAAGCCGAAATGCACCTGCTCCGGTGCCGGACGCATACTGCAGGAATCGGAAGCAAAAAAAAAAAACGCACAGACAATCCAAAGGAGGAGAAGGCATGGATTACGCAAAAATTGCAAGTCAGGTAATTGCAAACGTCGGCGGAAAAACCAACATCCGCTCAGCAGCTCATTGTGCAACGCGGCTGCGTCTGCAGCTGAAAAACAACGACCTGCGCAACGAAGAGGCTATCAGTGACATCGAAGGAGTAAAAGGGGTTTTTCTCACGCAGTCACAATTTCAGATTATTTTTGGTTCCGGCCTGGTAAATCTCGTATTTGCCGAGGTTCAGAAACAGCTTGGAGAGGGAGACAGCAGCACCGACGCAGAGGAGGACGCCCCGGAGAAGAAAGGAAGCCCTCTGCAGCGCCTTGTAAAACTGCTCAGCGATATCTTCGTGCCGATTATTCCGGCCATCGTCGCCGGCGGCCTTTTGATGGGCATCAACAACCTGCTGACCTCCGGCCTGTTTCACGGCCAGTCTCTGATCGAGCTGTATCCTCAGTGGGCCGGCCTGGCAGCTGCCGTAAACACCTTTGCCAGCGCTCCTTTTACCTTCCTGCCGGTCCTGATCGGCTTCAGCGCCACCAAAAAGTTTGGCGGAAATCCTTATCTCGGAGCCGCTATGGGCATGATCATGGTCCATCCGGATCTGCTAAATGCCTACAGCATCGGCATTCAGTCTCCTCCCGTATGGAATATCCTGGGATTTGAGATTGCAGCAATCGGTTATCAGGGAACCGTGCTTCCGGTACTGGCCGTTTCCTACATTCTGGCAAACATCGAGAAAAAGCTTCGCAAAGTCACCCCAACCTGGCTGGACAATCTGACCACCCCCCTGCTTTCCATTATGATAACCGCCTTCCTGACCTTCATCTGTGTGGGTCCGATCTTACGCGAAGCAGGAAATCTTCTGGCTGCAGGCATCACCTGGCTTTACAATACTCTCGGCTTTATCGGCGGCGGCCTGTTCGGCCTGGCCTACGCGCCGATCTGTCTGACCGGTATGCATCACAGCTTTATCGCGATCGAGACGCAGCTGATTGCCGACATGGCCGAGACCGGAGGAAGCTTTATCTTTACCACCGCAAGCATGAACAATGTTGCGCAGGGCGCAGCCGTTCTGGCCGTATTGTTCCTGACGAAAAATGAAAAACTGAAATCCATCTGTTCCGCATCCGGTATATCCGCCCTGCTTGGCATCACAGAGCCGGCCATGTTCGGCGTAACTCTGAAGCTGAAATATCCGTTCTATGCAGCCATCATCGGCTCCGCAGCAGGAAGTGCTTACTGTGCCGGGACAAAGGTTCTGGCACAGGCACTGGGCGCAGCCGGTCTTCCGGGCTTTATTTCCATGAAGCCAGAAGCTTACGGCCACTTTGCCATCGGTCTGATCCTGTCCATGGCCGTGTCCGCCGTTCTGACCGTCGTTTTCTGGAAGAAATTCCAGCTGGAGCCGGCAGCGCCGGCAAAGCCCGCTGCAGCTTGGGCATCCGATGCAGGCACGGCTCCGTCTTTTGCATCCGCACCAGGCGCAGCAGCAAATACTGCTTTGTCTGACTGCGTTTTGCCGGAAGAAATCGCGCTCTACTCTCCGATGAAAGGCGAAGTTCTTCCGATCGAACAGTCCAAAGATGAAGCCTTTTCCTCGAAAATGATGGGCGACGGAATTGCCGTCAACCCGGAGGAAGGCATTATTTATGCGCCGGCAGACGGAACCGTCAGTCTGCTGTTTCCGACCAGACACGCACTGGGTCTTACGCTGGCAGACGGCACAGAGCTTTTGATTCATGCCGGAATTGACACGGTGAAGCTGAACGGCGAAGGCTTCACTGCCTTTACCGAACCGGGAGCCCAGGTTAAGAAGGGCGAAAAGCTCCTTGCCTTCGATCTGAATCTGGTTCGGGAACACGGCTACGAGACACAGACCATGCTTCTGGTCGCCGATGCAAAAGGAAAAACCGTGACCACAATTCCGTCCAAACAAGCTGGTCCCGACACCAAAGTCATCACCTTGAAGGGCACTGCTCCGCAGGAATAAAGGGAAAGGAAATTCAGGATATGTTTCAGAAATACGAGAAAGTTTTTGAAAAGGATTATAAAAACTGGTATCAAACCCATGCGGCTCTCCGCAGCCGGGCTTCAGCCGATCCGCGAAGGCTTCATTTCCATCTGATGCCGGAAACCGGATGGATGAATGATCCCAACGGACTCTGCCAGAAAAACGGCGTGTATCATATCTATTATCAATACACCCCCTTTGAAACCACCGGCGAACTGAAAATGTGGGGTCACTATTTCACCCGGGATTTCATCCATTACCAGTCCGACGGCCCTGTGCTGTTTCCGGATTCCGATCTGGATGCACACGGTGCCTACTCCGGCTCTGCCTGTGTGAAGGACGACACGATCCATTTCTTCTATACCGGCAATCTGAAATACTTTGACCGGGATGACTACGACTATATCCATTCCGGGCGCGGCAGCAATGTTATTACCTTTACCAGCCAAAACGGGCATGATTTTTCTGAAAAAACGCTGCTGATGACAACTGCCGACTACCCGGCAGACATGAGCAATCATGTACGGGACCCAAAGGTGTTTTGCAAAGGGGCGTCTTATTATATGGTGCTCGGCGCAAGAGACCAGGACAGTAAGGGAATGGTCCTTTTATATCAGTCTCAGGATCTGGTGCACTGGACTTTCAAAAACCGCATCACCACCAAAGAAACCTTCGGCTATATGTGGGAATGCCCGGATTTGTTTGAACTGGACGGGCAGTGGTTTCTCACCTGCTGCCCGCAGGGCGTCGAACCGCAGGGTATGAATTATGAAAATGTGCATCAGAATGTGTGGATGAAGCTTGATTATGATTTTGATACCGACGAATATCAGATTCAGGAGATCCGCCAGATCGACCGGGGATTTGATTTCTACGCACAGCAGACCTTCGAAGATGAAAAGGGCCGCCGGATCCTCATCGGCTGGATGGGAATCCCGGACGCCGATTACACGAATCCAACCACCGAATCCGGCTGGCAGCATGCCCTGACCCTTCCGCGAAAGCTGACCACACGCGGCGGCAGACTGATTCAGCAGCCCCTTGAAGAATTGAAGCAGCTTCGCGGAAGCTGCCTTATGCAGGACGCCTTCGGCAAAGCTTCCGGTGCCGGGAGCAAAAAAAATCTGCAGGCCAAAGGCCTGCAGATTTATGAAGCTATTCTGGAATTTCATTCATGCCGGACCATGTGCCTGACTCTGCGCAAAGGAATCACCCTGCGCTACCGCGATCAGATCCTGACGCTTGATCTGGGAACCTGCGGGGCCGGACGCACCACCCGGAAGGTGCAGCTGGAAGGCCTGAGGCATCTGCAGATTTTTGCCGATACCAGCTCCATCGAGATTTTTGTCAACCACGGTGAAGAGGTGTTCACCTCCCGGATCTACAGCCTGGACGGAATGCTTTCCATAGACGGTGACTGCACCGGAACGATGACCATCTATCCGCTGAAGTCCTTTCTCATCGAAAACGCGGAAGAAACCAGGAAGTAAAAACCGTCAGAGCTTTTTTCTGCACTCCAGAAGCGGCTCCAGCCGCTCCTTATGGCCCAGACCCAGTACCTCCATTGCAGGAAAAAGGTAAAGGTTCGATAAAAGCACTGCACAAGTTGTGTCATATCCGGCCTCCTGGATTTTTTCCATATCAAACGCCAGCAGCGGCTGTCCGGCCTTTACCCGGTCCCCCGGTTTTACCAGAGCATCCAGGAAAACTCCCTTCAGATTCACCGTATTAATACCGATGTGGATCAAAATTTCCACACCGCCTTCCTCGCTGGTCAGCCCAACCGCATGCTTCGTGTCCAGCAGAGCCGACACCTCGCAGTCAAAGGGCGCTGCGACGATTCCTTCTTCCGGCCGGATGCCCACACCCGGCCCCAGCATCCCGCAGGCCAGAAAAGAATCCGGCACTTCCTCCAGAGGAATGACCTCTCCCTTTATGGGACACAGCACACTATAGCTTTCGGATACCTGCTCGATTCTGTTTTCCATTCTCCATCTCCCCAATCTGACGCATATCTGCGTTTCCAGTTGTTCCCCGGCGCATCACATGATATCCCAGCATTACCTGACGCCTGGGCTGTGCTTCCTTTCCGGTCAGAGAAATCAGCGTCTTTGCCGCCTCCTCTCCGCTGGCACGGTAGAAAAAGTGTGCAGTCGTCAGCTTCGGCTCCACCAGATCGGAAGCCTGATTGTTTCCCACGCCGCACACCTTGATGTCCTCCGGAATCCGCTTTCCGACATCCTTCAGATACATGACAGCGCCCACCGCCTGACTGTCCGTGGCACAAAACACTCCGTCCAGCCCCGGCCTGCGGTGCAAAAGCTCCTTCATCTTTTCATAGCCGGAATCAATGGAAAAGCCGGCCTCCACGCGCTCCACCTTTCTGGGATCCAGACCTCGCTCCGCCATGGCTGCCTCCATTCCGCGCGTCCGCTCCTCCCCCACCGCCTTATCCTGTTCCATGGCGCAGATATAGCCCAGATTCCGGCATCCTTCATCCAGCAGAATCGACACCATATCCCTTGCGGCATGAAAATCATCATGGTAAATGCAGTCATATTCTTCTACCAGCTGACCTACGATAACAACCGGGAATTGCATGGCCTTAAGAAGCTCCAGGTGACGCCTGGTCACAGCTGACGCAATAAAAATCACTCCGTCCACATGGCTGGTCGAAAACATTTCCAGGTACTCCAGCTCCAGCTTCAGATTGTTTTCCGTATTTGCCAAAAGAAGGTGATATCCCTTCTCATAAAGCTGGCAGCTGATGCCGCTTACAATCTGCGCCACGGTGCTGGAGCTGATATTCGGAACTATGACGCCGACCTGGCGGCTCTTCTTGGTCCGCAGCGTTCTGGCATATTCCGACGGAACATATCCGGTTTGATCAATTACTTTTTTTATTTTTTCCTTTTTCTCTTCACTTAAGCTCCCGTCGTTTAAATAGCGGGATACGGCGGCGCTGGAAACGCCTGCCATTTTTGCGATTTCGCTAATTGTCATGATGATTTCTTACTTTCTTTCTTTTGTCCCAAACAGCACAGCTCAATCCTTCAGCAGCCACCAGACTCCGTATGCCGGAATCTGTACCTCCCGCGCTTCCATAGAAGCACCGGTCAAAAGATCCGTATATGTGCCGTCATCCTCATGGATCCAGGCCGTTCTGTCCTCACTGCTGAAATTGAAAAGCGCAATCAGCTTCTCTCCGTCCATCCATCTGCCGATTCCGAGAACCGAATCATCCCAGGTGTCCAGCGTCCATACGTCCGCCTTGCTGTCAAACACCTTGTGGCTGCGGCGCGCTTCCTCCAGCTGGCTTAAAGAATCAAAGATCTGGTTCTGAAGCGTCCCCTTCTCCAGCCGCTCTTCTGCCAGCTCCCACTGGAATGCTCCGCGGTGCAGATAACGGGAATCAGCCTGCTTATCCGGGTCCTCATGATAGGAATAATCGTTCAGCTGTCCGATTTCATCCCCGCTGTACAGAACCGGAATACCGGACTGAACCAGCATATACGCATGAAGCATGATATCAAACCGAATCGCCTGCTCCAGAGCGCCCTCATCCTGTTCCCAGGAAGCCTTCTCAATTCCGCAGAGCGACGCGGTCGTGCCGCAGAGTCTGGCATCTCCGGAAGAAGGATCCGAATTGTACAGCTCTCCCCGTCCGAATGAGCCGGGATACTGACCGGTCAGAAAATCATTCAGATATTTCTTGTGAGGCACCTCCTGAAGCCCGAACCGTCTCAGATAATCGTAATCCAGACCCCAGCCAATATCATCGTGACAGCGCAGATAATTTAAAAATACGTATTCTTTCGGAAGGCTGCTGACAATATCCATCTGTCTGCGCAGAAGCCGTACATCCGCAGTGGCCACCGTATGCCAGGTACTGGCCATAGTTGTAACGTTATAAAGCATATGACATTCCGGTTTTTCCACGGTTCCGAAATACGGAACCACCTTGGACGGTTCCATCACCACCTCACCGAGAAGGATGACTGCCGGGCATACAATCTCACAGATCATGCGCATCATCCGAACAATATTATGTACCTGGGGCAGATTGCGGCAGTTGGTACCCAGAACCTTCCAGATATACGGTACCGCATCGATGCGGATAATGTCAATTCCTTTGTTTGCCAGATTCAGCATATTGTAAACCATTTCATTAAATACCACCGGATTCCCATAATTTAAATCCCACTGGTACGGATAAAAGGTCGTCATGACAAACTGATTCCGATCCGGCAGCCAGGTGAAATTACCCGGCGCGGTGGTCGGGAACACCTGCGGAACCGTTTTTTCAAACTGCGCCGGAATGTCATAGCTGTCATAGAAATAATACCGGTTCTGATATTCCGGGTCTCCCTGTCTGGCCCTTTTCGCCCACTCATGATCTTCCGATGTGTGATTCATTACAAAATCCAGGCAGATACTGATTCCTTCCTCGCGGCACCGGTCCGCCAGCTCCTCCAGATCCTCCATGGTCCCCAGCGCCGGCTGCACCTTGCGGAAATCTGCCACCGCATAGCCGCCGTCACTGCGCCCCTTCGGAGATTCCAGAAGCGGCATCAGATGAAGATAATTGACATTGCAGGCTTTGATGTAATCCAGCTTTTCCTCCACGCCCTTCAGAGTTCCTGCAAAAGCATCCACATACATCATCATGCCCAGAAGATCATTTTTCCGGTACCAGTCCGGATTTTTTTCACGTTTCCGGTCCAGCTTTTTCAGATCCGGTTTTCGTTCTCTGTACCAGTTCCAGAGCTGATCACACAGCTCCTCAAATGCATCCATCCGGTTTTCATACAGTTCGCAGTAGAGCCATTTCAGTTCATCATAATGTCTGGCAAACCGCGTTTCAAATTCTTTGGTTCTTCTGGTAGCGCTGTCCATCATCCTTTTACTCCCTTTTCCTTTTTTCCGGCAGGCCGGTATATCCCTCTGATAATGTAATCGATTTCAACTTGATTATACCACAGAACCGCAGAAATACAATGTTCGAACTCACCAAAAGGGCTATGGAATTTTGTGCAATATCCCTTGTTTTGTACGCCTCAGCCTTTTTTCATCTTTGCTATTTCCTTTTTCAGGAAGATTTTCAAATCTCCTTCCGACTCTCTGCAAAACAGACGCAGATCATGAGCCTGCTTCTATCCCAATCTCCTCAAAGCCGCCGCCCGGCCGCATCACGGTCAGCTTCCGGAAACCACACTCCCAGGCAATTCGTTTTGCCTGATCAAAATGATACCCAATGGCGGCCGCCGAATGGCTGTCCGAATTGATCATAATTCTTCCGCCCATCGCACAAAGCTCCCGCAGCAGAATCCGTGACGGATATGGTTCCTTCCGGTATCCTCTGGAGATGGCGCCCGTGTTGATCTCAAAAGGAAGGCCCTCTCCATTCAGCTTTTTCAGCGCCGCCAGTGCCGGCTCCAGATAAGCGTCCGCCCTCTCATCAAAATGCCGGCAGTCCTCATTAAATTTTGTCAGCAGATCAAAATGGCCGACCCAGTCGCATTTCGTCCTGTCATAAACCGTTGCCTCCAGTTCAAAATAATCCCGGCAGAACGCATACCAGTCTCCGTTCCACAGCCGCTTCACCGCAGCCTCCAGCTTTTCTTCCGTATCATCCACCGAAATAAACTCGCCGTTCTTTTCCACACAGTGGGTAGAGCCGATGGCATACTCTGCCTTCTGTACCGGCCCCAGACAATCCAGTTCTATACCGATATAAAGATTCATCCGTCCTGCATACTCCTCCCGCAGCGCAGAAAGCTCCTGTCTGTA
The DNA here is from genome assembly GCA_051878975.1 of Candidatus Caccovicinus sp. GTDB lineage: Bacteria > Bacillota > Clostridia > Lachnospirales > Lachnospiraceae > Caccovicinus. The sequence goes on from JBJELD010000033.1 coordinate 13,943, forward strand.
ACGCTCCAGCACCCGGTCAGACATGCCAAAACCCGGTTCACAGAAAGAATAGTCCGCATGCCCGGAAACTCCAAAATCTGTAAATCCCATCCGATACGCCGCTTCCACCATCTCCCGCGGCGAATTCTTTCCGTCGCAATAGCTGGTATGGGTATGAAAATCTGCTTTTATTCTCATGAGACCATCTCCTTTCCTGATCCGTCATAATAAAGCAACGAATTCTGCAGGTAAAAAAAAAGAAGCAGACAAACGATCCTTTCCTTCCAGATCCGTTGTCTGCTTCCTGTCCAGTGCCGGCGACCGGAATCGAACCGGTACGGGAGGTAAGTCCCGCAGGATTTTAAGTCCTGTGCGTCTGCCAGTTCCGCCACGCCGGCATTTTTGCAAAAAAAAGACGAATGTCTTTTTTCAAGCCATCCGCTCTAAAGCTGGATGAAATGGGCGGAGGTGGATTCGAACCACCGAAGCGAATCGCAGCAGATTTACAGTCTGTCCCCTTTGGCCACTCGGGAATCCACCCATATCAAAACTTGTCCTCGACAAGCAGTGATTATATTATCACAAAAACCCCAAAAAATCAAGAGGTTTTCGCATTTTTTTCCGTTCTGTGCAGGTCGCAGTTCCTGCTCACTCCCCCGCTGACTGACCGGGGGACCGGGGCATATCCCTCACCTTCGCGCCTTCACCAGCGCTGCTGAAGTGTAAAACTCGCCAACATGTGTGATCATCAGCGCACTGCTGACCGGAGGCATCTTGATGAACGCCTTTCCCTCCCGCGTTTCTACCAGGACCGTACCCACATTATAGCCCTCTTCCGTCGTAAGCATGATCCGTACCAGCGGTTCGTCCTCTTTTACACCCAGAAGCCATACCGGGATCTCCACATCCCGCTCCGTTCCCCGGTTATTGACCACCACCACGGCCTTATATTTCCCGTACATCCGGCCGTAGGCGATCAGCTGACGGTCCGCCATAAGCTGTTTGAGACAGCCCTTTTTCAGGACCGGCAGCCGCTTATGAATTCCGCACATATACCGGTGAAATTCGATCATTTCCAGATTTTCATGCCCCCACGGATAGGTCCGCCGGTTATCCGGATCGGTCCAGCCGCACATACCGGCCTCATCCCCATAGTACAGCGTCGGTGCTCCCGGCCAGGTCATCTGTATCATAACCGCCTCCCGCATTACACCGTACCGGATTCCCTCCGATGCAGCCTCTGCTCCCATGGAGGCCAGACGTCCCACCGTCTGATTGGTTCTGGTCAGGAACCGGGAATGATCATGATTCGAAAGCTCATTCATCGCCACCATCAGAGAAGGGGTCTGCATCTTGCTCATATGGTAATTCATAGCGCGGAAAAAGCCCTCTCCGTCCCCGTAAAGATGACCGTCATATTCATCGCTGTGCTTCTCCATTCCAGTCAAAAACCAGGTCAGAGGCTCCATAAAGGCATCATAATTCATGACGGTATCCCATTCATTTCCCTGCAGCCATCCGCTGGGATCCCCATAATGCTCCGCCAGAATCAGCGCGTCCGGATTCACCGACTTTACCGCCTTGCGGAACTGCTGCCAGAACAAATGGTTGAACTCGCCTGTATGGCCCAGATCCGCTGCCACATCCAGACGCCAGCCGTCAACATTATACGGCGGTGAAACCCACTTTTTCGCAATATTCAAAATATACTGCTGAAGCTTCGGCGATTGCTCATAGTTCAGCTTCGGAAGCGTATCATGCCCCCACCAGCCGTCATAGCTGCCATTGTAAGGCCAGTCCTCATCATGCTCCTTATAAAATTTGAAGAACGTCCGGTACGGACTGTCTGCGTCCACATAAGCCCCCGGCTCATATCCTTCCGCGCCCTCGTAGATACCTTCCCGGTCCAGCCATTTGTTGAAGGAACCGCAGTGATTGAACACTCCATCCAGAATCACCTTCATGCCGCGCCGGTGCACCTCTTCCATGAATTTCGCAAAGAACGCATCCGATGCATCCAGGTTCTCCCGGTCCGTCACTCTGGTAATATACTTGGTGGCGTGCTTGTTTTCTTCTCTCCGATCCTTGCTCTGGACCTGAGCAGCCACATCCAGCACCCGACCGCCATCCTTTACAATCACACCATAATGCGGATCAATGTGCTCGTAATCCTGACAGTCATATTTGTGGTTGGAAGGCGACACAAAAATCGGATTGAAGTAAATCACGTCCACGCCCAGCTTCTGCAGGTAGTCCAGCTTATCCCAGACGCCCTTTAAATCGCCCCCGTAAAAATATCCCACATCCATCGTCTCGATCGGCTTATCCCACTGCTTCACGCCGTACACCGGCGTGTCAATGTAAATATATTCACCGGTCTCCACATCATTGGACGGATCTCCGTTGCAGAAACGATCCACATAAATCTGATACATGATAGCACCCTTCGCCCACTCCGGCGTATGAAATCCAGGAGTGATACAGAATGCAAAATACGGCACGGGCTCATCCTGCGCCCCCAGCCGGTTGTAAAAGCAGCGGTCATTTTCACGGATCACCTCAAAATAATACCGAAGCTGTCCGGCTCCGACCGTAATCCGGCACTCATAATAATCAAAGTAGCTGTCACCGGACTTCTTCACCATTTCCCTGACTGTGTCCGATCCGCATTCTCTATATAAAACCTGATCCGCATTCTGGCGGGCCGTCCGGAACCGGAGAATGACCTCCTGCCCTTCCTCCGGCTCTGCCGGGATTCGATAGTCTTCCGTCTCCGAACAAAATAACGCTTCCCGATTTAACTTACAAGCATCTGCGTTCATCTTATTTTCGCCTTCCTGTTATTAGTACCGGCCGGATACCACCCCGGTCCGACCAAATCCGTTCATCCCTGCCGGCCTGGCAGCAGGTCGATATATACATTAATTTTAAACGATGTCAAAAAAATAAACAATGGGGAAATGTCACGAAATTGTATTTTCTCTGATACGAAAAACGATTTTTAACAAAGTAAAAAGGCCAGCGGGGTAGCTGGCCTTTTTAGGAGAAGGTATTTCGTTTCTTATGGGGTGTAGCAAAAACTATATAATGTATTGG
>JBJELD010000034.1:0-45491 GCA_051878975.1 Candidatus Caccovicinus sp.
ATATCTATTCGTACCTTTCTTCTTCCTCGGTGGGGATCATTGATGAATCCAAAATTGACACCTCCGGCGAGGCGTATCTGGCCTGGAAGGCGGATGAAATCAGTCTTCGGGACTATCTGCATGCCGGAATTGCGGAAAGCTGGGTGGATACCACAAAGCTGAATGCGGACAGCAAATATTCCAGCGCAGATGATATCTATAATCAGCTGGTGGATTATTGTCTGGAACAGCTTTTGGAGGACAGCAAGTTTACCAAGCGGATTTACCGGTTTTTGATCAATGACAATATCATTACCGGAAAACAGCTCTGCCTGGCGCTGTATGACCAGGGAGTTCTGCCGGACGAGCCGGGTCAGATTGCGGCTCTGCGCGCAAACGGGGAGGCGTATGCCTATACCTTCCTCCTGGACAAAATTTCCAAGATTCAGATTACGCCGGCTCAGCTGGCGCTGGATCCCTGCAGCGGCGGCTGCGTGGTTACCAATATACGGACCGGTGAGGTTCTGGCGCTGGTCACCTATCCAAGCTACGACAACAACCGGATGTCGGGAACGGTGGACAGCGCATATTTTGCCAAGCTGCAGAATGATCTGTCCCAGCCGCTTTACAATAATGCCACACAGGCACAGAAAGCGCCGGGTTCCACCTTCAAGCCGATCACGGCCATCGCCGGTCTGGAGGAAGGCGTCATCGGTCTGGGTGAAACCATTGACTGTACCGGTGTCTATCAGGAGGTGGCACAGCCGATCAAGTGTTGGATCAGTCCCGGACGGCACGGTCCTCTGGATGTGATCGGCGGTCTTCAGAATTCCTGCAACGTATTTTTTGCGGAAGTGGCACACCGGCTTTCTACGGATGAGAACGGCGTTTACAATACAGAAAAAGGACTGGCTACCCTGCGGAAATATGCCTCCATGTTCGGTCTGGATCATGATTCCGGCGTGGAGATTTCCGAACGTGATCCGGAAATTTCCAACATGGACCCGGAGCGTTCTGCAATGGGACAGGGTACCAACAGCTATACGAATGTTCAGCTTTCCCGCTATGTGGCGGCGCTGGCAAACCGCGGAACGGTATTCGAACTCAGCCTCCTGGACAAGGAGACTGATTCGGACGGAAATCTGATTGAGGATTTCACGCCGGAGGTAAGTTCCCAGATCGAGATTCACGATTCTACCTGGGAGGCGGTAGCACAGGGGATGCGAGGTGTGATTCAGAATGGTTCCGCATCCAAGATCTTCCGGGATCTGAAGGTGAATATTGCCGGAAAGACCGGTACGGCTCAGGAATCCAGAGCCCGCGGCAATCACGCCTTCTTCATTTCCTATGCACCGTATGAAGACCCGGAGATCTGCGTGACGGTAAACATTCCCTACGGCTATTCTTCCTCAAATGCCGCAACCGTGGCAAAACACGTTTATCAGCTGTACTACGGAGAAACCAGTCTGGATGAAATTTTAAATACCGGTGCATTGGAGACATCGAATGTAACCATTGGGGACTAATCGTGATGAGGTGATTGTATGCGTAGTACCGTTGTGATAAAGGGCAATAAGTCCGGTATGAGCGTGTATCTGGATCCGCAGGTACCGTTTTCCCAGCTTTTGTCCGACCTGGAGAAAAAATTTCGGGAAAGTGCCAAATTCTGGGGATCGGTCCAGATGGCGCTGACCCTGGAAGGACGGGAGCTGACACCGTCGGAGGAATATCAGATTGTCAATGCAATTACAGGAAGTTCCCAGATTGAGATTCTCTGCCTGATCGACCGGGACGGAGAACGGATCATGCGCTGTGAAAAGGCGCTGAATGAGAAGCTGATGGAGCTAAGCTCCCAGACCGGTCAGTTTTATAAAGGCGATCTGCAGCGCGGCGACAGCCTGGAATCAGAAGCCAGCATTGTGATCATCGGCGATGTGCTTCACGGCGCAAAAGTGACTGCAAAAGGAAATGTGATTATTCTGGGAGAATTAAAGGGTTCCGTTTTTGCGGGCGCAGCCGGCAATGATTCTGCAGTAGTGGTTGCCCTGGAGATGGCACCGGTTCAGATTCGGATTGCCGACTGCTCCAGCCGGATCGGAGAAAAGAACAGGCGTCTCGGAAAGGGACCGATGATTGCTTTTGCCGAAAATGGGGGAATCTGTGTAAAAACATTGAGAAAAAGTTTTTTCAACATGTTAAATTTCAATTAAATACTGGATATTTTTTCTGATTTGTTGTACAATATAATAGCATTTTTTGCAGGAGGATTGAAACATGAGTGAAGTCATTGTTATTACTTCTGGAAAAGGAGGGGTCGGTAAGACCACGACTTCTGCAAATGTAGGCACCGGACTTGCCATTCTGGGAAAGAAAACCGTGCTGATCGATACTGACATCGGTCTGCGGAATCTGGATGTGGTCATGGGGCTGGAAAACCGGATCGTTTATAATCTGGTGGACGTTGTAGAAGGAAACTGCCGTATGAAGCAGGCCCTTATCAGAGACAAAAGATATCCGAACCTGTATTTGCTGCCATCTGCTCAGACGCGGGATAAATCTGCCGTCAGCCCGGAGCAGATGAAAAAACTGGTTGATGATCTGCGGGATGAGTTTGACTACATACTGCTGGATTGTCCGGCCGGTATTGAACGTGGATTCCAGAATGCCATCGCCGGTGCAGACCGGGCGCTGGTTGTGACGACGCCGGAGGTATCTGCCATACGGGATGCCGACCGGATTATCGGACTTCTGGAAGCTGCCGATATGGGCATGATTGATTTGATTGTCAACCGTATCCGCATGGATATGGTGAGACGGGGAGACATGATGTCCATGGAGGATGTCATGGATATCCTTGCTGTGAATGTAATCGGAGTGGTTCCGGACGATGAATCGATCGTCATTTCAACCAACCAGGGAGAGCCTCTGGTAGGGATGGGCTCCATGGCGGGACAGGCTTATTTGAATATCTGCCGCCGGGTCATGGGAGAACAGGTGCCATTCCTGAGCCTGGACGCCCAGCCCAAGCTTTTTGCCCGGCTTTCCAGCCTGCTGAAAAGAGCTTAGGAGGGTGGCAGATGATTTGGAGCGTATTGCAGCGGATTCCGAAGAATCATTCCGGCAGCCTGGCGAAGAAAAGACTGAAGGTTGTGCTGATTACCGACAAGGCAGATTGTTCGCCGGAACTGATTGACAGGATGAAGGATGACATGGTTCGAGTCATCTCAAAATACATGATGATTGACCGGGACGGCATTGAGATTCGAATTGTAAACGGCCGCCCGGGAACCTCCCTTTACGCAGCATTTCCGATTCTTGAATTACCGACTAAGGGGAAATGTGAATGATGTTTTTGGAATATCGAATTCGAAACTTTAATTTCCGGCTGGTGCTTTATGTGCTTGTATTGAGCGTGATTGGTGTTCTGGTAATCCGGAGCGCCTCCTCCGGCTCCATGGAAGATGCCAGAGTAGTCCGCCAGATGATCGGAATCGGCGTCGGACTGGCTGCCGCTCTGATTCTGGCACTTGTGGATTACCATCGGATTTTAAATGTGTGTACGGTCATCTATCTCGTATGCGTCGGCATGCTTGCATGGGTGCTGTTAAACGGCGTTATGAGAGGTGGTGCTACCCGATGGATTGTGCTTCCGGGAATCGGACAGCTTCAGCCGTCGGAATTTACGAAAATTGGTCTGATTGTTTTCTTCTCCTGGTATTTTGATAAATATCAGGAGAGGATCAATCAGGTGTCGATACTGGCGGCAGCAGCAGCGCTTTTCGGACTGCCGGTCCTGTTGATTCTGGCAGAGCCGAATCTGTCCACCAGTATCATTACCATCATGATCTTTACGGCGATGATTTTTGCTGCCGGATTGAGTTACAAATGGATTTTTGGCGTTGTTGCTGTACTGGCTCCTCTGGGTGCCATCTTTATTTATCTGCTGCAGTATGAGATGATCCCGTTTCTGCGGGGCTATCAGGCGCAGCGTATCTTAAGTTTTATTAACCCGTTAAAGTATCAGGACGCCAACCTGCAGCAGGATAATTCCGTTATGGCGATCGGCTCTGGTCAGCTGTGGGGAAAAGGGCTGAATAACACGACGATCGCTTCCGTTAAGAACGGAAATTTCCTCTCAGAGGAATCAACCGATTTTATTTTCGCCGTAATCGGCGAGGAGCTTGGCTTTGCAGGCAGTATTCTTGTTATCGGACTGTTTTTGCTTGTCATCTATGAATGTCTGTGGATGGCGCGCCAGGCAAAGGATACCAGCGGCAAGCTGCTCTGCACCGGAATGGCCTCCTTAATCGGATTTCAGGCATTTTCCAATATTGCCGTTGCAACGAAATTGTTTCCCAACACCGGACTGCCTCTTCCTTTCATCAGTTACGGTGTCAGTTCCCTGCTCAGTATGTATATTTGTCTGGGAATCGTATTAAATGTTGGACTACAGAGAAAGAATACTCATAATTAAGGAGGAGTAATGAAATGAATATCGGATTGATTGCACATGATGCAAAAAAGAAACTGATGCAGAATTTCTGTATCGCATATCGGGGAATTTTATCTAAAAATGAACTGTATGCAACCGGTACTACCGGCCGGCTGATTGAAGAGGTCGCAAATTTAAATGTTCATAAATATCTGGCGGGTCATCTTGGCGGCGAGCAGCAGCTGGCAGCCCAGATTGAGCATAATGAGATCGATCTGGTCATTTTCCTCCGGGATCCGCTCTCTGCAAAGTCCCATGAGCCGGATGTGGATAAGGTAGTCCGTCTCTGTGATACCTACAATATTCCTCTTGCAACCAACCTTGCAACTGCGGAGCTTCTGATCAAGGCGCTGGACCGCGGTGATTTAGAATGGCGTGAGATGTACCGATAATACAGGCAGGAGAAAGATGGATTTGCAGAATAAAAAACGATTTCTGATTTTCTGCCTGGCGGCCTGTTCACTGCTTGTTTCCGCCTGCGGGCAGAATACGCTGGAGCGGCCGTATACCTGGTCGGAGCGGGAGTTTTCCGTGAACGGGGAATCCGAAGACAACGGCTTCGTTCACGGCTTTGCAGAAAATTTATGCGTAATTGATCCGGATGTTGTCTGGGAGGATCCGGCGGTGAACGCGGAGGCAGCCGCTGTCTTTGACCTGACAGACAGGCAGGTGCTGTTTGAAAAAAATGCGTTTGAACGTCTTTATCCGGCCAGCATCACCAAGGTCATGACAGCTATTCTTGCATTGAAATACGGAAATCTTGAGGATTCTGTGACTGTGACGGAAGACGCAGTGATTGCGGAGGCCGGCGCAAGTCTTTGTGGGATTAAGCCGGGGGATGTTTTGACGCTGGAGCAGCTTTTGTACGGGCTGATGCTTCCGTCCGGAAATGATGCGGCGGCAGCCATTGCAGTTCATATGGCAGGAAGCGAAGAAAAATTTGCAGAAATGATGAATGCGGAGGCCGCCGGACTGGGCGCTACCGGCACACATTTTGTTAATCCGCACGGACTGACGGATGAAGCGCATTATACGACCGCATACGATTTGTATTTGATTTTTCAGGAGGCCCTGAAGCTTCCAAAGTTCCGGGAAGTTACAGGAACGACGGTTTATACGGCAAATTACACGGACGCTTCAGGTGCACCAGTTTCCAGGACCTGGAAGGGCGGAAACTGGTATATGACCGGGGAACGGCAGACTCCGGAAGGGCTGACGGTTTTCAGCGGGAAAACCGGAACCACCAGGGCTGCCGGCTATTGTTTGATCATGGCAAGCCGGGATGAAAAGGAGAAAGAATATGTTTCTGTTGTGTTGAAAGCAGGAAACAGAACAGCGCTTTATGAGAACATGACAGAAATTATTCAGAAAATTGTCAATTAGTGATTGCGTTTTTTAGATACTTATACTATAATTGCTTTATAATTAATTGACATTTTATACAAATTAAATAAACCTAAGGAGGAGATTGTTATGGTTCAGATTATAGCAGGAAGAAAGGGAAAAGGAAAGACAAAACATCTGTTAGAAAAGGCCAACGAGGCGATTAAGACTGCAAATGGTTCTATCGTATATCTCGACAAGAGCTCCAAGCACATGTATGAATTAAGCAACAAGATTCGTTTGATCAATGTGAATGAATTTCCTTTAACTTCCAGCGAAGGATTTATCGGATTTATCTGCGGCATTATTTCTCAGGATCATGACCTGGAAATCATGTTCTTAGACAGCTTTTTGAAGCTTTCCTGTCTGGAGGGCGAAGATATCTCCCAGACTATATCGACTTTGGAAAAAATCGGTGAGAAGTATCATGTAACATTCGTTTTGAGCGTATCCATGGATGCAGATGAGCTGCCGGAGAATGCAAAGAACGACGTGATCATTTCATTATAATCATACATATTCTGGCTGCTGCAAGAGATTTTGCGGCAGCCTTTTTGCGTTTATGCGATTTGCGCTAAATTGCTTGAAATTTTTTCCTCTTCCTTTTATAATAGCGGAAGAGGAAGGGAGGCTCCTATGGGCAACCAGAAAAAGAAGAAGAAAAACCGCAAGATCGTGCCATACAGACGGCCATTAAATCTGAATGTAGGCATGATTATTTTTGCCATTATTTTTGTATATATGTCTTTCAGCGTTTATACTTATATGAAGCGAGAGAAGGTTCAGGTATATGAAGTGGTGGAGGGCGGAATTGTAGAGGAAAAGGATTATACCGGAATTATCCTGCGGGATGAAACGACAAAATATACCGACCGTGCCGGCTATATCAATTATTACGTCCGTGAAGGCAAGCGGGCCAGTGTGGGAACCAGTATCTATTCCATCGATGAGACCGGAACGATTGCATCCTTTATGGCTGAGCACCCGGAGGCAAGTGCAGCTCTCAGTGAGGAAAATCTTCAGGAACTGAAAAAGCAGCTGTCTGCATTCAGTATTTCCTACAAGGATGAAAATTTCCACACGGTTTATGACACCAAATATTCTCTGGAAGCACAGGTCCTGGAATATACGAATTTTAATGCGCTGGACAGCTTAAGCTCGCTGATGGACCAGGCTGGTGTGAACTTCCAGCAGTTCCGGGCGGATCAGGCCGGCATTGTTTCCTATGCGATCGATTCCTACGAAAATCTGGACGTTTCTCAGATTACCGAAGAGGTGTTTGACCGAAGCAGCTACTCCAAGGCGATTACAAAATCCGGACAGATGGTTCCGAAGGACTCTCCGGTTTATAAAATTGTAACCTCCGATAACTGGTCGGTGGTATTTGAAATGTCGGAGGAGGATGTGGCAGAATATGCCGATGCCGCTTCTCTGAGGATCCATTTTGAAGGCAGAGATCTGACCACTACCGGCGATTTCTCCACGTTTATCGGAACGGACGGGAAAACCTATGGGAAGCTGGATTTTAACAAATACATGATTCAGTTTTTATCTGAGCGGTATGTGCAGTTTGAGATTGTTTCCCAGAAGATTTCCGGACTGAAAATTCCGATCAGTTCGGTGACGGAAAAGTCCTTTTACCTGATTCCGACCGGTTATCTGGCAAAGGGCGGAGATGCGGATACGACTACGACCGGATTTATGAAAGAAACCTATTCCGAACAGGGAACCAGCGTGGTTTTCGTTCCGGCGGATATTTACTATTCAACAGAAGAATATTACTATATTGATATTCGGGAGGATAGTGAGCTGAAGGCCGGCGATTATCTGGTAAAGCCGACCGGCGATTATGTGGCGGAAGAAAATGCTTCCCCCGATGAGGAGGGGGAGACGGAAGCGGAGACGAACGATGCAGCCTCCAAAACGGCTAAAGCGTCCGACAACGGAGGAAGGTTCCAGATCGGCGCCAGCACCACGCTTCAGGGAGTATACAATATCAATAAAGGCTACGCCGTCTTCAAGCAGATTGAAGTTCTGGCATCTAATAATGAATATTATACCATCAAAAAAGGCATGCGGTACGGCCTGTCGGTCTATGACCATATCGTGCTGGATGCTTCAACGGTGGAGGAAGGGAAATTGATTTATCAGTAGCCGGAAGGCTAACAGTCCTAAATCAACAGAGGTGAACATATAATGGTAAAAGAGCAGTTAAAAGAAGTTCGGGCTAATATCCAGGCAGCCTGCCTGCGTGCAGGGAGAAAGCCGGAGGAGGTTACGCTGATTGCGGTCAGCAAGACAAAGCCAGTCTCCATGATTACAGAGGCCTATGAGGAAGGAGCCAGGGATTTCGGAGAAAATAAGGTTCAGGAGATTCTGGAAAAGGCTCCGCAGCTTCCGGAGAATGTCCGCTGGCATATGATCGGCCATCTGCAGCGCAATAAGGTAAAACAGGTGATTGATAAGGCGGTTCTGATTCATTCTGTCGATTCCGTGCGCCTGGCAGAGCAGATCGAGGAGGAGGCTGCAAAGAAGGGGTTGGATGTGGACATCCTTCTGGAAGTCAACGTGGCAAAAGAAGAAAGTAAATTCGGATTCATGCTGGAAGATGTGGAGGAGGCCATCATGCAGATTAAAAATTTCCCTCATGTTCATATCCGCGGCCTGATGACAATTGCACCTTTTGTAGAGAATTCCGAAGAAAATCGAAAAGTATTTAAAAAATTATTTGAATTTTATGTTGACATGAAAAGTAAAAACGTTGATAATGTTACTATGGATGTGCTTTCGATGGGGATGTCCGGTGATTATGAAGTGGCAATCGAGGAAGGTGCTACCATGGTTCGCGTCGGTACCAGCATCTTCGGTTCCAGATAAAGATTGGAGAGAACAGGAAAATGAGTTTTTTAAGCAAGCTGATGAGTTCTATGCGTCTGAGTGAGGAAGATGATGACGATTACTATTTAGATGGCGATGACGGCTTTGAGGATGAGGAGCCAAAAAAGGGTTTTTTTGGAAAGCGCTCCGATGAAGATGACTATGTGGATGAGGCAGAGTCCAAGCCCCGTTTCTTAGGCGGAAGAAATAATAAAGTGGTTCCGATGAAACGCGGAATGGAAGTTACCATGATCAAGCCGACTTCTATGGAGGATTCCCGTGAAATCTGCGATTATCTGCTTGCCGGAAAGGCTGTTGTGCTGAATATGGAGGGAATTCATATGGAGGTCGCTCAGCGGATCATTGATTTCGCTTCCGGTGCGACCTATTCGATCGGAGGCAATCTGCAGAAGATTTCCAATTACATCTTCATTGCGACGCCACAGTCCGTGGAGCTGTCCGGTGATTTTCAGGATTTGTTGTCCGGAAGCAATATCGGCGGAGTGTCCGGGCTGAATATCCGGTTGTAAACATGAAGCAAACAAAAAGCAAACGCTTCTTTCAGCTGGAAGAGCGGTTTGCTTTTTCTGATTTTACAGCTGCCCGAAAAGAGAAGAAACAGGAGGAACGTTATGACTGACCGTTTGTGTGTACATTTAAATGGAAAACCGATTTATGATATTGTTCTGGAGCAGTCCTTTGACCGGCTGGCGGATGAAGTAAAGGCGCTCGGAACGGAAAAGAAGAAGCTCTGCATCGTGACAGATTCGAATGTGGCGCCGCTGTATCTGGATGAGGTGGCCAACCGGCTTTCCGGCGTGTGCCGTCAGGTGGAACACTTTGTATTCCCGGCAGGTGAAGAACAGAAAAATCTGGATACGGTCCGTGGTTTATACGAAGCGCTGATTCAGAAGGGTTTTGATCGAAACGATATGCTGGTGGCCCTGGGCGGAGGTGTAACCGGAGATCTGTGCGGATTCGGTGCTGCCACGTATCTTCGCGGGATTTCCTTCATTCAGATTCCCACCACGCTTCTTTCTCAGGTTGATTCCAGCATCGGTGGGAAAACCGGTGTGGATTTCGATTCGTACAAAAATATGGTAGGTGCTTTCTATATGCCGAAGCTGGTGTATACGAATGTAAAAACACTGACAACCTTATCGGAGGAGCAGTTTATTTCCGGAATGGGTGAGGTGGTCAAGCATGGTCTGATCAAAAATGCCTCCTACTATCACTGGATGGTAGAAAAGAGTGAGTCGATTATGAACCGGGATCTGGACATCTGCCAGCAGATGATTCTGGAAAGCAACCGGATCAAGCGGGATGTGGTGGAAGTGGATCCTACGGAAAAAGGAGAGCGTGCTCTGCTGAATTTTGGTCATACTCTTGGCCATGCCATTGAGAAATTGAAGAATTTTTCCATGCCCCACGGATACTGTGTGGCGGTCGGTTTTCTGGCTGCCTGTGAGATTTCGGCCAGCCGCGGATATCTGACGGAGGATGAGATCGTTTCTCTGCGTCAGGCAATGCAGGCCTTCGGCATGCCGTTAAAAGCAGAAGGCATATCCAGAGAGGAAGTGCTGGAAGCAGTCAAGCATGATAAAAAAATGGATGCGGGTACCATCAAATTTATTCTGTTAAAGCAGATTGGCAATGCTTATATAGACCGCACTGTCAGCCGGGAAGAAATGCTTTACGGACTTTCCTGCATTATGGACAGCTCAGAAGATGGAACAATAGGAGAATAAATTTATGTCTGACAGAAACGGAAATACCTTTAAAGAAAAATGGAAAGGGCTTGCTGCCTTTTTTTTCAGCACGGCAGTCTTAATCGGGCTGGATCAGTGGACCAAGCATCTGGCGGTCCTGCACCTGAAGGACCAGGAGCCGGTCGTCCTTTTGGATCATGTGTTTGAACTTCGGTATCTGGAAAACCGAGGTGCTGCGTTCGGCATGCTGCAGGGACGGCAGTTCTTTTTCTTCCTGGTTGCGGCAGTTGTATTTGCGGCAGTGCTTTATCTGCTGTTCCGTATGCCTTTTACGAAACGATATTTTCCGCTTGGAGGATGCATGGTTCTTCTGACAGCCGGCGCGGTTGGAAATCTGATCGATCGTGTGAGCCAGCAGTTTGTGGTGGATTTCCTGTATTTCAGCCTGATTGATTTCCCGATCTTCAACGTGGCGGACTGCTATGTGACCGTTGCGGCGTTCCTTCTGATTGTGTTGGTTATGTGGTATTACAAGGATGAGGATTTTGCAGTATTTTCCTGGAAGAAAGGAGAACGGGAGTGAATCAGTGCTTTGTAGTATCGGAGGAGGAGCAGGATATCCGGATCGACAAATATCTGACAGACTGCTGTGAAAATCTTTCCCGCTCCTATCTGCAGAAGCTGCTAAAAACCGGAGAGGTTCTGGTGAACGGGAAACCGGTAAAAAGCAGCTATAAAATCTGCGAAGGAGACCAGATCGTCTGTCATGTGCCGGAGGCGGTGGAGCCGGAGATTCTGGCAGAGCCGATGGACCTGGATATTCTTTATGAAGACGAGGATGTGATCCTGATCAATAAGCCAAAGGGAATGGTTGTTCATCCGGCTGCCGGTCATTTTAACGGCACTCTGGTCAACGGCTTGATGGACCACTGCCGCGGCCAGCTTTCCGGAATCAACGGCGTGATGCGTCCCGGCATTGTGCACCGGATCGACATGGATACGACCGGTGTGCTGATTGTCTGCAAGAATGATGCGGCGCACCGGGTTCTGGCAGAGCAGCTGAAGGAGCATTCCATCACGAGACGTTATCGGGCAATCGTTCACGGCGTAATCAAAGAAAATGAAGGAACGGTAGATGCTCCGATCGGCCGCCATCCGACGGATCGGAAGAAAATGAGCATCAACGAAAAAAACGGCAAGCCGGCGGTTACACATTATCAGGTTCTGGAACGCTTCCAGGGCTTTACCTATATCGAATGCAGGCTGGAAACCGGAAGGACACACCAGATCCGTGTGCATATGGCAAGTCTGGGACATCCGCTGCTGGGAGACCGGGTTTACGGTCCGGAAAAAAGCCCTTTTAAAAATCTTCAGGGACAGACGCTTCATGCCGGAATTCTCGGTTTTGTTCATCCGCGGACCGGCCGGTATATGGAATTTGAAGCGCCGCTGCCCTCCTATTTTCAGGAGCTTTTGGCAAAACTACGAAATCTGTCTGTTTGACATCAAGATTATGACAGAATCATTTGTGGTAGACAAAAAGTTTGAAATGTTCAACTGTTTTACAGAATTGAAAAAGTTCATTTAAATTGCTGTAAATTTTTTCAGAAATTGCAGATAAAATATGTACTTTCCTGATAATTTATTGTATAATGAAGATAAGGATCCAGAAAGGAGAGTTGCATATGAACGGAAATTTGGTTGTTACCATCGGCCGTCAATGCGGAAGCGCAGGCCGTAAGATCGGAATGCAGTTGGCGGAGGAATTAGGCGTAAAGTGTTATGATAAGGAGCTTTTATCCTTAGCAGCAAAAAACAGCGGCCTTTGTAAAGAGCTTTTTGAGACCCATGATGAGAAACCCACCAGCAGTTTTTTATATTCCCTGGTGATGGACACGTATTCTCTTGGCTACACAAATTCCGCGTACATGGATATGCCGATCAATCATAAGGTTTTTCTGGCTCAGTTTGATACCATTAAAAAGCTGGCGGCAGAAGAGTCTTGTGTAATTGTTGGCCGCTGTGCAGATTATGCATTGGCAGATTATCCGAACACGGTGACGGTTTTTATCACCGGTGACGAAAAGGATAAGATTCAGTACTTAAAGGATCTTTACAATGTAGATGATGCCAAGGCAAAAGACATCATGGTAAAGACAGACAAAAAGCGTGCAAGCTATTACAACTATTATTCAAGCAAAAAGTGGGGCGATGCAAAGAGCTATGATCTGTGCATCAACAGCAGTGCCGTTGGCTGTGACGGCGCCGTAAAAATGATTCGTGCATTTGCAGAAGCAAAGCAGGCGTGGAAGAACAAATAACAGACAAGAACAGGCAGGAAAAAAGCGGTATCCGGTTTCTCACCGGGTACCGCTTTTTCTGGAAATAGGCAAGGCTTTTATACAATTCGTTTCCCGGCGCGGATGTAATTGACTCCTCCGAGCAGGATCATGAGGATTACATTGACCGTCAATGTTCCCATGGCAGCCGACATGCCGATGCTGTCAGCCAGGTAGCCGACCAGCTGCGGAGTGATAATGCCGCCAAGGGCCGATATGGCGGTGAGCAGTGACATTCCCAGGGTGGAACCTACAATAAACTGTCCGCCTTCTGCAATGCAGGTTGGATAGATTCCGGCAAGGAAAAAGCCAAGGCCCAGCAAAGCCGCGGTGATAACCGGCAAAGAGGAGGCGGTGATCAGAAGGAAAAAGCATACTGCGCTTCCGCAGGTTTGAAGAACGATCAGAAGACTCCTTTTCCATATGGAGGAAAGTCTTGCAGTTACCAGTCTTCCCAGCATAATGACCAGCCAGGTAATCGACACCAGATTGGTAGCAAAGGCTTCGCTCATAATTCCAGTACCTTGCAGGTAGGTGACAAACCAGCCGTTGATACAGTTTTCCATACCCAGATAAAAGAAGAGCACAAATGCCACACAGTAGAAGTCCGGGCAGCGCAGGAATGTGCGGGAATCAGCAGTGCCGTCAGCCCGCTTTGTTTTGGCGGGAGCCTTCAGCAGGCTGTAGTCCAGCGTGGCATAGGATGCAGCGGATGTAACGGCCATTGCAGCCAGTATGTAAAGGATGATTTTCCAGCTCATTCCGGCATAGATGAACAGGGCTGTCAAAAATGGAGATGTAAAGGCACCGACTGCAAAGCTGCAGTGCAGAAGATTCAGATGTCTGGCCGGATTGGGAATGATCTGGTTGACGGCCTGATTGTTAATAATTGTAATGGCTCCCCGGGACAGGCCGATGCAGAAGACCAGAAGATACATGACCGGAAGCGGCGGCAGCAGTGAAAACAGAAGCAGCATGGCCGGGATGGTAAAGGTCCAGAATGTGATGGAACGTTTTAAGCCCAGTCTTGCTGTCATAGCCGGAAAAGCAAAGCTGGCCAGCAGGTTTCCGATCGCCATAAAGGAAAGAAGTCCGCCTGCTGCTGCAAAATTCATGCCGGATTCTGCAATCAGGGAAGGCATGATTGCTCCGAAGGACAAAATCACCATACCGTTGACAAAATATCCGTAACAGCAGCGGAGAAAGATATTGTTTGCTTTTTTTGATACAGCTGACATAATGGAAGATCGCCTCGCTTTCTTTATTTTTGAAAGTCCCGCTGCCGAATGCATGCAGGTTTTGCCTATTATTATACACGCATTGTGCCTGATTGGCAAGCGTGACAAAATATGCGAAAAACAGTTGACAATCAGAAGAAGCTATGCTATTATAATCAAGTATGCCGCACAATGAGGTTATAAGACTGCCGGAGGCAGGCACCATAATTGGCGAGTAATGATAATAGGAGGTCCCTAAGAATGTACGCGATTATTGCAACTGGTGGAAAGCAGTACAAGGTAGCTGAGGGCGATATCATTAAGGTAGAGAAGCTGGGCGTTGATGCCGGCGAGACCGTTACCTTTGACCAGGTACTGGCTGTAAGCAACGGTGAATTAACCGTAGGATGCCCAACCGTAGCAGGTGCAACGGTTACTGCTTCTGTTGTTAAGGAAGGCAAGGCTAAGAAGGTTATCGTTTACAAGTATAAGAGAAAAACCGGCTATCACAAGAAGAACGGCCACAGACAGCTCTATACTCAGGTTAAGATCGAGAAGATCAATGCCTAATCATGATTCAGGTAACCGTATTTCAGGATTCTGAACAGACCGTGACCGGGATTGAATGCAAAGGTCATGCAGGCTATAGCGATTATGGACAGGACATTATCTGTGCTTCTGTTTCCGCTTTAACGCTGAACATGGCAAATTCCGTGGAACGCTTTACTGATGATGCTTTTGAAGGTCAGGTAGATGAGGAGAACGGCGGTTTTGTTTTTCATTTCACAGGAACGATCAGTCCGGAATCGAAACTCCTGATGGATTCTCTGTTGTTGGGACTTTCCAACATCCGGGAAGCCTATGGGAAAGAATATATGAATATCCGTTATAGGGAGGTGTAAATGATGTTTAAGATGAACCTTCAGTTATTCGCTCATAAAAAGGGTGTTGGTTCTACTAAGAACGGCCGTGATTCCGAGTCCAAGAGACTGGGCGCAAAGAGAGCTGACGGACAGTTCGTACTGGCAGGAAACATCCTGTACAGACAGCGCGGAACCAAGATTCATCCAGGCAACAACGTAGGCAAGGGCGGCGATGACACCTTATTCGCTTTAGTTGACGGCGTTGTAAAGTTTGAGAGAAAGGGCAGAGACAAGAAGCAGGTTTCTGTTTATCCAAAAGTAATCAACGAATAATGAATGACAAAAGGCTTCATACTTTATGGTATGAAGCCTTTCTTTTGAATGTCCCACCATGATGTATTATCAGATGGCTGTGAAGGGCTTTTCTCCGGGAATGAGAACGGTCTGTGCGACGGCTGTCCGGGACAATACAGAAAGAAAGGTATGGTGAATCTTTATGTTTTGCGACAGTGCAAAGGTATTTATTAAATCCGGAAAAGGCGGAGACGGCCATGTTTCTTTCCGGCGCGAGCTTTATGTGCCGGCTGGCGGCCCGGACGGCGGAGACGGCGGACGAGGCGGAGATATTATCTTCCAGGTTGAGGACGGTCTGAATACGCTTACGGATTTTCGTCATGTGCGTAAGTACGTGGCAACCAGCGGACAGGAGGGCGGAAAACGCCGCTGTCACGGAGCGGACGGAGAAGATCTGGTGATCAAGGTTCCGGAAGGTACTGTAATTAAAGATTTTGAGACCGGAAAGGTGATTGCCGATATGTCCGGCGAAAACCGCCGGGAAGTAATTTTAAAGGGCGGAAAAGGCGGACTTGGAAACATGCACTTTGCCACCGCCACTATGCAGGCTCCGAAGTATGCACAGCCGGGCCAGCCGGGCCAGGAGCTTTGGGTGCAGCTGGAGCTGAAGGTGATTGCCGACGTAGGACTGGTTGGATTCCCGAATGTGGGGAAATCCACCCTGCTTTCCAGAGTCAGCAATGCACGGCCGAAAATTGCAAATTATCATTTTACAACCTTAAACCCGCATCTTGGTGTGGTAGATCTGGGAGATGGAGCCGGATTTGTTATGGCAGATATTCCCGGACTGATTGAAGGCGCATCGGAGGGCGTTGGCCTGGGCCATGACTTCCTTCGTCATATTGAGCGCACCAAGGTTCTGATTCATGTCGTGGATGCTGCTTCTACCGAAGGACGGGACCCGATTGAGGATATCAAAGCCATCAATAAGGAACTGGATGCCTACAATCCGGAGCTTTCCAAACGTCCTCAGGTTATTGCGGCAAATAAGACGGATGCGATTTACACAGATGAAGAGACACCGGATCCGATCGAATTGTTAAAGGCTGAGTTTGAGCCGGAGGGAATCCAGGTATTTCCGATTTCTGCGGTAAGCGGACAGGGCGTAAAGGAATTATTATATCATGTCAATGCACTGCTGAAGACCGTTGATGACGCGCCGGTCGTATTCCAGAAGGAATTCGATCCTTCTTCGCTGAATGCAGCATCCAATCTGCCTTATACGGTTGAGAAGGATGAGGACGGCGTTTATGTGGTGGAAGGACCGCGTATTGAAAAAATGCTGGGATATACCAATCTGGATTCTGAGAGAGGCTTTGATTTCTTCCAGAAATTCCTGAAGGAAAACGGTATCCTGGATGAGCTGGAAAAGGCCGGTATCCAGGAGGGCGATACCGTTCAGATGTACGGTCTGGCATTTGACTATTACAAATAAAGGAGAAAGGGAAACATGACCAGCAAGCAGAGATCCTATTTAAAAGGATTAGCTATGAATATAGAGCCGATTTTTCAGATTGGCAAATCCAGTCTTACGCCGGAGGTTACTGCGGCAGTGGAGGAGGCGCTGGAGGCAAGAGAACTGATTAAAATTACGGTTTTAAAGAATTGTCTGGATGACGGACGTTCCATTGCCGATGTTCTGGCGGAGCGCACCCATTCCCAGGTAGTTCAGGTGATCGGCAGAAAAATTGTGCTGTATCGTCCGGCAAAGGATGCAGCAAAGAGAAAAATTCAGCTTCCGTAGCGAAAGGACAAGGAGGAGACAATGGCAAAGGTTGGCATCATGGGAGGAACATTTGATCCGATACACAATGGACATCTGATGTTGGGCAGGCAGGCAAAACAGGAGTACGGTCTGGATGCGGTCTGGTTTATGCCTTCCGGGCAGCCTCCTCACAAAAGAGATCACAGAGTCACCGACGCCGTCACCCGATGGGAAATGGCACAGCTGGCTCTGGAAGATCAGGATGGGTTTGTTTTATCGGATTTTGAGATCCAGCGTCCCGGAAATACCTATACAGCTCAGACACTGTCTCTTCTTAGAGAAGCCTATCCGGAGCACGCCTTTTATTTTATTATCGGTGCTGATTCCCTTTACGAGCTGGAAGGCTGGTATGAGCCGGAACGGGTGCTGGAACAGGCGGTTATCCTGGTTGCCGGCCGGGAATATGATAAAGAGCATCCAAGCCTGCAAAGTCAGATCCGGTATCTGGAAGAAAAATACGGTGCACGGATCGGGCAGCTGCACTGCCAGCAAATGGATGTTTCTTCGGAGGAAATCCGGACACGGGCATCGGAGGGAAAGCCTCTGACCGGTTTTCTTCCCGATACGGTTATTGACTATATTGAGAAACACGGTCTTTATCAGAAATGATCATAAATGTACATTTAGGCTTAAAGGAGGAAATACAAATGACAGAAAACTTTAACCTGATTTTATCCTATCGGAAGAATCTGGAGATGAAGCTTGACCCGATGCGTTACGAACATTCTTTAAGCGTTTCTTACACTTGTATGAATCTGGCCATGCGCTATGGCTGCGATATGGACAAGGCTGAGCTGGCCGGCCTGCTTCATGACTGCGGGAAACGATATTCCGATGATATTATTCTGAAAAAATGCATCAAGCACGGTATTCCTTTCACCCCCGAGGAGGAGGAGGCACCGGCTGTCCTCCATGCCAATTACGGAGCATGGCTGGCAAAAAACAAATACGGGATACAGGATCCGGAGATCCTGTCTGCAATTTTGTATCATACGACCGGGAAGCCGGCTATGACCATGCTGGAAAAGATTGTTTACATTGCCGACTATATTGAACCGCGCCGTTATAAAGCCCAGGATCTTCCGGAAATCCGGGTTCTCGCTTATCAGGATCTGGATGAAACCATGTATGCCATTCTGAAGGGAACGCTGACGTATCTCAAGAAGAAATCCGGCAGCATTGATCCGATGACGCTGAAAGCTTACGGATACTATCAGGCGATTCACGATAGACGGGATTCGGAATGATTACTAGATTACTATAAACCAAATGTTTGCTCAGAATCTTACTGTGTCCGGGAAGGATTCCGGGTGAGCATCCAATAAAAAAGGAGATCGAATATGGATTCAAAGGAAATGGTAAAGCTGGCATACGCCGCCCTTGCAGAGAAAAAGGGGGAGGATATCCAGATTATTGATATCCAGGGAATTTCCGTACTGGCAGATTATTTCATCATTGCCAACGGAAATAACCAGAATCAGGTGCAGGCAATGGCAGACCAGGTGCAGGAGGAGCTGGCAAAGGCCGGATACGAGTGCAAGCAGGTAGAAGGCTACCAGACAGCAAACTGGATTTTGATGGACTACAAAGATATCATTGTGCATGTATTCTGTCGTGAGGACCGTCTTTTTTACGATCTGGAACGAATCTGGCGGGACGGCAAGACGATCGTTGATGTCAATGAACTGTAAGAATATACAGAAAAGTACTTAAAAACAAGCAGCAGGCTTCGAGATGAAACCTGCCGCTTGTTTTTTCATTACATCATCAGACGAAAAAGTCCGATTACTTTTCCCAGAACCTGCACATTTTCTGCAATGATCGGCTCCATGGTATCATTTTCCGGCTGGAGGCGGATATGACCGTCTTCGCGGTAAAAACGCTTTACCGTGGCGGAATCCTCCAGCAAAGCGACCACAATGTCACCGTTTTCTGCGGTTTCCTGATGTGCAACCAGAATCTGATCGCCTTCATAAATTCCGGCATTGATCATGCTTTCTCCTTTTACCTTCAGCATAAAGGTCTCCTGATTCGGAAGAAGCTCTGCCGGAATCGGAAAATAAGTTTCAATATTTTCCTGTGCTAAAATTGGCTGACCGGCTGCAACGCAGCCAACCAGCGGAACATTTACCATTTCGCGGCGTGTCAGATTAAAACAGTCATCCAGAATCTCAATGGTTCTCGGCTTGGTCGGATCACGCCGGATATAGCCGTTTTCCTCAAGAGTTTCAAGATGAGAGTGAACGGAAGATGTAGATTTCAGCTGAACGGCCTCGCAGATCTCGCGGACAGACGGCGGATAGCCTTTCTTTAAAATCGTTTCTTTAATGTATTCCAAAATTTCCTTCTGCTTATCAGAAATCTTTCCCTGTGCCATATAAAACCTCCGTAGTATGTATATCATGTATATGTCTTCTTTTCTCCAGATTTTCCATATACTTTATAGTAACATATGTTCGAAAAAAAAGCAAACAGAAGTACGTAAAAACATTACCAGCAAAACATTTGTTCGAAAAAAGACGAAGAGATCTATTGACAAACAAATGTTTGGGTGTTATGATTACAAGCATAAAGAACATCTGTTCTTGAACGTGTGTTCTTAAAATGCCTGTTTATATTTCAGAGAAAAAGGAGACGTTGGTAATTCACTTTTTCGTTTATGTCTTCGGGAGGTACGATATGAGAGAAACTGCGATGAGAAGTGCGATTGGGACCGTTTTGCAGCGCAGGGAGAAGATGCAGAAGCAGCGTCATATGCGCAGAAGGCAGATATACCAGAGAAAGGTGATCCTTTGCGCCATACTTTTTCTTCTGACTGTCAATGCGGGAGGAATCATGATGGTAAATGCGTTTGCAGATGAATCGGAGACGGTGGCTCTGGAACCCTGTTATACCAGCGTGCGGATCCGGGAGGGGGACAGTCTCTGGAGCATTGCAGCACAGTATTCTCCAGAGAGTCCGATGGATATTACAGAATATATCCAGGAATTAAAACGGATGAACCGACTGACGGATGATATCATTCATGCCGGCCATTATTTAACAATCGTTTATTATAAGTAGCCGGAAGGGCATATGTTTACATAATATATTTATGTAGACATATACCCTGAACCTTCAATGACAGCTAATCCAGCTGATTTTCTTCTGCATCGCAGATTCCATCCCCATCCATATCCATATGCACATGTCCGGGGCCGTGAAATACTCTTTTCTCAGCCATTTTGGACACTCCCAGTAGTTCACCTGCTTTCCATAGTCCCGGACTTTCCCCTGGCTAAGAACGCAAGCCGCTATCATCTGGGCCAGACCGGAGGCTTCCCATTTGCAAAACAACCGCAAAGGTAGGCAAAATGGATTGTGTGATTCCGATGACACTGGAATCACACGTAATTCTTCTCCATCAATTTATTTTTCTCTCAGCCGCACTGCATTTCTTGCACTGCGCCGGCGTTCGTCCTCCAATGCTGCATAGTGTTTCTTGGTTGTATTGACATCAGCGTGGCCGAGGACATCGGCTACGAGGTAGATATCTCCGGTTTCCCGGTACAGATTGGTGCCATAAGTACTTCGCAGCTTATGCGGCGTGATCTTTTTTAAAGGTGCCACAATTTTGGCATATTTCTTTACAAGATTTTCCACGCTTCTCACTGCCAGGCGTTTGTTCTGAAGAGAGAGGAAGAGAGCATCTTCATGGCCTTCTTCCGGAATTACGGTATTCCGTTCATCCAGGTAATCCAGAAGTGCATCCTCCACTTCAGAGCCGAAATAGACCGTTACCTCTTTTCCGCCTTTTCGGTGAATCCGGATTCCGCCGTTTTTAAAATCGATATCCTGTATATTCAACCCGACGCATTCGGAAACGCGGATGCCGGTTCCAAGCAGAAGAGTGAGCAGTGCGAGATCCCGCACCTTGGTTTTAGCATGAAATGCTTTCTGCTTCGGGGTTAATTGATCCCCACGTTCCACTTCATCCAGAAGAAGGGCAACTTCGTCCACATCCAGGCGGATAATTTCCTTTTCATGAAGCTTTGGCATCTGTACCAGAGCCGGCGGATTCGTTTTCAGTGCTTCCAGGCGGAAAAAGTAATTATAAAAGCTTTTTAAGGAAGAAAGCTTGCGCATGATCCCGCGTTCTTTATTGATGACTTCCTG
Organism: Candidatus Caccovicinus sp.; assembly: GCA_051878975.1. Classification (GTDB taxonomy): domain Bacteria; phylum Bacillota; class Clostridia; order Lachnospirales; family Lachnospiraceae; genus Caccovicinus. Next base: position 21,134 of record JBJELD010000034.1, read on the forward strand.
ATTCTTATCATTGAATCGGTATTTCAGATATTCCAGATATTCTTCGATATCAACAGCCCGCAATTCATCCAATTGTTCCAGCTTGATATCTTTCATTTCCATTCCCTGAAAATTCGGATGTTCTTTCAGCAGGAATTCAAAAAATACCTTCAGATCGTAGGCATATGCGATCCGCGTTCTGGAGGAGGTGCGGGGCTCGATTCCGCGGAAAAACTGGGAGCAGAAGAGTGGCAGTCCCTGAATCAGCTGACGCAGGTGAATAATATTATCACGGTCCTTTTGTTCATGGTAGGGCAGATTGCTCATATTGACACATCCTTTCTATAATAATCGTGAATGCTCGCGGCGCGTTATGGAAGCTTGGAAATGTCCGGCTCCGGCCACCCGTCGATATTTCCGCTGATAATCGCATGAAACAGGCGGTCCCTGGCGCCTGGATTTTCATGTTCCAATCTTCTCGTCAAATTTTTAACATATTCGCGTTTCGTATGGCCGTCCATCGGACAGGGATTTTTACATACCGGGAGCTGATATTTATTGCGGAATCCGATTACCTCCGCTTCCGATACAAAAATCAGCGGACGAATTACCGTCAATTCTGTTCGGTCCAGATAGGTGCGGGGTGAAAAGCAGTAAAACCGGCCTTCATACAGCAGGGAAAGCAGCATGGTCTCGATCAGATCGTCGCGATGATGTGCATAGGCGATTTTATTGCAGCCCATTTGTTTGGCAGCTTCGTTTAGGGCGCCTTTTCGCATTTTTGCGCATAAGGAGCAGGGATTGGCTTCCTGACGGGCTTCAAAAAGGATTTTTCCGATATCAGTGGAAATTACCTTGTACGGAACCGAAAATTGCCTGCAAAGAGCCTTAATGGGTTCTAAATCCATATTTCCAAGCCCAAGATCAACGGTAATTGCAGATAATTCAAATTTGTTCGGATAAAAACGCCGAAGGCCGGCCAGGGCATACAACAGTGCGAGACTGTCTTTGCCGCCGGAGAGTCCGAGAGCAATGTGGTCGCCGGAGTCAATCATGTGGTAGGCATCGGCTGCCTGACGGGTTAAACTGAGTAAACGCTGGAGTTTCATAGAAATAAGTCCTTTTCTATTAATTTTGTTCTATCTATTCGTTAAAGTGTTGTTTCGCGCATAGTTGGAACACTCTCACATTATAGCACAATCAAATGGATTTTTCAATCTTTTATATTTGAAACGTTTATAATTTGATTTTAATTAACATAAAATAATTATGTAAACACAGGCCGTGAAAACAAAAATAATATGCAGCTGCTTCTGCCGGCTATTTTTGGCGAAGAACATGCAGCTGCATATTTCCGTTATTCAAATCCTGGGCCGAATTCCTCGGTCGTTGGCTCGGTTGGTTTGATGTGCATCACATTTGGGGCTTCTGATGTCGGATTAACGGCTCCTGGGCCTTCCTGAATCTGTTCGCTTGATAACGTGCTTTCATCCGGCTTCATGGGTTCTACTACAGCCGGAACGGAAGGTTCTTCCTGAGTGTCTTGTTCGGAGCGGTCTTCTGCAGAACTCTCCTCTTCCGAAGCTTCTTCGATTGTTTCATCAGATGGGGTTTCGTCGGTCATTTCAACCTGCGGTTCTTCAGGAAGAACGATCGGCTGAGCCTCTTGTTGAACTGCCTGTGCAGCGGCTCCTCCCGAAGAACTGCTGGAGCCGGAAGAATTTCCGCTGCCGGATGTGCCGGCCAGATTTCCATCTGGCGCAGCTGCTTTTCCCTCTTCATAGATACCCGTTTTCTCGCTGATTTTCGCACTGATTGTTTTTACGGAGGAAGAAGGAACATAATTTTCTTCATCGAAAAGAAATTGATGGAGAAGAATTACGTTTGATTCCAGTGTCATCGGAATCACACAATCCATTTTGCCTACCTTTGCGGTTGTTTTTGCAAATGGGAAGCCTCCGGTCTGGCCCAGATGATAGCGGCTTACGTTCTTAGCCAGGGGAATGACATCTTCTATTCCGATGCTGGTGGAAATTTCCGGAATGACAGTTCCGACCACGGTTTTCAGTGTGGCCAGATCGGCCTGTTTGGCCTTTTCCAGCGCAAGAGAAACAACCTTGCGCTGACGTTCTGTCCGGTTAAAGTCCGTGTCCATCAGACGAAGACGGCTGTAAGCGACAGCCTGAACCCCATCCAGATGATTCATACCGGCGCTCTGCAGATGCGTAGAATAAACGCCGGTTGATTCCACGGTTTCGGTAATAAACGAGTTGATGTATCGGAATTCTGACTCAGTGATTTCCAGATCAATTCCGCCGAGAATATTAATGGCATCTGCGACTGCTTTCCAGTTGAAGGTTGCATAATCATCCACCTCCACATCCAGATTCCGTTTCAGTGCAGACAGTGCCTGCTGATAGCCGCCCTTAAAATATGCTTCGTTAATTTTATGGAAATCACCGTCATCATTGATCTGTACATATGTATCCCGATAAACAGAAACCAAGCGGATCTCCCCTGTTTTTTTGTTGATGCTGGCAATCATCTGCACATCTGCCAGAGCACCTTTTCCAAGATTGCTGTCACGAGAATCCACGCCGAATACGGCAATATTCCAGTAGCCGTCCCGATCCTTTCTCCAACGGCTGAAAAACAGGAAGCCGGCAATCAGAAGCAGAATCAGAAGGAACAGCTTCCATCCTTTTCTGCGTTTCCTGCGCTTTGCTTTTTTTGGAGTCACCTGGTTTCCGTGACAGACATGTTCCGCATATCGGGCTGTATGTCCGGTCTTCGGCGAAGTGCGTTTCCTTCTCCGATCCATGTCGTTTTCCTCCCCTTCACTCATATAACGATCTGCAGCACGTTCCAGCGGAGAGCGATACGCAGACGGATAATTTTCTTCCTCTTCTGCCTCTTCCAGATATTCAATTTGAAAGTCCTCTTCCATTTCCGGTTCCGGGCTGATGTCCGATTCCTCCGGGATCCGTCCCTTTCTGCGTTCCTGGCGCTTTTTTCTCTGGGCACGCATTCGGTCCAGTTCGTCTTCATAGATCGCTTCTTTCTCTTCTTCAAAATTGTGATTTGACATAAACTCTCCCCTAATCGACCAGCTTCCGGTAATACGGCCATGCCGCATCCATCGTCTTGATCGTAACATTATTGACAGAAGCACTGGATTCATGGATGACATTCATTCGTCCGTCGGCTGACCAGCTTAAAAACATGACGACATGGGCGCTGGTTCCCGTCCGGACGATGATATCTCCCGGCTGCAGTTCACTTCGGCTGATTTTATCGCCGCAGAGAATCAGACTGCTGGTACTCTGTCCTGCAAGGGGCTGCCCCGTAACGGACCAGTACACCCAGTTGATCCAGCCGGAACAGTCCAGACCCTTTAAAATCCGTCCTTCCTCATCAGAGGGTACGATGGCACCAAAATGATTTCCCTCATATCCGGGGCGGGAAGCTTTTCCTCCCCAGTAATAAGGTACCCGTCCGACAGAACAAAGCGCAAAATGAATGATTTCCCGTCGTGTTTCTGACAGATCTGCTGGCAGCTGATTCATATAGCTGCTGATTTCATCCTGACTCAGTGGATTGCTCAGACAGATGGAAGATACACTTAATCCATAATCAGAAAACCAGTCCTGGCTGCTGATCGTATCGACATAGCCAGCCGTTTCTTCTGTCCACCCGTTCCAACTGTTTTTTCCGATATTTTCCGGATTGTTTCCGAAACTGTCCTTTTTAATCAGACCGTTGCTGCCTTTTAATCCTAGAATCCGGACCTGTATGTGCAGATCAACATGCCCCGGGCAACGGGAATGCCGGCTTTCCGAAGAGGGTGTTCCGGAAGACGCGGTTCCTGCTGCGGCGTGGCTGTCAGCCGCTTCTGTTTCCGGCAAAAACACGGAGGCTGTTTCGTATAACGCAGAAGCTGCCGATACCGAAGCCTGGGCATCGGAGGCGGTGGCCGTCTCTTTGTTTTCCTGTTCGGTTGTTTCAGCCAGAGTTTCCGCAGCTCCGCTTTCGTTTTCAGCTTCTGTTTCCGCAGCCATATTTTCATTTGCGGTCTCGGAGCTTGTTTCCGCTTCATTTGCGGCTCTGGTATGACGGATTACCAATGGTGCAGCGGCAGTGCTTTCTGTCATAGCAGCACCGGAATTTTCAGCCGACTCTGCCTCAGTACCGGAATCTGGAAAGCTGTCGGAATCGGCGGCAGCCGAACCTTCTGCTGGTTCTGCTTCGTTCTGGTCCTGCATACTTTCACTGGTTATCTGATCGGATGCAGACCCAGCTGAAAGAAACTCTTCATCCGAAGAAAGCATCGCTGCCGCAGCCTGTTCCGCCTCGGCCTCTTCCATGGCGATCTCCTCATCTGTTTTATCCAGACAGCCGTCGCAGTAGTAAACATTACTCATGCTTAAGGTATAGCTGTGGGAATCATCCCAGAGCTGCTGTGCGTAGGCATTGAACGTATCCACATCCATCATATCATTATAATAAGTATAAACACTGGCCATTGCCAGAATATCCTTTACATTGGAGAAACCGGAAATCCGTTTCCCGTCGCCGTCAGTAAAAGAGACCTGGATCTTCTTCCAGCTGTTGATTTTCCAGCTGTCTGGATTATTGGGATCCTGGCTGCTGTCATTTGGATTATAGGAGCCGATTACGGAGCTGCTGCTTCTTCCAAGCCGCTGTGCCATATCAGACGGCTTAACATCCGCCAGCTCATAAAGATCCGCCAGCCATTCTGAATCCTTGACGGTCAGGCTTTGGAAGGCCTGTCCGGCATAGCTGTTGATCATATCCGAGGAATCGCTTCCCTCCGGATAAAAATAAGCAAGATTCAGTTTGTCCGGTGCTGCTTCATAAGCCGGTTCCGCAGCTGCTTCGCTTTCAAGCTCCGGTGCTGCTTCTGTCGGCTCCTCGGTCTCTTCTCTGGTCTCCTCTTCTGGTTCACTCATTTCCTGCTGAGCAGCCAGTGCTTCCAGTTTCAGCTGCTGCGCTGTACTGTAGCGTGTTCCGAGATTTCCCAGTGCCGCACCGGCGCCGGTGAAGGCTGCGATGGTAACGGCAGAATACAGAATACGCTTTTTCTCATAAGGCATACTGGATATGCCAGATATCTTTGGTATTTTAAATTTTTTTCTCATGTTTTCCCATTCTTTTCCCGAATTTTCCGATATAGTATATCATATTCTATTTTTAAAAAACAGAGAAAGTTTGGTTAAAAAATTTTAAAATCTTATTAAGAAAGTTGACGATATGGACAGTACGCGTTATAATGTGCTCAATCTGTTTTCAGGAGGGACAGATCGTAATAGCAAAGCTAAGCGCCATGCACCGAGAACCAGGAGCGTGAAAGACCGGATGCCGGTCTCTGGGATCGGTTAACGAGGTGGAGAGAGAATCGAATTATTCGGCGGGTGCTCTCCCATGCACTTGAGCGTGTTATCTCTGCTGAAAATATGCGGGCAACTGCAAAACAAAAGGCAGGGAATCAAGATGATAAAAATAAAATAAATGGAGAATAACGAATATGTGTGGAATTATTGGATATACCGGCCCTCTCGAGGCCAGAAAACTGCTGATTGAGGGTCTGGCCGGGCTGGAATACCGCGGGTACGACAGCGCCGGAATCGCGTTCTTTGATACTCGTTCCAGAATCCGGCTGGTGAAACAGGTCGGCAAGGTTAGTGCCCTGAGAGAAACGCTGAAGGAAATTCAGGAAATTTCTCATTGCGGTATCGGTCATACCAGGTGGGCGACCCACGGCGGTGTGACGCAGGAAAATGCGCATCCGCATCAGGCCGGCCGCGTGACTCTGATTCATAACGGAATTATTGAAAACTACCACCAGCTGACAGAGGAATTCGGACTTTCCGAACAGCTGAAATCTCAGACCGACAGCGAGGTGGCTGCCTGGGTTCTGGACCGGCTTTACGACGGAGATCCCTTTGAAGCGCTGAAGCAGCTGGTTCACAGACTGCAGGGCTCTTTCGGCTTCTGTATCCTGTTTTCGGACCGCCCCGGAGAAATTTATGCGGTGCGGAATGTCAGCCCGCTGGTTGCTGCCTACACGCATTCCGGAGCCATGATTGCTTCCGACCTGACTGCGCTGATTCCTTACACACAGTCCTATTTTGTGGTGCCGGAGGGCGAGATTGTCCGTCTGACTCCCTATAAGGTGCAGACCTACAGCCTGGAAACCTTTGAGAAGACGCAGCCGGAAATTATGACGGTCAACTGGAACATGGATGCCGCCATGAAAAACGGATTTCCGCATTTCATGCTGAAGGAGATCCATGAACAGCCGGAAGCCATGAAAAATACTATTCTGCCCCGTCTGAGCAAGGGGCTTCCGGATTTTACTGACGATGAGATTCCGGATGAGCTCTTCAGCACATGCAATCAGATCCATATCATTGCCTGCGGAACCGCCATGCATGCCGGAATGGTTGCCAAGACGGTTATGGAGCCCATGCTGCGTATTCCGGTCACAGTAACGATTGCATCGGAATTTCGCTATCAGCAGCCGCTGATTGATGAGAATACGCTGGTCATTGTGATTTCTCAGTCGGGAGAAACCATTGACACGCTGGCGGCCATGCGGCTTGCAAAGGATTACGGTTCTAAAACGCTTGCCATTGTCAATGTCAAGGGTTCTACCATTGCCCGGGAAAGTGATTACGTACTCTACACACATGCTGGTCCGGAAATTGCCGTTGCCAGTACAAAGGCTTATTCCGTCCAGCTGGCTGCACTTTATATGACAGCCTGCCGCATGGCTCTGGTCCGCGGAAACATGACAGAAGCAGAGGCAAGAGATTTTTTCACCGAATTTCTGGATGTGATTCCGGCCATGGAAGCCATGATACAGCGGAAGGAAGAAATGAAATCGGTGGTTACACATTTGATCAACAGCCCGGATGCCTTTTTTATTGGCCGCGGTCTGGATTACGCGTTTTCACTGGAGGGAGCTCTGAAGCTGAAAGAGATTTCCTATATTCATGCTGAGGCCTATGCGGCCGGTGAATTGAAGCATGGCACGATTGCCCTGATTTCCGATCAGGTGCCGGTCATTGCGATTGTCACACAGGACAGGATCTTTTTCAAAGCCATTTCCAACGTGCGGGAAGTGAAGGCACGCGGTGCATTTGTCATTCTGGTGACCAAGGAAGGAGCGGATGTCAGCCCGGATGTGGCGGATATTCAAATCACGATCCCCAGAGTCCGGGATCGGTTTACGGTGTTCCCGATTGCGGTGGTGCTGCAGCTGATTGCCTACTACGCTTCTCTCGGAAAAAATCTGGATGTGGATCAGCCGCGGAATCTGGCCAAGTCCGTAACCGTAGAGTAAAGCTACGCAGCGTCGGTGGACACTGGAAAAAGGATAGAAAAAGAGAAAGCCCAGAAACAATCAGAGGTTTCCGGGCCTTCTCTTTTTTCATTCCTTTTTTAATTTTTCTTCCAGGTGCTTGGCGCAAACAAAAGAAGCATTGGGAACATCTCCAGTCGTCCGGCCAGCATGTCAAACATAAATATGTATTTGGAAAATGCGGAAAAGCCGCTCCAGTTGCAGGTTGGTCCTACCATATTCAAGCCGGGACCGATGTTGTTGATGGTGGCAGTCACCGCCGTGAAGTTCGTGGTAAAGTCAAAATTGTTCAGGCTGATCAGGAGCAGGGAAAGGGCAAATACACAGAAATATGCCACAAAATATGCGTTCGTGGAACGCACAACATTGTGTTCGATCTTCTTTCCTTCCAGCCGGAGGATCTTCACGCTCTGCGGATGGAACAGATTGCTCAGCTCTTTCTTAACCTGTTTCAGTGCAATGATGATGCGGGATACTTTCATACCGCCGCCGGTACTTCCGGCGCAGGCGCCCATGAACATCAGAAGCACCAGAATCGTTTTGGAAAATTCCGGCCACTGATCAAAATCGGCCGTAGCATATCCGGTTGTCGTGATGATGGAGCCTACCTGGAAGGCTGCCTGATGAAACGCTTCCAGCATAGTCGGGAACAAATGCCGGATATTAAAACCGATCAGAAAAATCGCTCCTGCAATGACGCCGAGGTAAACCCTGGCTTCCTCGCAGCCCAGCGCATCCTTTGGTTTTCGGATCAAAAACAAATAATACACGTTAAAATTGATGCCGAACAGGATCATGAATACGGTAATGATCAGCTGCTGAAGGTGTGTATATGAGGCAATGCTGTCATTTAAAATACCGAATCCGCCGGTTCCGGCTGTACCGAAGCTTAAACACAGCGTGTCAAACAGCGGCATGCCGCTCAAAAGCAAAAGCACGATCTGTGTCAGAGTAATGCCAAAATAAATCATATACAGGATTTTGGCTGTGGAACGAACCTTCGGAACCAGCTTTCCCACAGAAGGTCCCGGGCTTTCTGCACGCATAATATGCATATTGTAGCCGCCTCCGGCCAGAGGAAGAACCGCCAGCATAAAGACGATCACGCCCATGCCGCCGATCCAGTGGGTGAAGCTTCGCCACAGCAGCATGCAGCGGCTCAGTGCCTCCACATCAGCCAGGATGCTGGAACCAGTGGTAGTGAAGCCGGAAATAACCTCAAACAGCGCATCCTCAAACTTCGGAATCTCACCGCTTAAGAAAAACGGCAGCGCACCGAATAAGCTGAGCATGATCCAGCTGAGCGCTACACTGACAAAGCCCTCTCTGGCATAAAAGACTGTATTTTTCGGTTTCCGGAAGGTACATAAAATTCCGAGAATGCCGCAGATCACAAGCGTGATCACAAAGTAAACACCATTTCGTTCTCCGTAAACCAGAGCAGTGATACACGGAAGCAGCATTAAAACTGCTTCCACATTCATGATCCAACCCAGAAAATAGATTATAATTGCTATATTCATCTTTCGCCAACGCCGCCTTTACCGTAAAATGTCCTTCAGATCATTCAGACCTGTGTTTGTAGTTACGATGATCACCGTGTCGCCGACCTCCAGTGTATCCTTGCCTCGCGGAGTAATAATCTTTCCGGACCGGTTGATACAGGCAACCAGGAGGTTTTTCTTTAATTCCAGCTTTTCCAGCGGAATTCCTATCATCGGCGCATCCCGTCCTACCCGGAATTCCAGCGCTTCAGCGCGGTCATCTGCAATCTTATACAGCGTTTCTACATTGCTTCCGACCGAGTTCTGCATGGCGCGCACATACTGCAGAATTCCGTCTGCCGTAATCAGCTTCGGATAGATGACGCTGCCCAGATTCAGGGAATTGACAACGTCCTCAAAAGAAATCCGGTTGACCTTGGTGATCAGCTTGGCGTTGGATTTGCTGGCGGCATACAGGGAAAGCATGATATTTTCCTCATCAAATCCGGTCAGGGACGCGAATGCCTCCGTATGGGCAATCCCCTCCTCCAAAAGGAGCTGCTGGTCTGAGCCGTCCCCGTGAATGATCATGGCGTGAGGAAGCAGTTCGCTCAACTCATTGCACCGTTCAAAATTCTGCTCAATGATCTTGAGGCGGATCTTGGTATCCTTTAACATCTTTGCCAGATAATAGGTCAGCTTGCCGCCGCCTACGATCATCAGCGTTTTAATGCTGTTATTTTCCACGCCGGACTTCTGGAAAAAGTCCATGGCATCCTTCTGCGATGCGATAAAAGAAATTTTGTCTCCTGTCTGCAGCTCGAAGTCACCGCTGGGAATCACGACATCCTTTCCGCGCTCAACGATACAGATCAGCACGTTACAGCGCAGCTTCTGGGCAACATCCATCACCCTCATATGATTTAATTTGGAATTCTGCGGAACAATGAATTTCAGCAGTTCGATTCGTCCCTTGGCAAAGGTATCGATCTTGATAGCGGAAGGGAAACGAAGCAGCTTGTAGATTTCCCGTGCCGCCGCCAGCTCCGGGTTGATCGCCAGCGACAGATTCAGTTCATCCCGGATAAAATTGATCTCGGAGGAATATTCCGGGTTGCGGATTCGGGCAATCGTCTGGCAGTTGCCGGCTTTTTTTGCAATCAGACAGCACAACATGTTCAGTTCATCCGAGTTGGTGGTTGCAATCATCAGATCAGCATCTGCGATTCCGGCTTCCATCTGCACCTGGTAAATAGCGCCGTTTCCGGTAACAGACATGACATCAATGCTGTCTGTCACAGAGCGCAGCGCGCCGGTGTCACAATCAATTAACGTAATATCATGATTTTCACAATTCAGCTTTTCGGCCAGCGTAACCCCTACCTTGCCGCAGCCCACAATAATGATCTTCATACCCAAGTCTCCTTTGTTTCCCCGTCTGTTTTCGTCAATGCCGCCAGCTGTTCGTGCAGCGGCTTGTGAATCTTCTTCCGGGTCATTTCTACTAGATTTAACTTTGTTATCTCGACGACGGTGGTTTTGACCGGATCCCGCCGGACAACAGTTTCCAGACAATCCAGAAGCTTCCTGCGGTGTTCCTCCTCGGTCATATCGATAAAATCCACCAGAATAATGCCGGACAGATTTCGAAGGCGCAGCTGCCTTCCAATCTCTTCCGCTGCTTCCAGATTGATCTTCAGAATCGTTTCTGCCATGGTCTTTTTCCCGGAATACTTACCGGTATTGACATCAATGACCACCAGAGCTTCTGTCGGTTCGATCACCAGATAGCCGCCGGATTTTAACCAGACCCGTTTGGAAATGCCGAGTTCTATGGCTCTCTCCAGGCTGTAAAGCTTTCCTAAAGGAAGAAGCTCATCCTGATACAGCCGAAGCTTCCCAAGGTCTTTCGGCTGTTCACTGGTAAGATATTCTTCCATCTGCCGATAAAGCACTTCGTCATCCGTCACAATCTCCTCCAGCTGATCTGCATAAGCATCGCGAATTCCGGTCAGATAGGAAGCCGGAGCCTGATAAAGCAGGCTGTAGCAGCTGCGGTAGGGAGCCTGACTCCGAAGCCGTGCATACTGCTCCTTCAGCCGGCGAATTTCCTCCAGGATTTCCTCAGCGGAGGCATCCTTTCCATTGGTTCGGACGATCAGCCCGAAGCCATCTGATGCTTCCGGAAGGAGATACTCCTTCATGGAAGCCTTCCATGCCCGGTCGGAAATTTTGTTGGAAAATCCAATGCCGCTTTTTCCCGCTGTCAGAACGACATAAGTTCCGGTAAAGGTCAGCTGTCCGGTCAGAACAGGCGCCTTGGTTTTAATGGCTTCCTTGGCCACCTGAACCATGATCTCATCTCCTGCATGAAGCTCCTTGTGCTCTCGGCCGTCCACAAACAGATGGCAGCGGTTGTCCGTCAGACTGTAATAGCCTGTAAGACCATCCCCAATGTCCACAAATGCAGCGTTGATATTGCTTCGCACATTCTGGACTTTGCCGATATAAATACTGTTCAGCCGGGGACCGGATTCCTGCGGCTCCAGGCCAAGCTGCAGGATCTTCCGGTCATCTGCCAGTGCTGTACAGATTGCACCGTTCCACCGGGTCACGATCAGTTTATTCAATGGCTTCACCTAACATTTCCAGAGGAAGGAATCGGGAACCTGCCTGAGATTTCGTATTTTCCGCAAATACCTCTTCCCTCTGTATTTGAAAGGCGAAGGCCGGGCGTTCCTGTCCCAGAGACTGATAGTACGCATCCAGAATCAGCTCCGGCTTGATGTTTTCCGAGCTTCCGGTGGAAATCTGCATTCGAAGATATTCCCCCTGCGCGTTCATCTGGTAGACCAGAGGTTTTAAATCCAGCTCCTTCTGTCCTTTTTTCGTTTTCTTTGTAATCGGAATGTGATCCTGTTGGAAAAAAGCGGCCAGTTCTTCCATCCACTTTTTCGGATCCTCCGGCTCATAGCCGTGCCGGAAGGAAACGGTATATTCAGCTGCTGCGACTAAAGACATGGCATTTCCTGCGGAATCCGGAAGCTGCCGGCAGCTTAAAATCGAAAAGCCATCTGTCATGACGGCATTCAGCCGGTCCCTCATAGTAGCCAGATTCTCGCTGTCCTCCACCTCGATATCCAGATATTCCCCGTTGCTGGTAATGCCCACACCGAGAGGCGCCGCAAAGGACATGATCTGGTGCGGACTGAAGCCGCCGCTGTAGCAGATGGCCACATCGGCCCGGCGCATGGCCTTCTGAAAATACCGCATAACATCCAGATGGCCGATAAACTTTGTGGCTCCCTGCTTGGAAAATTTAATTCTTACTTTCATAGCAGACCCCTCCTTTGAACTTCATGGCTCCGCAGCCCGCACATTTCTGGCGGCAGTTCGGAGTCACTTCTTCTCCGATGGCCTTCTGCCATTCTCTCTTTAAAAATTCTTTAGAAACTCCTGCATCAATAAAATCCCACGGGAGGATCTCATCCAGGCTGCGTTCTCTGGTGGTATAAAAATCAATAGAAATGCCGCAGGTTTCAAAGGCATTCATCCAGATTTCATTGTCAAAATATTCGGACCAGGAATCGAAAAGTGCTCCATTCTTGTATGCCTCTTCGATTACCGCGCCGGTCCGGCGGTCTCCTCTCGCCAGAACACCCTCCAGGACCGTCAGCTCAGCTTCATGCCAGTTGTATTTCAGGCTCTTGTAGTTTAACATCTGGCGGAATTTGTTCCGGACAATGTTTGCCCGCTCGATAAATTCATCCTTCGTGCACATCCTTGCCCACTGGAAAGGGGTGAAGGGCTTCGGCACGAAGAAAGAAGAACTGGCAACTACCTGCACCTTGCCGTGCCGCTGCTCTTTTGGAATTTCATCGTAATAGGTTTCCGCAACCTTTTCAGAAAGCAGGGCAATTCCCTCCATATCTTCCACGGTCTCGGTAGGCAGTCCCAGCATAAAATACAGCTTGACCCGGTTCCAGCCGCCGTGGAACGCCTGGGAAGCGCCGTTTAAGATATCCTCTTCCGTCAACCCCTTATTGATTACATCCCGCAGCCGCTGAGAGCCGGCCTCCGGTGCAAAGGTCAGACTGCTCTTCTTTACATCCTGCACCTTGCTCATCACATCCAGAGAGAACGCATCGATCCGCAGGGAGGGAAGGGAAATGTTGACGCCCTTTCCCTTGAATTCATCAATCAGGAAGTGAATCAGCTCTTCCAGCTGTGTATAATCGCTGGAACTTAAGGAACTTAAGGAAATCTCCTCATGGCCGGTGGATTTCAGCATTTTGATGGCATGCTCCTTCAGATAATCCAGCCCCTTTTCCCGAAGCGGGCGGTAGACGTTTCCGGCCTGGCAGAACCGGCAGCCGCGGATGCAGCCGCGCATGATCTCCAGAACCACGCGGTCCTGAGTTACCTTAATATACGGAACCAGCGGCTTCTCAATATACGGAACCTCATCCAGATTTACAACCAGCTCCTTGGTGATGGTCGGTTTTGCATGAGAATTATTTGGCGCAAAGCTTTTGATGGTTCCATCTTCGTGATACGTCACATCATAAAAGGACGGGACATAAATGCCCGGGATCTCTGCTGCCATCTCCAGAAACTGCTTTCTGGTGCCGCCTGCTGCTTTGTTTTCCTTATAACGGTCGATCAGATCGTAATAAACGGTCTCACCCTCTCCGATATAGAACAGGTCAAAAAATGCGGCCAGCGGTTCTGGATTATAGGCACAGGGACCGCCTCCGATGACCAGTGGACAGTCTTCTCCCCGGTCTCTGGCATGAAGCGGGATCTGAGACAGATCCAGGATCTGCAGGATATTGGTGTAGCTCATTTCATACTGAAGCGTGATTCCCAGAAAATCAAAGTCCTTGATCGGATCCTGTGATTCCAGGGCAAACAGCGGAATGTGCTCCCTGCGCATGATCTTGTCCAGATCGGTCCAGGGGGAATAGACACGTTCACAGTATACATCCTCCCTGCGGTTAAACATATCGTACAGGATCTGAATGCCGAGGTGAGACATGCCGATGTCGTACACATCCGGGAAACACATGGCAAATCGAATGTCCACCTGGGACGGATCCTTGACAACTGCGTTCATCTCATTGCCGATGTATCTGGCTGGTTGCTGGATTGATAAAAGTATTTCGTCACTTAATGCTAATTTTCTCATTTTTGTTCCTTTTTCTTTCTTTTTCAATACTTTGTTCAGAGTCAGCCGTTACAATTTCTCTGGATGCGAATGGAACCTGGCCGGATAATGGGCGTTCTCTTGCGTCCAGTAAATTATGGCTGAAAAAAGTGTGAATGTCCGCGTATCAGAGACGCGATTTTTTTTTCTCACTTTTATACTTTTTTTATGTATTACGGATTACACATATGAAACCTGATCAATGCGTACAAAACAACACAAAAATCATCACTTGATTACCTGCATTTTCATAAATTCTTTCTGGATAAGTATACGTTATTTTGCTTAAACTGACAAGTCTTTCTGTGAATTACTCTATCGCTTCCGTAATAAATGAATCAAGAAATGCCATATATCCCTCGATATCCTCAACTTCCCCTTCCTGATACCGTATGCCATTTTTATCTATCTGCATAGGTGTAACATCAGTTAAAAGTTTAAAATACTGGGTGATCCCTTCATAAATCTCCGGTTTCTGTTCTACATACACCTGGAGAGTGAACTCCCCAGTACGATGACCCAGAACGCAAGCCAGTTCCTTTAGATTCACCTCATTTTCTGCCATGATGGTAGCAAACGTATGGCGGAGATCATGCCAATGGAAATCTATTGGCAGCAGCATTTTTTCCTTCAATCTGCGGAAAGGTTTTTCGTAATCGCGCCGGTTATGCGGCAATCCATTTTCACGATACCAAATGTAACCCGTTTCAATGTCTCTTTCAGGCGCCGATTTTCGATACCGCTCTTTGGTTATGATGATTTCGTCCAATACGAAGTCGGGTACGGGAATAGAGCGAATTCCGTTTGTAGATTTTGTTTTCATTCGCTGGAGGACGGTTTCATCCTTTGGAATATTGGAAATATCAATAGGCCGTGCTAATTGGCCATTAATCCGAATGCATTTCTTCTTATAATCAATGTCACAGAATCGAATGGCACTTAATTCGCTGATCCGGCAGCCCGTTGTGCATGCAAGAAGTAGAGGAAGATAAAAATCCGGTTCTTCTGTTTTGGCCAGGTATAAGAGGCTGCATACTTGCTTTGCGGTCATGGCGTATCGTCTTTTTTTCTCAAAGACTGGTAGTGCCGCTTTAGCCATCTCATTCATCTTTTCTTTTTTTCTTTGCTTGCGTTTTATGCCGATTGCGACGTCAGCATAATCCATTCGAATGAGCCCCATGCGTTTACCGTACCGGAATGAACTTCCAAATACGGCATATCCCATCGTAAGAAGGGAATCACTTTGAAGTGAGTTTAACACAGAAAGAATTGTGTTTGTTGTTACTTTTTCCAGTTTAAGGTCCCCGATTTTTGGAACGATATAATTGTAAATAATGTTCCGGTATGACATATAAGTATTATATGTAATTTTACACTTATCAATCATGTAGTAATAAAGCCATTGATCATAAAATTCTTTCACACTGGTTTCTATGGCTACATATTCCCGGTTTGTAAGAAGTACAATTAATTCGTTCTTGCGCTCCAATGCTTCTGTTTTTGTTTTGAAACCACCACTTTCCTTTATCATTTGCGATCCATCTTCGAACCAAAGGACAAACCGGACGCAATAATTACTGCCATCTGATAATCGATATTCAGCATGGTGGAAAGGATTACTGCGGATGCAATAAACTGTCCGGCTGTCAGACCTACCAGAGGAAGAAGCATAATGACAGCTGTGATCAGTCCACAGGTTTTTCCGTAACGTCTGCGGAAATATTCCGGAACTGTTTTTACCGTTGCAGCACGAAACTTTGGTGCAATAAAACTAAGAATGATAAATGCAATTCCCATCGTCGTGATGTACCAGGAAGCACTGAGACCATATCCTGACATACCATTCTGAACAACGCCAAGGGAACTTCCGCCGCCGATTTCCGTAGCAGCCAGTGTGCCTGCCATGAGAAGCGGACCAAGCCGGCGTCCAGCAACCATGAAATCCGTATTGCTGGTAATTTTTGTGGATGAATACCATCCGATCCACAGCATGAAAAGCAGATAGACAATTACGATCATGGTTACAAGAATGTTAGAACTCATACGAAATGCCCTCCTTTATGTAAAATGTTTATATCATTATTGTAACACAGAAGAAAAGTAGTAACAATCATCAAATGTTTATGATTCCTTAACATGACCATACACGGATCTGCTTGATTGTCCATGGGTTGTTCTATATACTGTCCTTATCAAATAGAAAAGGGAAGGTTCCAGAGCACCCTCCTCGCAAGACTGTACCCTGGAACCATGGTTTATAACCATGTACATTGTAACAGTTTATACCAGGGTAGGGCAACATATTTTTACCTGAGGACAGTGAATTTCTTTGTCCGGTTTGCCGGGAAGGCATTCTTGTCTTCCGGGATTACTGCAGCCGCATCATCCGGTATGAGGACGGAAGCCACGAATGGATCAAAATTCCAAGACACAAATGTGACAACCCCAAGTGCAGACGGCTTCACCGGATGCTTCCGGATATGCTTGTTCCGTACAAACATTACCGGGAGGAAACAGTGTCTGGGGTTCTGGATGGGATCGTCAGCCCCGATGATGAGGATTCGGAAAACTATCCGTCCGAACAGACCATGAGCCGCTGGCACCACTGGTTCATGGCAAACCGGCTGAATATCGAGGGACAAATGAAATCCATAGGGCACCGGCTGTTGGGATTTCATGAGGAACTGTTAAAATCCGGCATTTCACTGCTCCGGCATATGAGAAGTTCCATTCCGGATGCTTGGCTGAAGACGGTTCTCCGGTATATTTACAATTCCGGTAATACGCTGCAGCCGTTTTATTAACTGCGTTTTTACCGACTTTGTTTTCACTGTCCACGCAGGCAGATGTATGATGATCCCAGAAAGGAGAATCATACACCATGAACAAAAGCAAAACCTTAATGAAAAAACAGAATCGCGATGAAGCTGCACTGCAGAAGTATGCAATGATATCGCCTCTTCTTGACGGAAACCTGGACCCGGCCGCCGTCTGTGAACTGCGCTGCCGGCTGGCAGAACAGCACGGAGTGTCGGAACGCACCCTGCGCCGGTATGTCAGTGCCTATAAAAACAGCGGGTTTGAAGGGCTCAAACCTGCTGAACGGATCGGGTACCGCAAAGATGCCATGCCGGATAATTACGGGGAACTTCTGGCGGAAGCCATCCAGCTCAGGCGCGAAGTTCCCCGCCGGTCCATCGAACAGATCATATTGATCCTGGAGATGGAGGGAAAGGTGGCACCCGGCATCCTGAAACGCCCGACCCTCCAGAGGCATATGTACCAGGCAGGGTTCGGTGCCGCCCACATGGAGATTTACCGGGATGCGAGAAAAAGTTCGTCCCGGCGTTTTTGCAAGCCGCACCGGATGATGCTGGTCCAGGGGGATATCAAGTACGGCCCCCGTCTTCCTATAGGGAAAAACGGGGCCATGGTCCAGACATATCTTTCCTCTGCCATTGATGACCATTCACGCATGATCCTGGCATCTGAATTCTACGATAACCAGGAAGAAGGCATTGTAGAGGATACTTTCCGCAAGGCAGTCCTGAAGTATGGGCGTTTTGACAAATGTTACTTCGACAACGGCACCCAGTATGCTGCAAAACAGCTGAAACTCTCCCTGGCCAGGCTTTCCATCCGGATTGCCCATGCGCCTGTGGAAAGCGGGAAATCCAAGGGGAAAATCGAAAAATTCCATCAGGTCGTGGATGATTTCATCGCCGAGGCAAAGGCCAAAAAGATCCGCACACTGGAAAACCTGAACCATTATTGGAAGATTTATCTGGGGGAGTACTACCACAACCGTGCCCATGAAGGGATCCGGGAATACTATCAAAGCCTTGGGGTTTCTGTTCCGGATGAAGGAATCTCTCCCCTGCAGGAATTCAACCGGGACACACGTCCGCTGGTCTTTCTGGATGCTGCCGTTGTCGGGGAGGCCTTCCTTTACCATGAATCCCGTAAGGTTGACAAAGGCGGATGCATCAGTTTCCAGGGGCGCCGGTATGAAACCAGGACGCAGCTCATCGGACATACGGTTGAGATCGCATACGCCCCTTCTGCACCGGAAACCATTACGGTATGCTGCCAGGGAGTGGAGCCTTTCCAGGTGAAACCGCTGCAGATCGGTTCCTACTGCGAAACCGGGCAGAAACTGCCGTCCTCCATGCAGGAAAAGGAACCGGAAACCTCAAGATTTCTGGATGCCCTTGAAAAGAAGCATCAGGAATCCGCAAAACGCTGTGCAGATGCCATCTCCTTTGGAGGGTATAAAAAGGAGGTGACGGATCATGTATGAGGAGTTTTATCATATGACCCATACACCATTTTCCAGGAACGTACCGCCGGAGGCATTGTACGAATCCCGGGCGATGGCGGACTGCCTGGGAAGGCTTGCCTATGTGGCAGACAGGCAGCTTTTTGCGGTGGTCACCGCAGATGCAGGATGTGGGAAATCAACGCTGATCCGCAAGTTTGCATCCAGCCTGCCAAAAGAAAACTATATCTTCCTGTATTTGTCTGATTCCAAACTCACACCCCGGTGGTTTTACAAGGGGCTTCTGGACCAGCTCGGACTGGAAGCAAAGTTCTACCGGGGAGATGCCAAACGGCAGCTGCAGAAGGAGATTGAGATCATCCGGGGAGTGCACGGGCAGAGAGTTGTCTGTGTGCTGGATGAGGCACACCTGCTGGAAAAGGAGACGATCGAGGAGTTCCGTTTCCTCCTGAACTACCGTTTTGATTCTGAAAGCCCGATGGCACTTGTCCTTGTCGGGCAGTCGGAGCTGTGGGATGACAAGCTCCGTCTCAAACGCTACGATGCCGTCCGGCAGCGGATTGACATCAACTGTGTGCTGCCGCACCTGGACAGGGCGGAAACTGAAAAATATATCCAGTCCCATTTGGAATACGCAGGAGTAACGGGCAGGGAATTATTCAGCCGCAGGGCGGTGGATGAAATCTTCCGTATTTCGTCCGGAATCCCGAGGCTGGTCAACCGTATCTGTGAGAAAGCGCTTATGTATGGGTGCCAGCAGAACCTGTATGTGATTGATGACCAGGACATCCTTTATGTCAGCGAACATGAGATGCTGGAAGGGGGTGACCGGAAATGATGATTCCCTACCAGTACCCTGTGGTATATTTCCACGGTGACGATCCGGAGGATTCCGAAGTGATCCAGAGAGAGGGATACATAGAACCTCTCAGAATCCAGAAGGAACCTTATGAGGCAGTTGTTACTGCGGAGGGATACAGTTTCCATATCCTGTTTGGATCACAGTGCAATGGAAAGTTCTTATGCATTCCTAACTGGTACGTGGGATGTGAACTGTCCTATCTGGATGATGTTTTCTGGAATCATGAATCGATCATGGGAAAGGACGAAACCTTCGGCTACGAAAATGCCACTGCTATCGCGTATGCGTTAAAGGAACTTAAAAGTATGATTGAATAATCATTTTTATTTCCGGGGCATTAAGCCCCGGATAAGGTAATCCGTATGCTGGACACGAAATTGAGCAGCTAACGGACAATGAATCAAATCAATTTATGGACAATTTAAGGAATCATAAACAATCAAACATGAAAAATGAGTCGCTTTTCACCTAGTTATTTACTTTCAAAAAAATTCAGGCCGATATAGGATGGCTGCCCACATCGACCTGAATTTTTAAAACCATATTTAGGAAAAAATGAGAAATTGCATCATTATTTTATTATATCATTACGGAACCCATACTCCATTTGCATCAACAGAATATCCATCAGGTGTAGTCGTGTTGACTACAAGACTTCCTTCTAATGCCCCTGAAGTCTCCGTGAAATAATACCACTTTCCTTCAATCTGATGCCATCCGGTGTACATATGTCCCCTTGTACCATCAGAAACAGCATGGAAATAATATTTATGACCGTTTAATTCCTGCCATCCCTCACTCATGTACCCGTTTGCACCGATGTAGTACCAGTTCAATCTGCCGCCAGAGCTAGAACGTACCCACTGGTTCATTGCTGCAACACGGTTTTCCCACTTGAACTGCCATCCAAGCTCATCCTGAATCCATGTACCAGGTGTTGCTTCAGATGATGCATTGCTGGAGGAGCTGCTGCTAGAAGAACTGCCGCCAGAAGAACCACTACCAGAAGAACTACTACCAGAAGAGCTACTACCACTGTTGCCACCATTTCCGGTATTCTCAGAATTGTTATCTCCCGGATCAGATGGAAGAATTGGATACCACGGAATACTCGGATCTTCCGGCTCTTCAATGTCAGTCGGCGGCAAAATTGGGTACCACGGAATGCTTGGATCTTCCGGCTCTTCAATGTCAGTCGGTGGCAGAATTGGATACCACGGAATGCTCGGTGCCAATCCAGCAATCGCACTCTTTATTTCGTCAATGCACTCTTTCATCAGTACCTTATTTGTACCATCTTCCAAAGCTTCTTCTGCTTTTGCAACTGCATCCTGTAATGCCTGATAGCTTGTCTCAGTATAATCCTTTGCTTCAAACTTTTCAGTATAGGAAATCAACTTTTCCAACTCAACCTTCAGCGTCTCCAGAGTCTGATCCAGTTCAACTGCAAAGTCAATCTGATTGAAAGTTCCATTCTGTTCCAATGTAAAGTCTTCAAATGTAGCTGGAATAGAACCGCTTCTTCCACTTCCGTTTACACAGTAGATTCCGACTTTCAGTTTTTCTGCCGTAATGCCATTGTTCAGAATGCCGTCTTCATCTGTAACTGCAATCCAGGTTTCATTATCAACACTATAAAATGCATGGAATCTATTTCCAACTTTGGTTACTTTCAGATAAACCGGAATTCCTGCATTCTCATCTGCCACACGCGGCTCTCCATTCGAATCATCTGCAAATTTTCCATTATCAATATTGACACCTGAGATAATTCTTCCGCCATTACGGCTGTGGTATCTGCGAAGTAACTCAAATACATTCTTATCGTCCTGGTATACAATCAGACCTGCGGACTGATAATTGTCTTCCGGATCAAAAGAAACTTTTACCGTAGCAGTAAAATCACCCTCTACATCTGTAAAGAACACATTCTTTGCATCATGTACAGAATTACCATACTCACCGCTCTCACTGACAATCGTCAGAGAGCTTTCGGAATTCAGCTGCCAGTTCTCACGATTCTCCTCATGAATCGTCCACACTTCGCTGTTCATTTCATATTTCGGCCATACTACATTTACTTCGCAAATCGCAGTAACCTCTTCATTGAACGCTGCGGTTGCAGTAACCCATGCAATACCAGGATTCACAGCAGTAATCACACCGTCTTTAACCGTTACTACAGATTCATCACTGGAAGACCAGTTCACTGTATCAAAATCACACTCTTCAGGGGTAACAACTGCATTCAACTGAACAGAAGTAAACTGTTCCAGTTCCACCTTTTCCTGATTCAGAGTAATCGCATCCGGAACAGATGGAGATTCTTGTGTAATTTTCACACTTGCTCCGCCTTTTGCTGCCATCGGAATCGTAAGTACGGATTCGCTGGTTACTACCTGCATCTCAACATCAATATCTTCACTGGTTGCGCCATCTTTGTAAATTATAGCATAGTACTCCTGACCTTCTTTCAGGAAGTCTAAAGCAAACTCTGCATCACGTTTTCCGTTACAGATCATAGCAAGATACCAGTCATCGCCACTTCTTCTTGCAATGTTAACATACTCACCAAAATCAGCATCTACCAGGCGAGATTCATCCCAGCTGGCTGGCAGACCTTTCAGCAGGCTCTTTGCCGGAGAATTCAGATATACAGCCGGCTTATCTGCCAGACACTGAATTCCACTCTCATAAAGGATTGACTTTGCTGCCATTTCAGATACGGTAAACGCATTTTTATCCACAAGCTGATAGGACATTAATGGAGTATAATCAGCCGGTCCAACTGCATATCTGGTAAATGGAAGCATACAGCAGTATTCTGCAGTCAGCTCTGCCTTGCCTCCCTGACGATGCTGCTCAGCACCAAGTATACCTTCTCTTGTCAGTGCATGCGGCCAAGTTCTTCTCTCACCAGAAGTCTTATTGACACCATGCGGATTCACCATCAGTTTATATTCCGCGGTTGCCTTCATGACATTGTCAAGCTTCTTCATCGTATCCTGACTCTGAGAATTGAAGAAGTCAATCTTGATTCCTTTAATTCCTTTATCTGCCCAAATCTTCAGCGCCTCTAACTCCTCTGGAGTATCAAAATCACTATTTCTTGCCCATGCCAAAAGCCCTACACCTTTTGATTCTGCATATGCAATCAGATCATCTGTCCAGTCATAAAAAGCACGATGTCTGATTCCATCTGTCTCTACCCAGTTGCTTGGCTGCCAACCATCATCCATCAAAACATAATCCCAGCCCATCTCTGCTGCCATATCGATATACTGTTTATAAACATCAGGATCATTGACAGAATCTTTATTCAACCAAGTCCATCCAGTTACACCTGGTTTGATAAAAGATGTATCCTCGACTTTACAATCCGGACTCAAGTTTTCTGCCATCGTATTGTCGTGGATTGCTGCTAGATCACCGATTACTGCATATCTCCACGGAGACTCAAATGGAAGCTCAGTAACAACATCACCATTATTTTCATTACCATATCCAGAATTCTGTTTTGTAACAAACTCAACATCCAGCAGTCCATCTCCTCGACCTTTCATCATTCCGCCTGCATAAGTACCGGAAAGTGCAGCCTCGGAAATTAACGTCCAAGTATCTTCCTTCGTCTGATACAGCACTGGGAATGCATAGTCGCCTGTCAGCTGACTATTAGACTTCTCATGCGGAGCTTCCTCATGCCATGGAGTATATTTCATGACATAGGAGGTACAACCTTCTGGAATCTGGAAAGAAGTATCTTCTTCAGAAATTTTCAGCTCTTTTTCATCCTCACCATCAATCAGATATCGGAATGCAAAACCATCATTGTACAGGCGTACGACAATGCTAAAGGTAACATCTTCAACACCTTCTTTGGTAAATGGAAGTGTCATTTCTCTATAGGTATTCTCTACATAAGAAGTCTTTGCTCCAAATAACTCATAGGAATCATCTACTTCATTAATTTCTACTTCTTCATCACCTGCATATGTCAGACCAGTTGTAAAATCACCCAAGCTAGTCTTTAATCCGGCATAAGAATTCTTAACAACAACTTCGCCATCTTTCAGAGCCGTGTAAATAACACCACCATCTGCATTCTGAGTAAACAGTACTGCCTGAGAACCATCCACAGACTCTGCATACCATGTAGTCTCATCACCTTTTCCTACGATAATGTCTACAGTAGCTTCCTTTATAACAACTGCTGATTCTTCTGTTTCTGTTGCATCAGTGTTTTGTGTTACCGTACAGGTAATCGTTGCTTTACCGTCTGCCAATCCTGTAACAGTTCCATCAAAATCCACCTCAGCAACCTCTTCGTCACTGCTGCTGAATTCAACGGTAATGTCCTCTGCTTCCAGATCCACCTTATTTCCATTACCTAAAAATGCAGTTACAGAAACAACCGTAGTTCCATCTATAGGAACAATCATATCCTTTGCTTCTGCCTCTACTTTAGATAATTTCTTAAGAACAGATTCATCCTGTTCAAAGATTGCATCTGCCCAAACACTATGGTCACAGGTTTTTCCGTCTCCACCGTCTGTAGAAACCAGGGTGAAGATTTTTGTATCTACTGGAATTTCGACTTCTATATACCCCTGTTCATCTCTTCCGGTAATTACTTCAGTTTCCTCTAAAACTACTCCATCTGCCAGCACACGGAATTCACAGCTGCCCGGTTTAGATCCATCTCCTGCACCATAGTTTACACCTACATAAGATTTAAAACGTACATATCCTTTTCCAGAAATATCATAAGAAATCTCAGAAGCGGCATGAGCACAGATACCTTTCTCGTAAGTGACAACCTCTCCATTTTCATCCAGTAACTGTAATGGCTTACTATCAAGTCCGATATCTTTCTGTGGCTTATCGTAACCCACTTTAGCGCTATTCCACTCCAGATCACTCAGATAAACTGTTTTAATCTCTGCTGCTTTCACCTCGCTTTGCTCGACTTCCGGCAATTTTTCTTCCGTTTTTTCAATCGGCGTCATCGCCGGATTTTCATTAGCAGACTCTTCGGTCTTCTCATCGGACTCCTCGGTCTTCTCATCGGACTCCTCGGTCTCCTCATCAGACTCCTCGGTCTCCTCATCAGACTCCTCGGTCTCCTCATCAGACTCCTCGGTCTCCTCATCAGACTCCTCGGTCT
>JBJELD010000034.1:45591-63434 GCA_051878975.1 Candidatus Caccovicinus sp.
CATCAGACTCCTCGGTCTTCTCATCAGACTCCTCAGTCTTCTCATCAGACTCCTCAGTCTTCTCATCAGACTCCTCAGTCTTTTCATCAGACTCCTCAGTCTTCTCTCCTGCTTCTGTATCAGCTTCATCTAAATCAGTATTATCTGATTCATATTCGCTGTTTTGTTCCACAGAAACACCTTCCGCTCCAAGAGCCGTCATCATATTTCCGGCTGCCAATGCGATACATAAGCCTATGATCGATGCCTGACCTTTCCATTTTTTTCTCATGTTACTCCCCTTTCTCCGCTGACACAAGCGATTCATTTTTTTATACAGAGCGCGTCACTTTCTGTACAATGGTGTTCTAAATCCGTTTTGAACTTTAAGCATATTTTCTTTGCTTGTATATCAGTCTACATTTATTTTGTTTGTTTTTCTATATTTTTTTCTTTTCACGCCATTCAAAATTATTGCATTTTAATAATTATTCTATATTTTTTTAACATTTTCTATCATTTTACAACAAAAATGAGCCAGTCAGTTTTGATTCTGACCAGCTCACATTCAAAAGATCTATCATTCTGCCGGAATTTCAAATGTAACTTTTGTTCCAAGTCCATATTCACTTTCTATATAAATACCATATCCATCACCATAATAATTCTGGATTCTTCGATAGACATTATATATTCCATATCCACCTTCGCCGGTCTGCAGACTTCGCCGAACTTCAGAAAGCTGTTCACGTTTCATACCATTTCCATCGTCAAAGATTTCAAACACCAATTTTTCATTCTGTCTAAAAATTGAAATCTCAATTTCCAACTGTTCCATCTCTTCTGCGCGACCATGCCGGATCGCATTTTCTACAATCGGCTGTAAAAGCAGTTTCAGCATATGGCATTCATAGATATCAGGCTCTAGATTATAAGAGATATGAATCATGCCTCCGAAGCGTTCGTTCTGAATACTCAAATAATGATCCGTAAGCGCAATTTCCTCTCGAACGGTCAAAACTATCTTGCCGTTGTTCAAAGAACCCCTATAAAATTCAATTAAATGTTGTAATATATCAGCGCCCCTCAATTGCTCCTGATTCTTAATCATGGCAGTTACCATTGACAGGGTATTATACAGCAAGTGCGGTTGAATCTGTTCCTGTAAAAGTTCCATCTCTGCCCTCTGACAATCTAATTCTTTTTGTTGCACCTTCTGTTTTTCCTGTTGCAGCTGACCCGTTGCCTGATTTATACACTCAGACAATTCTCCTAATTCATCTTTTTCATGATAAGGAATCTGTATTGACAATTTTCCCTCTTTAATCTGTTTTAAATGCAATTTAATGGTTTCTGTTCTCTTCCTGAAAAATACTGCATAAATCCATAAAACTGCGCTAACAGCTGCTGTGAAAAAACAAATGAAAACTATCCATATCAAAATTGTATCTCTCCAGAGTTTTTCTCGAATCGGCCTTTTATTTAACATCACCCAAATGGTTCCAATTGGTTTTATCTCTCCATAATAGCATGCCATCTTTTCTTTTTGCCAAACTTCATATATACTTCGAAGTATATGATCTGGATTCGTTGCTGCAACAATTCGGTCCTCTTGATCCGTAATGCACTGCTCTGCATCAATAAAATCCCGACAGAAATTATGCTGCCAAACTTCACTGGATATTGATAATTTCATAATCATATCATTAGCTGGATCTGTCATATAAATTCGTTTCAAAAAACACGGTTCAATCTCTTTTTCATGTATCAGAGTCTTATAGGCTACTGATACAGACTTTTCCATCTCCCATTCTGCTTTCTGCTGCTCACTGCAAAAATCCATTCCATCTGGAGTATATATCTTTCCTGTAGCAATCTCATATAAATAAAGTCCTTTAATGTATTCATTTGTTTTGTGTAATTTTTTCGTATTTTTCTTTAAATTTTCTGTTATCTCTTCCGGATTATGTAAGAGAATCGCCTCATAAAGATCATCATCTGCAAAGCATTCTACTAATCTTTCAAATTCACAAAATTCGGCTTCTATTTTCATCGCTGGAATCTGCAACTCATAAGCAATTCGGCTCTTTTCTTTTTCCATAAGAATATCTTTTGTATAATAATAGTTAAAAACTGTCATTAAAGTCATCGGAAGTACACCAAATATTATATAGTTCAAAAGAAATTTTTTATACAGCGCAGCATTTTCATACCATCTTCTAATCCACTGCATTGCAAACCTCCACCTGAAATTCAGCTTATTGTCAAGTAGCTATGTCAATTTTCTTTGGCATGAATCCTAACATCCGATCGTGTTTCGATATTCTCCTGGCGTCATTCCATAACGTCTCTTAAATACTGAATTAAAGTAAGATGTATTCTCATATCCTACCATTCTGCTTACCTCCTCTATTCTCAGTCTCCTATTCTTTAAAAGCTGGCACGCTTGGGAAAAACGGTACTCCGTAACATAATCGAGCAATGTCATTCCCATCTCTTCTTTAAAAATCTTCCGTATATAATTAACCGAAAGACGTAGATTACCACTTAATTCTTCCATGGAAATCCCATTCTGATAATTCTGATGAATATAATCTTTTACCTGATGAACTACATATGTATATTTTCCACCCTTCTGTATCTGAAAAAATGCAAAAAACTGCAGCACATATTCTCTAAACAAAGCTTCTGCACGCTGAATATGACCGGCATTCACAATCTCTTCTACTGCCGCTCCTCCTTTAACAGTCATGAATTGCTGCAGCAATTGGTTACCTTCTACATAATATTTTTCCAGACACATAACGCAGGCTTTTAACAGTTCCGAAAATCCAATTTGTTCTCCTGAGCGATTCCAAAGATATCTGACCAATTGCTTCACAGCCAGTTCAACCGCTTCCGCATCATCTCCTGTCATCCTGTCACACAATGATTTAAACTCTTCGGTAAATTCCAGCTTATCTATATATAACCATGTTCCTGTTTTTTTCTGTTCTCCACTATCAACAAATTGCGATACAGGAAACACAGTATCGTAATCTTTGGAATACAGCCATGCAATCCATTGTTTCAAATTCGGGGAAATTTGAGAAATTTCCCGCACTGACTTGCTTTTCCCATCATAAACCAAATTGGCACTTTCGGCACAAATTTTCCCAGCAAGTTTCAGCAGATTTTTTCCTTCCTGTTCTGGATCAAATTGTTCCGAAATCAGAAAAAAACAGCAGTTATGCCTATAGGCACCATATTGCAGAGAAGGCATGCGTTCAAACAGGCTGTTATAAAATTTCTTTTCCCAACAGGCATTTACCGCCAATAAATAATAATTCACCACTTCATCATCAAACTGGCTGCATAATTCTTCCGTTCCCTCTCCCAATATAATTTTCTCCATAGCAATTCTTTTAGTCAGCCCCAACGAATTTCTCAATTTTCTATTATACTCCGCCCGCTTCACTGCTCGCATTACAACATACTTAATTTGTAATGGTTCAATTGGCTTCAAAACATAATCTACCACATCTAGCGAAAATGCAACCTGTATATATGAAAACTTATCATATCCTGTCAAAAAAATAATTACAATTGGCAGTTTTTCCCGGACAATTTTTCTTGCCAGTTCAAAACCATCCATCACAGGCATTTCGATATCAGTAATCAAGATATCTGGAAGATCTTTTGTAATCATCTGATAGGCTCTTTTTCCATTTGAAGCACGCCGTACCTGGCAAATTCCGAGTTCACTCCAATTTACACTTTTTTCCAACATATCCAACTCAATTGGCTCATCGTCCACAAGAAGTACTTTCATATCTACCTACACTCCCATATTACACACAAACTACAGTTGTACCCAAAATAGATTTGTATTGTTTTCGTTATTTTACCATATTTAAATCAAAAATCAAAGAAAGAACTTTATACGCTTATCAATTTTTCAAAACAAAAATCCCGCAGAATCAACTTCCACGGGATTTCTGTTATTTTTCATCCATTTTCAAAATATAATCAGTTGTGTAATTCTTCCGAATCTTTCGTACACCGCCATCCACTCGCTTATAGAACACCAGGTGAAATGTAATACCTTTCAGGATACTGGTAATCGAAAATGCCCACCAGATTCCATTCACTCCCAGTGAGGTACTGCTCAAAACATAAGCGATGGGAATCCGGATTCCAGTCAGTATAATGGAAATGATACTGCAGAGTCTGGTATTCCCCAGTCCGGAAAGCGCACCAACCCCCAAAAGTTCCACACAATTAAACACAGTGCCGATTCCCAGAATCTGCAGATATTTCGCGCACATCTGAATTTCTCCCGGTGTATGGAAAAAAATACCGGAAATAGATTCCGGGATCAGGAAAAATAAGGATGCGATACATCCGCTCCAGACCACGATCATGATACAGGAAATCCGGTAACCTTCTTTTACCCGATCCATTTTTCCCGCACCAAAGTTCTGTGCACAATACGCATTCAAAGCCGATGAAAAACCACTTGCAATGTTCCATGCCAATGCCTCAATCTGAGCTCCGACACGCTGTACGCCAATAGCCGTATCACCAAACGTACCTGCAATTTTAGACAGACACATGGAAATAAAGCAATACACCACATTCTGCACAGCACTTGGGGTTCCAATCCGAAAGATTGACCTGGTGCTGTCCAAATCTATTTTCTGAAAGAGATTAACCTGCTGCAGGATATTGTTCTCTTCCTTCTTTTTATGAATATCAGCAACCAGCACACTGACTACCACAACCTGTGCCAGGATTGTCGCAATGGATGCGCCGAAGGTTTCCAAGCGCGGGAACACTCCCACTCCGAGAATCAGCAGCGGATCCAGAATCATATTCAGGAGCAGTCCAATGAAATTTGCCTTTAATGGAATCCTGGAATTTCCTTGTGCCGTGTAAAGCCCAGTCAACACCTGCCCAAGATAAGAAAAGATCACAAAGCCACAGGTAATACGCAGATAAATTTCCGCCGAGCGAATCGCCATCGGATCTTTCAATCCCCAGAGCGCCACCACATACGGTGCAGAAATCATACAGAAACTTCCATATAAAATTCCAAGCAGAACCGTCAGCTGCAGTGCCGATGTCGCATAGGATCTTGCCTTTTTTTCATTGCCGCGTCCCAACTCCTGGGCCAGCAGAACCTGTCCGCCCATCTTTGGTATCATGGAAAATCCCTGAGACAGCCAGACAAACATACTTCCGATCCCGATACCGGATAAGGCTTTTCCGCTCAGAGTTCCAATCCAGATCATATCGGTAATACTGTATGCGGTTGACAAAAACGATGCCGCCACAATCGGAAGCGCCAGCCGGGTCAATACTGCCGGAATTGAACCGGACGTCAAATTGCCTTTCCTAGATTCCATAAATCATCCCTCTGTTTCTTGTATTGTTAGCTCTTTTATCACTCATTTTAAAACGGAGTTTGCATATTCGGAAGAGATACTTTATAATATGGGTATAAGCATTTCTTATATCCCACTAACTAATATCAGGAGAACCGATCATGGACGAACGAAAGCTAAAAACCTTCCTGGCCGCTGTGGAAACAGGAAGTTTCAATAAAGCTGCTGACCAAATGAACTTTTCTCAGTCAGCAGTATCTCAGATGATGAACAGTCTGGAATCAGAATTGGGCTGCAGATTGCTGGTACGCGGGAATGCGGGAATTGAATTGACCGCTGCCGGAAGAGAACTTCTTCCTCTGATTGAATAAGCAGAACATGCACTTTCACAGCTTCAGAATCACGCCAGACAAATCTCAGGAAAAGAAATGGACCGAATCCGGATTGGAACCTTTTCGAGTATTTCCAACACCTGGCTTCCGTCCATTCTATCATCCTATAAAAAGCTTCACCCAGAAACTGTCTTTGAAATCAAAATTGGTTTTCTTCAGATTGCCGAATGGCTGTCTAAAGGAGAAATCGATCTGGCTTTAGGGGATCAGGAACGATGCAAAACAGACAATTGGAAGCCCCTGTTTGAAGAACCCTATTATGCCGTCATGCCTTCCGATTTTGCCGCAGATCACAGCACAGTGATCACACAGACTGATCTTGCAGAATACCCCTTGATCATCCCGCCGGCCAGCGTACTGCTTGATCGTCTTCAAACGATTTCCTCCAAACAGATCAACGTGACCGGCGATGATGATTCCACACTGGTAGCCATGGTAGCGCAGGGACTCGGCACAGCCATCATGCCGCATTCGTGCCTGTTAAACGTACCAAAACAAGTGAAAATTTTAAAATTATCGCCCGGAATTGAACGAACCATTGGAATTGCAATGGCTGAATCATTATGCAAACCTTTTGTCCGAGTTTAAATTCCTTTAATTTCACTTTTCTTGTTTCCTCCTTATTGTGAACATGCATTACCACTGAGATGACCTTTCGAATACCATAATATCGTCTGTACTACAATGAAGCTCTTCATCTGCAAGTTCACCAACACGAAGTTGCATTGCATCTTCGCCGATAATTTTTTCCCAGACATCGTTTCCATTATTGTCTGTGTAGCATAAAATGAATTCCATAATTTGTTCCCCTTTCAATTTTCCCTTATTAAATTTCCCAATACGCTATGGGTTCCTGTTTTGTTCCACACGGTACCTTGTAGACAGAAAGTTCCAAGTATCTACGGTATAACATAGTCTTTT
Organism: Candidatus Caccovicinus sp.; assembly: GCA_051878975.1. Taxonomy (GTDB): domain Bacteria; phylum Bacillota; class Clostridia; order Lachnospirales; family Lachnospiraceae; genus Caccovicinus. The sequence continues at coordinate 52,250 of JBJELD010000034.1, forward strand.
CAATCATAAGGTACAGCTGATTTAATATTGATTCGAGTTCCCGCAAATCAATACCACCGGCAATTCGGTTTGAAATATCCCAATCTTGGTACCGTTCGTTGATATTTCCGCTAATGTGTGCTAAATCATCCGGAAACCGATACATATGTCTTAATGGCACATTCCTGGAGCTATATTCAGCCAGAAAACTGCCATCGCAATCTATGCATAACACCATATTAAACTGGAGCGCATTATCGTAGCGATGTCCATCTGATAGAATAAGGATCATCCCCTCCTCAATACACCTCATAAGCCGGCTGCGGATAGAATCATACTGCTGCTTGGAGTCAATAAGGAAAAACGGAAGATCTTTCGTAATTCCATATTCTCGATCTGTTCGTATGGAAAACTGATATCCGAATAACTCTGCCAAATAATCAGCTTTGTCCATGTCTTTAACAGCCTCCGCCAGATGATGATTGAGTCCAAGCTGATCCATAACGTAAAATCCTTGCATCTTCTTACTTTCCATAAATTCTCCTTAAACCCATGGAAGCTCTGTTCCATGCATGTAATTTTCGCCGCAGTATTCCCACGTGTCCTTGTCCACTCTTTTGAAGGTAAGGAAAGTTGATTTCGTTTTCCCATCTTCATCGATTCGCATAGAATGTGGGGATCCTATCTGAGAACAATCGCTTCGCATACAGGCGGGGATCAGGCAATCCATGAAGTTTGATACAACCTCGGCTTCCACATAATCTCCAACATTCAAAGCATCACAGTAAAGCCATTCATGGTTGATTACTTCCTTCCCATTACAATTCCTGCATTTTGTTCTGGATTCCGCATCAGGATTTTCACGCTCTTCCAGGTAAAGGTGTTGGTCTCTAAGAATAGAACTCTTCCTTTTCTTTTCTAAGACACGTTCTGCGATTTCCCGCGATGGGATCCATCCATTTTGCCCGGCTTCTATGGTATAGCCGTTATAATTATAAACTACTCGGTATTCTCTCATGCTTTTTCCTTCTTCCCGGTTATTCTTCCTGTTTTCCTTTAAGTTTGAAAAACCTCATTTCATCATCAGCTAAGCCAAATTGCTTCAGCCATGTTTCAGCTGATTCTTTGTTATTATTGAAATGCAGCTTAATCATGTGAAAGAGCAATTCTTCCAGCTTTTCCATGGAAATGGGGTGATTCTCTTTTGCTTCTTCTACCACAGACGAAATAACTTGCTGTGCAACCGTATCGATTCGAGCTCTCGGATCATGGTATATTACCCTTCCGGAGTACATATCAACAACAGCGATCACCTCTCCTTCTTCCTCATCGTCGTCGGTTGTCCATGCATCGATATAGCGCAGCCCTTCGTCTTCGTAGTCGTTTCTTATTTCTGCCCAATATTCCTTGTGTTCCATTTTTTCTCCTTTCTCGTATGCCTTGACAATCAGATACGTAATCAGTATGGAAATAATTCCACATACGTTTTGTTGTTTTTGAAGAAAAAAACAGCCCGCAAAGCTGCAGGCTGTTTCAGATACTAATTTGTTTGTCTGTTCTCCATAAGTTCCGGAGTATCAAAAATATTTCCTATCCGCTCCAAATCATCGGATCCGTAGCTGTTTAATGGAATACAATGAATCCCGTACGGGTACAGTACGAATTGGGCTTCCTTAAAAAGAACTCTCATAGGAGTATCTGATGCGAGCACAATATCGTTTTCCCATATTTCCTGGCCATCTGCATCATGCAAACCACTTGAAAGACAAACCGTGTCCATAATAACGGGCACTAATGCAAGCTGATTCGTTTTCTCGTTGTCATGACGAAATCCCATCTCAGTTGGATGGATAAAGGTATTACGTCCGATATGGACCAGATCTCCTTTAACCCACAAGGATTTTTCTTCTCCCGGTCTTGGTATTACTTTTGCTCTATACATATGGTTATCTGCCTTTTCTAAAGAACTTTTCAATCTTTTGGTTATGATGGATCCAATAATCAAGCGCAACATCCGTAAGCTTCATATCGGTATGGTCATAATCTTTCATGGTTGCATCTGGGATCAGATTCCAAATTTTAAAAATAGCATCGATTTCGGATATCTTATAAAAACTGCACCAGTTCGCGAACGATCTAAGCCCAGTGTGATATTCCTCTCCATTATGAAGAAACCATGCAATAGCCGTGCCGAGATATTCTATGGGTCTCAGATCAGAGGAACTCATATACACTCCAGATGCGTCATACGACATTCCATTATCATCTTTCCATACGATATGATTTCGCTTTCCTGACCAATATAAATCACCGCGGTTGAATGCGTTTTTCAGCATAAAGGCAAAGTAATAGCTGTATCTTTCACAAAAACATCGCACGATCTGATCGGAAAACTGATTGTCGGAATCCGGAAAATGGATGAGGTTACTGATAAAGTCCAAAATGGAAAAATCGAGCTTTTCATTTGCTGGACAATTCTTATAATAGTTAAGCCAGCTTTCTTTCATACGATTGATCTCCTGCTGTTTTCCATCACAGGTATCCTGCATTGCATAATCCTGCGAAAGCAGTTCTGATTCGCATTCTGGGTGGATATCAAGCAAACTGTTGACCACATATATCATTTTCTTTTCCAGATAATCCTGATATTCCTTATTTGAGGGGTCAATTTCGTAGTGTCCACATTCGATACAGGACGTGTAACCATCCGTAACCCATTTGCCGAATTTAAGTCCTTCATAATACCTTGCCGGAATCCAGCCGAATTCAAACTTACCGGTACATGCTTCATATGCATAGGCTTTTTCTATATCGGTACAGGTGATTCCTGTAAGAACCTGGGCAGCTCTTATATCGAGCCATAAATGCTCTTGGTAGAGTATTTCATCCGTTTCATCGTCATAATCTTCCAAACGATGTGAATTGAAACAATCACCTCTTACGATTCTTTTCTCGATCGCAAGCGCTCTCATGTAAAGGATCTTGAGATCTTCCTCGTCGCGGACCATGACCACATTGACAGCATAAGAGTCACCATCATACTCCAATTCCCATTCACCGTCATACAGTTCCGCTGGCTCGGAGCAGCATAACTCGTTGCCCTTAGAAAACAAAACGGCTTCCGTCCAGGGTTCTTCATCTCTCGCACCACAGATTTTAATATCCATTTCCATGTCGTTTCCAAATGAAACGGTATGGGAAATGGTATCGTCTTCGCCCATCATTTCTGTGGACTGGAGCGCCCCCATGATATATTTTGTTTCTGACGGCGCAACTACCATCGTTTTTCTGTATTTCATTTTTTTCTCACTTTCTTTAATGTTTCTTTATTTGAGATATTTTCTGCAGAACTGGAAAATATCTTCATCCGGCATCTGATCTAAGACATCATCCATAGCGGAATTACGCTCTTCGTCCGTAGAAAATTCTACCTCCCGACCGAAGAAATCATTTAAGGCATTGGTTCCGGCTTCTGCGATCATATGCTTTAATTCATCCAGCAGATCATCTTCCACCTCCAATACTTCTGATATATCGCCGGATACGCGGAATACCAGTCGTCCGTCCTCGGAAACATCGACATTTTTTGTAATTGACATCCATAAGACAAGAGTTGCCAGCCAGGTCTTCGGATAACCAATCCAAAAATTCTTCATATCCAAAGCCGATAATATCCCAAAAGCTGATAATCACATTTCCTGATACATAAGGATTTTCTTCTGTGGTACTCAAGATCATCTGTCTCATGGACAGCGGTTAAGAAAGAATATCTTCTGTCTCCGTATCAATGATCTCCCAACCAAAATCTACGTGATTACAGTCATTTAACCAGGCACTTTCCTCGGATAATTCCCAATCTTCGTGAGCGTATTCTTCATACGCTTCTTCAAATGTTGTATCGACCTGCGAACAATTTACCTTCTGCCAAAACCATACCTCAAAATCATTTCTTAGTACAGTCCGGGCTTCATCTTTTGTAGCAGCCTTACCTACAACAACAATTTCTCTTTCTGAGTCCGTTCTTACAACAACATATTTCATATTTTTCCTCTTAATCTTTCCGCAATCTGATTATTCAGATTATCTTATCTTGATTATTCCTGTACCGGACACATCCACTCATTATAAAAAAGCGATTTAAGGATCCTGCGGACGAAATTTCCCATTGCAGCAGTTACTCCATTTGCAACCATCTGCTGTTTCGATGCCATCGTCCCTAAAAAATGAAAGTCTTTATGGAAGCCCTGCAGAGCTGACGCTTCTGAAACTGAAAGGATCCGGTCCCACTTTCCGGAATCATCCCACCTTGGCGGACTTAAGACGAACTTTCTCCAATTCGCAAGTGTGATAGATGGTTTGTTTCTGTCAAGACGCCGGTACATATTTGAATGTACGCTTTTCGTCCAATATTCTTCCAGTAGGTCCTGCCAATTTCCGCCTTCTGGAATCATGGATATCTTCTTTTTGACGAGCGGGCTGGACTCTGTGATGTCCGTTGAGTTTGGCCAGGAATCATCGACTTTTGATAACGCTTCGCCAGATGTCCTTACGGGCCTCAGCTTAATTTCAGGTATATATGGGGTGCGGTCTCGGCTTCCTATGATAATCGCTCTCTTACGCTTTGTGAATCCTCCTATATCACAGTCTTCGACGATTCGCGATGCAATTTTATAATCTGGGATCATATCTCTTAACAGTTCCATGTAATGCTGGAATTTCTCTGAAAGCAGCGCGGGAACATTTTCAATCAGAAATGCCTTCACATCGCATTCTTTTACCAATCTTACATAGTGATAAAACATGTCGCCCTCGTAGTGGGATGCGCCTCGTGCACTTTCATGTCGGTTCGCATTGCTGAAAGGTTGACATGGCGGCCCGCCAATGATAAGATCGGCTGCCGGCAGATTGTTGCCAGATAAGGTTCTTATGTCCACCTTTTCAATGTGGGATCCAATGTTTTCTCGGTATGTATTCACTGCGTCATTATCGTATTCCGCAGCATATACCAGTTCAAACGAAGGATCGTTTAAAAATGCGTAATCCAACATGCCAGCACCAGAAAATAACGATATCGTTTTGATCACATCATTTAATTCTGAATTGATGCGTTTGCACGTGACATTATCGGGATCCTCTGGTTGATTTACCGTGATATTAAAGTCTTCTCCGCCTGCTGCCTTTAGCAAGGTTCTGGAAATGAGGAGCTCGCGTTCTTTTTCATGTTGCCCAATAGAAATAATCTTGGATTGCACGGGACCTTGAAGAACTCTTACAACAATGAGATTCTGTTCAATCTCAACCTCGATTTTGGCGGCGCCTGATACCATTTCTTTAATTTCCCTGGTACGGATATCGATCAGTGACCGGATCATCAAACCGGAACGCTTTTTTGAAATGGTATTCCCACCTTCTTGAGTCGGAACAATCGTGATTCGATTCTGCTGCGGCTCAATGACATACCGGAAATGCTCCCCTGGCGAGAATTTACCAGAACTAGGAAATGAGAAGGTAAGACCTCGTTTACTTGCTTTGATTTCTTTTTTCATGATTTCTCCCTTATCTTGTCATTTTGATGATGTATCCCTGGAATACATAGATTCCATTTTCGTGTTCCAGTCGCATGTCATCGAGGATCGATGCAATATACTCCTCAAGCTTATCATAATCGTAATTTAGCTGGTCAGCACATTGCGCGGAAATAAAACCAATTGCACTGGATTCATGTTCCTTTGCAAACAGCTCAATAGGGAACACCTCTTCGTCTTCAATATCATCAAGAAGATTCACTATCTCTGTCTTATTTAACCCATCTTCCCCTGGTTTCTCAATCAGGCTAATAGATATATTAGCCAGATCTCTTTCTTCTGTGATGTCTTCGAGTGTATCCCCCGCATTGCCGCAGGAAAGGCACTCAAACGGTCCTAAAGCACGGTTATTACGGCAGACCTGCTCTACGTTCTCCTGATCATCAAGCAGATACCGCATCCAGTTTCCATCTCCGTTCACTACACACTGCAGATATGCCATATAGTGGGACGCAAATTCAACCCCGCCACATTTTCTACATACCTTGGTTTTAGTTACATTTTTTTTGTTTTGCATTTCGTATCTCCTTTCTCATATGCCTTCATATTGGTTATCATTTAAAGTATGGATACAGACCGAGTGATGAACCATACAAAAAGTCCCCATGCATACTCATGCACGGGGACAAGGAATGATAAATGTTATGTATGTTTGTGTTCAATCAGCCATTTTTTCGGTGAAGTGTAATGCTTTCTATATTCCTGCCTTTTAAATACGGATACCCACATCGATTCTGTAAAATCGGGATCCATTTTTCACATGATTTTTTATCGGGGTATAACTGGTTAACGCAATCACAAAGGTAGCAATTGTTAAAGTACCAGATTTTTCTACCATCCACCCGTTCCTTAAATATGACTTTTAAATAATATCCTTGCATTGGATTTTCTCCTTGTTTGTAATTACCATTGAGATGATTTTGCAGCTAAATCACCAACGCGGCACTGCATTGCGTCTTTACTTTTCTCCCTTTTTTCGTGCGGTTAATATTACTCGCCATAGTTTTCTTTTCTGTGTTTTATCCAAAGCCGGAGCCGAGAATACCCCCACTTCAAGACGCGTGGAGCGCCTAAGTGGTGGGATGAATCGGCGGTCTTTCTACAGGAACACTAGCCCTGTGTTTTCTTTTGCTATCCGGCAGAATCGCGTGGGATGGTTCGTCTTTCCATCTCCAACTGCCCGGAGGTAATTTCCTCCTGTCAGCTGCCCGCTTAAAACCAAACGGGTACCATTTCTGAAAAATACGGTTCCAGGCATAAGCCTTTCTATCCGGTTGTAACGGCGGATACTCTTCTGCACCGTCAGTGTCTGCTGCAATGTTTTAGCCTGTGCTATTCCCAGTTGAGACTTCATTTTTAGGTACCATTCATGAAGGGAATCCTCCTTCTGGTCCATTCGTTTCCTCCGGTTCCGTGCAACGATTGTTTTCCCTAAACGGTAGGTCCGCTCTGTCTGGGCCTTAATCCTTGCCCGGTCATGCCGTCGGAACTGAAGGATCCGGTACCCTGTACTGAAAGAACACCTTATGGGCTCTCGCAGGCTACTGCATGCGATGCAGTAAGCATCCCGGTCATGGTCCTTTACAATCCCGTGATCTTCACGGAATGCCTTTGTGGATCTTCCTTCCGTTACGGCCACACTATCGGGGAAAATGCCATCCAGCTCATCCAATAGAAACGGGATCACCTGGTTCAGTACGGACAGTGCCCCATATTTTTTGTTAAGGCCGGCTTTCTTTGATGCCAACTTATCTGCCCATTCCGGATCCTTATGCACCTGCTCATGGCAAATATTACAAAGCCCAACGCGGTTTTTCAGTGTTTCGGAACCTCCCTTTGACTTTGGTACGGTGTGGTGGTAATGCTCAATCATCCGTTTTTTGCATAACAGGCAGATCCCATCCTGCTGTTCATACACGGCCTCTTCCACGGAACCCCTTCCGTAAAGTGGGCCTCTCTGGTATTCCCATCTGCGGATATGCGGATTCTCCATCTGCAGGAACGCAAACCGGTTCAGCTCCAGGGCTGCATCTGTCACAGGAAAGATCTTTTTAATCTTCCGTACCAGGTTCACATGGGTCCGCAGAAGCTGTGTAGCCGTTGGTGTCAGCCAGCCGGCATTCCGCTTCCGGTTATGGAATCTGGATTCCGTATTGATGATATCCCTTACCATTACCGGTTTTTCGTATCCTGGGAGCAATCTCCCTTCCGGAAAGGATGTAAGCGTTCCATATCGCTTTGCCAGGCGTTTCCTCGCCAGGCGTTCTCCTCTTCTGGAAGCCCGTCTGTGTGTAGCCCGTTCCTGCATAAGCTTTGGAATCTCCCTGTTTCTGGTCTCGCAGACTGCGGAGAAGAGTTCCTGCCCGCTTCTGCGGATAACAGAAATCCCAATGTTGGTACGTCCCGGATCAATGCCGAGGATGGTCTCTTGCGTGAAGTGGGTTTCCGGTTCATACTTTAAGCGGATCGTAAATGGCTTAGTATCCACTACGACTGCCTTCTTTGCTTTCAAAAGCCTTCGTACTTTCCCATAACGGGTGGTCGGCATGAGAGGCTGCCCTGTTCTGTCAAGGACGTATACGAAATACGTCCGGTTGTTTTTGTCATTTTGAATCATATGATCTCCCTTTGGAAATAAGGCGGAGTTTCCTCCGTAACGGATATGTGATATATCCCGCCATAGCCTTGGCACAACATGTACTCCCAGAGCTGCGGGCTTGGCATCACCCACAGGTGGTTCGTCCATATGGACTCACGTGTCACGGCTCTGCTCAACTACCATAGATAACAGAATCTGAAAATAGAATCTATATCTGCAAGCTCCCACTTCAAAATCGGCTATGCCGATTTAAGTGGTGAGTAGTTGACTAATTTCTCAGAGTACCACGCTTGTCCTGTCGGATCAGACGTGGTTCTTGATTACTGGTATCAGCAAACATCCAGCTAAAAAATCCCACGTTATTGTTCCTCTTTAAAATCGAAACTATCTATTGCATTTATAATTTCGATAAGTCCATCACTAACCTCAATCAATTCGCCGTTCTCGTAATCATCAGCAAGTTGATGCAAGTTTTTGGCAATTTTTCTATCATCCAGTTCGCCGTTCTTGAAATACTTTGAGTTATGAGCATTTTTAAGTCTGTCCCACTTATCAACATCGTCATCAGTTAATAATCGAGATTTCATTGGTTTGCTAAACGCAACACCTTCATGTTTCACAAGCCCAGTAATAGCCGTCTCAAGAAGCCCATCGCATTCTCCGTAAGTCAATTGCAACTGTTTTTCTAAATTCTCATATTTTGCAATTTTTTCTTTGAGATCACTGTTTTCTTGTTCCAGTTCTCTCACTGCACTGCGTAGACGACGCACCTCATTTTGCAAAGCGCGTTCAGATTCGCTGAATAACTCATCTCTCCAACTCATCATTAAACCTCCAAATTTTCTCTTAGCTTACGAGTTCGATACATTGGATCCGACCTCTGTAAATAATATCGCTGATGTTTTCCTGAACCAGAAGTCTTGTATCAGTATTGAATCCTTTCATTTTTCCTCTTACTAAAATCTCTTTTTCGTACAATTCTTTTGTTATTTAAGATATCTGAGAATCAGATCCTGAACTTCATTCACCAAAATCGTTATCCGCATATTATCGGTCGCGGCAAGGACGAGATTATCGAATTACTTGAACCCAGTTCTCGTTTTTCCCCAAAATATTAAGAATTGCTGTATTAAAAATTCCTGCAGTTGTTTCCACAGAATATTCCTGCAGTTCGTCCGAAAAAGCGAATTTTGTAATTGTGAATCCTGTGATTTTCCCATCGAAATCATCCGGCGGAGCAAAATGGAATTCCGTCAGCTCCTTCATGGATGCCAACCTTTCAGCAGTTAACTCACTGACCTGCACTCCTAATCTTTCATATTCTTCAAAGAAGTCTTTAAAAATATGGTACTCACGGAACATAACTCCGTTTCCGGATTCGTATTGGAAATGGTAAGTGTTTTCTGCTATTTTGCGAACATCATAGCTGAATGCGTCAAAGTCAAATGGGATATTCTTCCCATCTATCACTGCTTCAAATCCGCCGATTTCGGCACCATATACTTCAAAATTAGCCGGTGTGTCTGTTTGAACAACAAATTCTGCTGATAAGGTAACATACGGCATTTTTTCCTCACTCATAGCTTTCCGCTTTAAATTTTCTGTATAGGATTGGCTCATGTATTCCTCCAAATTACAATTTTCAGTTTAATTGGTCAAGCAAGCGTTTAATAATCATTTTAGCCACTTCAATGTCCGAAATTTTACTGACTTCTTCGTACTGATCAAAAGTGTCATGTTTTTTGGATAAAATGTTACTTAACGTTTTGTCTGCTTCCCTAGTAACTCTTGCTTTTTCCGTAAAATCAATCATATTTTCCTCCGATAAACCTCAATTTTCTCTTTAAAATCGTTATCCGCAGATTATCGATCACACCAAAGGACGAGACTCTCGAATTGCTTCACATCCTTTTTACGAACCAACAGCCAATCATCATCTACCCTGAAGCACTGAAAGTTCTTATTGATTAGATCCGTTACTTCTGCGGAGGATAACAATGCTAATGCATCGGTATCTACAATTTTTTCCTCTAATAAGATTTTTCTGGCGTTCCTTTCGTGGCCATTGTATGATGCATAAAACTCCATATCTATAATTCCTTTCTCACATTTTTTCTTAATTGACTGCACCGTTACTTCATATTGCAAAGTGCGGTATAGGCCAAATCCCACAATTTTTCATCAGGGATTTTCGATACCCATTTTCCGTCTACAAGAATTTTGTCATCGTTAAACGCCTCGATTTTGTCTTCATTGACAAAAATAGCGATATATCCTTGCGTCGCAGAGACCGGTACCCGCTTTGCAGTAATCAACCACTGCCCGGATGGTCTGTTTTTTCTGTCGTATACCGCTTGTATAATCTCTTTTGGCAGGGTGTATTTTCTGACACACCACTCAATTTCGGATGTTTCTTCGTCGATAACAGCAATTTCTCTACCTTTCCAATGCCAATGGACACCATCTGCGAACTGGTAACCGACCAGGCCGCCATTTGTTTTTGCAATTTCCTTGCCTTCGTTCGGAGTATTATCCGTGTAACATACCCAGACACAGCCGGGGTCGGATTTGTCAAAATGGAAAGATTCGACCTTCACGCCGAAATAATCAGACAGCGTTTCCATAATGTCCTTATTCCAGTATGTATCGGTTTGCTCGGCCAACTTTGTTTCCGTGATGCTGATGTCTTCAAAAATGAAGTCAAAGTCTACTGTTTCCAGTCCATCCGTAGCTGCTTCTACAATATTCTTAAATTCCTCCTTGGTGCAAAACAAGCATTTCTTCTGCTGCTCTTCCCTTACATGTTTCATTTTCATTCTCCTTTCCTCAAGATGACTTTATGTGTTTCGGTAAAAGTATGGCTTGCTGTATGATGCCGCAACTATGCAAAATCGAAGCACTTTCGCTTTTCCTCCTTAAATCACATCTATCCATTTCCATACTGATAGAAGAAATATATATAACTTCTCGGAATCTCAATGAATGAGATTCCAACCGAAAATTGACAACTGAATATCGTGCA
>JBJELD010000035.1:0-15891 GCA_051878975.1 Candidatus Caccovicinus sp.
CGCTAATATGCTCACCTGAAATAAATTGTCAATCAGCTCAAAATTCATTCTCTATACTCTCCTGCTCTCATCCTCTGTTTGTGAAACCACTCGTTTTTTTACCCCCACCTAAACAATACTGCTATTAACAAAAATTGGTTTGATTCCTGCCAGAACCAGTGGCCGGAAGGTGGAAAATCCGTCTGATTTTAACCTTTCAATAAGCCCATTTTGATCCGAAAACAGCTTGTCTCTCAGCATTTTGAAATTCCCCGTTTCTTTCTATTATATCTCATATATTAGAAAAAGCCCAATTCTTTTTACAAAGAATCGGACTTTTTCAGTGTCCTCGAATTTCCGGGGTTTTTGAGCATTTTCGATTGTAAAAATCCAGCTGATTATCGCTTGCTGAACTGCGGAGCACGACGAGCTGCCTTTAAGCCGTACTTCTTTCTCTCTTTCATTCTTGGATCTCTGGTTAAGAATCCAGCTTTCTTTAATACAGGACGGAAATCAGCGTCTGCCTGTAATAAAGCACGAGAAATTCCGTGACGGATTGCGCCTGCCTGTCCGGAGAAGCCGCCGCCGCGAACATTTACTAAAACATCAAACTTATCCGTGGTCTCCGTTGCAACCAGCGGCTGACGAACGATCAGCTTTAAGGTATCTAAACCTAAATACTCATCGATATCTCTCTTGTTGATGGTAATCTTGCCATTTCCTGGTACTAAATATACTCTAGCGATAGATTTTTTTCTTCTGCCTGTTCCGTAAAACTTGTTAGCCATTTTTTCTTCCTCCTTCCAACACACTCAATTAAAATGTTAAAACTTCTGGTTTCTGTGCAGCCTGCTCGTGATCCGGGCCAGCATATACATGAAGCTTATCCATCATGCTTCTTCCCAGAGGTCCCTTTGGAAGCATTCCCTTAACAGCTAACTCTACAACCTTCTCCGGCTTCTTTGCCATCATCTCACGTAAGGTGGTCTCTTTCATGCCGCCTACATAATCGGAATGATTGTAATAAACCTTCTGATCCAACTTCTTGCCGGTTACCTTTACCTGCTCTGCGTTTACAATAATTACGTAATCGCCGCAGTCAATATGCGGTGTGAAAATCGGCTTGTTCTTACCTCTTAAAACCTTAGCTACTTCAGCAGCTAAGCGGCCTAATGTATATCCGGTAGCATCTACTACGTACCATTTTCTTTCAATTGTCGCTGGACTAGCCATAAAACTCTTCATGGTTTAACCTCCTGTGAAAATCCAATTCATCTTTTCTATCGTTTATCAAAAGATGCTCTCCGGGGCTTTGGTAAGCATTCTTTTGCCTAACGTCACAGTTATTAATTATATAATATCAAACTATGCCTGTCAACTACTTTTTTCCGTGTTTTCGGCCGATTTCCGGCTGTTTTCAGGCCTTCTCTGCCAGACTGCTTTCTGAGCAGAACCAGTACGGACCGCTGCCTTCTACCTGGAAACCGGCTGTTTTATATAGCCGCTCTGCCCTCTCATTGGTGTCTGCCACCAGAAGCTCAAGCCGCTTAAGGCCAAGCTCTGCCGCCATCTGCTCACAGCAGCGAAGCGCCGCCAGGCCGAGGCCTCGATTCTGACAGTCCGGCGTAATGGAAACTGCATCCACAAAAAGGATGTTTTCTTTCTGATTCAGCACAAGCGTTCCCACCTTCTGATCACCGGAGCAGATCCAGTAAAACCGGCTCCCGCTCTCCTGCTCCTCTTTCATGAGCGCCTCGTCATAAGTGGCAGACCCCGGCACCGAATAGAAGACTTCATTCTGCAGCTTCATCCAGGCCCGGCGCTCTGTCTCCTCCTCTGCCGCCAAAGGCTTCAGCACAACCGCAACCTCCTCCTGTCCTTCAGCAGAATTTTCTCCGGCTGGTTTCAGACCAGCCTCTACCGGCTTTGCCATGGTCCGATAACAATGAGACCGCTTCATCTCGTAATACCCATACTGATGCCCATCAGCCAGCCGCTGCTTTCCCGGCTCTTTATCCATCACATAAATCCACTTCGCGCCGTTTCGTGCCGCCTGGTGCACCACTCTCGTCACCAGCCCGCTCCACTCTGGCTCCGTGCAGCGGTAAATCATCAGATACGCCTTCTTTTTCCATGAAATCTCCCGCTGTACCAGCCGATAGTCCCAGTATTTGTTCGTGCCCCGTATCTCCGGAGCCAGTGCCGTTTCATAATCCAGCGAGATCAGGGTCAGCCCTTTGGCCGGAAGCGTCGGACCGGCTGCCTGGCGGTCTCGGGCATCCAGAATCTCCTCTACATGCTCCGGCGCATACAGGCCGGTTCCTACCCGCAGAAGAGTTCCGGCTATGATCCGTACCATATTGTAAAGAAAACCGCTTCCGGATATTCGGATCGTTACCACATCATCCTCTCCCCGGCTGACTGTCAGGCTGTAGATCGTGCGCACCGTATCCTCTGCCTGCGTGCGCACCGTACAGAAGCTTTTGAAATCATGCTCTCCGACCAGATATCCGGCTGCCTGCCGCATCTTTTCCACATCCATCGGAAAATAGCAGAAATAGGTATACAATCTTCCCACCGGCATATCGATCTTCCGGTTCAGAATCTTATACTCATATGTTTTTACGCAGTTCTGCTTCCTGGGATGCCAGTTTAACGGCACTTCCCCGGAGGACTGAATCCGGATATCCTCCGGCAGTCTCTGGTTCAATGCAAAACAGATCTTATCAGCCGGCATCCGGTTCTCTGTGTCAAAGACCGCCACGTTTCCCAACGCATGTACACCGGAATCGGTACGGCTGGCACCGATCACCGCAATTGGCTCCCGCAGAAGCTCCGAAAGGGTTTGATTCAATACTTCCTCGACGGACACGCCGTTCGGCTGGAGCTGCCAGCCATGATAACGGGTGCCGTCATAGGCAATTACCAGTTTTACTCGTTTCATCTTTTTCTCCTACAGACACCGAAGCCCAATCATACCAGCCGTATAGAGAAGCTGCAGGCCGTACGCCGCCCGGTCTCTGGTTTCATAATGAAGCGGCTTCATCTTGGTTCTTCCGCTTCCCCCACGATAGCATCTGGCCTCCATCGCCATTGCCAGATCAGTCGCACGGCGAAATGCCGAGATAAACAGCGGCACCAGCAGCGGCACCATGGCTTTTGCCTTCTGAATCAGGTTTCCGCTTTCAAAATCAGCTCCTCGTGCCATCTGGGCTTTCATGATCTTATCCGTTTCTTCCACCAGAATCGGAATAAATCGCAGCGCAATGGACATCATCATGGAAATCTCATGCACCGGGACGCCGACCTTGTTTAAAAATCCCAGACTTTTTTCCAGTCCATCCGTCAGTTCATTCGGAGTCGTTGTCAGCGTCATGATCGTTGAACCCAGCACCAGATAGATCAGGCGGACTGCCATAAAACCGGCGGTCCGAAGTCCTTCCTTCGTCACCTTCAAAAACCAGATCCGAAACAGCACCTCCCCATCCGTCAAAAACAGGTTGAAGCTGACGCTGATCAGCAGAAGAAATACAATCGCCTTCAAACCTCTCACCATGAACCGGAACGGCACATTGGTCAGACGGATCACCGCAGCCAGCGCAGCAGTTGCCAGCATATAGCCCCAGATGTTTTTTGCCAGGAACAGGGTAACAAGAAACACCAGCGTTCCAAACAATTTCGTTCTCGGGTCCAGACGGTGAACCACTGAGTCCACCGGATAATATTGTCCTAATGTAATTTCTCGCAGCATGTTCTTTCACTCCTATCATTGCCGTTTTCCGGTCAATGTTTCTTGCGTTTGCTCCTTCAGTGCCTTTAAGATCGCATCTCTGGCCTCCTCCACGGTGGTCAAGTCATCGGCGATATTCACTCCATGCTCTCTCAGCTCATGTACCACATATGTGATCTGAGGCGCTGCCAGTCCCATTGTTTCCAGTTCCTTGTAATGCTTAAACACTTCTTTCGGTGCGCCGTCAAAAACCTTCTCCCCATGATTCATTACCAGCAGCCGGTCCGCATACCGGGCCATATCCTCCATGCTGTGCGATACCAGAATCACGGTCATGCGGCGCGTCCGGTGAAGCTCCGTGACCTTATCTAAAATCTCGTCCCGGCCTTTTGGGTCCAGTCCTGCCGTCGGCTCATCCAGGATCAGCACCTCCGGCTCCATCGCCAGCACACCAGCAATGGCCGCCCGTCTCTTCTGGCCTCCGGAAAGCTCAAAAGGCGACTGTTCATAGAAGCTTTCATCCAATCCGACCTGTGTCAGCGCCTCTCTTGCCCTGGCCTCAATTTCTGCTTTCGGCAGCCCCAGATTTTTCGGCCCGAAGCATACATCCGAAAAAACATCCACCTCAAAAAGCTGATGCTCCGGATACTGAAAAACCAGCCCTACCTTACTTCTCAGCTTTTTCATGTCATAGCCTTCGGAATAGATATTCTCTCCATTATAATAGATCGTGCCGCTGGTGGCCCGCAGCAGTCCGTTTAAATGCTGAATCAGGGTAGACTTGCCGGAGCCGGTATGTCCGATCAGTCCCACAAATTCCCCGTCTTCAATCGTAAAATTAACATCCTTCAGCGCATACTGCTGAAAAGCAGTTCCCTCTCCATATATATGATTCAAATGTTCTACTTTAATCGACATCGTTTTCTCCTATATTCACTCTGGGAATCTCATTTTGCCAGCCTTTTTTCAAACAGCGGCAGAAGATTCTCCATCAGTTCCTTTCTCGTCAGAATGCCATCCGGCAGATTTACACCTGCCTTTTTCAGCTCATAGGCCAGCTCCGTCACCTGCGGAACATCCAGACGGTAGGATTTCAGACGATCCACCTGTGAAAAAATCTCCCGGGGAGTGCCGTCCATCACGATCTTTCCGTCATCCATGACGATCACCCGATCGGCATCGACCACCTCTTCCATATAATGCGTAATTAAAAGCACCGTGATGCCTTCCCGGCGGTTCAGCTCCCGTACCGTGCGGATAACTTCCTTTCGGCCGTTAGGATCCAGCATGGCCGTCGGTTCATCCAGAATAATACACTGTGGCTTCATCGCCATAACTCCGGCAATGGCCACCCGCTGCTTCTGTCCTCCGGAAAGCTTATTCGGAGACTTCAGGCGGTATGCCGTCATTCCCACCGCTTCCAGGCTTTCATCCACCCGTCTCCAGATTTCTTCCGTAGGTACGCCCATGTTTTCCGGTCCGAAGCCCACATCTTCCTCCACCACATTTCCAATGATCTGGTTGTCCGGATTCTGAAACACCATGCCGGCCGTCCTGCGGATATCCCAGATATGTTCCGGGTCCTGGGTATCCATATCGGAAATCCACACGGTTCCTTCCGTCGGCAGAAGGATTCCGTTCACATGCTTTGCAAAAGTTGATTTTCCGGAACCGTTATGTCCCAGCACCGCTACAAAATCACCCTTTTTGATATCCACATCCATGTCGTCAATGGCACGATTTACTTCTTCTACCTGATCTTCCTCATCTCTTCGCACATAATCAAATATCAATTTGCTTGCCTTAATAATTCCCATGTCAGACCTCGCTTATGCAGAGCAGAAAATGCTCCGTTTTCCTGCTGTTTCACCATTCAATTCGTTTTTCAATTTTAGATGATTCTTCTCCAATAGTCAAGAAAAAGCAGCCCCGGATTGAAAAAACAACCCGAAGCCGCTTTGCTCATTTCGTTTATATCGATTTTCTGATTACGGAGCTGCCACGTACCGGCCATCGGCATCCACCGTATACTGGCCGTCCACCACTGTATTCACCGCCATGGAACCATCTGGATTCAGATAATACCATTCGCCCGGTTTGGACTGCACCCATCCGGTCACCATCTTGCCGTCGGTGTCCAGATAGTACCAGACGCCGCCCACATTCTGCCAGCCGGTCTGCATGATTCCCTGACTGTCCATATAATACCAGTTTCCGCTTTCCGCGTCACAATGCCAGCCGGTCACGGCATAACCGTTCTGATCGAAATAATACCACTGTCCCAGAACCATCTGCCACTGGGAGGACGGATAGGTTCCATCGGAAGTACGGTACTTTCTGCCCTCTGCCTGATTGCTCCAGCTTCCTCCCACATCTCCGATCTCGCCGGCATCCATGGTCAGCACATCCTCAGAAGCAACGTACTCGCCGGTCAGCAGATATTTGCGCTCATCCTCCGTCTTTCCTTTAGCGCGGACCTCGTAATAATAATCACCCTGCTGATTAATATACGGGCTGATGTCTACACTGGTTCCGGTTACCTCCAGTGTTTTGATCCAGGTATCATTCTGGTAAAGCCGCAGCTCATATGCCGTTGCATACTTCACCTTTTTCCAGCTGGCTTTTGTCCGGTTCGTATCATTCCAGCCAGCTTCTTCGGTCATTTCCAGCTGAACCTTCGGCGTATATTTGATGGTTACATTTAATACCGACGGTTCATCTTCCTCCGCCGTAGCACTGCGGAAATCCGCTCCGCTGACGCTGCATTTGCTGCTGCTGTAGGACTTGGCAAATTCTCTGTCCCCATCCGCCGTAATAGTCAGGTAACCGTAAACAACCTTACCCGGTTTCCAGTCATCCACCTCCTTGCTCCAGCTGATATCGGAAATTTCACAGCTGGACGGAGAAACGGAAATCGAAGGTTCCGATAAAACTCCCTCCTCCGTCGTTCCCTTTACGGAAATGCTTAAGCTGCTGACTGTGCTGGCTCCATACGCCACACCTGCTGTTCCTGTCAGAGCCAGCAACACTGCAGCTCCTGCCAGAATCTGTCTGATTTTCATTTTGCATCCTCCTTTGCTGTCCTGCGCCTGTTTTTTACTTGATCCAGACGCCATTTGCATCCACCCAGAAGCCATCTACATATTGATTCGCCGCACGAATCCCGCTTCCCGGATAAAAATAATACCACTTTCCGTCAACCTGATTCCAGCCTTCTGCACGAATTCCATCCGCATTCAGATAGTAGAAATTTGTACCATCTGAAATCCAGTTGTTCTTCACCAGAATTCCCTCATAGTCATCCTTGGTCGGATTCAGGTAATAAACGGTATTTCCCGCCTGTACCCAGCCGGTCAGCATGGCCCCGCTTTCATCCAGATAGTAGGTATGACCGTTATGATTCTGCCATCCGGTCACCATCCACCCGTCCTTGTCAAACAGATACCATTTGCCGTTCCAGGACAGCCATCCGTCTTTCGGATAGGTTCCGTCCGGATAACGAAAATACCAGCGGTTTCCGCTCTGAATCCAGCCTACATTGATGGTACCGCCGGAAACCGTGCTTCCATTCTCCTGACCGCTTCCATCCGACACATCCTCTTCTGCCAGATAAACCTCATCGGACTCCGTCCAGTCGCTCTTTTTGCCGTAGCTGCTGTTTTCGCTCGAATCAGGAATCACACGGACCTTAAAATAATAGGTGCCGGCCTTCGTCATATACGGATAAAAATTGTAATTGGTATTCGATGTCTCCACCCGGTAAACCTGTGAACTGCCGCGATACAGAATCACCTCATAATAATCGGAGGTGGACGAACTGCCGCTCATTCTCCATCTGGCTCTTCCGTATTCGTTTCCGGACCAGTACGCATCCTCCGGTGCATCATACTGGCCTTTCACCGGGTTCAGCTCCAGAGTCACAACCAGCCGACGGTTGGAAATAGTAGCCGATACAAAGGTTCCTCCGGTAATCTTAACATTGCTGGAACGGTAGCTTCCGGAAAATCTGCGGCTGCTGTAGTCTTCCGGCTCCAGCCATACCTTCATCTTCGGCGTATCCCCCACCTGAATACTCTTACTGGTGGAAGTGCTCCACTCCGCCTTCTCAATGGAAAAATAATTGCTGCTGGAATAGACATATGCCGTATCGTTGGTATCCTTGTCTCCGATTACAATATCCGGCAGTGTATCTCCCGCTTCGAAATCGTTCAGCCCCACCTTCAAACTTACCGAGCTGATCGTAGAAGCCCCATATACCGCAGCCGGACTCATCAGCCCCATCATCAGGCAGACTGCCAGCAGACTGCCCAGAAATCGTCGTATCCTTTTCATATTAAGGCTCCCCCTCGCATTTGATTTATAATCACTGCATGAATTCTCGTTTGCTAACTCTATTATAGTCATTCAAGGGCAGAACCGTCAACTTACAATATTCTGTCTTTTCTATAAATATATCAGTCAATTTTGCAGAAAACCTTCATGCATCCGGCGGCGAGACTTTTATAGCAAAGAAAAAACTGCTCTGCCACCATCAGGTAACAAAGCAGTTTGCCTTGGTTCTTAAATTATACCAGCTCCAGTAATACTTCCATAGCTGCATCGCCCTTACGCGGACCAATCTTTACGATTCTGGTATAACCGCCGTTGCGGGAGGTATACTTCGGTGCAACTTCATCGAATAACTTCGCTACTAAATCTACTTCCTTGGTATTCTTCTTCTTTCCTGCTGCTGCAGCCGGAACCTCGGTTACTCCGTAAAGAACCTTTAACATCTGACGGCGAGCGTGCAGTCTGGAAGGCATATCCTTCTTGATTTCCTTCTCTACTTCATCGTATACGGTAACCTTCTTGCCGTCTACAACTTCCTTTACTCTCTTTCCGTCCTTGTCCTTGCGGGCTACTTTAGCGGTAACCTTAACGGTTTCGAAGTTGTCCTTCTCCTTTACTGCCATTGCAATCAGGCCCTCTGCAACTTTGCGGATTTCCTTTGCTCTGGTCTCAGTAGTTCTGATCTTTCCATGATATAATAATGCGGTAACCTGGCTTCTGATCATTGCCTTTCTCTGAGAAGAAGTTCTTCCTAATTTTCTATATCCTGCCATGATAATAATCCTCCATATTCTTGTGGAGAGCGAGGCCGTGCTCATCGGACTTATCAGCCTGCATCTTCCTGATTTTCATACCCGGCCACGCATCTTCGGACTTACTGGCCAGGCACATCTATGAACTGATTGATTTATTCGTCAGTTGGGTTTAACTGCAGACCCAGTTCCTTTAATTTGTTTAAGACTTCCTCAAGGGACTTGCGGCCTAAGTTACGAACCTTCATCATATCCTCAGAAGTGCGGTTGCACAGCTCTTCTACTGTATTGATTCCGGCTCTCTTTAAACAGTTGTAGGAACGAACAGACAGCTCCAACTCGTCAATGTTCATCTCTAAAACCTTTTCCTTCTCATTGTCTTCCTTCTCTACCATAACCTCAGCGGTCTTCGCATTTTCAGAAAGGTCAATGAAAAGATTCAAATGCTCGCTTAATACCTTTGCTGCCAGACTGACTGCTTCATCCGGAGCCAGAGTTCCGTTGGTATAAACATCCAGGGTCAGCTTATCGTAATCGGTAACCTGTCCCACACGGGTGTTCTGAACGGTCATGTTGACACGCTCAACCGGAGTGTAGATGGAATCCACGGCAATTACGCCGATTGGAAGATCCTCGCTCTTGTTCTTGTCTGCACTTACATAGCCGCGGCCCTTAGTAATGGTCAGCTCCATATAGAACTTGCTGTCCGGACCGCCGCTCATCGTTGCAATCACCTGCTCCGGATTCATGATCTCGATATCGGCATCCGCCTGGATATCCGCACCGGTGATCACACCGTCGCCCTCAAACTCGATATATGCAATCTTCGGCTCATTGGTATCGCTGCTGTTTTTAATGGATAAGCTTTTGATGTTCATAATGATCTCAGTTACGTCTTCCTTTACCCCGGGAATGGAACTGAACTCATGCAAAACGCCATCGATTTTCACCTGGCTGACTGCTGCACCCGGCAAGGAAGAAAGCATTATTCTTCTAAGGGAATTGCCCAAGGTGGTGCCGTAGCCTCTCTCCAGAGGTTCAACTACAAACTTTCCGTACTTCTTATCTTCTGAAATTTCTGCAATTTCAATGTTTGGTTTCTCAAAATCGAACACTAATAGCCCCTCCTTTTAGGGTGAATCATCAAAGCTTAATTATTTGGAGTACAACTCGACGATAAGCATCTCATTTACCGGAACGTCAATCTCATCTCTGGTTGGCAGTTCCTTGATAACGCCTTTTAAGTTCTCCTGATCAGACTCTAACCAGGCTGGAACCATACGTCCTGCAGTTACCTCCAGGATGTCTTTATATCTCTGAGCAGATTTGCTCTTCTCTCTGATCTCTACGGTATCACCGGCCTTAACCAGATAGGACGGAATATTCACGCACTTGCCGTTTACCAGAACATGCTTGTGGTCAACGATCTGTCTTGCTTCCTTTCTGGTGCGGGCAAAACCTAAACGGAAGATTACGTTGTCCAGTCTGGTCTCCAGTAAGATCATCAGGTTCGGACCTACCATACCTTCCATCTTGGAAGCCTT
Organism: Candidatus Caccovicinus sp.; assembly: GCA_051878975.1. Classification (GTDB taxonomy): domain Bacteria; phylum Bacillota; class Clostridia; order Lachnospirales; family Lachnospiraceae; genus Caccovicinus. The sequence continues at coordinate 10,335 of JBJELD010000035.1, forward strand.
TGCATAGTAGTTGCGGAATGGTTTCTCCAGAACGCCGTAAATGAATTTTGCTTTCTGCTTTTCTCTTAACTGCAGGCCGTACTCACTTACTTTTCTGTTTGCTCTTTTTAATTCTCTGTTAGACTTTTTATCAATTCCTAAATAGATTGGATCCATACCGAGGGATCTACATCTTTTAAGAACAGGAACTCTATCAACTGCCACTTTCATTACCTCCTAATTAGACTCTTCTACGCTTTGGCGGACGGCATCCGTTATGAGGAACCGGGGTTACGTCCTTGATGCTGGTTACTTCCAATCCGCATGCCTGTAATGCACGGATTGCTGCTTCACGTCCGGAGCCTGGACCCTTTACCATAACGTCTACGGATTTTAAACCATGTACAAGAGCTGCCTTGGTTGCAGTTTCTGCGGCCATCTGAGCTGCATATGGAGTAGATTTTCTTGAACCTCTAAATCCCAGACCACCAGCACTTGCCCAAGATAAGGCATTACCCTGTGCATCCGTTAAAGTCACGATGGTGTTATTAAAAGATGACTGGATATGTGCTTGTCCGCGTTCAACGTTTTTCTTTACACGCTTTTTTGTCACTTTCTTTGCAGTGGACACTTTTTTAGCCATTTTAAACTAACCTACTTTCTGAATTTTCCTGAATCGTTTTTCCTGTTTTTAAAACATATAAATCCGATTCGTACTTCTAGTTACTGTTTGATACTTTGCCTATGCCTTATTTCTTCTTGTTGGCAACGGTCTTTCTCGGGCCCTTACGGGTTCTTGCATTGGTCTTGGTCTTCTGACCGCGAACCGGAAGACTCTTTCTATGACGGATACCGCGATAGCAGCCGATTTCCTGTAATCTCTTGATGTTCATCGCGATCTCTCTACGTAAATCACCCTCAACAACCTGAGAATCTGCAATAACTGCTGCCAGCTTCTTTACTTCGTCATCGGTTAAATCCTTCACACGGGTGTCAGGATTTACACCAGCCTCTGCGAGAATGCGGTTGGAACTTGCTCTACCGATACCGTAGATGTAAGTTAAACCAATCTCGACACGTTTTTCTCTTGGCAAATCAACGCCTGCAATACGAGCCATGTTTTAACTCCTCCTAAAAATTTTTAACCTTGTCTCTGTTTATGCTTCGGATTTTCGCAAATTACTCTGATACTGCCTTTTCTCTTTATGATTTTGCACTTTTCGCAAATCGGTTTTACAGAACTTCTAACCTTCACAGTAATTCTCCTTTCTACTGACCAACAAAGTTGCTATAGCATTATACCAAATTTTTTTATACAATGCAAGCACTTTTTGCCATCAGTTTTTGCATTTTTTAAGGCCCGCAAAGCAAGCCTTATTTATCTCTCCAGATAATTCTTCCTTTGGATAAGTCATATGGAGACATCTCCAAAGTCACCTTATCTCCTGGTAAGATACGAATGTAATTCATGCGGAGCTTTCCGCTGATATGTGCCAGAACCTGATGGCCGTTCTCCAGTTCTACCTGGAACATGGCGTTCGGCAACTTTTCTACTACCGTTCCTTCAATTTCAATTACGTCTGCCTTAGACATCCTGTTATTCCCTCCTTACCGATATTGCTGCAGATAATTCCGAATTTCCTCATCGGACACAGCTTCCATCTGTTTCAGTTTCTGCTTCAGCGTATCCTCCTTCGGATACTGAAGCTGCACATGCTTTTTCTTTTTCCGTTTCGGCCGTCCTGCAGTGTGATTCCTGCCGTCTGCCAGACTAACATATTCCCCTTCGGTTCCTATTATGATAAACAGCCGGCCCTTGTCGCGGCCCGCCAGGCTCCTTGCCAGGTGCCCCGGTTCATATCTCATCATCCGACGCGACATCCTTTCCCTGTGACATTCCCATCAGTTGCTCTGCAGTGATAAAATTTCCGGTTCGCCGTCCGTGATCAGAATCGTATTTTCATAATGCGCGGAAAGGGAACCATCCTTCGTCACTACGGTCCAGTCGTCATCTGTCCAGACCACATCATAGCGGCCTGCATTGATCATAGGCTCCACAGCCAGGGTCATGCCCGGCCGAAGAAGAATACCTTTTCGCTTCTGCGAAAAATTCGGGATCTCCGGATCCTCATGCATATGAGTACCGATCCCATGCCCTACCAGATCCCGGACCACTCCGTATCCAAAGCTCTCTGCATATGCCTGAATGGCAGAAGAGATATCATTTAAATGATTGCCAGCTTTTGCAAACTTAATCCCTTCAAAGAAACTTTGTTTTGTCACATCAATCAGCTTTCTGGCCTCCGGTGAAATCTCTCCGATTCCGTGAGTTCTGGCTGCGTCGGAATGATATCCTTTATAAATCACGCCGGCGTCCAGACTGACGATATCGCCTTCCTTTAAAATATGGTGCTTGTTCGGAATCCCATGAACCACCTCGTCGTTGACCGACACGCAGATGGAAGCCGGATAGCCGTTATAATTTTTAAAAGAAGGAATGCAGCCATAGCTTCTGATGATATGCTCTCCCAGTTTATCAATATCCAATGTGGACATGCCGGGCTTCAGTGCCTTTTCCAGTTCTTCATGGACGCGGGCAAGAATCCTGCCCGCCTCCCTCATTAATTCGATTTCTCTTTCCGATTTAATGGATACCATACGTTATGCTCCTAAAATCTTTACAATATCCTGGAACACTTTTTCCATGTCCTGGGTTCCGTCTACCTCAGCCAGAACGCCCTGCTTCTGATAGTACTCAATCAGGGGCTGCGTCTGATCATGATAAACGCTCAGACGTTTCTGCACGGTCTCCGGCTTGTCATCATCACGAAGCACCAGCTTCTCGCCGCATGTATCACAGATGCCTTCCTGCTTCGGAGCATGATATACCATATGATACGTAGCGCCGCAGCCTAAACATGCTCTTCTTCCGGACATGCGGTTTACGATATTCTCATCCGGAACATCTACGTTTACCGCATAATCGATCTTTTCGCCGCGTGCAAGAAGTGCTTCCGTCAGACTCTCTGCCTGTGGAATGGTTCTCGGGAATCCGTCTAATACATAGCCGTTTTTGCTGTCGTCCTGGGAAATCCGGTCCAGCAGCATTCCGATTGTAACCTCATCCGGCACCAGCTGCCCCTGGTCCATATAGGACTTCGCCTTCATTCCAAGCTCGGTTCCCGCTTTGATATTCGCACGGAAAATATCTCCGGTGGAAATATGGGGAATCTGATACTTCTCGGCAATCTTCTTCGCCTGAGTGCCTTTTCCTGCGCCTGGTGCACCTAACATGATAAGCTTCATATTGACATTCCTCCTCTTTATACTCCAAAAGCACTCTCTAAATCGAGAGTGCTTCCCGGTCAGCCCTAAAGTTTCGGGCCGATTAGTCATTCAAAAAACCTTTGTAATTCCGTACAAGCATCTTAGACTCAATGGATTTAATGGTTTCCAGAACAACGCTGACAATGATGATCAGAGATGTGCCAGAAAACGAGATCCGGCTTACACTGAAAATACCGGAAAACGCAATCGGCAGAACCGCTACCACAGCCAGGCCAACTGCACCAATAAATACAATGTAGTTCAGAATGTGATTTAAATAATCCGAAGTAGGCTTTCCGGGACGAATTCCTGGAATAAAACCGCCCTGCTTCTTCATATTATTGGCAACCTCCAGCGGGTTAAAGGTAATTGATGTATAGAAGTACGCAAATAATACTAATAATACAAGATAAATTACCAGACCAATCGAGTATACCGGCCGCTCCGGAACCAGCCAGTTGGAAGAGCTGAGAACCATCAGAATCTTTCCGCCGATCGTGCTGTAGTCCACGTTCAGGAACTGCCCGATGATCACCGGGAAGGACATGATGGAGGATGCAAAGATAACCGGCATAACACCTGCGGTGTTTACCTTCAGCGGAATATGAGAGGACTGACCTCCTACCATTCTGCGGCCCTGCATCTTTTTCGAATACTGAACCGGAATTCTTCTCTCTGCATCATTCAGATAGATCACATATACTACCATAGCAAAAATAATTGCAAGAATGATAATCGCAGAGATCACAGCTACCGGCACCTTCTTTCCCTGAATGAAACGGGTAAACAAGGTAACCACATCGTTCGGAACGCTGGAAATGATATTAAACAGAAGGACGATCGAAATGCCGTTTCCTACGCCATGCTCTGTAATCTGTTCGCCAACCCACATCAGGAATGCGCTTCCTGCTGTCATACAGCAGATTGCAACGATCACGCTCCATGCATTATAATCAATGAGCAGACCCTGTCTGCCGAATCCGATTGCCATTGCAGATGACTGAAGCAGCGCCAGGGCAACCGTCACATAACGGGTATACTCCAGAATTTTCTTTCTTCCGTCTTCGCCGTCTTTCTGCATTTCTTCCAGCTTCGGAATTGCAATCGTAAGCAGCTGCATAATGATGGAAGATGTGATATACGGGGTAATGCTCAATGCCAGAATCGACATATTCTCAAAGGAACTTCCCGTCATGGCATTAAAGAAACCAAGCGCATCACCAGCCTGATCAAAAAAATTCTTGAAGTAACTGGTATTTACGCCCGGAACCGGGAGCTGGGAACCAAACCGAATCACGACTAACATCATGAAGGTGTAAAGGAGACCCTTGCGGATTTCCTTCACCTTAAATGCGTTACGAATGGTTTGAAACATATTAGATCACCTCGCAGGTTCCACCTAAAGCTTCAATTTTAGCCTTTGCGCCTTCGCTGAAGGCATTTACTTTAACAGTCAGCTTTTTGGTTAATTCTCCGTTTCCAAGGATCTTAACACCATCATATACATGCTTGATGATACCGCTCTCCAGTAAGGTCTCTGGGGTTACTACGGTATCATTGTCAAATCTCTCTAATACGCTAACATTAATGCCAACAATCGTCTTGGAGTTACGATTGGTAAAGCCTCTCTTCGGCAGACGTCTGTATAATGGCATCTGACCACCTTCAAAACCTGGTCTTGGTGCTCCAGAACGAGCTTTCTGGCCCTTGTGACCCTTGCCGGCAGTCTTGCCGTTGCCGGATGCGTGTCCGCGGCCTCTTCTGAAATTATCGCTGTGCTTGGAACCTTCAGCTGGTCTTAAATTAGATAACTCCATGTCTGCACCTCCTACCTTTCTTAGATTTCTTCAACATCAACTAAGTGACGAACACTCTGAATCATACCTCTAACAGCGCCGTTATCCGGTAATTCAACTGTCTTGTGAAGCTTCTTTAAGCCCAGAGCCTCAACAGTTGCTCTCTGCTTTGGAATAGCACCGATAGGGGATTTTACTAATGTAATCTTTAACTTCTCTGCCATTTTCTTATCCTCCTATTAGTTTAAAATGTCTTCCACAGATTTACCGCGCAGCTTTGCAACCTCTTCCGGGGTCTTTAATGCAGTTAATCCCTGAAGGGTAGCTAATACTACGTTCGTCTTGTTATTAGAACCTAAGGACTTGGTACGGATATTCTTAATACCTGCCAGCTCTACAACGGCACGAACCGGGCCGCCTGCAATGATACCGGTACCTTCCGGAGCTCTCTTCAG
>JBJELD010000036.1:0-15867 GCA_051878975.1 Candidatus Caccovicinus sp.
GGAAGAATTCGGAATGCCGGACGGCAGCTTCGTACAAAGCAAGATGGTGGCTCTTCTCCGGAAACTGGGCGCGGACTATGTGCTGGACACCAATTTTGCTGCAGATCTGACGATTGTCGAGGAAGCCAGCGAGCTGATTGAACGGATCACGAAAAAAACCGCCCCGCTGCCCCAGTTTACAAGCTGCTGCCCGGCATGGGTGAAATTTGTCGAACTGTACTATCCGGAGCTGCTTCCGAACATTTCGACTGCCAAAAGTCCAATCGGTATGCAGGGACCGACTATAAAAACCTATTTTGCCCGAAAAATGGGAATTGACCCCAAAAAAATCGTAAATGTTGCCCTGACGCCCTGCACAGCGAAAAAGTTTGAGATCCGCAGAGAGGAGATGTGTGATTCTGCGGACTATAACGGTGACCCGAAGCTCCGCGATATGGATATGGTGATCACAACCAGAGAGCTGGCAAAATGGGCAAAAGAGGAGCAGATTGATTTCGATTCCCTGGAAGAAAGCGATTTCGATTCTTTTATGGGTGAAGCATCCGGAGCTGCTGTCATTTTCGGCAATACCGGCGGTGTCATGGAAGCCGCTCTCCGGACTGCGTATGAATATCTCACCGGAGAACCGGCCCCGGAAGTACTTTTAAACTATACGCCGGTCCGCGGCTATGAAGGCTTGCGGGAGGCAACTGTAAAAATTCAGGATCTGGAGATCCATGTGGCCGTTGTGTACGGAACCGCCAATGCCAAACAGTTCATTGAGCGAATGAAATCCGGCACAAAGCCGTATCATTTTGTGGAAGTTATGACCTGTCCGGGCGGCTGCATCGGAGGCGGCGGACAGCCAAAAGACATCATGAAGGATAAAGATGCCGTCCGGAAGGCCAGAATCGAAAGCCTGTATCAAAAGGATCAGTCCATGGCGCTTCGCTTAAGCCACAAAAATCCGGATATTATCCAGGTATACAAAGAATTTTACGAAAAGCCGCTCAGCAAGCTGGCAGAAAAAATGCTGCACACGTCCTATCAGGACCGAAGTATGATATTTCAAAGAGGAGGAGAAAAAACAATGACAAAATGGAAATGCAAAGTATGTGGCTACATTTATGAAGGTGAGGAACTTCCGGCGGATTTTCAGTGTCCGATCTGCAAACAGCCGGCAGCTGCTTTTGAGAAAATAACCGAAGCAAAGCACAAATACGCCGGAACGCAGACAGAGAAAAACCTAGAGACCGCATTTGCCGGAGAATCCGAAGCAAGAAACAAATATACTTATTTCGCTTCCGTTGCGAAAAAAGAAGGCTACGAGCAGATTTCCGCTCTGTTCTTAAAAACTGCAGAAAACGAAAAAGAGCACGCGAAGATGTGGTTCAAGGAACTGAACGGAATCGGAGATACCAAAGAAAATCTGGCCGCGGCAGCTGCCGGTGAAAACTACGAGTGGACAGATATGTATGACGGTTTTGCAAAGACCGCCGAGGCAGAAGGCTTCCCGGAGCTGGCCGCCAAATTCCGCATGGTAGGCGAAATCGAGCGGCATCATGAAGAGCGGTACCGCGCATTATTAAAGAATGCCGAGACCGCCGCTGTCTTCGAAAAGAGCGAAGTCAAAGTATGGGAATGCCGCAACTGCGGACATATTGTAACCGGCACAAAGGCCCCGGAAGTCTGCCCGGTATGCAATCACCCGCAGAGCTACTTTGAGATACACGCTGAAAATTATTAAATCGCATTTATCTGCGCTGAGGAAACGTACAGCAGGGTATCGTCTGGCGCTCGCCTGCTGTACATTTTCTCAGCGCCCTCCCCATCAGCTCCACACTTCCCACCTTGTATCCGCTGCAGCCGTAAATGGCCTTCATGCCGGAAACAGTCACGATCAGAAGCGGCAGCTTATCCGGGTCCACATAGATGCGGCGGGCCAGAGGCTCTACAATCTCATCGAACGCGCCATAAGCCACATGTACATTCAGGAGAGCATCCAGCACCTTCTTTAAGGTCCGGTTCTCCAGCACATCTTCCCCCTGCAGAATCAGCATTTTTTCAGACTTCCGGTGCGCAGGCGCATTGCAATTTCCCTTGTCTCATTCTTTATCAGGTCAAATACATACTCTGCCGCCAGATTTACCGGGTTGATCCGTGCCGGAATTTCCAGAGTACGGCAGATCCCCACAAAGAGAATTTTCTGACTGATCGGATTTCCCTGCTGAAGTCTTAAGCACCCGGCAGGAGTGGAACCGATCATCCGGTAATCCAGCTGCGGATCAAACCGAATGTGACTCTGGATATAGCTCCAAATCGCTTCCGGGTCACTGCGAAAATGCTCCTGTTCTTTTCTTTCTGCTCTCTGGTCAGCTTCACCGGATGCATCGGAAAATCCGCCGGAGCCTCCACATCCGTATCTCTCCATTGATTCTTTCCGGTCGCCTGCTCCCCGGCACTCTCCTGCTCTGCCTTTCTGAAACCAGGCGCCCTATTCTTCCTCCATCCGCATTTTTGCCTGTCGAATCCGTTCTTCATCCGTCCGGAAGATCTCATATTCTCCGATTCCCGGAACTCCCATGTTTACATGATTCTTTCGATATAACATTTTGCTGTTCAGGATTTTCTTGCCGGACATATGAAAATTTCTCGCGCCGATTTCCTTTCTCAGGCAGGAGATCGTATCCGGATCCACACCGCTCCCCACTAAAATATGGATGCGGTCTCCGGCCTGTTCAATCAGCTGCCGCAGAAGCGCTTTCCCCTCCATGCAGGTATTCTGCTGGCCGGAAGTCAGAATCGTATCCACCCCCAGCGAAACAGCCTCCTCAAGAGCCTGCACCGGATCCCGGCATACATCAAATGCACGGTGCAGCGTCATGTGTCCCGTCCCGGCAATCTCTCTTAACTGCTTCATTCGCTCCAGATCCAGATTTCCGTCCGGTCTCAGGCACCCGACCACAATTCCGTCTGCCCCCAGCCTGCGAAACATTTCCGCATCTTCTGCAATCATCCTGAACTCCTGCTCCGTGTACAAAAAATCCCCGTACCGCGGTCGGATCAGCACATTTATGGCAATCTCACAGCATGCCCGGACCTGTTTAAACTGGCTGACTCCAGGAGTTGTGCCGCCGATCACCAGATTTGCACACAGCTCCAGCCGGTCGGCTCCTCCTTTCAACGCAGCAACAGCCGATTCCACCGAATCCACGCAGGCCTCTAAAATTCCATTCTCCATATTGCTCCTCCATTTTACTCAAAATATGCGTACTTCAACTCGATCTCCGGACCGAAGGGATGATTGACCAGACCTTTTACATCGGACCTGGTCAAGGTTGCTGAACCCCTGTGATACAGCGGGGCTACAATCACATCATCATAATCCGGCCCCATGCAGTCAGTGCAGCCATGTAGCAGTCACTGTCCATCTGCTCATTGCGTTCCTCAGCCGTCTTCGTTTCAATCATAAAATCAATACCCAGATTCTTTTTGAGCTCACTTTGAATATAAGCCGCTACCTCTCTTGTTACGGAATCATCCCGAATCAGCAGGGTCAGAACCGGAGTCTCCCCCAATTCCTCACAGCCTCTTTTCCAGCACTTTTTTGCTGCTTCCGGATTGAATGGACAGACGGTACCGTTCAGCCTGCGGAAGGTCTTATCTCCGTTCCCGTACATGCCCCTTGCCACCAGACCGCTGCATGAGAAGCGTCCAGATGAACCTGGCTCAATCCGCCTTCCAGATAAGTCTGCCAGGCTTCGGACGCATCTTTGATCACACAGATCTGTGCATTTTGGATCCTGACATGTTCCACATCCCAATAGGTCTCATCTTTTTCAGAACCGCCCCCTCTTCCGGGTCGTAGCAGACAATCACATAAGGTCCGCAGTAAATCATGTGCTCTGCACTCCGTCCGTACTGACTGAGCCTTTAAGGTCACCTCCAGCGTCCTGTCATCAATCGCTTTTACACCAACCTCTTCTGCCGAAGCCCGGCCCTCATGATACTCTGCGCCGTTTACAATATAATCCGTCATAATAAAGCTGTAGCCATTGGCTGCCTCTGCACTCATCTGCTTCAGCCAGGCAAACACAAAATCATGAGCCGTCAGCGGCCTTCCGTTACTCCACAGCAGTCCCTCTCTCAAATGAAAGGTGTAGGTCAGCTTATCCCGTGAAACATCATAGCTTTCCGCCAGCGCCGGCTGCCAGAATGGCTGCCGCGCCCAGCATCCATACCCAGTTTCTCATTTCTCTGATTTTCCTCTCCCACACAATTACTTCAATTATATCGTTTCCGGCTGTTTCATTCAATATTCTTTTTCTGCTGATCTTTTCCGGATACCTCTGTATGAAAACCGGTGTGGTAAACCGAGAATCCAAACAGACATTCTCGAACCTGCTGCTGTCCTTCGTCTTAAGCACGATCGCGCTTCTCGTCGGCATCCTGGTCACCCTCCTTTTCACCTTCCGGATGAAGGGCAGCAGCCGATCGATCTTCCAGTTTGCCTGCATGTTCTCTAATGCTGCCTATATGAGCTTTCCGCTGATTCAGGCGCTGTCCATGAAGCCGGCAGTTTCCTGCTTGTGCAATTTTTCCTGTCGTGCTATAGTAACGGTAGATAACAGCAGCAAAAGCAAAAAGAATGTAAACAGAAAAGAGGGATTTCGATGAGCCATTTATTTGAACAGTATAAGGCGTGGAGAGAGCTGACCGACAGTCAGGAAGACGCAGACAGCGACGATTTCGACTGCGGAAGCAAACGTGATTTTATGAAATTTGCAAAGCTGAAAAAGCTGGATTACGATGATTTTGAAGAACTGGAAATGCAGTATGATGAATATCTGATCGAAAAAGAGACGCTGTAGCTATCTGCAGCGTCTCTCTTTTCATCCTTTTTTCGTCCCGATTGTTTCCGTTCCGCCTTTAATAAGCAGCGCGTACCGCAAAAGAAGTTTTATTATAGGATGCATAGAAATAGCGGATACTGTCCATCGTTCCATTCTCTTCCAGCTTTTTCACATCCAGGCGGATCGGACTTCCCTCAATATCCGGCAGATACAGCCGTCCGTTCTTCTCCTCCGGCTTGATGGACAGGCAGTCTCCGATCGGCTCGGTCATCGGCTCATGATTCTCCAGCATTTCATCTTCCTCATACAATGCGCCGAATACCGCATTCAGCCACACAGTACCGCCGGAGGAAAACCGCAGGCCATGTGCCTTTGCCAGCTGACGGATCTTCATCAGATCCTCCATCCGACTCATGCGTCCTACCAGAGGCATCAGATGATCGACCCCTTTCTCCACATAGGTCTGGAATGCATAAGCGTTCCGCATGGATTCTCCGTAGCCGATCTTCATATTCACCCGCTTATGCAGCTCGCAGATGGCTTCCATATCATGAGAATGTACCGGTTCCTCGAACCAGGCCGGATTGTACGGACGAATCATGTCCGCAAATTTCAGTGCATCCTCCACATTCCATACCTGGTTGGCATCAACTGCGATCTCGATATCCGGTCCCACCGCTGCGCGGACCTTTTCCAGCCGGCGGACATCCCGCTCCATGTTGTGCCCCCAGTCGCTTCCGACCTTAAACTTGATCGTGCGGTATCCTTCTTCTGCATACCGGACCATATCTGCCACCAGGTCTTCATCATCGGACAAAAGAGAACCACCGCCCTTGTAAGCTGCCGCCCAGTCCTTTGTCGCGCCGAGATACCGGTGCATCGGCTTCCCTGCCCTCTTCGCCAGAATCTCCAGCATGATAAAATCGAGCTGGCCCAGATCCACAATCTGTCCGCTCTGGAATCCAAAATTCCGTATTTTCCAGTAAATATACTCATACCACGCTTCATAAGTACGCGTTTCACCGGTCAGAATCAGCGGAAGAATATTGTTCACGATTCCCATGGAACAGAAGGTTTCTCCGTAATATCCCTCACTGTCATATATCCGGATCCATCCCTGAAGCGGCGCAAAATTTCCAAAGCCGCCGGTTGCATCCCGCCACGGCTTTTTTACCGGAACCGGATTAAAATTGTAATACACAGCCTTGGAAAATGTAAACTCTGCTTTTCTGTCAATCTGAAACATTCTGAAACACTCCTTTTCTTTTCATGATCCTTGTCCTTCTGAAATCATTATAACGAGTGTTTTCTTTGCTGACAAATTTATTCTTATTGTTCTCATATTTTGTTTTATTTTTGTTGCAATTCTGTCTTAATATTTTATAATAAAAATAATTGTTTCAGAAAATCTCAGAGCAGCGCCTTTTCGGCGCCGGAAAGGAGTTTTTATGTCCTCGATTGTACTGATTGCCTCCGGCGAATCCATCGCCCGCTGCGGTGCGCAGCTTCAGGAGCAGCTTCCGCCCTCCCATTCTCTCTCCATTGTAACTGCCTGCATGGAGGAAGCCGTTGACTATGCACGCCACCGCCTCCCGAAGGAAACCGATGTGGTGATTGCCCGGGGAAACACGGCAAGCATGCTGAAAAATGCCAGGCTGTCCGTACCGGTTGTGACCATTCCCATCCGGGACTCTGAGCTGATCCGTTCCATCGAACTTGCCAGGGCCCTGTACGGCGAAGAGGATGCGCGGATCGCCTACATCGGACTTGAAGATACCATCCGCTCTGTGAAAAGCTTTCTGGAGCTTCTTCACCGGAACATCCGGCTCTATCCGGCAAACAGCAGCCAGGATATTCAAAAAAGCGTCCGACTCGCCAAAAAGGAGCAGGTAAGCGTTGTAATCGGCGGAATTTTCACCCGTCAGGAAGCAGAAAAAAACGGGCTGAAAAGCGTCCTTCTGGAAAGCTCTCCGGCCTCCGTCAGGGAAGCCTATGAACGGGCGCTGGAGGTGCAGAAAGGCGTCAAGCTTCAGAAGAAAAAACTTCAGGAGCGCATTACCATGATGAACGCCATTTCGGAAGGCATGATCGGAATCAGTGAAAAAGAAAAGCTGACCTTTCTGAATCCGGCTGCCGAAACCATTTTTCATGTTTCTGCGGCGTCTCTGATCGGGAAAAATGCTTCTGTATTGTTTGGAGAAGAAGAACGAGCCGTCATCAGCCGGCTTCTGCTGCACGGCAGTGAAATTACCGGTCATCCGGCAGAGATCTGCGGCGTCTGTTATACCATGGATTTTTATCCGGTCCTGATTCGAAAAAAGAATAAAGGAATCATTATCAGCATCCGCAAGGTTCAGGAAACTTTACAGGATCCTGGTTTAAAAAAAGCTTCTGAAATGGAACCGGCGCATCTTCCGCATCTGTGCGAAGCCTCCCATCCGGTCTTCTTTCACCAGCTCGTTGGGGAGCATCCGGCCTTTCTTGCTGCAAAATCCATGGCGGTTTCCTGCAGCGCCAGTCCCCTTCCAGTCCTGCTGATCGGAGAAGACGGAACCGGGAAAACGGCTCTTGCCCGCTGCATTCATCAGGAAAGTCCCCGCAGAGACGCTCTGTTTCTGGTACGGGATGCGACACAGCTGACTGTGGAGGATCTGCTTTCCGCACACAAGGGAACATTGTATATCCGGAATCCGGAAAGCCTCTCTTCAGACATGTGTGTCGTGCTGACCGGGCTGCTGGAAAATGGTACCGTCCCGCTTCCGGATCATACCCGATGTACTCCGGATGTTCGTATTCTTGCCGGTTCCTCCGTAAATTTGTCTCATGTACTCCCGCCGCGCCTGTACTACGGCCTGAATGCCTTCCTGATCCCAGTCCCGGCTCTGCGCCAGAGAAGCAGTGACATTCCTTTGCTTCTCTCTCATTTCTGGGAGGAAAGCTGCCGGAAGCTTTCTGTCGGGAACCTTCCGGCAAATGCTGCTCCCTTAGCAGCATCCGTTCCGTTTCCGGGCGGCAGCGACCAGAACAAACAGCTTGTGTCCTACTCCTGGCCCGGAAATATCCGGCAGCTGCAGAATTTCTGCAGACGGACGGCATTTTTCCACATTTCCGGGACAAACATCGGATTTTCGCTGCTTTCTCCGGATGATGACGGGTTTTATTCTCATCTGTCTCAGGAAGCTGCCCTGAACCCTGCCGCTTCCGTTTCCGCCTCGGTGTGTCCGGCAGCGTTACACCCGGCATCTCCCGCAAAAGGCTTTCTGATCAACCGAAAGCTGGTAACCTATGAGGAGCTGCGAAGCCTGGACCGTCTCTGTCAGGGAAGAAAGAGTGTTCTTGCAGAAAAGCTGGGAATCAGCCGTTCTACCTTATGGCGCTATTTCAGAAAAATGGAGGAGGACAATATTTAACCCGAAATCTTTCTCCCATTTTCATATCATCCGGTCTGAATTCCATGCCTCTATTCTCAAATCAGACAACAAAAAAGCGGAACCCTCTACACAATCAAAGGCTTCCGCTTTTTACTCACAGCTGCTGACGGGAATCGGACCCGTGACCTCCGCACTACCAATGCGACGCTCTACCGACTGAGCCACAGCAGCATCTCTTCTTTTCGACCCATGATTCGTTCCCGTTTCACGAGCCTTAGATATACTAACATAAATTTTCGAATTTTTCAAGTTAATTTTGAAAATTTTTTCAAGTTTTTTTATCGCCCCAAAATAATCTCCAGCAAGATGTCCCGGGAAAACAGGGCATGGTTCCGGAATGCAGCTGCCAGCGTTTTCAGATTCTCATCTGAATTTTCCACTTCCCTGGAATACAGCCAGGCAGCCCTCTCGATCTTCATAGGAAGCAGCCTGGCCATAGTCCGGATCATCAGCCAGCTCACCACAGCCAGCTGCATATTCCCAAAAACATTCCGATCATAAACTGCGCCCGGATAATAGACCATAACAAAGTAGGTAAGAAGATTTCTCTCCGCCTGATTCCCGCCGGAAACCGACTCTGCAGGAATCCCTTCTGCAGAAACGGCCTTTCTGTCCGCCGCAGCTTTGACCGCAGCTTCCAGCTTCTTCATCAGCATCGGCCATTCCTCCTCCACCGGCTCCAGCGTGGCAAACAGACGAATCACATTTGTGAGCCACAGAACTCTTTTTCCCTCCCATTCGCTCCGTCCATGGTCTGCGCGCCCTTTTGCGAACTGCTGCATAAACGCGCATGACGCATCCAAAGCCAGATACTTTGCCGAAAGTGTATCCAGTGATTCCCGGCTCAGTCGGTTCTGGAGGATGCGCCGCTGCAGGTCATGGGTAAAGGCCAGCGCCATCGCCGCACCGATATCAGGTGCCTTCACAGAAGGAGCTTCTGTCTCCCATAACAGCTTCATCACCGTCTGTCTCCCGTTCAGCAACGCGAAAAGCAGCAGCTCATCCACTTTTTCCTCCGGCGCACAAGTACGCCTGCTGTATCTGACCTGCATCTCAGGCAGCGTTGGCTGATGAAGAATCAGATTTGCGGCCTCAGGACAAGAAAGAGACAGGCTGATCTCACGCAGCAAGCCGTACTCCTCCATATGTCTCGGATAAGTCCGGCAGGTCTTGCACAATGCATCCTTTCCCAGTTTCTGATAGATCCTGCACAGATTGTCCGGATCCAGAAATGCGCATCTGCGGTCAACCAGACGGAACATGCCCCTGTGAAAATCAATACCTGAAAACAGTTTTCGGGCAAAGCCCCGGGAAGAGCATGCGCGGCAGCCGGAAAAAAACAATGCTTTCCCTGTCTCCTTCCGGTAGCGTTTCAGGCTTTCGGAATCAATTTCGATCTTCCATCCGGCGCAGCAGGTATCCGGACAGGAACTGCCCACACATTGAAAAGCAAAAAAATAGGAAGGATAGGTATACTGCATGCCTTTTTCTGCTCCTTTTCATCAAAATCTTCTGGAATATCCGGTGTGTAAAAAGACGGCGCCTTATCAGCGCCGTCTTATCGATCTCATATGCGTAACGGGAATGATTTATTTCTGAGGACCTGCAGCAACAAGAGCCTTGCCGGCAGCATTGCCTTCGTACTTTGCAAAGTTCTTGATAAATCTGCCAGCCAGATCCTGAGCCTTGGTCTCCCACTCGGAAGCATCTGCATAAGTATCACGAGGATCCAGAATTGCCGGATCAACGCCAGGAAGCTCGGTCGGTACCTCAAAGTTGAAGTAAGGAATGGTCTTGGTCGGTGCATTCTTGATGTCGCCGTTCAGGATTGCATCAATGATGCCGCGGGTATCCTTAATGGAGATACGCTTTCCGGTTCCGTTCCATCCGGTGTTAACCAGATAAGCCTTCGCGCCGCTCTTTTCCATCTTCTTAACCAGCTCTTCTGCATATTTGGTCGGATGCAGCTCCAGGAATGCCTGGCCAAAGCATGCGGAGAAGGTAGGAGTCGGCTCGGTAATGCCGCGCTCGGTTCCGGCAAGCTTTGCGGTAAATCCAGACAGGAAGTAGTACTGGGTCTGCTCCGGAGTCAGGATGGATACCGGCGGAAGTACGCCGAATGCATCTGCAGACAGGAAGATTACGTTCTTCGCTGCCGGTGCGGAAGATACCGGACGAACAATGTTCTGAATATGGTTAATCGGATAAGATACACGAGTATTCTCGGTTACGCTCTTATCAGCAAAATCAATCTTGCCTTCTGCATCCAGAGTTACGTTCTCCAGAAGTGCGTTGCGCTTGATGGCATTGTAGATATCCGGCTCGGATTCCTTATCCAGATTGATAACCTTTGCATAGCAGCCGCCTTCGAAGTTGAATACGCCGTTATCATCCCAGCCGTGCTCATCATCGCCGATCAGCAGACGCTTCGGGTCCGTGGAAAGGGTGGTCTTGCCGGTACCGGAAAGGCCGAAGAAGATGGCAGTATTCTCACCATTCATATCGGTATTAGCAGAGCAATGCATGGAAGCAATACCCTTTAACGGCAGATAATAGTTCATCATGGAGAACATACCCTTCTTCATCTCACCGCCATACCAGGTGTTGATGATAACCTGCTCGCGGCTGGTGATGTTGAATACAACTGCGGTCTCAGAGTTCAGACCCAGCTCCTTGTAGTTCTCAACTTTTGCCTTGGATGCGTTATAAACAACGAAATCCGGCTCAAAGGCTGCCAGTTCTTCCTCGGAAGGAGCGATAAACATATTTTTAACAAAGTGAGCCTGCCAAGCTACTTCCATGATGAAACGGATTGCCATGCGGGTATCCTTGTTTGCGCCGCAGAATGCATCTACAACGTAAAGCTTCTTATCAGAAAGCTCATTCAGGGCGATCTTCTTTACTGCATCCCAGGTTTCCGGGCTGGCCGGATGGTTATCATTCTTATACTCGTCAGAAGTCCACCATACAGTGTCCTTGGAATTTTCGTCAACAACAATGAACTTGTCCTTAGGAGAACGGCCGGTGTAGATACCTGTCATTACGTTGACAGCGCCAAGCTCACTTACCTGACCCTTTTCATAACCTTCCAGACCTGGTTTCGTTTCTTCTTCAAACAAAAGTTCATAAGAAGGATTATGCACAATTTCTGTAGTTCCGGTAATACCATACTTGCTTAAATCGATTTCTGCCATCTTACAATTACCTCTTTTCTTTGATGATAACGTGATAACTTGCTGCAAATGCAGGAGTTTCAGGTTTCTAACGGTAGAAGTAGAATTTTCCAATTACTACTTTCCTAAATTACATTATACATATTTAAAAAATAAAATCAATAAATTTTTCACAAACTTTTTCTGAATTTCCTTTCACAAAACTTTTTTCACTTTTTCTGTTGACAAATCAAAAAACTCATGATAATATATCTAAGGCTTGTGAAACAGAGCTGCTTTACAGGTCGAAAAAAGGAATGCTGCTGTGGCTCAGTCGGTAGAGCGTCGCATTGGTAGTGCGGAGGTCACGGGTCCGATTCCCGTCAGCAGCTTAAAAACGGATACCTGAATGGGTATCCGTTTTTTATTGTTTTTTTAAAGCCGCTGTGTTTTTGCTATTTCCCGCACTTTCTCACCGCTTCCATGCTGCCAAGAAGGATTTTTCTGGCTCCTTCCAGCTCCGGTACACATTTTGTATCCTCGACCACCTTTTTCTGCCGCTCGTATTCCTTGTCATCCAGCGTCTGTACTTCTTTTAAAAACTGTTCCAATACATCCATTCTCTTATCCCTCCTGCCTTTTATAAGTTCTCTCAGAAAACACTTTCCATCAATCCTCCGACACGCTTTCCTTTCTCTTCTCATATGATAGAGTAAAAAAATCTGAAGAGGTTTTAAATGGCTGAAAATGATTCCACTCAGACTCCGTCTGCTTCTTCTCCTGACAACCAGAACAACGAACCAAACAACATGACCACACCGGCAGAGCCTTCCGCGCCGTCACGGCCGAATGTGCCCTCAATGCCATCCGCACCGTCGCAGCCGAATGTGCCCTCGACACCTTCCACGCCTTCGCGGCCAACCGTGCCCTCAATGCCATCCGCACCGTCGCAGCCAACCGTGCCCTCGACACCTTCCATCCCGTCGCGGCCAACCGTGCCTTCGACGCCTTCTGTTCCGTCGCGGCCGAATGTGCCGATCATACCGATCATTCCTTCGGTCCCATCCTTCCCTTCTGCGCCGGTCATTCCGGGCAATGCCTACAGTCAGGTGCGCTTCATCAACGCATCTACCAACACGTTCCCGGTAAACTTCAGCATCAACGGAATCACCTATGAAGCGGATTCGCAGTTTGGCAGCGTTTCCTCTTACCAGCAGATTTCAGACGGTTTCCATACGGTTTCCGTCACCCGTGCATCCGGAATGCAGACCCTGCTTCTTCAGCAGACCTTCCCCTTTACCGCCGGTCAGAAATACACCATGGTTCTCGTTGACGCCCGGGAAGGCGGTCTGGAAATGATTCAGGTTTCCGATACCGGCTGCAATAATCTGCCTGCCGGATACGGCTGCTACCGGGTGGCCAATGTCAGCTACAGCGGATCCAATTTTGATATCCGTCTGTACAACGGCGATACTATTTTCCGCAATGTAAACTTCACTCAGGTCACCTCCTACAAACGGGCTCTGGCCGGAAATTACACCTTCTATGCAACTGCCGCCAACTTCTACAGCGTCATCCGTGAGCTGCCCGTGATCATCATCGGTGCAGTCACCGGAAGCAGCGCTGTGTCCAGCCCTCTGGCATTCGACAACGTCACCATACGCCCTGGCACCCGGACCACCAGCTACATCATGGGAAATATCTGGTCTTCCTTCCGGCTGCAGATGCTTACGGTCAGCGACGACTGATCCTCTCCTTTTTCTTCTTACCTATGAGAGAATTTCCTCGAAACTTTCCCTGAGGGTTCTGCAGGAGGAGGCAAATTGCTCTGCCTCCTCATCCGTCATGCCAAGCTCAAGAACCCGGCGCACTCCGTTTCCGTTCACTACGCACGGAACTCCGGCAAAAACCTCCCTCTGGCCGTATTCGCCCCTCAGCATGGCTGACACGGTCAGAACGCTGTTTTCATCGCCCAGAACGGCTTTGGTAATGCGGGTCAACGCCATTCCGATTCCGTAGTAAGTTGCCTGCTTGGCGTCAATGATCTGATAGGCAGCCCCCTTTACCTGCTCTGCAATGCGCTGCAGCTCCTTTCCGGCATTTTCTCCGCAGAGGTCCAGAATCGGCTGTGTCGCCACCATCGCCTGGCTCCACGGAACAAACTCGCTGTCTCCGTGTTCCCCCATCACATAGGCATGCACATTCCGCGGATCCACCTGCAGATATTCTCCCAAAAGATAGCGGAGTCTTGCTGTATCCAGCGCGGTGCCGCTTCCCAGAACTCTTCTCGGATTAAACCCGGACAGCGCACAGGTGATTCGGGTCATCAGGTCCACCGGATTGGTGGCAACCAGAAAAATACCGTTGAATCCACTTCCGGCCACTGGCTCCACGATCGAGCGGAACACCTCGTAATTCCGTTTCAGCAGATTCAGCCGGGTTTCTCCCGGCTTCTGGGCAACACCGGCACAGAGCACCGCCAGATCCGCATCCCGACAGTCTTCATAGCTTCCTGCATAAATCTCCATATTGGATGCAGCAAAGGCGAGCCCATGGTTCAGATCCATTGCCTCGCCCGTTGCTTTC
Organism: Candidatus Caccovicinus sp.; assembly: GCA_051878975.1. Lineage (GTDB taxonomy): Bacteria > Bacillota > Clostridia > Lachnospirales > Lachnospiraceae > Caccovicinus. The sequence continues at coordinate 14,002 of JBJELD010000036.1, forward strand.
TTTTCATTTACATCAATCAAAACCAGCTCATCACAGGCATTCTGATTCAGCAGACTGTACGCATAGCTCATTCCCACCATTCCGCAGCCGATCAGCGCCACTTTCCTTTTCTCTACTCTCATGAAAAACTTCCTTTCCAAAGCCATCCCGGACCAGGTCCGCGTTTCCTCTGTTTTCTCTTTAGTATGGAAGTTCTTTCTGAAAATATGCGCCGTTTCTTCTGCGCGTCGTTTTATCTGCTTCCGGCAAAAAGACGTTGACGCACAATCTCATATGCCAGAACACCGGCTGCCACCGATGCATTCAGGGAATCAATATCTCCCTTCATAGGGATCGACGCCACCATATCACAGGTTTCCCGGACCAGCTTGCCCACGCCTTCTCCCTCATTTCCGATTACCAGACCGATCGGACCGGTCAGATTCAGACGGTACATGCTCTCGCCGCCCATATCTGCGCAGACAAACCACAGTCCTTTCTTTTTCAGTTCCTCCATGGCAGCGGCCAGGTTCGTCACCTTCGCCACCGGTGTGTAATTCAATGCACCTGCCGAGGTCTTTGCCACCGTCGCGGTCAGCCCAACCGCTCTCCGTTTCGGAATAATCACGCCGTGGGCACCGGCAAGGTTTGCCGTACGGATGATCGCTCCCAGATTATGAGGATCCTCAATGCCATCCAGCAGGAACAGGAAAGGCGGCTCTCCCTTTTCTTCGGCTGCCTTCAGGATGTCCTCCACCTCCGCATATTCATAAGCGGCCGCAAACGCAATCACGCCCTGGTGCTTTCCGGAAGAAGACATCTGGTCCAGCCGTTCCCTGGACACATAGGTAATGATCGTGTCATGCTTTCTCGCTTCCCGCGTGATCGACTGAACCGGGCCGTCATGGCAGCCGTCCAATACGAACAGCTTGTCGATGGTCTTTCCGGAACGAAACGCCTCCAGGACCGGATTCCGGCCTTCAATGGTTAATTCTTCATATCGCATCTTTCAAAGCTCTCCTATTTTCTCCAGTCCCCTGCTCACCAGCGTAAGCAGCCGTTCGAACTGTTCGGTTAAAAAAAGCCAGCCCACCAGCGCTTCAAACCCGGTAGCCCAGCGGTAATCAATGACGGAAGCATTCTTGGCGGAGGTTACGGATTTCGCATTTCTGCCTCTCTTGAACACCGCCATTTCTTCCTCTGTCAGCTCGTCCTCCAGAAGCTTAATCAAGCTGGCCTGGGTCTGCGCACACACCAGACGGGCACTGTGCTTATGCAGCTTGTTTACCTGAACATTTCCGCGATTGACAAGCTTGGCCCGCACCAGCACCTCATAAACGGCATCTCCGACGTAGGCCAGCACCAGAGGAGAATAGGTACAAACCTCTATCTCCTCCAGCTTCATGGTTTTCTTATAGAAAGACAACAAGTCTTCCATTACACCCGTTTCCATTTTACACCCTCTCTGGTGTCCTCCAGGACAATGCCCCTGTTAAGAAGCTTTCCCCGGATCTCATCCGCCAATGCAAAGTTCTTTGCCTTTCTGGCCTGCTGTCTCTCTGCAATCATCTGCTCAACCTCTGCATCCAGCACCTCTTTCTTCCGCTCCGTCAGGATTCCCATCACATCGCACAGCTTCTGGAGTTCATCCTTCAGAAGCTCCACATACGCTCTGGAGCTGTTTTCCGATGCTGTCGTATTCGCCAGCTTGACAATCTCAAACAGCACAGAAATTGCATCAGCCGTGTTGAAATCGTCATCCATGGCTGCCTCATACTTTGCCACCAGTGCCTGAAGCGCCTTTTCCTGCTCCTTCTCTTCTGTATAAAGCTCCGTCCGGGAAGTTTTTCCCGACAGCTCTCTCAGACGCTCCATTGCCGTCAGGAT
>JBJELD010000037.1:0-15819 GCA_051878975.1 Candidatus Caccovicinus sp.
ATACAGAACACAGAATGCGCATTGCACAGGCATATAAGTCCGGTTCGACAGGAAATACTGTTGCAGTGCGCTCTTATTTGTATGGGAGTTAGCTAGAACTAACTAAAGCCGGTTATTTCCGGATCATTCTGTATCAGGCGAGGAGGAATTGTTATCAAAAAATATATGTCCACATGGATTCTCTGCGCTGCACTTATCATTCTCTCCATATGCTCCCTGTTTGTGGGTGTGCTGGATATCAATATGAAGGGACTGCTTCAGGGAGATATCTCCCAGTGGGAGATTTTCCTGATCTCCAGGCTGCCGAGGCTTCTGGCGATTCTCTGTACCGGAGTCGGCATGAGCGTCGCGGGTCTTATCATGCAACAGCTCTGTATGAATAAGTTCGTTTCCCCGACGACCGGAGCCACCATTTTCTCGGCGCAGTTCGGCATTCTGATGGCACTGGTCTTCATGCCGGCCTCGACGATCTGGAGCAGAGCAATTTTTTCTGCTGTCTGCGCAATCGCGGGGACATGGGTGTTCGTTCTGTTTATTCAGAGGATTCCGTTTAAGGATCCGGTCATGGTTCCGCTGGTTGGAATCATGTTCGGAAATGTCATCGGCGGAATCACAAACTATATTGCTTATAAATATGAAATGACGCAGGCGTTATCCAGCTGGCTGACCGGAAGCTTTTCAACGATCATCCGGGGCAGATATGAGATCGTCTGGCTGACGGTTCCCATGGTCATACTGGCCTTTCTGTTTGCGAATCACTTTAATATTGTAGGGATGGGAAAAGATTTTTCCAGAAATCTGGGAGTTCCCTACAACGCAGTGCTGTTTCTCGGGCTTACTATAGCTGCCATGATCACGGCCAGCATTGTGGTCATCGTGGGAAGTATTTCCTATATTGGTCTGATCGTGCCGAACCTGGTTGCCATGTTTAAAGGTGACAGGATCCGAGGAACCCTGGTGGACACGGCACTGTTCGGTGCGCTGTTTGTGCTGGTCTGCGACATGATCGGACGCGTGGTGATCATGCCCTACGAGCTTCCCATTGAGCTGATCGTCGGCGTTCTTGGAAGTCTGATCTTTATTTCGATGCTGATTTACCGCTTAAATCACGGACGAAAGGCCGTACGGATCAGAACCTGTAAAAAAGTCGGGGAAGGAGAGCCTGCATGTTAAGAGAATTATCCGACATGCGGCCGGACAGCCGCAGAAAATTTTGGTTCCTGATTTTGCTGACGGCCGTCAGTATCGCGCTTTATATGACAGTCAACGTCCGCTTTGACCATCCGAAGCTGTTTGCTTATGCGATGGAGCAGCGGTCGGCAAAGGTGGCGGTCATGGTGATCGTGGCATTCGCGATCGGTGCGGCTTCCATGGTGTTCCAGTCCATTATCAACAATACGATTGTAACGCCGTGTCTGTTGGGTATGAACTCTCTGTACAGCCTGGTGCATACGGCTGTGGCGTTTTTCCTGGGAACCGGAAGTGTGCTGGTGAGGAACAGCAACATCGCTTTTCTGATGGATATTGCCATCATGGGCGCTGCCGCGACATTTCTTTACAGTTACATTTTCAAAAAGACAAAACATAACGTTTTGTATGTGCTGCTGGTCGGGACCGTGCTGACCTCATTCTTTTCCAGTATTCAGAATACGCTGGTCAGGTCCATGGATCCCAATGAATATGAGACACTTTTGACTACACTGGTGGCCAGCTTCAGCAATATTAATGAGGAGATCATTCTTCTTTCGGTGTTTCTGATGGCTGTCATCGTGTTTGCGTTGAGAAAAGAGCTGGCAGTGCTGGATGTGATCACGCTGGGAAAGGACCAGGCGATTAATCTGGGTGTGAATTATGACCGGACTATCCGAAAGCTTCTTCTTGGTGTAGTCCTGTTTATTTCCGTGGCTACGGCGCTTGTGGGTCCAATCTCATTTTTCGGACTGATCGTGGCGAATCTTTCCAGGCAGGTTTTTAAGACCTACCGCCATGCGGAGCTGATTCCCGGCTCTGTATTCATGGGGATGATCCTGCTGATCGCGGGTCAGCTCATTGTGGAGCAGGTGTATTCCTATGCAATCCCCATCAGTGTGTTTATTACAGTTGGCGGCGGACTGTATTTTCTGTACCTGCTGCTGGCTCAGAGAAGGAGGAAATAGATGCAAGTGAAAAACCTGACAAAATCCTACGACGGGAAGGTCGTGGTGGATGGCGTTGATTTTGAAATTCCTAAAGGGAAGGTTCTGTCACTGATCGGACCCAACGGAGCGGGCAAATCCACGGTCATGGGAATGCTCTCCCGGCTGATTGCCAGTGACTCGGGAGAGGTTGATTTTGAGGGAAAGCCGATCCATAAGTGGAAGAGCCGTGAGCTTTCCAAACGGCTGGCAATCCTGACTCAGAGCAACAATATCCAGATGAAGCTGACGGTGCGGGAGCTTGTGAACTTCGGGCGTTTCCCTTATTCCGGAAGCCGCCTGACCGCGGAAGATGAGGAGGCTGTGGATCAGGCAATTGCGTATATGGAGCTTACTGAAATGCAGGACCGGTTCATCGACGAGCTTTCCGGCGGACAGCGTCAGCGCGCCTATATCGCCATGGTGATCGCCCAGGACACAGAATATGTGCTTCTGGATGAACCCACCAACAATCTGGATATTTATCATGCCACCAATATGATGAAGACGGTGAGGAGACTCTGTGATGAGCTGGGAAAGACGGTCATTCTGGTGCTCCATGAGATCAACTATGCGGCATTTTATTCCGATTACATCTGCGCGTTTGTGGACGGAAAAATCGCAGGCTTTGGTACGGTTGACGAAGTCATCACAAAAGAAAATCTGTCAAAGATCTATCATGTGGATTTTGAGATCATGAAAATTGAGGGAAAGCCTCTTTCCATTTATTACTAAAGAAAAATACGAAATTGAAATGCAAAATAAAAAGCAACATGTAAAGGAGAAAAACCATGCGTAAAGTTTTAACAGTTCTTCTGGGCGGAATGATGATGCTTTCTCTGACCGCCTGCAGCAGCACAACCGGCACAGCACAGGAGAACATTTCACAGGATGGCAGCGCGGAAAACGAAAAATCAGGCGGAACGGTGACTTTGACCACCAGAAACGGAGCCGGTGAGACTGTGGAAGTGGAGTTCCCGACGAATCCGGAACGACTGGCTGTAATGGATCTGGGCGCGCTGGATATTCTGGATCATATCGGCTGCGCAGATCGGATTGTCGGTGTTTCCAAGGGTTCTTCCATCGATTATCTGCAGGACTATGTGACAGATGACACTCTTCTGAATCTCGGGACAGTAAAGGAACCGGATATGGAGGTAGTCATGGAAAGCGAGCCGGATATCATCTTTATCGGCGGACGCATGTCAGCGGTATACGATGAGCTTGCGGAGATCGCTCCGATCTATATGGTCTACACGGATACAGAGGCAGGCGTTGTGGAGAGTACGTCCATGAATGCAAGAAACATCGCCTCTCTTTTCGGAAAAGAAGAACAGGTGGATTCTCTCCTGAAGGAATACACATCCCGTATTGATGAACTGAAAGCGTTCGCGGAGGGAAAAACGGCCATTGTCGGAATGGTGAATGCCGGAGGCTTCGGACTTCTGGGAAATGACGGAAGATGCTCGATGATTGGAAACGAGATCGGGTTTGAAAATGTGGGAGTGGACGCAGAGGCGAATACTTCCGCCCACGGAAACGAGGCTTCCTTTGAATTGATACTCGCAAAAAATCCGGATTACATCTTTGCTATGGATCGTGATGCTGCCATCGGGACTAAGGGAGCAAAGCTGGCCGCCGAGGTCCTGGATAATGAACTGGTAAATAAGACAGACGCCGCACAGAATGGAAATGTGGTAGTTCTGGAGCATTCCAATGTCTGGTATACGGCAGAGGGAGGCGTTACCGCTCTGGGAATCATGCTTTCTGATCTGGAGGATGCTCTCTTCGGTGAGTAGGAGAGGATCAGGGTTCGGGACCGGAAACGGTTTCGATCACGGCCTCCAGAAGCTGTATCTTCCGGGAGGACGGGCCATTCAGATTGCGGATTAAAGGGAAAATGATGCGGGAATATCGAGAAAGCCTTGGCTTGCAGAAAAAGCCTTTCGCAAGGCTCATAGGGGGTGACCCCAATCTGCTGCGGGCATGGGAAGCGGACCAGAAGCGAATGAATATCAATTCCTGGGAGAAATACTTCAAAAAGCAGATCAAGACATAGAAAAAGCAGGTGTTCAAATTTGACTTAAGTTTGTTCACCTGCTCTCTTTTTGGATGAAGCCTCGATCACTGCATCCAGCAGTTGTACCTTCTGTTCGGAAGGACAGTTCAGTTTTTTAATGGCCTGATTGACCAAGCTTGCGTGGACACCGGCAACCCGCTCTGCCAGCTCACGCTTTCCTGCTTCTGTTTTTGGAAAATGGACAATCACATGGATTGGAGTACTTGATCTGGCGATACCACGCACCTCCCCCGGTAGTTCAGTCTATGAGCGAGAAGTTGTCCGCTATTCCTGTGATATATCGTCCGAAAGACACATTGAGCGCCGATTGAGCGCTAATTGACAGCTTCCAGAAAGGAGGGGCCCTCATGGATAAGTTCTTAAAAGAAGAAGTCAAAATTGACCAGCTCCATCTGATGAATCAGGTCTTTTCCTCCTTCTGCGATGATGAAGAGGCATTGATTTTACATTCGGCAACGGGCAGGTCTGCTGATGTGGAATATAATGTGCTTCCGCTGATGTATGACAGCGCAATGGCCGTATAGGACATTTACACCTTGCTGCTGCAGGACACCCGCCCGTCCGTGCAGAAATGCTGCACCCTGTTGGACAGCATCCATGAGATTTGCTTGCTTCATGGTTATGATATTTCCTATCACAGGCAGCTGTTCCAGATGGTCGAGTCTGTGATCGAACGCATCGAAAATGATGATATGCTGGTTTACCTGCGTTTCCGGGAAGATGCCTTCTCGTATATGGACAAGTATCACGATTTGCAGATATGGAGCTGGTTCTGAGGATGAATTGCAATTCAGTAAATTTTTCTCGCAGTACCGGCAGGTCATGATGCTGTATGAGAGCGCTATCCAGTGTGTAACCATGCGGCTGAATATGATAGGAAAGGAAAGCAAACTGCATCAGAAGCGCACGCCGATTCGTGCCGTTTCCAGCAGAATCAAGGAACCGCAGAGCATTTACCGCAAATTACAGACCAGGGGCTATCCATTGACCTTAAACTCCATTAAAGAAAATCTGAATGATGTCGCCGGTATTCGTGTCATTTGCGAATATGTCCGTGATGCTTATGCAATTCGTGACGCTCTGCTCGCCGGAAATTTTATGAAACTCGTTCAAGAAAAGGATTATATTCGGAATCCAAAGCCTAACGGCTATCGCAGCCTGCATCTTATTGTGGATGTCCCTGTCCTGCTGTACGGAGGGGAGCAATACATTCGATGTGAAATCCAAATTCGCACAACAGCAATGGATTCCTGGGCAGCATTAGAACATAATCTTCGCTATAAAAAAGACCGGGCGGAGGATGCTGAAACAGATCAAAAGCTGAGACGATGTGCCTCCATGCTGGCAGAAAGCGATGCTTTGATGCAGGAAATAGCAAATACTTTAGGAATCCTATAATATCTCAGACTCCGGCAGATACATTTGTTTATATTTTGAATTGAATTTTCTTCCAGAACATGAGACCATTTCTGAGCATTAGAAGAATTCAGATGTGAAAATGGATTTCTGGCTACAAAAGAAAAGCACCACAGCGATTACTCTGTAATGAGTAGTGCTGTGGTGCTTATATATCAGCAGTATATCAACTCGTATTTTCCCAGTCAAAAGTTCCATTCTCCGACGGGCGGTATCATCAATTTCATTCAGATGCCCGACCAGTTTTCCGTCCAGTAATAGTGTGTTGTATAGCGCCTTATGATGTTCCTTCAGATAGCGCAGACGCATCCTGCCGTATTTGCCATAATGAGGTTCTTCTTCGGAAAGTGTAAGGTCAGGATAATACATTCCATCCGCATCCAGGGTATATGTTCCGCCCATTTCTTTGAATAATGACTTCATAGAAATCCCTCCAGTCTGTGTTTACATTGGTGCTACTCTATGATATAATAGCATAAAGCACATCACATATCAATACAAGGAGGGAGCGTTATGAGAAAAAATGACGATTGCATCGCCATTTATTCCCGTAAATCAAGGTTTACCGGAAAAGGCGAAAGCATCGGCAATCAGGTTGAACTCTGTAAAGAATATATTTGTGCGCATTATGGAGAAGCTGCACTGGATTGCATAGCGGTATATGAGGATGAGGGCTTTTCTGGCGGCAATTTGAACCGACCGGATTTCAAGAAAATGATGGAAGCAGCCAAAAAGCATAAATTCAAGGCAATCATTGTTTATCGCCTGGATCGTATCAGCCGTAACATCAGCGACTTTGCCGGTCTGATTGAAGAATTATCCCGCCTGGATATTGCATTTGTTTCTATTAAAGAACAGTTTGATACTGGTACGCCCATGGGACGTGCTATGATGTATATTGCATCAGTTTTCTCTCAGTTGGAGCGTGAAACCATAGCCGAGCGCATCCGTGACAATATGCACGAACTGGCAAAAACCGGGCGCTGGCTGGGCGGCACAACCCCGACCGGATATGGCTCGGAATCGGTTAAGATCGTTACCATTGATGGAAAATCGAAGAAAGCCTGCAAGCTGAAGCTCATTCTCGGAGAAGCGGAGATTGTTAAAACGATCTTTGATTTGTATATAGAGACAGACTCCCAGACAATTACAGAGGCGGAGCTGATCAAGCGTGGCATCAGAACAAAAAACAACAAATATTTCACCCGGTTTTCCATCAAGGCAATCTTGCAGAACCCGGTTTATATGATTGCAGACGAGGAAGCATATCACTATTTTATCAATGCTGATTCTGACCTGTTCTCCAATCAGGAAGCCTTTGACGGTGTTCATGGTATTATGGCTTATAACCGTACCAATCAGGAAAAAGGAAAGACCACGGAATACCTTCCGCCAAGTGAATGGATTGTTGCGGTTGGTCTGCACCCCGGTATCATTCCGGGAAAGGTATGGGTTCAGGTTCAGGAATCGCTGGAACGCAATAAATCCAAAGCATATCATAAGCCTCGCAGCAACGAAGCCCTGCTGACCGGGCTGTTATATTGCAGCTGCGGCAGCCGTATGTATCCAAAAATCAGTCGGCGCAGGACAGCGGACGGCAAGCCGATTTACACCTATGTGTGTAAAATGAAGGAGCGGAGCCAACGAACCGTCTGCAATGGCAAGAACGCCAATGGCAACACCATGGACATGGCGATCATCGAGCAGATTAAAATGCTTGCAGAAGACAACGGTACCTTTATCAGTCAGCTGGAGCAGAGCCGCAAATTCTACACCGGAAACAGAGCAAACTATGAAGAACAGCTTGCTTCCATGCGTCAGGAAAAAGCTGACCTTGAAAAGAAAATGGACGGGCTGGTAGATTCACTTGTTGATCTGGGTGATAGCGTCGCCAGAAATCATGTGGCAAAGCGAATTGAACAGCTTGGGCTGGAGTGTTCTGGAATCGACTCCCGTATTCAGGAACTGGAAGGGCTGACTTCTCAGCACGCTCTAAGCGATATTGAGTTTGATGTGATGCGTCAGCTTCTGACTGTATTCAAAGACAGTATTGATGAAATGACCATTGAACAGAAACGAGCCGCCATCCGTACCCTTGTGCGCAAAGTGGTCTGGGACGGCGTCAATGCGCATGTTGTCCTGTTTGGGGTGCAGGACGATGAGATTGACTTCCCGGATATGTCCAGCCTTGACGGTGAATCAGGTGCTGATGACGATGATACCGATGAACTGGAACGATTCGGGGATATAGATTATGAGGAAGAGATCCGGAGTTTACTCCGGAATATAAAATAAAGGAGCTGACTCCTTTTCGGAAGGAGGTAGTGAATGTCATGAATACGATTCCTTTCGGCGGCGCAGTGGGATGGAATCCCGTTTGTATCATCATTCCCTGCCACAGGGGTGTAGGCGCAAAGGGAAATCTGACAGGTTACGGCGGAGGAATAAAGAATAAAGCTGCGCTTCTGAGGCTTGAGGGAAATGATATGAGAAAATTTTTTATCCCGGCAAAAGGAACAGCGTTATGAAAAATGATGGAGAATGTATGGTTTCCTGAACTGTACATTCTCCATTTTTAGTCTTGTGGGGGAGCAGTCTCAGTATGCAGGCATTTCACTGTGTGCAAGAGTAAAACGGAGGGAGTAAACCGGATAAAGTAAACAGATCTACGGCTTGGTAAACCAAAGATCTGTTTACTGGATTTTGAATTGAATATACATCACGAACAATTCATGCGGATTTAATAAATGACACACAATTAAATTGGGCATAGTGCATAATAAAATTTAGATAAATTATATAAATATAACAAAAATGAGCTTTTTGCAAAAAATACCATTGACAGTTCTTGGCATATTCGCTATACTCACATCGTAAGTAAATCAGTTTACTAAAAAGCAAAAGGAGAGCAGGTATGGTAGGAATTGTTATTACGGGTCACGGTCATTTTCCAAGCGGAATTTTAAGTGCTGTGGAGCTGGTAGCTGGAAAGCCTGAGCAGGTGGTATGTGTGGACTTTGAGGCCGGACAGAGCTCAGCAGACCTGAAGGAGGCTATGACAGCCGCTGTGGAATCTCTGGAAGGGAATGAGATCCTGATCCTGGCAGATTTGGTGGGAGGAACACCGTTCAACACGGCAGCGGCATTAAAGCAGGAAATGAGCGGAAAACACATCCGCCTGATTGCCGGAACAAATATGCCGGTGATGGTAGAGGCTGTATTTTCCAGAATGGCAGCCGGACTGGATGATCTGGCATCGATGGCGGCCGCAGCAGGAGCAAATGGTGTTGTGGATTTTGATCAGCTGGGAAATGATGAGGAAGAGCCGCAGTTTGAAGGCGGACTGTAGGATTCAGTAAAATGGGGAGATAATCATGATAAAAACGATTCAGGTGGAACCAATCCGTTTCCGTGAAAAATATCTGGAGACGGCCCTTCTTACCAAAGAAGAAGTGGAAAAGGCGATGGATTATGTGGTGGAGCAGACAAGGGCAAATCTGGATTACTTCGGCAAAAGATTTCCAACGCCGGCCACCAAAGAGCAGGTTTACGGAATAATCGACAATATTGAGTGGACTGATGGATTCTGGACGGGACTGCTGTGGCTTTGCTATGAATACACTGGAGATCCGGTTTTCAGACAGAGAGCGGAAGAAAATGTGGATTCCTTTTTAAACAGAGTGGAAAAGAGGATCGAGCTGGATCATCACGATCTGGGATTTCTCTATTCTCTTTCCTGTGTGGCAGGCTATAAACTGACAGGATCGGAAAAAGCCAGAAAAGCGGGCATTCTGGCTGCAGATAAGCTGATGGAACGATTCAGAGAGAGGGACGGCTTCATCCAGGCCTGGGGAGAGCTGGGAACGAAGGATAATTACCGTCTGATCATTGACTGTCTTATGAATATTCCGCTTCTTTACTGGGCTTCTGAGGTTACCGGAGATCAAAAATACCGGACAGCTGCGGAGCGTCATTACGAGAAAGCCTGCAATTACGTGATCCGGGATGATGCATCCGCCTTTCATACCTTTTACTTTGATCCGGAAACAGGAGATCCGGTAAAGGGCGTGACACGCCAGGGATACAGTGATGATTCTGCATGGGCCAGAGGGCAGGCCTGGGGTGTTTACGGAATTCCGCTGAATTACAGGGAAAACCACAATCCTGTTTCCGTCAATCTCTTTAAAGGGATGACAAATTACTTTTTAAACCGTCTTCCGGAAGATGATGTGTGCTACTGGGATCTGATCTTCAGTGATGGCTCCGGTCAGTCCCGCGACTCTTCGGCAGCGGCAGTGGCTGTCTGCGGCATTCATGAAATGGAGAAATATCTGCCGGAGGTTGATCCGGAAAAAACGGTTTACCGCTTTGCGATGCATCGGATTCTTCGCTCTCTTATAGAAAATTATGCAGGCAGCGAAGTAAAGCCGGGAAATCCTGTCCTTTATCACGGAGTATATTCCTGGCATTCCGGCAAGGGTGTGGATGAAGGAAATATATGGGGAGATTATTATTATATGGAAGCGCTGATGCGTTTCTGCAGAGACTGGAATCTGTATTGGTAAGCAATAAAAGTAATTTTTAAATAATTATAAATAACTAGGAGGATATGGTATGGTACCAAACATTGTAGCTTTTCGAATTGATGAACGCCTGATCCACGGACAGGGACAGCTTTGGATCAAGGCACTGGGCGTGAATACGGTAATTGTGGCAAACGATTCCGCCAGTGAAGATCCCATGCAGCAGACGCTGATGAAGGCAGTTGTTCCCAAATCCATCGCCATGCGTTTCTTTTCTGTGCAGCACACCTGCGATGTGATCATGAAGGCATCACCGAAGCAGTCTATTTTTATTGTGTGCAAGACTACAGAGGACGCTCTGAAGCTGGTGGCGGGCGGTGTTCCCGTAAAGGAGATCAACGTGGGAAATATCCATCGTGCTCCCGGCAAAGAGGAGATCAGCAAATATATTGCCCTGGGACCTGAGGACAAGGCAGCTTTAAAGGAGCTCAGGGATAAGTACGGCATTGTGTTCAATACTAAGACTACCGCGTCCGGCGATGACGGCGCCGCAAAGGTAGATCTGAACAAATACTTAGATTAAGGAGGAGACAGTCGTGACGATCAGTTTAGTTCAATGTGTGTTAATTGGTCTTTGGAGCGGATTTTGTCTGGCAGGCATGCTGTTCGGTATTTATACCAACCGCTGTCTGATCATGGCAACAGGCGTGGGTATTATCCTGGGAGATCTTCCCACCGGCCTGGCAATGGGAGCTGTAGGTGAACTGGCATTTATGGGCTTCGGCGTATCTCAGGGAGGATCTGTGCCGCCTAACCCTATGGGCCCCGGAATTGTGGGCACCATCATTGCTATTACAATGAAGGATTCCGGTATTGATGTAGGATCCGCTCTGGCATTATCTTTCCCCTTTGCGGTGGCATTCCAGTTTGTTATCACTGCTACCTATACATTTGCAACTACACTTACCGGTACAGCCTATAAGGCGCTGGATCGTAAGGATTTCAAAACTTTCCGTATTGCGGCCAATGCTACCATCTGGGTATTTGCAGCGTTAGGCTTCCTGATCGGCTTCGGAGGAGCCTTCAGCTCTGAGGGACTGCAGAAGCTGATCTCCTTTATCCCGGGATGGCTCAGCACAGGTCTGGGAGTGGCAGGAAAGATGCTGCCGGCTATCGGTTTTGCCATGATCTTGAATGTAATGGCAAAGAAGGAACTGATTCCTTTTGTACTCCTTGGTTATATCGCGATCGCTTACTTAAGTCTTCCGGTTATGGGGGTAGCGGTACTTGGAACAGCAATTGCGCTGCTGGTATTCTTCTATGCAGGCAAGGGCGGAAGCAATTCGGTAGAAGAAGTGGAGGTTGAATTTGAAGATGGCATCTAACAGACTGCAAAAGAGTGATTATATCAAGACAAGCCTTCGTGCGTATTTCCTGCAGAATGGCTTTAACTACGGAAACTATCAGGGACTGGGCTATGCCAACATTCTTTACCCGGCACTGCGCAAAATGTATAAGGATGATGATGACCAGCTGCAGGCAGCACTGAAGGAGAATATCGAATTCTTCAACACCAATATCCATTTTGTGCCCTTTATCACCAGCCTTCATCTGGTAATGCTGGAAAATCAGACTCCTGCCAAGGAGATCCGCAGTATCAAGATGGCATTGATGGGACCTCTGGCCGGTATCGGCGATTCCCTGGCTCAGTTTTGTCTGGCTCCTCTGTTTGCGACGATCGGCGCATCTCTGGCTCAGGACGGTATGATCATGGGGCCGGTCCTGTTCTTTGTAGCGATGAACGCGATTCTTCTGGCCGTAAAAGTGCTGACCGGACTCTGGGGCTACAAGCTGGGTACTAATATCATTGCAACCTTAAGCGAGAAGATGGAAATGATTTCTAATATCGCCAGTATGATCGGTGTGACCGTCATTTCCGGTCTGGCAGTAAATTTTGTAAAAATCACAACGCCGATCCAGTATGTGGCGAATATGCCGGATAACCAGCAGAAAATCGTGGCTATTCAGGATATGGTGGATGCCATTGCGCCGAAGCTGCTTCCGGTGCTGTTTACAGGACTGATCTTCTACCTGATCAAGGTAAAGAAATGGAGCACCTACAAGCTGGTGGTACTGACCATTATCCTTGGAGTTGTGTTATCCGTACTGCATTTGATCGCATAATCCGGAGCGGGGGTGCAAAGGCACCTCCGCTTTTTTCCGTTGGTAAGGTCTGATTATAAACGGGAAAAACGGAAACAGGAGATGGGACAAAGGAGATGAAAATAATAAGTATGGCACAGGAGAAAAAAGAACAGCCGGAGGAACGCTTTGCGGCATTGAAAAGCAGGCTGGAGTTCCGCTTGTCTTTTCTGGGATATCAGGAGATCTCCGGATATATAGAAAAATACTGCAGACAGGAGAAGGAGATGCTGCTTCATCAGGCAGAGCTTCTGATGGAGCAGACGTTTTTCTTTCGGGACAGATGGGATATGGAGCCCTGCAGAACGCCTTATTTCATGAAACTGGACAGCTGGACAGTCAGTCCCAACGGTGATCCGGAGTGGGTATATATGCTGAACCGTCATGATTTTCTTCCCAAGCTGTGGCAGGCGTATGTTCTGACGGGAAAGACGGCTTACATTGACAAGCTCCGCTGGTATCTTTCTGACTGGACAGAGAAAAATCCTATCACCGATCAGGGGACAGAGGCCACCAGGACGATCGATACCGGCATCCGCTGCTTTAACTGGTGCGGCCTGCTGCTCAGTCTGATCGGAACAGGCTTTATGGATCGTGGGGAAGCGGAAAGACTTCTGGAAAATATGGGACGGCAGTTTGAAAATCTGCGGAAGCGGTATATCGGGAAATATACTCTCAGCAACTGGGGAATACTTCAGACTGCCGCTGTCTGCGCCGGCTATCTCTGGTTCAGGGAATTTCTTCCGGAAGGCGGCCTGGAGGAATGGGCCTGGAAAGAGCTGAAAGAACAGCTGGAGCTTCAGATTCTGGAGGACGGTTCTCACTGGGAACAGTCGGCCATGTATCATGCGGAGGTGCTGAATGCATGCGCCGGATTGCTGGTTTTCGCAATGCAGGCGGAAAAAGCCGGAATACGGCCGGGAGCCTGCGCGGAATATGCCGTCGGAAAAAAAGACTCAGAGCAGAGCGGGAAGCATGGAGAAGGGTGGCTGGTCAGAGCCGTGCTCGTCATGAGCCGTCATGTGCTTTACAGTTCAGACCCGGCCCGCATGCAGCTGCCGCAGTGCGACAGTGATGTCACAGATACGAGGGACGTAATGGTGAGGGCAGCGGTGCTTGCTGAGTTGTTTTCGAATCAGGGCGGCGTTTATCGTTTCGCGGGCGGGGAACATATGGATATGGCCAGTGTGTGGCTTTTGGGGGCACCCGGAATACGGATTTATGAAGCTCTGGAGCCCATGCTTCCGGAGCAGCTCAGCTGGTACTGTGAGGACAGCGGGAATCTGTACCTCCGGAACAGCTGGACGGAGACTGCGGATTTTACATGGATGACCAACGGGCCTCTGGGAAGCGGGCATGGTCATGTAGATCAGACACAGCTGTGTTTGTATCATAAAGGACGTCCTTTTCTTATAGACAGCGGACGCTACTCTTATCGGGAAGATGAGCCGCTGCGCTGCATTCTGAAAAGTCCTCAGGCCCATAATGTGTGCGTGATCGACGGGCAGTCCGGCGGAGAACCGGACGGTTCCTGGACATATGCCGGTTTCGGAGAAAACCTGAAAAATTATTTTCGGGAGCAGGAGGATGCCCACTATATGGAAATGCCTTTTCACGGGATTTTGAGAGACGGAACACCTTATATGATCCTTCGCAGGGTACTTGTGCTGGATGTCGGAGTATGGCTTACGGTGCAGGATGTAATCTGCCCGGGAAAGCATCAGCTGCGGGAGTATTTTCATCTGGATGATCAGGTTCAGGTGCGGGAAAAGGCGGGCAGAGTGATCCTGAAAAATGGAGATGTGAGTCTTAATGTATTTTCGCAGGAACCGTTGAAAACGGAGAGAGGAATAATATCCAAACGATATAATGAAAAAACAGAAGCCTATGTACTGGTGAAGGAATGTGCAATGGAGGACAGAATGACCTTTTCTGTGATCTTTGCGGCGGAAGGAACAGAGGCAGAACCGGCAGAGGTGTTTCAGTTCGGAAGGGAAGAGCCGGTATCCGGTCAGACAGTGACGGCTTGGGACATCCGCGGAGCAAAAGGACAGAAGCAGACCATTCTTGTGTGGAACAGGGAAACCTTCAGAGGCGGAAAAATGTATACATGTCATGGGGTGCCTGTTTACGGAAAAACGGTGATCCTGAAGAAGATAAAAGGAGAATATATCAGGATCCGGCTGAAAAATTAAGAAACGGGTTCCTTGACTGGAAAAATTATGATATACTGACCCAAAAGGGACGGTATCGCCGGCAGCTGTCCGGAATACAGATATGTTCAGAAAGTGGTGTGGAGGTTGCTATGAAGAAACTGACAATTAATGAGATCGCAGAGAAGGCGGGGGTGTCTAAGACTACAGTCTCCTTCTACCTGAATGGAAAGACCAATAAGATGTCAGAAGAAACACAGCAGCGTATACAGCAGATCATTGATGAGACAGGCTATGAGCCCAGTGCTGCCGCCCGTGCCATGAAGGTGAAGACCAGTGCGGTCCTGGGTGTGATCCTGGATGATGTGTCAAAGCCTTATGCGGCTCAGGCTTTAAAAGGAATAGAGGAAACGGCCAGGGCTTCGGGCTATCAGATACTGATCGGAAACAGTGAGCTGAATTTTAACAGTGAAAAGGAATATGTGGAACAGATGGTAAAATTTGGGGCTGTGGGATTCATCATACAGTCTACCTACCGCTTCGGAATGCTTGCGGCTTCTCTGGAGAAGCGGCGCAAGCCGCTGGTTTATCTTGGAACACGGCCCTATGATTCCAGAGGACGTTATGTCAAAAGCAATCATTATGAAAGCGTTTATCAGACCATTACGGAATGTGTCGGGAAGGGGTATGATGCGTTTGTGATGGCTGCTGGAGATGTATCGGATGTCAGCGGGGGCTTTGAAAAGACTCAGGGATATAAGGATGCCCTTCAGGATGCCGGGATCAGCGGCAGTACCTGTTACTTTACGGATCAGGTACGTTCGGGCGATGTGTTTGAGCAGTTAAAGCAGCTGGTGGATCCGGCGAAGAAGACGCTGATCTATGTGGCGGAGCCGGAGCTGCTTCCTGTTGTATACCAGGCGATCCGCAATTATCCGGATTATCAGAAGCTGTTTCCGGATACCATCGGACTGATCGGTTTTGATATGACCGGTTGGACACGGCTTACGACTCCGGCTATTTCCGCGATCCTGGAGCCTGCCTATCAAGAGGGGATCCGGGCGGCCAGAGAGCTTTTGGAGTTATTGGACGGAAAACGGAAGGAAGGGGAAGTTGTTTTTAAGAATGTGGTAAAATGGAGAGAATCCACGCGATAAAGCCGGCTGCTTTTTGGTGAAAATTCCTTTTGCAGATTTTGACGGAAAGCAGCATAATAGAAAGTACAGCGAGTAGCATTCATGCGTAATTCCGGTTGCGCAGATGCTGCTCGC
>JBJELD010000038.1:0-3718 GCA_051878975.1 Candidatus Caccovicinus sp.
GGCTATGTCCGGACACCGTATGATCTGGAACCATATCGGTATGATCCGGACTGGAGGAGGTACATTTTTGATGAAGATACCGATTATGCCTGGGTTTCCGATAATCATGTTTTGGCAGCAGTGAGGGGAATCATTCCCGTTACGGATCTGTCTGAAACCAGCCGGTTAGTCTATGATGAAGTATGCAGTTTCCTGAACGGCTTTGATTATGGCGCTTCTGATTATGAAAAAGCGAAACGGGTATATGAAGAAATTACCAATAGAGCAGTCTATCACGAAGGTGCCTATGAGCAAGCGGATGATGAGGTTTACAGCATTCTGGTAAACGGTACCGGCAAATGCGTCGGATTCGCAAGGACCTTTAAGCTGCTTGCCAATGCCGTCGGATTACAAAGCGGTTTCCGGGAAGACGGAGCCCATATGTGGAATTCTGTTTATATCGATGGAACTGCACTGACGATTGATACCTCTACTATAGGGACATCTGCAGATTTTTATCTTGGAAGGGCAATCAGCATCTGTCCTCATTGCGGTACGGAAAACCGGTTCGGGAACCGGGTAACAGAACAGCCATGCAATGGCTGTGGGATTCAGGTAATAAATCCGAAATATCAATAGAATAGTTAGGATTCGGAAAGGCACATCTGCGGGCGTGGGTGTGCTTTTCTTTTTTTGTTTAAGAAAAGAGGGAAAACATGACACGATTGAATCGCCTGTATCTGAGGCTGAAACGTGGGATTGCGTTCTTACTGGCGCTGATTTTCACGATTCAGCCTGTTTTTTATTTAGATATCGGCCAGGTGGCATCTTTTGCTGCGGAAACAGAAGGCCAAAGCACGACATTTGCGTATTATGATTCCAGCAATTTATTGAAGCCGGGAGCCAGTTTCCCCTTCTACGGAAAAGATCATAATCGGGTGGGGTTATGGCCGTATGGGCTAACAAACGTGGAAGGGTCTAAAAGTGCGGCAGGCTTCTGTCTGGAACCCAATAAGTCCATGCGCACCGGAACCACTGGAACGATTGTGACTTATGACCTTGACCTGGATGGAGACAACCTTCCTCTGGGACTGAGCCGGGAGGAAGCGGAGATCCTGTGGTATGCTCTTTCTTCCTGCGGCAATTTCGCAGGCTATCAAACAAACGTTGGAAAAATGGGGCAGGGGCATTATATCCTGGGTCAGTGTGCGACCTGGGCGATCATGTCCGGCAACTGGGCCGGCCTGGATGACTTTCGGGCACAGATGGAAGTGTTGATGGCAAACTTAAAGAGCCCCACGCTGGCGGCCCAGACACGGGGCGCATTAGAGCAGTTCTTTCACCAGACGCAGGAAGCGGTATCGGAGATCTCTGTGCCGCCTTTTGCTTCCAAATATAAAAGCCAGGCTCCGGTACACCAGATGGAGGATAACGGAGATGGAACCTACAGCATTACCTTAAAGTACAGCGACGGGTTTGACTGGAGGCAGTCCACGCTTGTCTATGACCTGCCGGAGGGTTGGACGATGAAAAAAGAGACCGATGGTGTGACATTTGTCTGCTCTACCGGGAATCCGGATATTGGCCTGGTAAAAGGGCATTTTGAAGAAGGATCCGGCGGTGCCAGATATTGGGTGAAGCCGAATACCTTTAAGATCTGGTTTCCGAATGGGTGGGATGAGAGCAGCGCGGTAGAGGGAAAGCAGGCGATGATCACAATGGCCGGAGAGCAGCAGACCTGGGAGGTATGGCTGGCATTCGGAAAAGGGGGAAGTTCGACCCCTGGATCAGGAAGCGGGGATTATGAGATTCCCTATACCCAGTATCTTCATGAGGAGACTTTCAAGCGGGACTATAAGATCGAGTTGGAAAAACAGTGTGATGAAACAGGAAAGACACTGGAGGATTCCACGTTTGAGGTCATCGAGCAGTTTGATTTTTCCCAGCTTGACGGAACCAATCTGGAGGAAGAGCAGTTCCATAAGAATCTACCGACCTCGGAAGGCGGATTTGAAAACTTAAGTGTTTGCCAAAGTAAGATCACGACCGATGGAAACGGTCACTTTGAGCATTCAGATAAGAAACTTTATGATTACGAAAAAACCTACTGCGGCGGTCATCCGGATCCGATTATTCATTACGTAGAGAGTGACGGCGAAGATGAGGACGCTGAGGAAGAGAATGAACGTCTTGAGGAGGAGGCATGGGCAGCCTGGCAGGAATGCGTCGATTGGTGCGAAGAGCATTGTGATTTTCATTCCATTGATGAGGGTGTTGCCAGGGATGCGATGGAAGCGGATCGGGATGAAGCCTGGGATACCTTTATCCATCTGGAGCGGATCTATACTGTAAGGGAGGTGCAGGCTCGGAACGGTTATATCCTCCATGACCTTCATAATGATGATATTCCCATTGAGATCGTTACCTTTGCGTCTTCCCAGGCGGAAGGAGATGGAAGTGTTACCGGGTACTATCCGGGAAACAGCCAGAGGAAAAGTACGGAAGAACGGAACGTGTCCTATGAGGGGGAAGATGTACCGAAGGCCAGTGTCGCGGTAAAAGAGGTTCCGCTTGTGCAGGCAGCAGCGGAACAGGAGCCATCTGTGGGAGAAATTCTGAAGGAAGAGTTGATAGAAGAAGAGGTGGAAGAAAAAGAAACCGTAGAGGAAGAGGCGATGGAAGAAGAGGCTGCAGAGGAAGAGGAAGAAGACGAGTCTGCAGCGGAAGAAGACGAGGAAGAGACTGTAGCGGAAGAGACCGTGGAGGAAGAAACCGTGGAGGGAGAAACCGCGGATGAAGAGACCATGGATGAAGAGACCTCAGAGGAACAGGTCCAGGAGGAGGAAATCGTAGAGAAAGAGACTGTGGAGGAAGAAGATGCAGAGCAGGACGCGGGAATGCTGGATGAGGAGGCTTTGGAAGTTGATCTGCTCGATGACATTATAGCAGCCACCGGATCCAATGCCTTAAGGAAGCGTAAGGCTGCCACGCCATCCAATGCCGCCACGTTTACCGTGAATCGACCGATGGCTCTATCGGATGATGATGACGAGGATGGAAGCGGCGGAAGCTGGCAATGGGATGGGGTGCAGCAGGAAAGTGAGGTTGCGCCAATTTGCCAGAGCAGTTATCCTTCGGATCACACGGGCTATTCCTATCTGGTAAAGGACCACCGGACAGAGGGAGAGCTGCATATCAACAAGCGGGATATGGAGCTTTATACGAAGGACGGAGAGGACAGCTACGGAAAATCCCAGGCTGATGCCAGCTTAGAGGGTGCTGTTTACGGACTTTACGCAGCGGAGGATATTGTCCATCCGGATGGGAAGACCGGTATAGTATTCAAAAAAGGTGAACTGGTTTCCATTGCGTCCACGGATCAAAATGGGGATGCTTCCTTTGTAGTAATTACTGAGGTTTCCGAGACATCAAAGGAGGTTTCCAATCTTTATTCCAAAAACGTGGAGAAAAATGGAAATGGCTGGATCGGGCGCCCGTTGATCTTAGGAAACTATTATGTGGAGGAACTTTCCCGTTCGGAAGGATACGAGCTTTCCAGAACCGGAAAGAACTTATCGGAGAGCAACCGGACCGGAAAACCGGTGGTTATAACGGAATCCGGAAGCGCCCACACCGATGGCTTTTATCATCGGATCAATGAGTGGGAAGAAAACTCCTATGATTTTGACGTGGAGTATTATAACACGAAGGGATTTGACATCTATCTATCCGGGCTGCC
>JBJELD010000038.1:3818-13129 GCA_051878975.1 Candidatus Caccovicinus sp.
TTGACGTGGAGTATTATAACACGAAGGGATTTGACATCTATCTATCCGGGCTGCCGGAGAATGTTACAGTTTACGAAGTGACAGAAACGCAGTCTACGGTAACGGAGCAGGTGGTAACGGGAAGCAGCCGGGTGGAAAAGAAAGATGCTTTTGGAAATATCATTTATCAGACTGCAGAGGGCGGAGAATATAAGCTGGATGCCGATGGGAATAAGATTGTGAAAACCGATGAAAACGGTGCGGTTATTTCTTCGGATCAGCCGTTCCTTCAGACCGTTACGGCAGTGAACCGGCTGAACGGATATGTGTCTGCCATTGAGCGGGAGGAGCCATCGGATTGGGATCTGGAGGAGGCAGAAGAGATTGACGTTGATTATATCCTCTGGGAGACTTCCGCGGCTCTTTCCATGTCCGGATATAAAAACGGGCTAAGCGATGCCCCATGGGTGCTTTTAAAATTATCCGGAGATACCAACGGAGAGAGGATTGAGGAGATTCTTTCCTACTGTGCATCGGACAGCTTCTGGGATGCCTACGATGTGGAGGACATTGTGGAACGGGATGGCGCCTATTATGCGAAAATCCGGTATGCCTATAAGGGCATTGTCAATAAGAATGCGATTTTTGATAGGAATACCGGTCGCCTGGTCGTGAGATCGGAATATGAGGGCGGATATTATTATGCTGTTTATGACGCGGATCAGTATGAACGGGACGGCTACCGGTTTACAGTGGAAAAGAAGGAACTGGACGGGGAAGCTCTTTCGAAAGGAGAAATACGCTTAAAAACGATTTTCTTACCGGTCTATGAAACCTATGCAGTCGGCGAGTATTTATTGGATGTAGCGGGAGAACGAATTCCGGTCATGGAAACCGTGCCACAGTATTCCACGGAGGAGATATTGAATATTGAGGAAAGGCTTTCAGAAGTGAAGGTGACGTATGACAGGGAAAAGCATCGATCGGTTGTTCATGTGGATACCAGCAGAGAAGAGTTTGGCCAGGAAAACCTGAAACGGACGTTTCGGGTGGTGGTTAACGGTTCTATCACGCAGTATCTGACAGCGGCAGTCAGTGCAACGGCAAAAAAGCCGGCACTGGATGAAGGGTCTTATATCAGGTATGCAGATCTATTGTATCCGGGTCAGTATGAGATCTATGAGGATGATGGAACCAGGGAGCAGCCGATCCTTGTGATGGAGCGTGTCATTAAGCAGGCCATCAAGGTCACAAAGGATGTGGCATTGGATTCCTATGAGCACAACACCTACGAGATTCACCGGGATCCGTTTACAGTTCTGTTCGGAGGCTATAACGGAAGACAGGAAACCAAGACGCTGCCGGGCTTTTCATTTAAGCTGTATCTGCGCTCGGACCTGCTAAATACCGGGAAGCTGACAAGGAAAGAGGATGGAGCCTATTATTATGAGGCATTCTTCCGGGACTATCCGGAATTTGCAGATTCCCTGGCACTGGACTGGGATCTGGAAACGTATGATGCAGATAGAGATTTGAAAACAGTCCATGCAAACCGCGGCGGGGGCAAGGACGATTACTGGGGCCAGAGCCGAATGATGCCTTACGGCGTTTATGTTCTGGTGGAGCAGCAGCCAACTACCATTCCGCAGAAGCACTATGCCATTGATGCGCCGCAGGAGGTGGAAATTCCCTTTATCCCGCAGGTAGATGCGGACGGTACGGTTCACGATAAGATCCCGTCAAAGGAGTATCTGTACGATTCGGAAATGACGCCGGAGGAGCTTACCGCACGGTATCAGATCCGGTTCAATGAGGAAACCCATGTGATCTACGCTCATAATCATGACGGTGATTTTGAGGTGTTCAAATACGGCCTGGAGCCGGACATCCAAAAAGACTGCCAGAATGATACCGTTGCACGCTATTACCATTATGGTTCTATCAGTGAAGATGCGGGAAGTGTGGATGGTGTCTACTACGAGACCTATTATGACAGGGACGGAACCCTGGTGGATTATGGGGTAACAAAGGATTCGGTGGATACCATGACCGGGAAATCAACAGCGGTAGACCGGATATTTGCAAAGGCACTTATTCCCTGGAGTGTCCTGGACCCAAGGTATGGGGAAGTGATCAATGATGAGGGAGACATCGGAAATAGAGATTCCGGCCTGAAAGCGGACGGAAGATTTAACTTTGTCGCATTTTCCAATAAGGATTTTGAGAATGAGTTTTACAGCTCCAGGCTGCGGATTGAGAAACTGGATTCGGAGACCGGGGAGAACATCCTTCAGGATGGAGCGTTGTTTAAGATCTATGCGGCAAAGCGAGATATATCCGGCGACGGAGCGGCGAGTGTGACCGGAAGCGGAGATATCCTGTTTGACGCAGACGGAATCCCTTTGTATGACGAGAGTGAGCAGATATTCATGCAGGATGATTCCGGTGCAGAGGTCGGCGTATTTAAGGCATATTCCACGGTAAGAGACGGAGAGGTGGAGGCACCGGACGGAAGCCTTCGGACCGAAAAGCAATGTGTGGGATATATCGAGACCTACCAGCCTTTAGGCGCCGGCGCCTATGTTCTGGTGGAGATCAAAGCGCCGGAGGGCTATGTAAAGTCAAAGCCCATTGCCTTCACGGTTTATAGTGACAAGGTGGAGTATTATGAGGAGGGTGATAAGGAGAAAAAGGTACAGGCGGTAAAGTACCAGTATGTCCGGCCGGTGGGCTCAGACGGAAAGACCGTAGTGGAGGACTTACATCAGATAGTGGTAAAGGATGCGCCGACCCATATTGAGATCCACAAGGTGGAAGACCGGACAGAGTCGATCACCTACCGGGTGGAGGGAGATGAAGCGCAGTTAAAAGCCCGTGGAGATGTGGTACTACAGTATAAGCCAAACGGGGAATTTGCCGGATTTGGTTATGCCACAAGGACGCTGAAAGGAAAGGCTGGCGGAGATACCTATGTGGAGAATGCGACTCTGACGCTTTACGAGGGGCTGAAGGTAACAAAGACCGGAGCCCATGAGTACGATGGTGTGAAGGTGAAACGGAATCTGTTTGATTCCGTGGTCCGTATTCAGGCGACGAACACCGGTATGGATACCGATATCCGAAAGACGGGAACAGACAGCACGAAAAAGGATGTATGGGACATCACCAGTGAGAAAAAGCCAGAGGTGAATCTGTGGTATTTCGATCTGGAGTACGACCCGACAGAGTATGATGCCGCGACAGGAATTCTCTACGGCCTGGATGACTGGGGAAACCGGATCTGCATGCTGGATTCGGAGACGGGAATGGCTTATGTGACGGATCAGGATGGCGAGATTATCGTCTGGCCGCTGGACGAAAACGGGGACAAAATTATTTCCCAGTCTGTAGAAGTTTATACCGATGAAAATGGGAACCCGGCCATCAATATGGACCTGCAGCCGGTAACGGATGAGAACGGGCTGACAGTGTATTATAAGGATGGTGGAGTGACCTGGATAGAAAATGAGTGGGTGACTTCAAAGGAGGAGGCCGGATATGAGATCGCAAGGCTCAGGCAGGGAGCCTATATTCTGGAAGAGACAGCAGCTCCGCTTGCCGATGGTTATGTGCAGTCCATGGCTGTAGGGCTCACGGTAAAGGATACAGCTGAGACGCAGCCGTTTTATATGGAGGATGATTATACGAAACTGGAGATCTCCAAGCTGGATATGACCTCCAGGGAAGAGATTGCTGGTGCCACACTGACACTTTATGAGGCATACCGGGTGTATGACGATTCAGATCGGGGCTGGCATCTGGAAATCCTTCTTGACCGGGATGGGGAACCGCTTATCGCAGAAAGTTGGGTATCTGAAGGCAAAAGACCGCACTGGATCGATCATATCATGCCGGGTGATTATATCCTGCGGGAGATGCAGGCACCGACTTTAGGAGGCTATGTGACGGCTTCTGATGTAGAGGTCGTGGTTCTGGAGACCGGGGAAGTACAGGGCTTTGTGATGGAGGACGACTACACGGCGGTTGAGGTGCTGAAGCTGGATGCAAAGACCGGAAAGCCGATGGATAATGACCACCGGGCGACCCTGGCGCTCTATGAAGCTGTTCTGAATGAGAATGGGGAGCCGGTGACGGATGAGGCAGGAACGCTCTGCTACGATAAATCTAAGAAAGTATATGAATGGCAGACCGATGACGGCAGCGAGGTAGTAAAGACCGCGCATCAGGTGACCATTGAGGGCGGCCATAGCTATACAGCTTACGAGTATGACCGAAAGGCAGTCCCGGGTACGGAGCAGGCGATTGCCTATGTGACGGAGACCGGAGCCATGCGTTTTGAGTACCTGCCGATTGGAAAATATGTGCTGGTGGAAGAAAAAGCGCCGACCGGTTACCTGATCGCTGACCCGGTCTATGTTCCGGTTCTGGATGTGGGGGCAAAGGAACGGGTGCAGCAGTTTGTGATGGAAGATGAACCGATCAAGGTACTCCTTACGAAGGTCAATGTGACTGGCGGAAAGGAGATTGCCGGTGCTACGGTGGCGGTTTATCGGGCAGCGGAAGATGGAACTCTTGTGAAACACCAGATGCGGGATGAAGATGGGAACCTTCTTTATGTGACGGATCTGGATGGAAACCATTTAAGGGATGAAAACGGAGAACTGATTCCGGCGATGGAATACGACGAGAATTATCTGGTTGACCGCTGGATTTCCGGATCAGGCGGACGCTATACCGAAAAGGATGCAAAGAATAACCAGATTCCGGACGGCTATGAGGTGGGAGATTTACGGCCTCACGAACTGGAAAGTCCGGCACAGGGCTCCTACTATTTTGTAGAGCAGCAGACGCCGTTTGGCTATGTACGGGCAGCAGAGCTTCCCTTTGAGATTACAGATACGATGGAAGTTCAGAGAATCGAGCTGGTCAATGAACTGATTTACGGACAGCTTTCCATCCGAAAGACGGATGCGAAGGATCCGGAAAAGAGCCTTGCCGGTGCACAGTTTAAGTTTACCAATCTGGATACCAATGTGACAACGATCCTGATTACCGGGGAAGATGGAACCGTATTAAGCAGCCGGGTACCGGTGGGAAGCATCGGAACCGATGGTGCGGTAAGCCTCTATCATTTCCGTGTGCAGGAAGTAAAAGCACCGGAAGGGTATCTCTTAGATCCCGAGGTGTATGCATTCCAGTTCAATTTGAATACGGACCGTTACCATACCCTTACCTATCTGCATGAGGCAAAAGACCAGCCCAATAAGGTTGTGCTCTCGAAAAAGAAGCTGACGGACAAAGAAGAACTGCCGGGAGCCAGCTTAGAGGTGCGCACTGTTATAGGAACGGTGGATGAGACCGGGACCCTGGTTAACAAAGAAGGAGAACTTGTGGAGTCCTGGATTTCTACGGATACGCCTCATGAGATCGAATACCTGAAATCGGGCGAGTATGTTTTAATTGAGACCAGAGCTCCGGAAGGATATCTGGAGGCGGAGCGTGTCTATTTTACGGTGAAGGAAAATATGACAGTAGAGGAAATTCCTTTGGTAGAAATGTTTGATGATGATACCAAGACAGAGATTCTCAAGGTAGACGGGGAGACGAAAGAGCCACTTTCCGGTGTGAGGCTTACACTGGTTTCAGAGCATACCGGGGAAACGGTGAAGGAATGGGTAACCGATGAAACCGGAAGCATGCAATTTATGGGGCTTCCGGCCGGGGATTACCTTGTGCTGGAGCCGGAGCCAAGGGAGGGATATCAGTTGCTGCCGGAGCCGTTCCGGTTGACTATCACCAAGGACTACAAGCTGCAGACCTTTGTTCTGAATAACCAGAAAATCGAGATAGCAGTGGAAAAGCGGGATGAGGAAACCAGGGAATTTGTGCCGGGTGCGGTTCTGGAACTTTTGGATGAAAGCGGAGCTGTTGTGGCAGAGTGGACTACGGAGAGCCAGGCAGAGACGATCAAGGGGCTGAAGGCAGGCATCTATTTCGTAAAAGAGAAGGAGGCTGCACCGGGATATCTTCTGAAGGCAGAGCCGATGGAGATTACCGTGACGAACCAGGCAGGAGTACAGACCTTCACTATGACGAATCAGAAGCTGGAGGTTGATATTTTGAAAAAGGATAAGGAAAGCGGCGGTATGTTACCGGGTGCAACCCTTACGCTTTTGCGAAATGAGGACCAGTCACTTATCCGTGAGTGGGTAAGCAAAGAAACCCCGGAGGTATTTAAAGGGCTGATACCGGGAAGGTATACGCTGACGGAAACTGCTGCGCCGGAAGGTTACGTATCCGGAAAAAGTCTTACGTTTGAAGTGACCGGAACAGAAGAAAAACAGGAGGTGGTGCTGGAAAATGAGAAGATAACAGCAGAATTTGTGAAAACAGACGGTATGACAAGTGAGGCATTGGAAGGCGCTCTTCTGCAGCTGATTCGAGATGCGGGAACCAGAGAGGAGACTGTCATAAAGGAATGGGTATCTGGCAAGGAGCCGCTTTCTGTGACAGGTATCTCTGCAGGCGATTATATCATTCGTGAGAGGAATGCGCCTGTCGGCTATGCTCTGATGAAGGATTTGGAGATTAAGATCCTTCCGGATCAGGCCGTGCAGAAGTTTTCGGTTAAAAACCAGCCGATTCAGGTGGAGATCGAGAAGAAAAATGGGGATACCGGAAAGCTTCTTGGAGACGCAACGCTTCAGCTTGTGAGAAACAGGGATGGACAACTCATTCGGGAGTGGATTTCCAAAGAGGATGCGGCAGAAGCCTTTGAAAAGCTGGAAGCCGGGCGCTATACCGTGCGGGAAGTGAAAGCACCATCCGGATATCAGAAGATGGAGCCGCAGGAGATCGAGGTGAAAGAGACAGAAGGGATCCAGGAGTTTACCATGAAAAACTATAAGATCCGCCATTCCGGCGGAGGCGGCGGTGGAGGCGGAGATAAGCCAAAACCGGCAGGAGACGATATGGAGCTTTATAAGACAGACGGAGTTACCGGAGAGCGGTTATCCGGTGTGAAGATCACTGTGTACCGTCCGGATGGCAGCGTGTACTACGAGGGCGTGACCGGGCCTTCGGGTACGGTACGATTCAAAAAGCCGGAAAACGGTACCTATACCTTTAAGGAAACCGCAGGAATTGACAGCTACTATAAAAATGAAGCCGAGTACCAGTTTACAGTCAAAGCGGATGGAACCGTAGAAGGGGATGATACCATACCCAACTTTAAGAAAGCGACTGTGATGATTTCCAAGAAAGATGTCACCACATCGGAAGAGATTCCGGGAGCGGAGATTGAGATTACGGATAAAGACGGAACTATCATTTTTACCGGAATCAGCGACGAGAATGGAAAAGTATACTTTGAGGCACCGGAACCGGGAGAATACCATTTCCGGGAAACGGTGGCCCCGGATGGCTATGAGATTAATGAGACGATCTTTACCTTCACTGTTTTTGAGGATGGAACGATTCTCGGCGACTGTACCATAACCGATCAGAAGCATTACGGAACGATTACTGCATCTTATGAGACAAGCCGGAAAGGGGATGGCGATGTGACCTTCGGGGAGCTGTTCCATGCACCGAAGACAGGGGATACCAGTGGCCTTGCCGGATTGTTTGTGGCATGGCTTGTTTCCATCGGCAGTCTTTTCGCATTTCTTCTCTGGAAAAGGAAAGATATGAAAGGACCAAAATATGGAGGGCCTACGGATGATTCTCTTTTTGTCCACAAAAGGAAAGGGAAAAGCTTAAAAAAGCTGCTTAAAAAAGCAGGCGTAAGATCCGGCCTTTATGTGCTTTTCCTTGCCGGGCTTTTTGTGGCAGGAAATCCCATGGAGACCAGGGCCGCCGGCCAGGGTACGGCGTTGGAAAATATCTATGAGGAGCGCTATTATTCCACGGACAACCCGGATTCCGATGAAGCGGAAAAACTGTTTGAGAAAGAAATGGAGAGAGACGGAGAAATGTACCGTCTCTCTGAAATCCGGACAGAGGTGGTGAGCGAGTCAAAGGGCGCTTCGGCAGGAAGACTGGAGATCGCCACCAGCCCGTTTTTAGAGGACAGGGCAGAGAAAAACCTTCCGGAGGAGACTATCGTAAAAGATGGAATAACTTATCATCTGAAGGAGAAACGTCTGGAGCAAAGCACAATTCCGGCACATGAGCAGCCGATTCAGGAGGTCTATTTTTATGAAGCGGTAGAGGCAAAGGATAAGCTGCCATCAAAGATTCCGGTAACCGTAACGGATGAGGCAACCGGGCAGAAACTGGAAGGGACAGCGACTGTGACGGGACAGGAAAGCAGCGGGGAACGGTGGGAGGATGGTTTTTCTTTTCCCGTTACTTTCCACGAATATGGCATTGACGGTTACTGGCTTGGAGAACGTGTTTTTACTTTGCAAGAGGATATCCCCGATTTTTCCGGGTTTGAGACAGAACTTCTGGCTTTGATAGGCGCAGAGGAAGCGGATTATCAGGTGGAAGCTGCGGACTGGAATGGGGAAGCTTACGAGGATGAAACTGGAATTCTCTGCCGGGACGCGACGGTAACAGGAAAGAAGCGGGTGAGGGATTGTACTGTAACCTACGAAGGAACAGCCGTATTTAAGGAGGAACCGGGAGTCCGTTATGTTGCAGTCTATGAGCCGGAAGGAGGCGTATCCGGAGAACAAAAGAAATACTCCATGAAAGCAGTCGGCATATATGTACCTAAGAAAGGGAACGGCGCTGCCCTGGCAGTGGCTTTGGGGCTTGCTGGAGCCGGGGCCGGTACTGCAGGCGGAGTATATTATCGCAGAAAGAAAAAAGGTGCTGCAGTTCTTGGGGAGAAAGGGACGCCAGGTACGCAAAATTCAACGAGTTCATCTCGCTGACAGGAATGGTAAATGTGGATTTCTTGCAGTTGCATGGAGAGGATGCGGCAGGCTGATAAAACGGCCTGCCGTATCTCTTTCAAATAAACGGAAAATAATTATGAAATGCCCTTGAAAATTTTAAATGTGATTTTTTACAATGAAAATGAGAAAACAATAGGAGGATACGAATGAAGGACAGAAGATATAAAGAACGGATACACTATAAAACCAGACAAAGCAAGAGCCGGCAGAAGGCCCCCGTCTGTCCCTACTGCGGCAGGCAGTCTGTCCTGCGTTCTGCAGAATTTGTCTATGGGGACAATACTATTTCCGCAGGAAGTCTCCTTTATGTATGCAGCGGCTATCCGGTGTGTAAGGCATATGTTGGAGTTCATGAGGGGACAAAACGGCCAAAGGGAACGCTGGCAGATTCCGAGCTCAGAAACAAGCGGATCCGAGCCCATCATG
>JBJELD010000038.1:13229-14939 GCA_051878975.1 Candidatus Caccovicinus sp.
AAGGGAACGCTGGCAGATTCCGAGCTCAGAAACAAGCGGATCCGAGCCCATCATGCAATTGACCGGATTGTAAAAGAGGGCTATATGAGCAAGGATGGAGTTTATTTCTGGCTTTCCAGCCGTTTCAATATTCCCTATGAAGAGACTCACATCGGATATTTTTCGGATTATCTTTGTGAGCAGGTGATTTTGGAGTGTGAGCAGGTTCTGACAAAATGGAAAGCAAACCGGTCAAAAAAAGCAGCGTAAAGGAGGGAATGGGAAAATGAGAATGGAACCATCGGAAGATTTCATGTATAAGCGGATGGATAAAAAAGATCGGGCTCTGTTGGCGATGCCGGTTTGTGGAATGGCGGCATTTGTGGGAGTTGTTTTGGCTGCTTCACACTATCCGGTTTTTATGTGGCTTCCGATTATTCTGCTTAGCTTATTATTACTCGCGACAGCAGCAATAATCTATTGGAAAATGAAACGGCTTATTATGCCGGTGAGTGGGTGCTTCCTGGAACTTAGGGGCACCTGCTTTTTTTGTGTGCAGCCATATCTTGATGAAACTTACGAGAAGTGCAGTATTGACCTTCAGGATGTGGAATGTCTGATTAGAGATCGAAAGAAACACGGATTTTATATCAAGATACATCTGGAGGGGAAAAGTGTGATACAGGGTGGGAAAGAAGAAAAGCGTAAGGGCATGTACGTATGTCCTACGGGTTATCCTGGGGATTGGTTTGATGTACTTTTTCAGACGATAAGGGAGAAAGTGCCGAGAGCGGTAAGGGTTTATGAATGGGAAGGGTAAAAGAAGACATTTTTTGTAGTGTTCTGTGATATAGGAATTTCTGAATTTATGAAATTGTGATAGAATATGGGTGAAGCGGGAAATCGGAATTTGAATGGGTGAGACTATGGAAAAAATCAAAAGTTTGAATCGCTATCAAAAAGGCATCTTAGTATTTTTGATTGCTATGGCACTGGTATTTGCAGTGTTTTATTCCGTGACAATCTCACAAGTTGGATTTGAATACAAAGGCACGATTCTTGTTCCAAGTTACGAAAACGGCAGCACGGTGTATTCCGGTAAAATTCGAGGGCAACAGGCACATTTTACGGTGTCGGAGGATAAAACCGTAGTATTTCAGCATGGTGAGAAAACCTATGGCCCTTATTCAGTCAAAGAAGACTCTACAGCGATTCCGGAGGATGAGGAGATGGCAGAATATATGACCGGTGTGGAGCTTCGCCAAAGAGAAGATATTTTGTTCCGTGGAGGCGTTTTGGATATCGGAGATTCCTATTGGCTATATAATGAGGATGGCACCTTAGCGAACTTTGGATTATCCTATGTAACCAGTGATGGAATTGAGAGAGACCAAAACGGGAATGTAATTTATCCTGTAGAGCCATCTGCATCTACCATACTGGAACTGGTAAATGGGCCCGACCTGACACATAAGGGTGAATGGTTTGTTTGGTTTGGCGCTGTGTTCATTTGCGGTCTCAATGCACTTTCTATTTTGTTTGCAGATTCACTGTTCCGTTGGAATCTGGCATTTCGGATTCGCAATGTCGACCATGCAGAGCCGTCTGATTGGGAAGTTGCAGGAAGATATATCGGCTGGACTGGTCTGTCGATTATGGCATTGGTACTCTTTATTGTGGGGCTACAATAGAAGAACTTCTAGTTTTTAGATCTGGTTCAATCGTAATTTG
>JBJELD010000039.1:0-14819 GCA_051878975.1 Candidatus Caccovicinus sp.
TTCCAAGTTGCATATCTGATTTGTTTCTGGCAGCAGGCCTTCGCGGTTCTGCTGCTTTTTATTTCTGACCGAATCACAGGTTTTCTCTCTGTTCGCCCTCTGTTCAGCCTCTGCCTGGCCGATGGTTGCAGACGACTGCTTCAGACGTGCGCAGCATTATGAAGAAAGGCCCAGGGTTGTCCCTGAGCCATGTGATAATGCAATTGCAGGATCGCAATTACCCCTTATTTGACTTCTGCTTCATTATATTCACCCCTCCTTACCAATAAAGTATGTGCTGGATGAACATAATGACCGCCTGTTATTTTGCGCCTGCGTTTGGATTTCCTACAGCAGATGCGCACGCAGTTCTTCTCCGCTCTTTGCGGAAAGGTATGCCGGAGCAATATCAAACACGGTCTTGCAGCCGCTCTTGCCCTCCTGATTCATACGATAAGCCGCTCTTGCGTAAGCTGCAATCACAGAACCGGTGAATTCCGGGTTGGAATCCAGCTTTAAGCTGTACTCGATCACATGAGTATGCTCCTTGGCCATTCCGGTATTTCCGGTACGAATCACGCAGCCGCCATGAGGCAGTCCACTGTGACTGGCCGTCATCTCCTCTTCCGTGATGAAATGCACAGTAGTATCATAATCGGAGAAATAGTTCGGCATAGTCTTGATTTCCTGCTCAATTCTTTCCAGATCTGCTCCTTCCTCCGCTACCACAAAGCACTCTCTGGTATGCTTCTGTCTGGTGGTCAGTTCCGGGTTCTGTCCGCTTCTTACTGCTTCCAACGCCTCCGGAACCGGAATGGTATACTGTCTGGCATCCTTCACGCCTGCAATCCGGCGCACAGCGTCAGAATGTCCCTGGCTGACACCCTTGCCCCAGAAGGTATAATCATGCCCCTCCGGCAGAATGGCATTTGCATAAAGACGATTTAACGAGAACATGCCCGGATCCCAGCCACAGGAAATAATTCCGATCTTTCCGGATTTCTTTGCCGCTTCATCTACCGCTGCAAAATGCTCCGGAATTCTTGCGTGAGTGTCAAAGCTGTCCACTACATTGTACATCTGCGCATATTTTGGAGTCTGAACCGGAAGGTCTGTAGCGCTTCCTCCGCATAAAATCAGTACATCAATCTGATCCTGCATGTGCTCCAGCTCATCGGCACTTAACACACGGACTCCTTCTGTTCTTACCTGCACATTTTCCGGGTTTCGACGGGTAAACACTGCCGCCAGTTCCATATCCGGATTCTGGTGAATGGCACTTTCCACACCCTTTCCCAGATTTCCATAACCTAAAATTCCAATTCTGATACTCATGGTTTTGTCTCCTTAATTCTGAATAAAATAAATCGTACTTTCGTATTTTAGCACAAAAGCAACATTCAGAAAAGAGATTTCTGGTCCCTTATTCCTGAATCGGCATAAAAAGCTCCATATAAGAACAGGCCAGTTCACCGCCGCTGTAGCGGTTCCATAAATAATGGGCATGAACCTCTCCAGTCAAGCTCAGCCCCTGCCTCTTAGCCCACCGCTCCATGGCTGAGACGGCCTTCTGATCCGGAGACATGCTATCCGATGCGTAAACCGTGTAGACGCAGGCCGGGAACTGAAAAAACTCCCGGTTCTGTACCAGCCGTTCCAGCTTCATTTCCTTGACAGCAAATTCTTCCAGCGCCAGATAACAGCGCTGTTCCCGGGTTCCGTCCTGTTTCGGCAGCAGCTGTTCATGAATGTAGCAGTGCTCCAGTCCTTCCTGCTCATCCGCCGCCCGAAACCAGGCATCCCGCCCTTCATCAAAGGTTTCCAGAATCTCAGAGACAATATACATTTTCGGAATCGGGCGTACCGAATACCGGTTCAGATCCAGTTCCACCTTCCGACTGATATTCCGGCTGACCAAAAGATGCTTCAGGAGCTTTTGATGCTCCTGAATCCTCTCCCGTTCCTCCTGAATCCGGAGTTCTAAAAACTGCACATAAAATTCCGGACTTCCATTTTCATACATTGACTGAATGTCCTGCAGGCTGCACTGCAGCTTTCTCCAGAACAGCAGGTCCAGGAGCAGCCGGACATCTTCCTCTGAATAGTAACGATATCCGTTCTGCTTTTTTTTCGGCAGAACCAGTCCCTTTTTCTCATAAAACCGAAGGGCATCGCGGCTGACATTCAAAAGCTCTGCCACATCACCAATCGTATATTCTTTTCCCATTTCCGACCGCTCCTTTGCGCTGCTTCTTAATTTCGTTTTTCCTAATTCCGCTTTTCAGAACCGCGATAGGTTACCACACCATTCGCATCCGTGCAGTAATACGTATCATCTGCATCCTTCACATTGGTCTTTTTCTTCTGAATGGTTCCGGACGTATTTACCAGGTAGGTCTGGCCTTCAAAGACAACCTCTTCCAGCTTCATATCCGAATCTGCCTTCATTTTCCGGCCTTTGATGTAAATCGCATTGTCGGAAATTCCGTGAATCGATGCACCGTTGGAACGGAAACCAAACTCATACGTGTCATCATCCAGCTCAACCTTTACACTCTTCTTTGTTGCCATGACGCCGTCCTTTGGAGAATTTCCGAAGTAGTAAACATCACATTCTTCATCCTCACCCGGCATATCGTCAATGGTTTCAATCTCCCAGTATGTATCGATCTTGTTATTCTCATCAAAGGTCAGCGCATAAAGTCCTTCCAGCATCTCACCTTTTTCATTGAAGCCATATTTATAATTCTGAATTGTTTTGATCTGGCTCTGTGCAAGATTTCCGCTCTTATCTGCGTAGAACCAGTAAGCCTCATCATCGCCATAAGCCTCGGAATCAATTTCCTCAGAAGGAACTGCATAGAACCAGCCCTGTGCCAGCCAGCACTGCTCCGGAGCATTGTAATATTTTGAATCACTGGAGGATGCCAGGGAAGATGCAGATGCCGTGTACCACTTAAACTGCGCTACGCCGCGCTCATCAAACAGATACTTTTTGCCGTTCAGCGTCTTCGTCGTATCCATCGTCTTCTTTCCGTTGCTTCCAAAATAGAACCAGTAGCTTCCGTCTGCATCATCATCCGCATCCGGATCATCCACTTCCAGCTGTTTCCACTGATTGATTACCGCTGCACCGTCATCGGAATCGCCGCAGTAATAAAGGCCTTCTGCCCAGTCTTCCTCATCGGTGATCATGTTTCCATCCTCTCCGACCCAGCCGTAGAGCATTTTGCCGTCATCGCTGAATGCATATTTTTTCCCACCGACTGAAGTCAGCTTTGCGCTGCTTGAAGTGTTTTTGGCTGCTTTTCCGTTGCTTCCGAAATAGTACCAGCAGGTTCCGTCCTCGTAAGCATCATTATCGCTGTCATCCTCCAGATTCCGCCATTCATTTTTCACCATGGCGCCAGCTTCATTTACATAATAGTAATCATCATCATCTTCAATTAAACGGTCAACCGCCATATATCCATCCTCATCCAGATAAAACCAGTTGGAGCCGCTCTTTTTCCAGACATCCGTTACCCGGTCTCCATTCTTGTCCAGGTAAACCCACTGATCTCCTTCCATCTCCCATCCGCTGGCTGCAAATGCAGGCATTGCGGACACTGCTGCCATAATTGCTGCGGCAGTTAAAATCTGCGGCAGCTTCGTATTTCTGTTTCTCATAAATTGTTCTCCTTTCGAATCTGCTTGGTTTTTCTGCCCATCCTTCGGACAGTGCCGGGGAACTGTCCCCGACCTGTCACCAAGAGTAAACCATGGAGCAGGTCAAAGGTCAAGCGAAGTAAGAAGACCGTAAAACACTGTAAATTTCTTTACTTTTTTCTCCTCGAAGTTAAGGAAAATGACAGATGTAAATCTTTTGTTTTGTATTGACCCTGGCTTAACTCCAGGGTTTATAGTAAAAAAGCTTTCGCACACTCTCATATGATCAGGCAGCAGAAACCGGTTCTAATAACAGCTTCTGCTGCCTGATTTTTATTTCATCTTCGGCTTAAAGAGCAGAGAACCGAGGTAACCGAACACCAGCGCCGCTGCAATCCCGGCAGAGCTGGCGGTCAGGCCGCCCTTGAAAACTCCGAGCAGCCCGTCTTTCGCTATTCCTTCTGATACCCCTTTCCACAGGGTATTTCCGAATCCCAGAAGCGGAACTCCCGCTCCGGCTCCGGCCCATTCCAGGAAAGGCGGATACAGCCCTGCCGCGCCCAGAATACAGCCGGAAACCACCAGAATCACCATAACCCGCCCCGGCATCAGCTTTGTCCGGTCCAGAAGGATCTGGATCAGCGCACAGATTGCGCCGCCGGTCACAAATGCTTTTATATAATCCATATCGGTTCTGTCCCTCCATCTCGAATATCTGTTTATTTTATACATGTTCCAGCACCACTGCATGGGCAATTCCAGGAACACTTTGGCCTTCATTAAAACTGACTGTGGAAAGCAGCGCTCCGGTCGGCACAAAAAGAACCCGCTTCCAGGTACCGTCCCGGAGCTTCGGGAGAATATAAGCGCACAGCGTGACAGCGGAACAGCCGCAGCCGCTTCCTCCTGCATGGGTATCCTGACTTTCACTGTCATAAAGCTCAATTCCGCAGTCCATGTGAACAGCAGTCAGATCATGGCCTTCCTGTTTCAGCAGATCCAGCAGAATGCTCTGTCCTACCGTTCCCAGATCCCCTGTGATGATCTTATCGAAGGACCTTTCATCCCAGCCGAAATCCTGAAAATTCTGCCAGATGGTGTGAAATGCAGCCGGCGCCATGGCCGCTCCCATATTCATGGAATCCTTCAGGCCAAAATCCACGATCTTTCCCGTAGTAATCCCTGCAACTGCAGCCTCCGGCTTCCGTCCCTTTTCTGCGGCCCTGCTTTTTTCTACCACCACCGCACCGCAGCCGGTAGCCGTCCATGTGGCAGAAAGCGGCCGCTGATTTCCATAAGCAAGAGGGAAGCGGAACTGCTTTTCTGCCGTGGCAAAATGGCTGGACGCCAGCGCCAGGCTTCGCTCTGCATAGCCCGCATTCACAGTCATGGCCGCCAGGCAAAGTGCCTCTCCCATTGTGGAGCAGGCGCCATACAGTCCAAACAGCGGGATTTCCAGCTCCATAACACCGAAAGAGGTGGCAATCAGCTGCCCCAGCAGATCCCCGGCAAACAGATAACGGATATCTCCCGGAATCAGGCCGGCCTTTTTTATGGCAAGCTCTGCTGTTTCTTTTTGAAATGCGCTTTCCGCTTCCTCCCAGGTCTTCTTCCCCAGCATTTCATCTTGTTCGACAATATCAAACCATTTTCCCAGCGGTCCTTCTCCTTCCTTCTTTCCCGCAGCCGAAGCCGCCGCAGTGATAAGAGGCGGATCCGAGAACGCAATACTGGCCTTTCCCTTCTGCATGTTCACCAGATCTTCCTGCATTTCCATCCCGTCCTTTCCCGGATTGTTCGAATTTTTCCGCATGGTTTCCCGCTTCTTTTCATACTGGAATGTTCCGGTCAGAAAATCGATTCTCCCCGCTCCAGCCGGTTTACCAGCTGTTCCATTTCCTTTTTGGAGCCAGCTTGCCTTGCCGCATCCACTACCTGCTTTTTCTGTGCCTCATCCATGCCGGAATAACGTTCCATGGCCTTTTCATGCATGGATAAACTGAAGCTGAATCCAATGGGCATTTCATCCCGATTATCCAATCCGATTCCTCCTTCCTATATCACTAATATGGACCGCATTTTCCTCTTCATACCTTCAAAATATTTCCATTTTACCAGGAATCGCAAAAGAATCCCCTTGCCCTTTGCCGGACTTTGCGATACTATAGTAATAATTGGATACGAAAGGGGTTTTTGTATGAAACCAGAACAGGTAACCATTTCCGTTAAAATGGATGCGCAGACCTTCCGGGATTTTGCTGTTTTTGACACCATGAGTTTTCGGAAACGCTGGATCAATCCGGCAATTTTTGCCGGGATTCTGACCGTTTTTTCTGTAATCTGCTTTCTCCTGCGTTCTGAACAAAATCAGGCAGAACTGCTTGCGATCGTTCTCCTTGTCATCGCGTTGGGTCTTCCGGCAGTTTATTTCGGAATGTATTTTTATTCCCTCAACGCACAGATTAAGCAGCTGAACCTGAAAAGGCCAAAACCGGTATACGATGTGGAGCTGACGACAAAACCCGATGGGGTTAAGGTCACCAGCACCCAGAAAAAAGGCGGCGGAACCGTCCGCCAGCAGTGGAAAACCGTATTCGGCGCCTATCGGACTGCTCACTGCATTTATTTCTATGTGTCAGACCGTCAGGCCTTCCTTCTGCCCGATCATCAGGCAGATGTGGAACCGGATGTTCTCTGGGAATTTCTGGCCGGACAGCTTCCTCCGGAAAAGCTTCATGACTGCCGGACAAAACGAGAAAAAAAATAGCCGGACAAACACATGTCCCGTTTGCAATAAGCATAAAAATACCCGCAGACAGCTGCCTGCTGCAGCCATTCTGCGGGTTATTTTTATGCTCTGAAAAACGATTTCACATCAGCCTTTTTCTTTTTGATATACTACCTTTCCTCCAACATACGTTGCCAGAACCGGAATATCTTTGATCTCGTCTTCTTTTCCCTCAAATGGATTCTGTCCCAGCACCACAAAATCTGCCAGCATGCCTGACTGAATCTTTCCCTTGTGGTTTTCCTCAAAGCTGGCCTCCGCGCTGCGGATGGTATAGCTGTCCAGCGCTTCCTGCACAGTAAAACGCTGCCCTGGAAGATAGGGATCCATCGGATCGCGAAGTGGTTTTCGGGTCACGGCACACTGCATACAGGCAAGCGCATCCGGCAGCTCCACCGGACAGTCAGTCCCGTTGCTGACGGAAACCCCATGCTCCATCAGCGTTTTCCAGCTATAGCTGGTAGCAGCAAGCTTTTCGCCCACACGTTCCCTTACCATATGAATGTCATAATCCAGGAAAATGCTCTGCGCATAAACATGAAGCTTGAGCTTCTCAATTTTTTCAAGCTGATCCGGTCTGGTAATCTGACAATGCACGATTCCGTGGCGGTGATCCTCTCTCGGATGCTCCTTCAACGCTTTTTCATAAGCCTGAAGAACACGGTCCAGGCAGGCATCACCGATGGCATGAACGGCCACCTGCATGTTCTGCTCATTGGCATAGCCGATCAAGTCATCCAGCGCTTCCTGACTGAATACCGGAATGCCGCAGGAAGACGGATCGTCTTCATACGGCTGGCTCAAGTATGCAGTTCTGGAGCCTAATGAGCCGTCTCCCAACAGCTTAAGCGGGCCGATCCGGAAGAAGCTGCTTCCGGCTCCGGTACGGTTTCCTGCCTCTGCAAATTCCTTCAGACTCTTCAGGTCCGTAAAATTACTCTGCTCATAGACACGGACCGTCAGCTCTCCTTCTTTCTCCAGTTCCTGATATGCCTCATTGATTTCTCTCCATGGCACCTTTCGGAATGCCGAATAATCATCGGAGTGACTGCTGGTCACACCATAAGCATTCAGCGCCCGGCAGGCCATCCGGAGCATCTGCTTTAACGTCTCTTGATCCGGCACCGGAATGGCTTCATATACCGGATCCATAGCATTGTCATAGAAACGGCCGTCCGGCTCCCCATTTTCCATTCCGATTCTTCCCCCTTCCGGCTGCGGGGTATCTGCTGTCACGCCGAGAATTTCCAGCGCCCGGCTGTTTACCACCAGACAATGACCACAGGCACGCACAGCACAGACCGGCACCTCAGTCGATACCTGATCCAGGTCATACCGATCCGGCATCCGGTTCACATCCGTAAAATAATCCTGATTCCAGCCTCTTCCCATCAGCCATGCACCGCCGCTGTGCGGGTGTTCCTTTTCAAAATCACGCAGGCTGTTTAAAAGCTCCTCCAGGCTGCCGGTATGCTTTGCCAGCTGTGCCATGCTCAGGGAATTTCCAAAGCTGAGCAAATGCATATGGCTGTCATTGAAGCCGCTGCAGACAAACCGGCCCTCCAGGTCCTTCAGCTGATCACCGTCTGCAGCCATGTTCTTCGCCTCTTCATTACCTCCCGCAAAGACAAATACTCCATCCTCCACAGCAAAAGCCTCTGCCAGCGGAAGTGTGCCGGTGTAAACAGCCCCATTATAATAAATCGTTTTCATTCTATTCGCCCCTTTTTTATGCATTTTCCAAACCAGCCATTCCTATGAAAAAAGCAGCGCTCCGTACTGCTTGTCCCGGTATGCCCTCCACTCTGCCAGATTCAAAACCAGACTGTTCAAACGGCAGGCCACATTTCCACGCTGTTCACTCCGCTTAATGACCATACCCAAAAATTTACCGTTTTTTCAGAAATTCGTTCACTTGTCCAAGTTCCGGAATCGAAGCAGCAGCCCCTTTCTTCTGAACGGCGATCGCAGCAGCGGCACAGCCGCGTTGCAGGGCTTCTGCCGGACTCAATCCTTCTAAAATCGCAGCTAAGTAAAATCCGGTAAAGGTATCTCCGGCTGCCGTGGTGTCCACCGCTTCTACAGGAAAGGCTGCCTGTCGAATTCGGACTGCACCTTTCTGATAAATCGCCCCCTGCTTTCCCAGAGTCAGAATCAGTTCGCTTTCCGGGTATATGCAAAGGAACTGGTCCAGCATTTCCGCTGGATCGGTTTTTCCGGTCATCTGTGTTCCTTCCGTCTCATTTACCAGAAACATGGATATTTTTTTTAAATCGCAGGCCAAAATTTTATCGTTTAATGGCGATGGATTCAAGATAATCTTCATCTTCTTCTGCCATGCTTTCTCAATAACTGCGTCCACCAGATTGATTTCATTTTGCAGAAGCACCCAGTCCCCCTCTTCAAACTCCTCAAATACCGTCTTGATCTGCTCCTTTGAATTCTGCCCGTTTGCACCCTCGTACAAAATAATGCTGTTTTCACCTTCCGGATTTACCTGGATAATCGCATGACCGCTGGCTGCTTTTTTCCGGCTGATCAAGGAAACATCCACACCGCTTCTCTCCAGCTCTTCCAAAAATCGTTCTCCATCATCCCCGATCATGCCGGCATGATATACATTCGCACCGGCTCTTGCAAGTGCTATAGACTGATTGAAGCCCTTTCCCCCACAATGAACCATCCGTCCTCCTGACGCAATCGTCTCCCCCGGTCTGACCATATGTTCGACCTGGTAGGTGTAATCATAATTCATAGAACCGTAATTCAATATTTTCATTTCTGGCTTCTCCTTTCCGCTTCGGGTTTGGGATACCACGGATATCGACATCTTTCTCGGCTTCATCTTTTTCACAAAACACGGGCATTTTCCTTAAAATAACGAAATGCCTTTCTGGCTGAGAGAGTCATTTTCCGATCCTTTTTGCAGATAAGCAAATGTCTGCTGAAAATACTTTTATCCGGGAACTCCCGGATCATCAGGCCGCTCAGATTCAACCCTTTTAAGTATGCCTGACCGGCAAAAATGATGCCTTCATTAATCCGCACATGCTCCACACACTGTCTGGAAGCACCGTTGATGTATTTAACGGACGGCTGAAAATCCTGCTTTCGAAAAGCAGACGACAGGGCCGCGATCTCCTCTGGAATCGGATCGATTTTTCCGATGAGGACCGTTTCACTCCGAAAATCCTCCAGCGACAACATCTTTTTATGACTTAAAGGATTGGACACGCTGCAGAGAACACAGATATTTTCCCTGGCGATTTCATGGTATATCAGTTCTCCCCACCGTCTCTGCCCCTGATCAACAATGTATGCAAAATCCAGCTCCTCATCCAGCACCATCTGAACCAGCTCCGCTTCATCATGCTCCACTATATAAACAGATACGTTCGGATTCTGCTGCTCATACCGGGAAACAACCGAAAAAGGAAGTGCGCTCTGCTCATTAAAACTTCCAACCACATAGCCGAGCCGTACCACGGAATTGATGGAATTTCTCATTTCCCCGGCAGCGGACAGCAGCAGATCTGCATCACGCACCGTCTTTTTTGCCATAGGAAGCAGAGTCCTGCCGCATGGTGTCAGCTCCAGCCCTCTGGATCCACGTACAAAAAGCGGGACTCCCAGCTCCTCCTCCAGACTGATAACTGCTTTGGAAAGAGCCTGCTGGGTAATAAACAGCTTCCTGGCCGCCAGCGTCATGCTCCTGCACGATGACAAGGCCAGAAAATATCGCAGTTGTCTCAATTCCATATGTTCCCTCCTTTGTATCTCATAATACCATATTTTCCCGGTCAGCAAAAGAGTCTCCGAAAAAACGGAGACTCTTTGTGAACCGTAATTTGTAACGGATAAAATCTGTGATCTATTGGATCCCAGCCGCCTTCTTGCAGCTTTCCAAGGCGGACTGCACCGCCGAAGAAGTAATCGTGGCTCCGGAAACTGCGTCAACCTCACCTTTTTCTACAATTTCTGATGCAAATACATCGCCCAGCTGCCTGCCGATCCCCTCGGTTTCATTTGAGGTATCCACAAAAGCTTCTACGATTCTGCCGTCTTCTACCGTTATGGTAACCGTTACATCTCCCATACCGGAAGCGCTGGCAGAATATTGATTTTCTTTCTGCTTCTGCGGTGTGCCGCTCTGGCCGCTGCTGCCGCTGCCTGCCTTTCTTGCCACAATATTGGCCCGTGCAATCGCATTGGCAATGTTGTTGGGGCTGTAGCAGTCGCCCACAGCGTACACCTCACCGCATGTTCCTACCAGACGGTCGAACAGCTTGCGGTCCGTCTGAAACGGAAGGGCTACAATAATTTTGTCGTATTCCTGCACCGGTGTAAGGCCGTAACTGGTCTCAAACGTGATTCCGTCCGCTTCAATTTTCGTAATCTTCACGTCATGATAGATTTTCACGCCTCTGCTCTGCAGCCACATGGTTCCCATAGCCTTCGGCCAGGCCGGGACATTCAGATAGAATTCCCCTTCCGGCCCCGGATTCAGCATTGTCACCTTTTTGCCCATCCTGGTCAAATAGACTGCAACATCACAGGCATGGAACTGACCTCCAATGATGATAAAATGTTCACCCTCTGGCGCCTCTCCGGCTATAACCATTTCAAAAAACTGATCCTCAGAAATGACGCCATCTGATTCCACTCCCGGAATGGAGGAAGCATCCGGCAGACCGCCCACTGCCACAATGGCAATGTCAGGCGACACTTCCCTGACCTTCTCTTCATCCATCTCCTGATTCAGTTCCACCTTAACACCGCTTACCTCCAGCTGGCGAATTAAATATGCCCGGTGGTCCAGAATACGCTCATGTGGTCCCTTAATGGTCTGCACCAGTTTCATCCTGCCGCCCAGCTCTGAACCCTTCTCATACAGCGTTACATGATGCCCTCTTTGCGCTGCAATGCGGGCAGCCTCCATTCCGGCAGGGCCGCCGCCAATCACTATCACGTTCTTCGC
Source organism: Candidatus Caccovicinus sp. (assembly GCA_051878975.1). Lineage (GTDB taxonomy): Bacteria > Bacillota > Clostridia > Lachnospirales > Lachnospiraceae > Caccovicinus. The sequence goes on from JBJELD010000039.1 coordinate 11,394, forward strand.
CGGTTCAGCTGGAAGCGGATCATAACCCTCTGGCATGTCTTCTCCATATGCGCGGGTAAGCGCCGCATTAACTCTGCAGTACATTGGCGTTCCGAAAGCCAGAATGGCGGAGAAGCAGGTCATGCAACGGGCGCATGGTGCCACCTCATCCCGTTTTCCCTCCTTCAGCTTTTTTGCAAGTGACATGTCCGCCATCAAAGGACGTGTCATGAGGATATAATCAATTTTTTTGTCTGCAATAGCCTGATTCAGAAGATCCGGCGCAAGGCGCGGGTCCATAGAACCAACGACGCCTACCGGAATCGATACACAGGACTTGATCCTGGCAGCCACATCCAGCAATGCGCCCACGCCGTCATACTTTCCGATCACACTTCCTCCAAAATGACGATCAAAATCAATTATGGAGCCATAGCCGGTATCACCATGATCGCAGTAATGGAACATATCCGGCATGAACCCGCCGCTGTGATGGCCGTATGCCTGCGACCGGATATGCAGACAGCTTGCCCCTGCTTTCTCAAACAGCTTCGCAAACTCGCAGGCTTCCTCTACCGAAGTGCAGAGACTGTTGTTCCCCAGCTCGTGTACATTTTCCTCCACACCGCTGTACAGCACCTGGATCACAAAATCCTCTCCCAGTCTGGCCCGGATCCCCTCGATAATTTCCGTGACCACGCGGGCTCTGTTTTCTATACTCTCTCCACTGTATTGATCTGTTCGCTCGTGATTTGCGTAACGCGACAGGAACGTGGAAAAATAGTGGTTGCAGGAGCAGTTCAGTTCTATTCCGTCAAATCCAGCCTTCTGATAACGCTCCGCCGCTTCAATAAAATACCGGATTTCCTTCTGCACGTCCTCCGTGGTCTGCACAGTGCCGCTTCCGAAGCTGGTCTCCAGCCGGTGGCGCTCAAAAGTCGTGGAAGCGCTGCCCGTTGTCATCACCATGTCCAGAGTCTGCGCAATCACCGGAATGCCATATTTGTGTATCCTATCCGCCACCGCCGCATGAGCCGGGATATCGTCATCATCTAAAAGGTCCAGAGATGCGGCATCCACACCTTCGGCTACTCCCGACGGTCCCGGAATGATGGTGGACGGTTCAAAGCAGATCATTCCGACCCCGCCCTTACAAAACTGCTCATAATAGCTCAGGGAGGTTTCATCCGGCCATTCTGTGTTATGCTGCATTTCCGATCCGGCACAGCTTTTGACAATACGGTTCGGAAGCGTGATCCCCCCGATCTTCAAGGGCGATAAAATGGCGCTATAATCGGTCGTACACGCTGTAAAATCTTCCTGCGGGTTAAGGATGCTGCCCCAGGTATGCCCCGTTCCGGCTGTAAAGGAAGTCTGTCCCGGCGGGCTTGCTGACTCAGCTTCCGCAGCCTTTCCGGAAGTTTCTGCGGCAGTACCTGCAGCGGACATCGTTTCCGTTAAAGAAGTACTCGCATCGGTGGCAGAGCTGATGCCCGATCCGGCGCAGGCACCCAACACTCCCATGGCAGAAAGACCTACCGCACCAGCGGCTGTCGTTTTAAGGAACTCTCTTCTGGATATTTTGGTTTTCATTCGCTTCCTCCTCCTGTTGAATAAATAGCTTCTTTTTACTGAAATATGCCACCATGATACCGGCCTCATACAGTACCAAAAGGGGTAGTGCCAGCATAACCTGGGAAATTACATCCGGCGGCGTCAGGATTGCTGCCAATATAAAAATGGCAAACAGCACATATTTCCGGCTTCTTCTCAGCTTTGGCGCATCGACCAGCCCCAGGCGGGACAATATGGCAACTGCAACAGGAAGCTGGAAAACAATTCCAAAAGGCAGAACAAAACTTCCCAGGAATCCAACGTAAGTATTCATGTCGATCATGGGCGTAGCCATTCCCTCCCCTGTTACAAGGAAAAAGTTAACTGCCATATGGAACACCACAAAATAAGCAAACAAAACTCCTACAAGGAACAGAAGCAGGGCAATTCGGAAAAGCCGTCCGAAAAGAATCCGTTCCCTGGGATAAAGAGCTGGCCTGACAAAACTCCATATCTCAAATAAAATTACCGGCAATGCCGCCACAACGGCAGCAATCAGCGAAACCTTCGCCTGCACCGCCACCGAATCCGTCAGAGCAGTATAAATGATCTGGATTCCCCTCTCCCGGATCGGTTCAGTCAGGACCGAAACCAACCGGTCGGAACAGGTAAAAAAAATCAGAACAAATGCACAGCAGACTGCGGCAGCACTAATAATCAACGTTTTCCGCAGAGCTCTAAGATGTTCCAGGATAGGCTGATTTGCATCCTCCTGTTGTCTGTTCTGTCTCCCCATCTTTAACAGCTCTTTTCTTCTTGCTCTGCCGCCGGCTGCATCGGATTTGTCTGTGCTATCTTTATCTGCTCCGGCGGTTCCTCATCTACATTCCGGATTTCTCTTCTGAAATCACGAATGCTGGTTCCCAGTGCCTTTCCTACCCCACTGATCTTACCGCCTCCGAACAATATCAGTGCCAGAAAAATCAGCAGCATAATCTCTGTTGTGCCAAGACGCATACACTTCACTCCTTTATCTCTTTTCATATAAAATTTATCTGACCGACAAAGCTTCGTCGGAGTCCAGCATATTTGCCGTTTCCTCCAGCTCTTTCTTTACCAGCTTTGCCGGATCCGCCTCCCGGGCTTCTTTTTCTATTTCCTTCATTTCCTTTGCAAGATCCTGAAAATCAGATTCCATTTTCTTTATTTCCCTTTTTTCTTCCTCCAGCAAAAGAGCCTCCTTGATCTCCGCCGCCATGGCATTGATCTTTCTTAAGAACCGGGCAATGGTTCTGGCCACCTTCGGCAGGTCAGATGGCCCTACCACTACCAAAGCGAGAAACAACAGAATCAGAAGTTCCCCCATACCAATATGAAACATGCTTCCGGTACCTCCCATTTTTATGTATTGAGTATATCATGTCATCCGTTTCTCCAAAAACAACCGCTGTCTGTTGGTACAACTTCTGGTTGTGGCAGAACATAAAAAAGCAGGATAATGGAACACTTCTTTTTCCCATCATCCTGTTCTTCTTTACACGTTGTATACCCTCATTCTGTTTTTTCATTCCTGGTGTCATCTGATTTCGATGCAACTCAAAAAAATAATACAAAATTCGCTTTGTCCAGCCAAATCGCTTTGTCATCTGAATATAGAATTCTCTCTGCAAATCAAACATCAATCTCACTACTCTCATTTTTTCAGTTTCTATTTTGAAAACATTTTCGCCTATACACCCACGAACTCTTCTTGCCGTTACATCAGTTTCAGAACATTTTTTTAAATTTAGCAGCACTTTACAACTTTTTATAGATAACCACATTTGCACATGAGCTCCCTGATGCAGATCAGGTTGGAAAGCCTTTCGATTCCCCTTACAGAGCGAACCATAT
>JBJELD010000040.1:0-14701 GCA_051878975.1 Candidatus Caccovicinus sp.
GATTCTCATAATAGTTAATTAGATTCATCTTTTCCTTTCCTCCCTTGTCATCTTCTGCTATTCCTTTTATTTTGATCTGCTTGCCGCGCAACATCGGGGAACAGGGAGCAATACGTCCGAATCGCATAGAAAACTCCGGAATCCGTTCTCACGGCTTCCCCATCCTGCTCAGTGAGCGTTTCCATTCTGCTTTCCGGAGTTCGGACCATCCGATACCCGAACTACCACCTTCATATAACGTCCGGGATTTTTTTCTATATCCACTAAAGCTGCCGGTACTTCTTCCAGGCTGATTACCCTGGTCAAAAGTTTCTTCATATCCACCTGCCCTGTCTGAATCAGCTTCAGTGCCTCCTCGAACTCTTCTGCACTGGTTCTGGCGCCGCGGATATCCACTTCCTTTTTTGTGATCATATCGGTTGGAATCGAGGTTTCTGTTTTTGGCCATCCGGTTAAGGTGATTCGGCCGGCATTCGAAACGTAATCCAGCGTATTCCGGATCGCTGTGCTGGCACCGGAGCATTCCATCACCTGCTGCGCCATATCTCCCTTCGTGATCTCTGCAATCCTGGATACGACATCCTCCTTTTCCGAATGGATCACATATTCGATCCCGGCCTTTTTCGCGAAATCCAGTCTTTCCTGCACCAAATCAAGCAGAATCGCATGTCCGCCGTATGCCTGCGCCGTCAGACCTGCCGCAAGGCCAATGGGCCCTGCTCCGATCACGGCACAATATTCTCCGGCTCCGGCTCCGCCTCTGTGGACTCCGTGGAGTGAAATGGTAAGCGGCTCCGCCATCGCAGCCTCTTCCCAGCTCATTCCTTCCGGGATTTTTACCAGCCTGTCTGCCGGATGCGCAAAATACTCTGCCATGCCGCCATCTACATGCACGCCTAACACATGAAGCTTTGTACAGCAATTGGTTCTTCCGATTCTACAGGGATAACAGTTCCCACAGTAAAGATACGGATCTACCACGACGCGGTCTCCGACTTGAATCCCGTTTTTATTCTTCTCCGGAATTGCCTCAACCACGCCGGCCAGCTCATCCCCGATAATCCTGGGATATGAAACCAGACTGTTTGTTCCGCGGAATGCTCCGATATCACTTCCGCAGATTCCTGCAGTTACGATACGGATCAGCGCCTCTCCTTCCTTCAAGACCGGCATTTCCATATCCACGCACTTCACCTTCCACGGCTTTTCCAATTTAATTGCCTTCATACTTCACCACGCCCTTCTGCAGAAGTACATTGGCATAAAGCTCCGTTTCTCCGGTAGCAATCACCGCATATGCTCTTTTCGCTTCCTCGTAGAATGCAAACCGTTCAATATGACCGATCGCTCCGCTTCCCATTCCGGTCCTTTGCTTCACGATCTCTGCATAAGTATTCCAGATCGGAGTCTCTGCCGGATCTCCCTGAACCACCTCCATCAGATGCACCGGCTGCTCCACATAAGTATCCAGCGGGAACAGTTCCAGAACTGCATCCAGAACCTCCGCAGCAGAATGTCCGTCCAGCCGGATCACAATTCCGCTTTTTCCCATAGATTCCGACGGAAAATTTCCGTCCGCAATAACCAGCGTATCACCGTGTCCCATCTCACACAGCACCTTTAAAAGCTGCGGAGAAAGAATTGCAGGTATTCCTTTCAACATCTCTCTTTTCCTGCCTTCCTGTTCTTCTGTCTTTTACCTTTTGGTCTCTGGTCAGTCTCTCAGACGTTTTAGCTGCTCCAGCGTCTTTTCTGCCATCGTTCCATCTTCGTAAATTCCTACATTCCAGGTAATTGCTCCTTTTTGTTCTCTGCAGCTGGCTGCAAACTCTCTCAGCTCCTCATCGGTAAAACGTGGCGCCGCAATCTCCCCCGGCGCCTTGTCATGCATCCAAAAGCAGTCCAGCCACACCAGGCAATGCCACTGCATGCCGTCAATCAAAGGACCCTCGTTGCTGTGATTCAGCGTGTTGGCCTCTCCTGCCAGATAATCCTGCTCCCGGAACACATATTTCATCGCTTCTGCTCCTGGACACATGGCAATCACCGCATCCGGATTTCCGTCCCGCGCCGCCATAGAAAAACGTTCATAGTCAAATCGGGAATTGTCCCATTCATGCGTTCTTGTAAAGGATTTTTCGCCGGAATTATAGCAGCCGTCAAACCACCAGCCAGACAGCAGCGGGCCAAACTTCTGCGCCCAATAGCGGATGATCCCCATATATCGTTCCATAAAAACGGATTTGTCATGGGGATCCAGATCCCATCCCAGCGCCCTCCGCTCTCCTTCTGGAGCGCTGTCTGCCTCTGAAGGCAGATAGGCAATCAGTCGGATATTCCGCCTGGAAAGCTCTCTGGCCAGCTCCAGCATCAAATCCCGTTTCGAACATGTTCCTGGCCAGTACTGCTCCAGTACGGCATTTTCTGAACAATAAAATCCGGTATTCTGTCCAAGAGGGAAGATCAGCCATCCCGCTCCGGTCTCCTCCACTGCATCACAGAACTTCTGAACCGGAAAGGTCTCTGTCATCTCATCCCAGCTGCGGCATTTTTCTCCGGTCCGCGGCATGATATGACTTAAATAATGTACCATCAGGCCAAACCTGCGCTCCTGCATCCACAAAATTTCACCCATACCCTTCCACACTCTCTTCCTGAACCTTCATGCGCCCGACAGCAGATGTGCAACCGTACCATAAAATGCTTGTCAGGATTTTCTCAGAATACCCTGCGCTCCCAGCCCTGAAGCTTGGCCAGAGCTTCCAGATAAAAATAGTCTCCATAAATCAACGGAACATCGATCTGCTCTCCTTTGGGCTTATTCCCGGTTCCGTGTTTTAAAAGTCCTTCGTATTCTATTTCGTCCAGAGCACTGCAGTGCTCTGTCAGATTCTCCATAAGACGGCAGGCTGCTTTATAATAGAAGGTACCATCTTTCTGGTCCTCCTTTGCAAGCTCCAACAGACCAGATGCGGCAATCGCACCTGCCGAAGAATCCCACGGCTCCTGTCCGCGGTCCGGAACCCGGAAATCCCAGCACGGAACCCCTTCCTCCTCCAGATTTGCAAGAAAATAATGGGCCACTCGTTTCGCCGCATTCAGGAACCGTTCATCGCCGGTATAATGATATACGTTCGTCATTCCGTAAATGGCCCAGGCTTGACCGCGGCTCCAGGAAGAATCCTTGTCATAGCCCTGTCCGCCCAGGGGCGTAATCAGCGCCCCTGTTTCCGGATTAAAAGACAGTACATGGCATACGGATCCATCCGGCCGAATGAAATGCTTCAGAACCGTTTCAGCCTGTGCCACGGCAATATGGCGGAATCTGGGATCTCCCGTCTCCTTTGATGCCCAGAAAAGCAGCGAAAGGTTCATGGAACTGTCAATGATCGACCAGCCGATCTTATCCAGATTCCAGGCCCGGATAAAGCCGCCCTTCAGATTAAAGCGTCCTGCCAGGAAATTGGCCGCAAAAACGGCCCTTCTTCTCGCAGCCTCATCTCCTGTAATCTGATATTTCAGTACCGACGTAGGAAGAAACTGAAAGCCAACATCATGATGAAGATTCGACTCCTTTAAATAATACTCCTCGATCCGCAAATCCCATTCCCAGGCCGCCTGCTTATAGGCCTCCTTCCCGGTAAGATCATACAGAATCCACAGCATTCCCGGCCAGAAACCGCTCACCCAGGAATCCTCCCGCCTTCCGCAGTATACTCCATTCTCTGAATACCAGGGCACCCGGTTTCCCAGATGCGCCTGCATATATTCTGCTTTTGCTTCAATTTTCTGAATCAATTCTGCTGTATTCATGCCCTGTTCTCCCTGTTGATCTACTGACAGAAGAATACTTCGCCAGCTTTATATTTCTCTGTTGCCTCCTTGATGACCTCATCACCGCCGCGGCTTCTGTATTCCTCTACAAAGGCATCGAAGGAATCAATCGGCTCCTGTCCATAGAAGATCTTGGCTGACATTTCAAAGAACAGGTCGCAGGTCTTGGGAGTCAGCTCCGGATATGTGATCAGACTGTCCAAATCTCCAGGGATTATGTTCGCCACTCCTTCCTTCGGCGCAACATTTTCCATCCAATCCATCAGCTGATCACCGCCCGGCATGTACGGAGCAAGACGCTTGTCATACGCGTCATCGCGGACAAAGCCAAGGAACTTCCGGAAACGGATTTCATCTTCTCCGATAATGCTGTCCGGATAAGTATAGTTTACAGAACCGTCTGCATTCCGGGTCCAGTCCTCGCCTTCAATACCGTAACTTAAGTAATCCTGTGCCTCATCGGTACACATCAAATCCAAAAACTCCAGAACACGTTCCACATCCTGAAAATCCTTGTTAAAATAAATGGTCTCCAGTACCGGATTATATTCATACATACCCTTGTCGCCGTGAGGTCCCTCCGGGCTCGGAATCAGGATGAATTCTCCGTCCGGCACATTCTGCTTCAGGCTGGAATTAAAGGATGCGATCTGCGTCGCATTGTGATCAAACATGCCGACCTTGCCGGTATAGATTTTGTTCAGCCAGTCACTGCTGTTGGTCGTCAGAGATTCCGGATCCATCAGACCCTCTTCATTCAGCATACGGTGGAAGTCCAGCGCCTCCTTCATCTCCGGACGGATAATATCCGGAACCAGTTCGCCTGCTTCGTTCAGGTTCCAGGTCGTCGGATTCACGCCGAAGGCTCCGAAAAATACATCGGTATAGCTCCACTTTTCTCTTCCTGCATACGGATACGGCACACCCATTTCCTTGAAGGCTTTTAATACCTCTACCACATCATCCAGGGTTTTTGGTACATCCAGTCCGGTCTGATCCAGCAGATCCTTCCGAATATAGGTTGCTCTTCTGGACGGCTCGGATAAAAAGGATACCGGAATTCCGTAAAGATGTCCTTCATATTTGTTATAATCCCATGCTTCCTCCGGAATCATTTTCATCAGGTTCGGATACTTTTCCTCTGCATTTTCCATATATTCATCCAATGGCTGGAAGACTCCGTTTTCTACTGCGTGACACATGCCTGCATAAGTATAGTTCTCATAGCATTTTACTACATCCGGAATCTCACCGGATGCAAACATCATCTGCATTTCTTCGGTAAAACGCTTGTGATCCAGCAGCTTAATTTCAATCTCCGTGTTGTAGCGCTCTGCCATATCCTTGACCCATTTATCCTCATTGATATCCGTGGACTGCATGATATACTCATTCAGCTGACTGGACATGGACAGAGAAAATTTTAACGGCTCCTTTTGATCGGATACTTCCTGTGCGCCTTCCGTCCGGGCAGTATCTGTCCCTTTTGCTGCCGCACTGGTCTGTACGGCCTGTTCCTTCTGCCCGCAGCCGGACATGGCTCCGGCTGTCATGGCTGCTGCCATCAAAAATGCTGCTGCTCTTTTTCTCTTCATCTCAATTCTCCTCTTCTCTTTTTCTTATTCTTTGACTGATCCCAGCATCGCGCCCGCTGCAAAATGCTTCTGCAGGAACGGATACACGATCAGAATCGGAATCGTTGCAATTACAATCGTTGCCATTTTTATAGTAGTTGGTGCGATCTGTACAGTGCCGATGTCTGCCATGGCCGTATTATCCTCCATCAGGGTCTGGTACAGCTTGATCTGCAGAGTATGGACCTTGTTATTCCGCAGATAAATCAGCGGCTGCTGCAGTGCGTTCCAGTGACTGACACCATAGAACAGCGTCATGGTCGCCATCACCGCCTTGGAAAGCGGAAGGACAATCCGAAACAGCACTCCGAATTCCCCGCAGCCGTCAATTCTGGCCGCATCGATCAGCTCGCTGGGAAGTGCCGCAAAAAACGACCGCATAATGAAGAAATTGTATCCGCTGATCATTCCCGGAAGAATCACTGCCCAGAGCGTATTGTCCAATCCCAGCGCCTTATTTACCAGATACGAAGGAATCATGGGCGATGTAAAAATCATAGTCAGGGTAATCATGAACAAAATCGGTTTCTTATACCGGAATTCTCTTCTGGACAGCGGATAAGCCATCATCGCCGTCATCAGCAGATTGATCGAGGTGCCGATCACCGTCACAAAAACGGAGTTCCGGAGCGCCACAAAAATATTGGGATTCTGGAATACCCGCAGATATGCCTCCACATTAAAGCCCTTCGGCCAGAACAGCACCGCATTCTGCTCAATGTAGGTTTTGCTGCTGAAACTTTCCGCCACCACCTTGATCAGCGGAAGCACCATGATCAAGCACAGCAATGTCAGCAGTACCGTACTGATCCAGATGTAGATTCGTCTTGGAAGACCTGTCTTCACTTTCATTTTCTTCATTCCTTTCCGGGCCTGTTTAATACAGGCTCTCGCCTGTGGTCTTCTTACTGAGCATGTTTCCTCCAAACAGAAGCAGGAAGCCAACCACCGATTTAAAGAGTCCGACTGCCGTCGTATAGCTGTAGCGTCCCTGCTGAAGACCAGCTTTATAGATATAAGTATCAAATATTTCCAGAACGGATGTGTTAGAAGCGTTCTGGAAGACCCACATCCGCTCAAAGCCAAAATCGAGGAAATGTCCGATCCGGATCAGGAACAGCGTTACAATTACGGGAACAATACTTGGAAGTGTGATGTACAGCATCTGCTTGAATTTTCCTGCGCCATCCAGGCTGGCGGATTCATACAGATCCGGACTGACTGAGGACAGGGCTGCCAGATAAACCACGGTCCCCCATCCCATGTCTTTCCATATTCCGGCCAGAACTACAATCGCGCGGGCCATTTTTACCTCCGTCATAAAATAGACCGGATCATAGCCCAGCTTCTGCAGAAGCATGTTCACCAATCCCTGGGACGGAGACAGCAGCTGTGTGATAACAATGCCGCCCAGAATCGTCCAGGAAAGGAAATGCGGAAGATATACGATCTGCTGCACGCCCTTTCGAAACCAGGAGCAGGAAATATCGTTGATGATCAGCGCCAGAATCAGCGGCGCCGTAAAACCAAACAGCAGATCATATACATTAATGATAATGGTATTTTTGAGAATATTGATAAAGTCACCATGCCGAAACAGTGTGACAAAATTTTTCAGCCCCACCCAGGAAGATTGAAAAATTCCTTTGAAAATGTTGTAATCCTGGAATGCAATGATATTTCCCAGCAGGGGAACATATTTAAATACAATGAAATATAGAATTCCCGGGATTACCATAAAGTACAGCATCTTGTACTTTTTGAAGTTTCCGACAGCCTCCTTTCGTGCCAGCTGCTTTTCTTCATTCGTCATTACCACCACTCCTTTTTTTGTTTTTGTTTCTTTATGTGGTAATTATACACAAACCAGGCCGTCGAAACTTTCACTTATTTCGGATAAAATTGTACTTTTTTACGGTTTTTCGTGCTGCTGCCGAAAAAAATATAGTCATTATTTCTTTTTCACTTCGATGCAGGGAAGCCGCAGCCGGATTGTAGTTCCTCCGTCCCGGTTCCGGAACATAGTGATCCCGTATTTTTCTCCGTAAACGATCTGGATACGCCGGTTAACATTGGTCAGTCCGATGCCGAACTTTACCCCCGTGACCTCATCCAGATGATAGCTGCGCCCCTCCCGAAGCCCCGGAATCCCACTGCCGCTGTCCTCCACATCTACGATCATCTCCATATGATCTTCCTTTCTCGCCTGGATCAGAATGTAGTCCGATTCCCGAATCCCGCGGCTGGAGAACGCATGCTGAAACGCATTCTCCAGAAGAGGCTGGATAGTCAGGCGCAGAATGGATTCCTCCAGGCAGGAATCCACATCCCAGATGATCTGCGGCATAATCCGGTGACGGTACCACATGATCTTCAGATAATGCTCCACATGCGCTACCTCGTCAGCCAGCCGCACCGGCTCCAGCACATCCTGCACCGCATACCGGAACATGCTGCTTAACGCTCCCACCATCTGTTCGATCTCCGGCTGATCCGCTGCCAGCGCATAGGCATTGATCGCACCGAGCGTATTATAGAGGAAATGCGGATTGATCTGGGTTTGGAGAGCCTGAAGCTGCGCCTTCCTCTTTTCCAGATTATCCTGTGTGGACCGGGTAAACTGATAGATCAGCCAGAATGTCATCGGAAGTGCAATCAGCAGCAGAAATGCCACGATCACCCGGACATTTTGGATCGGTGCCTCCATCTGGTCAAGCGGCAGTTCAATAAAGGAGGTCCAGCCCATGATTGAATCCCGGTTATAAACAAGAAAAACCCGGCGGTTCTCCCGTCGGCTCACCATGCTTCCCTGTTCCTGTGAAAATCCGGCCAGTTCCAGATAATCGGATGCCGGCTTCCCGATCTTCTCCCGATCGGTCTGGTAAACGATCTCGTCCTTTTCATTCAGGATCCAGACAGAGCCGCCCCGTACATCGATGCCGGAAAACATCTGCCGCAGCATGGCTGCCTGCATTTCTACGAAGATCGTACCGTCCATACTAAAATCGGAGTCTGCAGAAAATCGCCTTGCCGCCGTCAGATAGACCGCAGAAGCATCCTCCTTTAAATGACTCAGAAAGAACACGCACCGGCCGTCTGACGGGAGCATTTCCCGACAGGAAACTGCTTTCTTCACGATGGCTGTATGATCATACAGGTTTTTATCATACTCCTGAGCCTCATCACCGTAAAAGCTGTATTCGATTCCTTTATCTCCCACAATACTGACCCGGCCCACATATTTATGGTCAGTCAGAAGACGCTTCAGGAAAATCTGACTGTCACACCACCGTTTCATCTTATAGATCTCATAATGACTCTCCGGAGACTGAACAACAAATTCCTTTGTCTGTTCCTGATTCGCAATCTGCAGCATCATCCAGTCCAGCTCCGACATGGCATCTTCCAGCCTCTCATTAATGCTTTTCGTTGCCTGCAGCAAAAACTGTTCGTACTGTTTCCGGATCTGCAGGCTGCCGTTATAATAGCTGATCATGCTGACGCAGATCACCGGAACAAAAACCAGCATAATAAATGCCACTGCAAACTGCTGAAAGAGAGGTCGTTTTTCAAACCTCTCTTTCAGCCACATACGAAACCGATGCAATTTATTTTTTTCTTTTCCCACTCGCCTCATCCCCCGTCTGACCGATTGTTTTTCTTATATCCGCTGGGCGTCTGGCCGGTCGCCTCTTTGAACACACGAACAAAATAAGCCGAATCGTTATATCCTACCTCCATGGCAATCTCCGTAATGCTTTTTCCGCTCCAGTCCAAAAGCTCCTTTGCCCGGCAAATGCGCAGATCTGTTCGAAACTGTGCAAAGGTCCTGCCGGTCTTTTCCTTAAAGATCTGACTGAAATAATTGGTGCTGAAACCGGTCATGGCCGCTAAGTCCGCCAGAAGAATTTCCTGATTATAATGTTCCTCCAGATACTTTTTAGCCATATCCAGAAGCACATCCGTGTAGTCCGTATTTGCCCGTCTGTTCAGCAGATCCTTCTTTACCCGCAGAATAAATGCATCCATTTCCCGTTCCGTTTCCTGACGGTTAAAGGACGGCTGAAAGGAAGGGACCGCCTCGATCAGCTTTCCGGTTTTCAGAGACAGCTTTTCCGTCAGAAGCCGACAGAACCGGTCCGATACGCTCCAGCAGCTTTCCTCCCGCACCTGCTTTAAAGCATCCCGGTACAGGGCCAGCCCCTTTTCCACATCCTTCTCCTGTCCCATCCACAAGCCCTGCTGCAAAAGCACCAGAATCGATTCCTGCTCCCGCTCCGGAATCCCGCCGTGTCCTGCCGTATCCATCCGCTCTCCCTTCGGTTCTCTGACCTGGTCCTGATACAGGACACTGGAAATGGACTGGATCAGTTCTCCCCTCTGCACCGGTTTCAAAATATAATCCCGCACGGAATAGCGGAGCGCCTCTCTGGCATACTGAAAATCCGAATAGCCGGACACGATGATCGTTCTGGTATCCATATGCGCTTCATGGATTTTCCTGCATAGAGTAACGCCGTCCATATTCGGCATTTTGATATCCGTGATCACCAGATCCACCGGATTATTTTGAAGAAGCTCCCAGGCCTCCTCGCCGTCTCCGGCCTCGTAGATCCGACTGATCTCCAGTCCGGAGCGCTCAATAATGATCCGGTTCCCCATTAATGCCAGAGGCTCATCATCTGCCAGCAAAATCGAAAACATGTCCTTCCTCCCTTTACTTTTCCCGCTTTAACGGGATCACCATGTTCCAGGTATTTGACGCATTTCGGAAGCTGTCCGTTCCATCTGATGTTGCAAAGAACAGATGTGACGCTTCCCCTTGTTCAAACAGGATGAACGGCCGCTCCAGATTTCCCATCCATTCCTCTTTTCCGTCCTCCCAGAGTACCTTGCGGGAGTACGCTGACTTTCCGTACTGCAGCTTCCATTCCCGTCCATTTTCCGACCAGGCGTACACACCGCCGTATTTTTCTCCGCAGACATTTCCCTTCATGTCCTTCGCAATCATCTGGTATCTGCCGTTCTGCTTCCAGATAAACGGATCCTCCAGCTCCACCTCTGCCGGGAACAGCAAGCTCCGGCAGCTTCGCTCATACGGTCCCATCCAGGAACTCGCCCACGCCACATTCAGCGACATCGGGCTGTGCAGCAGTCCCTGGTACGGAGGATTTTTATACTGCCGGTATTTATACATCAGAAGAACGCTCCCGTCTTCGTCAAAACAGGGAGCCGGATTGGAAACCAAAAAATTATCCGGACCGTCCGGACAGGTAGAAAGCAGAGGCTCCGGGAAACGCTTCCAGGGGCCTGTGATTTTTTCTGCCACGGCTGCTCCGATTCGCTTCCCGGCTCTCGCCGTGATTACCCTTGGGTCATCCGCACAAAGCAGTTCTTCCGGGCACACATCCGAAAACGGATGTGTGGTTCCGGTATAATAAAGAATCCACTGATTTCCCTGTTTCATAATATGCGGATTGTGGGTCATCCGCCCGTCCCAGTACTGCGGTCCTCTGGCCGGAAACACGGTTTCTGCATATTCATACGGCCCCTCCGGCCGGTCGGAGACCGCCCGGACGATCTCCGATTCCAACAGCCAGCCCGGATGCATGGGAAGTGTTTTCGGCCATCGCGAAGCAAACATATGATACCGGCCGTCTTCTCCTTTTGCCACACTTCCGCACCACACCCACCAGCCTTCCATGCGAAAACCGCCATTACGCGGCGCCGGAAGCATTCTTTCTTTTAAATCCCACTCCATCCTCAGACATTCCTCCCTATCCTGCAGCATTTAATATTTCTTATATCCCGGGTGCCTTCCGGTTACACCGTAGTCCTTTCTCATGGAAATCAGGCGATCAATGTTTTCCCTTGAGATTTCCTGCGCTCCCCCTAAAAGATGAGCATTCAGGCTGATCTTGGCAAACAGCTCCAGCGTTTCCATTCGATAATACGCCGTAATCAGGTCGGCTCCCACCGTCAGCGCCCCATGATTCTGCAGGAGAACCGCATCATGCTCTCCCAGATACGGTGCAATGGCCTCCGGTACCTCATAGGTGGACGGTGTTCCGTAAGGGGTCACCGGAATGGAACCCAGCGCAATTACCGTCTCGATCATGGAGTACTCATCCAGCGGTTTGTTCGCCACTGCATAACCGGTGGCCACCGGCGGATGAGCATGGAGCACAGCTCCCACATCCTCCCGCTCCTCATAGCACCGCAGATGCATCTTGATCTCCGAGGACGGCCGAAGTCCCTTGGCCCCATCCAGCACCTGCCCCCGGCTGTCAATCTGCACCAGTTTATCCGGCGTAATAAAGCTTTTGCTCATTCCGGTAGGCGTTGCCAGAAAGGTTCCGTCGGGCAGCTTCACCGACACATTACCGTCATTAGCGGCAACCCAGCCCAACTGCCACATTTTCCGGCAGACGTCACAGATCTGCTCTCTTATCTCCATATAACTCAACTGCATGATGTTCTCTCCCTTTTCTCAATCATTTCCCGATATTCTAAATACGCTTCCTCCCATGCCGGGATGTCCATGGGCTCATAAACGACAATGTTTTCCGCAGCTGCCAGAAGCTCTCTTACCTGATTCAGGCTTCCGATCTCACCCAGTGCCATAAGCTGCGCTGCCGTATTCCCGTAAACAGTTGCCTCTACCGGGCCGGCCAGGACCGGAATCCCGCAGGCATTGGCTGTCATCTGACAGAGCAGCGCGCTCTGCGCTCCCCCGCCGATCAGATGAAGGACCGGATACCGCTTTCCGGTACATGCCTGCAGCTCTTCCAGTGTCTTACGATAGGTCAGAGCAAGACTTTGATTGATACAACAAATTATATCACCTTCTGACTCTGGAATCGGCTGTCCCGTTGACCGGCAGAACATCCGGATCCGCTCCGGCATGTTGCCGGCCGGAACAAATTCCGGCGCTTGCGGATCAATCACCGACCGAAACGGCACCGCTTTCCCGGCTTTCCTTTCCAGCTCACTGAAGCTGTACTCTTTTCCTTCCCGCATCCATTGTCTTCTGGATTCCTGGATCAGCCACAGGCCGATGATATTTTTCAGAAATGCATAGCGCCCCTCCAGAGCGGCTTCATTAGTCAGGTTGTATTTTCGTGACATCTCACTGACGATCGGCTCCTTCCGCTCGGTTCCGAACAGCGCCCAGGTCCCGCAGCTGATAAACAGGAAATCCTCTTCTGTGGCCGGTATGGCTGCCATGGCACTCTGCGTGTCATGACCTGCCACCGCAATTATCTTCACCGCCGGAACATCAAGTTCCCGCTGAAGGCTGGTCCGAAGGCTCCCTGTACAGACCGCTCCCGGAATGACCGGCTTCAGCATCCGGTCAGGAACCTCAAGCTTTTTTAAAAGTGTTCTGGACCAGTCCTTCCTGCGGATATCCATCATCTGCGTCGTGGAGGCAATCGAAATTTCACTGTTCTGTATCCCGGAAAGGAAGTATCGGAACAGATCCGGCATCAAAAGAAGTGTATCCACCTGCTCAAAAAACCCGGGCCGCTGCTGTTTCAGCGCCGCAAGCTGAAACAGTGTATTGATCTCCATGATCTGATTTCCGGTCACTTCATATATCCATTCTGCATCTGCCTGTCCCATCACATCATCCAGAATCCCTTCTGTACGCCGGTCGCGATAATGTACCGGATTGTCCAGAAGCCTTCCTTCCCGGTCCAGAAGCCCAAAATCCACGCCCCAGGTATCCACCCCGATTCCGGAGACCGGGCCAAAAGTTTTTGATTTCAGAATCCCCTGCTTCATTTCATGAAACAGCCGAAGCACATCCCAATACATGGTATCTCCCAGCATGACCGGATCATTGGAAAACCGGTGAAGCTCCCGGACAGAAACCGAGCTTCCGTCAAAGCTTCCCAGCATCACGCGTCCGCTGGAGGCGCCGTAGTCAACAGCCAATACCTGCTTTTTCTTCATAACCCTTCACCGCCTTACCGGTAAAGCGGACCAAAGGCTTTACAAGCACGATAATCCTGCCCTTCCGGGTCCATACCGAAAGCATTCCAGGCAGCCGGACGGAAAATCTTCTCCTCCGGCACATTGTGCATGCTGACCGGGATCCGCAGCATAGAGCACAGAGTGATCAGATCCGCTCCGATATGACCGTAGCTGATAGCTCCGTGATTGGCGCCCCAGTGATTCATCACATCATAAGCGGATGCAAAGGCTCCTTTCCCGGTCACACGCGGCACAAACCAGGTACACGGCCAGGTATAGTCTGTCCGCTTCCAGAGAATGTCATTGACATCCTCCGGCAACGCCAGCGTCCATCCCTCCGCAATCTGAAGCACCGGACCAAGCCCCTTGACCAGGTTCAGCCGGATCATTGTCACCGGCATTTCACAGTCCGTCACATAGCGGGAGGAAAAGCCGCCGCCGCGGAAATATCCGAAATCCGCTTCATTCCAGGTAGTCGCTTCCAAAATCGCCTTCTGATCCTCTTCGGTCACTTCATACCACGGCTTCATCACCCGGTTCCCCTCTGCGTCCCTGGCGCCGCCATTGGCATCCAGACAGGCAGCTCCGGAATTAATCAGGTGCAGGAAACCGCCGGCTTCCTTTGCCTTGCCCTGCAGTTCGTAGCCGGCCGCCTTCTTTACTGCATCCCCGCTCCAGTAGGTTCGGACGTCGGCAAAAATCTGTGCTCTTCCGGTCAGAAGCTTCATAAACAGCATGCCAAGACCGTTCAGCACGTCATTCTCCGTAGCCAAAATATACGGCTCTCTGGCTCCATTCCAGTCGAAGGAGGTATTCAGCATTGCCTCCGGGAAATCGCAGTTCGGGTAAAAATCGGTCCACTGACGCTGCCCCTGGAAACCGGCCGCCAGTGCATTGTGTCCTACCATCTCCTCCTCGCGGCCCTCCGGCAGATTTGGATTCCCGTTCATCAGATCCTTGATGATGCACATCATTTTCACCACAAACTCCCAGTCCTTGTCCTTCTGGGCCCGCGTTTTCTGAACGGTCTCCGGATTCTTGTCAAAGCCTTCGATACAGTGCTCCTTCGTCCATGCCAGAGCCTTTTCAAACTCTGCCTGATCGTAGATTCCCTCGGTCATCCGACGGATGATTTCCACCTCATCCACCGACTCCACCCGCATGCCCAGATATTCTTCAATGAATGCCGGGTCTATGATGGAGCCGCCGATTCCCATGCAGATAGAACCGATCTGCAGATAAGATTTTCCTCTCAT
>JBJELD010000041.1:0-167405 GCA_051878975.1 Candidatus Caccovicinus sp.
CTTAAAGGGAGTCCAAAGGAACTCCATTGACGTGAAACAGCAGGTTTGTAATAACTATCATATGTAGTATTAAAAACTACATTCATTTGTAACTAATACTATACAACTTTTCCCGGTACTATGCAAGCAGTTTCTGCACTTTTTAGACAGAATGGGGAATGTGTACAGAAATTGGATGAAAATCGAGAAACAGAGAGGAGAAATAACGAAAATGCTGAATATCCTGTATGAAGACCGGGACATTCTGGTGGCAGAAAAGCCATCCGGAGTGGAGTCGCAGTCCGCGAAACGTTTTGAACCGGACATGGTCAGCCAGATCCGGAACTACATCATGTATTCGAAAACGGCAAAGGACCACAAGATATGCACAGAGTTATCCACAGATTGGGGAAAACTATCCACAAAATCGGTGCAAAACCCGGGGAAATCGGCCCCTCCTTATGTAGGAGTTATCCACAGATTGGACAAGCCGGTGTCCGGCGTGATGGTGTATGCCAAGAATCGGAAAGCGGCGGCAGCCTTGAGCGACCAGGTTCAGAAGGGTGCGATGGACAAAATTTATTATGCAGTAGTTTGTGGAAAACCTGTGGATAATGTGGGTAACTTTGTGGATTACCTGCGAAAAGACGGGAAGGAAAATGTTTCTGTCATTGTGGATAAAGCTGCCGAGGGTGCAAAGCGGGCCGAACTGGAATATCAGGTGGAAGCGGTCTGCCGGAGAATACCGGAAGGAGAAAGTCAGGAGCAGGAGTATGCGCTTGTGCGGATCCATCTGCTGACCGGCAGACATCATCAGATCCGGGTTCAGTTTGCCGGGCATGGTCTGCCTCTTTGGGGGGATAACCGTTATCATCCGGAGTTTGCTTCCGGAAAGCGGCGTGGGACCATTGCCCTGTGTGCGGCAGAGCTTTCTTTTACCCATCCGGTCAGCAAAAACAGGATGACCTTTTCCATAAGGCCGCAGCATGGCGCCTTTTCCTGGTTTTCCTGTTCTGATTTTTGATTCGGTTTTCAGGGAAAGGTATATTTTTGGCGCCGGGGCGCATACTAGAGGTGTACAAAGGAAGTACAAATCAGAAATAGGTGAGTCCATGGGTATGCCGAATAAGAAACTGAAGAAGTTGATGTTGACAACAGGAATTGCGCTTGGGGTATATGCAGGATTTCGCTGGCTGCTGCCCCTCGTGATTCCTTTTTTCATTGCTCTGGGGCTGGCCGGGCTTCTCCGGCCGCCGGCAAGGTGGCTGCAGTCGAAGCTGACTTTTGTGTGGGGAAGGAGCCGGAGGACGATCAAACCTCCTTTGGGACTGACCGGCGGCGTTCTTCTTCTTGTGTTCGGATTAGCCGGGATCGGGCTGCTTTATCTGGGCGGCCGGAAGGTTCTGGAGGAAAGCCGGCTCCTGCTTGAAAATTTCCCCGGACTGCTGGAGGAGGCAGATGTGCTGCTGACCGGCTGGTGCGGAAAAATCGAGACGGCCTTTCATCTGGAAGCCGGCTGTGCGGTTCGGATGGCACGCAGTCTTCTTCGGGAGCTCGGAAGCTATGCGGCATCCCGGCTCATGCCGTATGTAATGGGAAATTCTGTGGCCTGGCTGAAGGCGGTGTTTCGGATTGCCGTATTTGTTATTGTAGTCTTTTTCGGGACCGTATTTGCTCTGCAGGAAAGCGACGGGATTCGCCGGTATTTCCGGCGGTCCGTCTTCCGGCAGGAATATGCGGAGATGGGAAGGATCCTGAAGGTGGTAGGTCTGGCCTACGGAAAGACGCAGCTGCTGATCCTGGCGGGAACGATCGGAATCTGCGTGGCAGGTCTTTATCTGCTGGGCAATCCGTATTACGGACTGCTGGGCATCCTGATCGGAATTCTGGATGCGCTGCCGTTTATCGGAACCGGGGCGGTGCTGGTTCCGTGGGCGGTTCTCTGCTTTTTCCGGGGGAATGGCGGACAGGGGCTGGGGCTTCTGGCTCTTTACGGAGTCTGCTACCTGCTGCGTCAGACCATGGAGTCAAACATGATGGGAAAAGAAGCCGGACTTTCTCCCTTTCTTACTCTGGCGGCGGTTTATGTGGGAATCCGTCTGTTCGGGATCCTGGGAGTTGCGCTGGGACCTCTGGGGTTTCTCATTATCCGCGAATCGGTTGACGCTTAGGGGAAGAGAGGCTATACTGGATATATGACTTCGGCAGACGAAAGAAGGTCTGCCGAAGTGAGAAAGGCTGATTGATATGGATTTATTTGAGTATATGCGGGAGACCGCAAAGGAGACGGAGGCGCCGTTAGCCTCCCGGCTGCGTCCGCGGACACTGGACGAGGTGGTGGGGCAGCAGCATATCATCGGAAAGGATAAGCTTTTATATCGTGCTATCCGGGCCGATAAGCTGAGCTCAATCATTTTCTATGGTCCGCCCGGCACCGGAAAGACCACACTGGCCAAGGTGATTGCCAATACAACCAGCGCAGAATTTAAGCAGATCAATGCCACAGTGGCCGGGAAAAAGGATATGGAAGAAGTAGTGAAGCAGGCCCAGGATGCGCTGGGGATGTACGGCAGAAAGACGATCCTGTTTGTAGATGAGATTCACCGGTTTAATAAAAGCCAGCAGGATTATCTCCTTCCGTTTGTGGAAGATGGCACGCTGATTCTGATCGGAGCGACCACGGAGAATCCGTATTTTGAGGTGAATGGCGCGCTTCTTTCCCGTTCCCGTATTTTTGAGCTGAAGCCCCTGGAGAAGGAAGACATCCGGGAGCTGATCCGGAGGGCGGTGTATGATAAAGAACGTGGCATGGGAGCCTATAACGGTGTGATCGAGGAGGAGGCCATGGAGTTTCTGGCAGATGCGGCCAACGGTGATGCCCGCGCCGCGCTGAATGCAGTGGAGCTGGGCATTCTGACCACAGAGCCGGGCAGCGACGGAATCATACATATTGATCTTGAGGTGGCCCAGGAATGTATCCAGAAGCGGGCGGTCCGGTACGACAAGGACGGAGACAGCCATTATGATACGATCTCTGCGTTTATCAAGAGTATGCGCGGGTCGGATCCGGATGCGGCGGTCTATTATCTGGCCCGGATGCTGTACGCAGGCGAGGACATCAAATTCATTGCAAGACGGATCATGATCTGCGCGGCGGAGGATGTGGGAAATGCAGACCCGCAGGCGCTTGCCGTGGCCGTGGCTGCTTCCCAGGCAGCGGAGCGGATCGGGATGCCGGAGGCGCAGATCATTCTTTCTCAGGCGGTGACTTATGTGGCTGCGGCGCCGAAAAGCAATGCGGCCTGTCTGGCGATCAGCGCGGCGATGGAGGCGGTGCGGACCAGGAGAGCCGAGCCGATTCCTGTTCATCTGCAGGATAAGCATTACAAAGGAGCGGAAAAGCTGGGGCATGGAGCCGGATACCGATATGCCCATGATTATCCAAATCATTATGTCCGGCAGCAGTATCTGCCGGACGGACTGGTCGGAATGCATTTTTATGAGCCGTCCGACAATGGATATGAAAAGCAGATCAAAGAGCATATGAAGTTTTTGCAAGGAGCATCAGAGGAATGATTGGAAGAAGAAAACGATATGTAGGAAAAAAGCCTCACCGGATGCTGGTGATTTCCTGGGATGCGGTGGGAAGTGCAGATTTTGAACAGATGAAGACGCTGCCGCATGTGCGGGAGCTGCTGGACCGGGCGGCGTACTGTAAAAATGTGCAGAGTGTCTGCCCGAGTCTGACTTATCCGGCACATACGACGATTGTGACCGGAAAGATCCCGGCACATCACGGAATCATCAACAACATCCGGCTGCAGCCGGATCGGGAGAGACCGGACTGGTTCTGGCAGAGACGGTTTGTACAAGGAACGACGCTGTATGATGAAGCGGAGCGGGCAGGTCTGAGGACCGCCTCCCTTTTCTGGCCGGTGACAGGAGGCAGCCGGATCACCTACAACATGCCGGAGATCTGGGCGAACCGTCCGTGGGATAATCAGATTCTGGTTTCTCTCCGGAACGGATCGGTTTCTTACCAGGCGGATGTGTACCGGCGATACAGCTATCTGTTGGATGGGATCCGTCAGCCGATGCTGGATAATTTCGCGCAGGCGGCGCTGCTTCGTACCCTTTCCAAATATCACCCGGATCTGACGCTGGTGCATTTGACTGATGTGGATACCATGCGTCATGAGTTTGGCGTAGATTCGAAGGAAGCTCAGGCAGCGATTCGCCGTCAGGATATGCGTCTGGGGGAAACACTTGGACTTTTAGAGCGTCTGGGAGAAGGAAAGAGCACCAATGTGATTCTTTTGGGGGATCATTATCAGAAAAATGTCAGCTGTGCGCTGTATCCGAATTATGAGATCGTGGAGCGTGGCTGGGCAGAGAAAAGGGGCGATGCGCTGGTTCGCTGGAAAGTGGCAGCCCAGAGCTGTGACGGAGCCTGCTACATTTATCTGAAGGACCGGAGCGACCGGAAACTGAAGCTGGAGGTGGCAAAGTGGCTGCGGGAGTGGAAGAACCGCCCCGGTTCCGGCATCCGCGCGGTGTGTACCGGAAAGCGGGCCTGGGATAAAGGTGCAGACCCGCACTGTGCGTTTATGCTGGAAGCGGAGAATGGATTTTCTTTTAAAAATGGCTGTTCGGTTCCACGACAGCAGGCGGAGGAGGGAAACGGTGTTCACCGCGGTTCACACGGCTATGATCCGGATGAGGAAGGCTACAAGACCTTTTTTATGGCAGCCGGACCGGATTTTCAGCCGGGAGCCGAAATTGCCGAGATGTATCTGATGGACGAAGGACCTGTCATGGCACGCGCGCTGGGACTGGAACTGGAGGATGCGGACGGCGCGGTGATCAATGCTTTTTTCCGGAAATAAATATATGTTCTTTACTTTTTCGGTCCGATGGGATTATAATACTACTGTAGTGTCTTTGGCGGCGGTTCCGTTTCCGGACCGCTGCCGGCCTTGGCAGGCAGGGGCATACGCCCCGGACCATGTAATTTCGATAGATTCTGTATCTTAATAGAAATCCCCTTTACATTCTGAAAAATAAAAAGGAAAAGAAAACAGGGCAGGGAGTTTATGTTTTTCCCTATCCTCATAATGGAAAAAGATGGAAAAAGACTGGGAAGCACGCACAGGTAAAGCGCTTCTTAGTCAGATAAGGAGTAAAAATGCGAGAAAAATTAAATACACTTCCCCTGGCCGAGCTGAAAGAGCTGGCAAGGGCACAGGGATTTAAAGGAATCAGTACGCTTCGGAAAGCAGAACTGATTGATCTGCTCTGTAAAGAAGAAGAGGGCAGTTCCGGCGGCAAAGAGCCGAATGACAAGAATGAGAAGAAGGCGGAGCTTCCGGAAAATGAAAGCGGAAATACCGGAGCCGAGGCGGTGCAGACCATTCAGAAGGACGCTGTCCGTCCGGTGAAAACCCGTCCGGAATATCGTGCAGAAACCCGTCCGGAGTACCGCACAGAGAGCCGTCCGGATAACCGAAATCGCATGGCTCCCCGGTTTGACAGCCGGAATGGCTACGGGACCCGCACAGCGACATCCCGCACACCGGATGTCGCTGTGCGGGAGAATGCCCGCCTGGAGAATCGTCTGGAAAACCGCCTGGAGAATCGTCCCGACAGCCGTCCGGAAAGCCGCCCGGCGGAAGTCAGCCAGGATGAGCTTCAGAATCTGGACAGCGGACAGGAGGCAAACGGAATCCTGGAGGTGATGCCGGATGGCTTCGGCTTTATCCGGTGCGAAAACTTCCTTCCGGGAGAAGATGATGTTTATGTGGCACCGTCCCAGATTCGCCGCTTCAACATGAAGACCGGCGATATCATCCGCGGAAACCGCCGTGTAAAGACCGCAGCAGAGAAATTTGCGGCATTGCTTTATGTGACAAGCATCAACGGGCTGCCGGCCAGTGTCGCAGAGCGCCGCCCCAACTTTGAAGACCTGACACCGATTTTCCCCAATGAGCGGATTCATATGGAAACCAGGGAGGCACTGGAACATGTACCTGACCGCAGCAAGATGGCGATGCGCGTGCTGGATCTGATGGCTCCGATCGGAAAGGGGCAGCGAGGCATGATCGTATCGCCGCCGAAGGCTGGAAAGACGACTTTGTTAAAGCAGGTGGCAAAGGCCATCACCACGAATCAGCCGGATATGCATCTGATTATCCTTCTGATTGATGAGCGTCCGGAGGAGGTTACGGATATCAAGGAGGCAATCGTAGGAGAAAATGTGGAAGTGATCTATTCTACCTTTGACGAGCTTCCGGAGCGTCACAAGCGGGTATCGGAAATGGTAATTGAGCGTGCCAGAAGACTGGTGGAGCATGGCCGGGATGTTACGATTCTGCTGGACAGCATTACCCGTCTGGCAAGAGCCTACAATCTGGTGGTCCCGCCCAGCGGCAGGACGCTTTCCGGCGGTCTGGATCCGGCAGCGCTTCATATGCCGAAGCGGTTTTTCGGTGCGGCCCGGAATACGCGGGAGGGCGGCAGTCTGACGATTCTGGCAACGGCGCTGATTGATACCGGAAGCCGCATGGACGATGTGATCTATGAGGAATTCAAGGGAACCGGCAACATGGAGCTGGTTCTGGACCGGAAGCTTTCCGAAAAGCGTATTTTCCCGGCAATCGATATTCTGAAGTCCGGAACCAGAAGAGATGACCTGCTTTTGAGCCGCGAGGAGACCGAGGCGGTGGAGATCATCCGCCGGGCGACCAATTCCATGAAGCCGGAGGATGCGGTGGAGAAGCTGATCGATCTGTTTTCCAAAACCATGAGCAATCAGGAGCTGGTGGCGGAAATCCGCCGGAGACGGTATCTGTAGCCTGTCACGCTGCGTTTTCCGCCGGGCCCATCCGCAAGGTGATTGACTGGGCAGAAGCCAGAATGAGGCATATCCAGGAACAGCGGAAAATCAGAAAAAAAGGATTGCAATTTAAAAAGCACTGTGTTATACTGATTAGGCTGTCTATTTTGACATTTAAGGAAAGAAACAAGGAAATGCGAAGGCGTTTCGCTGCGGTCGGAAACCGCAAATACAAAGAGTGAGGTGAAAATCATGAGAGAGGGTATCCATCCAAATTACTACCAGGCAAAAGTAGTTTGCAACTGTGGCAATGAGTTCGTAACCGGTTCTACCAAGAAGGACATTCACGTAGAAGTATGCTCAAAGTGCCATTCTTTCTACACCGGCCAGCAGAAGGCTGCTGCAGCCCGTGGACGTATTGACAAGTTCAACCGTAAGTACGGTCTTAACGCTCAGAACTAGTGATTACAGTATAAGAAATGTAGATAAAGCGTGCTCTTTTGCGTATACAGCGTATGGAAGAGGACGCTTTTTTTACCTTGACCGCAGAAGGCAGGATCGTTCCCGGTCCGGAGCGCCGGCCGGATGGGTTTGAGGGCAGAGGAGGAAGAATGAAATATTCAGGAATTGGCGGACAGGCTGTGATTGAGGGTATTATGATGAAAAATGGAGATGATTATGCCACGGCGGTCCGCAAACCAAACGGAGAAATCGAAGTATCCAGGGATACTTATGTCAGCCTGACGGAAAAAATCAGGTTCTTTTCCCTTCCGTTTGTCAGAGGAATTTTCAGCTTTGCAGATTCCATGATTCTGGGAATGAAAACGCTGACCTGGTCCGCCGGCTTTTTTGAGGACGATGAGGACTGTCAGCCCAGCCGGTTTGAATTGTGGCTGGACAAGGTATTCGGTGAGAAGCTGGAAGCGGCGCTGATGAGTCTGGTTATGGTCTTTTCCGTTGTGATGGCGGTTCTCATTTTTATGGTTCTGCCGCTGCTTATTGCGAATTTTTTCCGGAAGCTGATCCCGTCTGAGACGGTGATGGCAGTTCTGGAGGGCCTGATCCGGATTGGGATTTTTATTGTATATATCAAGATGATCTCCAGAATGGAAGACATCCGCCGTACGTTTATGTACCATGGCGCGGAGCACAAGTGCATCAACTGCATTGAGCATGGAATGGCATTGAATGTAGAGAATGTGCGAAAAAGCTCCAAGCAGCACAAACGCTGCGGAACCAGCTTTCTGCTGATCGTTATGGTGATCAGCATTCTGTTTTTCATGATAGTGCGGGTGGACACGGTCTGGCTGCGGGTCGTAAGCCGGATCGTCCTGATTCCGGTGATCGCCGGCGTATCCTATGAGTTTCTGCGGCTGGCCGGCCGGAGTAATTCCCGAATTGTAAATCTTTTGAGCCGCCCTGGCATGTGGATGCAGAATCTGACCACCAGCGAGCCGGATGACAGTATGATCGAGGTGGCGATCCGGGCGGTGGAGACGGTATTTGACTGGAAAACTTACCTGAATGAAAATTTTCCCGGCTGGGAGAAGACTGCGGAAGGGCTGGAATGATGAGACAAACCTTGCAGACTTTGTTAAACAGCGGCCGCGGGCGGCTGGAACAGAACGGAAATCCGGAGGCGGAGCTGGACGCGAAATACCTGCTTTTTGAAGCCTTCGGGACGGACATGGTCCATTTCCTGATGGATCGTCTCCGGGAGCTGCCGGATGATGAAAAGACCAGAATGCAGACCGTCCGGTATTACGAGATGATTGCCCTGCGGGGGCAGAGAGTACCGCTTCAGCAGATTCTGGGAACACAGGATTTTATGGGGCTGACGTTCTCGGTGAATCGACATGTGCTGATTCCGCGGCAGGATACGGAGACGCTGGTAGAGCTGGTATTAAAGGAGCATCCGGGAGAGGGAGAACGGATTCTGGATCTCTGCACCGGTTCCGGCTGCATTGCCATCAGCCTGGCGGCGCTGGGAAAATACGGTTCCGTTACGGCGGTGGATCTGTCCCATAATGCTCTGGAGGTGGCGGAAAAGAACCGGGAGCAGCTTCTGGGGGGCCAGGCCGGCCTGGTGGAGCTTTGGGAGGGCGACCTGTTTTCCGCGCTGCCGGAAGACTGCGGAACCTTTGACATTCTGGTGTCCAATCCGCCTTATATTCCGACGCGGGTCATTGAAAGTCTGGAACCGGAGGTGCGGGATTTCGAGCCGCGGATGGCGTTGGACGGCAGTGCGGACGGACTGGAATTTTACCGGAGGATTGTCTCCGAAAGCAAGACTTATTTAAAACCGGGCGGATCGGTTTATCTGGAGATCGGTTATGACCAGGGAGAGGCGGTCAGGGCGCTTCTGCAGCAGGAGGGCTTTGACGATGTGCGGGTCGTGAAGGACGCGCCGGGAAAAGACCGGGTGGCGGCCGCCCGCTGGAATCCGCATCAAGATGCACAGAGAAGAGAGTGAGGGAGAGGGAACTTCCCGTACAGATTCAGGAGGTACTGAAGGTGTTTGATAAATTAGAGGATATTTTGGTCCATTTTGAAGAACTGATGCAGGAACTGGCAAGCCCCGGCGTAACGGAGGATGCAAAGCGGTTCCAGCGTCTGATGAAGGAGCAGGCCGATCTGGCTCCGATCGTGGAGGCATACAAGGCCTACAAGCAGGCGAAACAGGATGTGGAGGACAGCCTGGCTTTGCTGGAGGAGGAAAGCGACGAGGAAATGAGGGAGCTGGCAAAGGAAGAGCTTTCTGATGCCAAGAAACGGATCGAGGAGCTGGAGCATGAACTGAAGATCCTGCTTCTTCCGAAGGATCCGAACGATGACAAGAACATTATTCTGGAAATCCGTGCAGGTGCCGGCGGAGATGAGGCAGCATTATTTGCTTCCGAGCTTTACCGGATGTATGTCAATTATGCGGAGAGCCAGCACTGGAAGGTTGAGCTGGTCAGCGTCAATGAAAACGGAATCGGCGGCTTCAAGGAAGTAGTGGCCATGATTAACGGAAAGGGCGCTTATTCCAAGATGAAATATGAGAGCGGTGTTCACCGTGTTCAGCGTGTGCCGGAGACGGAGAGCGGTGGACGGATCCACACCTCGACCGCGACCGTTGCGGTTATGCCGGAGGCGGAGGAGTTTGATGTGGTGATTGAGGACAAGGATATCCGGATCGATGTCATGCGTGCATCCGGAAACGGCGGCCAGTGCGTCAACACCACCGACTCTGCTGTTCGTCTGACCCATATCCCGACCGGAATTGTGATCTACAGCCAGACGGAGAAATCCCAGCTGCAGAACAAGGAGAAGGCATTCCGCCTGCTGCGTTCCAAGCTGTATGATCTGGAGCTGGAGAGGCGGCAGAATGCAGAGGCAGACGAGCGCCGCAGCCAGATTGGAACCGGCGACCGTTCCGAGAAGATCCGTACCTACAACTTCCCGCAGGGACGTGTGACGGACCACCGGATCAAGCTGACCCTGTATAAGATCGATTCGATCATGAACGGAGATATTCAGGAGCTTCTGGATGCGCTGATCACGGCAGATCAGGCAGCGAAGCTGAGCAGGCTGCAGGAAACAGCATAAGCCAATGAAAGGAACGATTTATACCACCGGAGAGTTCGCCAGGAAAGCCGGTGTGTCGGTGCGGACGATCCGGTACTATGACAAGCAGGGAATTTTGAAGCCTTCTCATATGAGTGAATCCGGCTATCGTCTGTATACAGACGGAGATTTTGCAAAGCTGCAGAAGATCCTGACCCTGAAGTATCTGGGCTTTTCTCTGGACGAGATTCAGGAAATTTCCATGAACGACACCGATCAGGATTATGTGCGCCGTTCGCTGGAGCTGCAGCTGGACCTGGTAAAAAAGAAGATCGAGAGTCTTTTGACGGTGGAGGAGTCGCTGACGGAGGCTTCCCGCATGATCGGCCGGACCGGAGAGGTGGACTGGAAGACGATTCTTCATCTGATCCATCTGATCGACATGGAAAAAAGTCTGGCTGAACAGTACCGGACCGGAGCCAATACCAGTGTCCGGATCCGTCTGCACCGGGATTACGGCGTAAATGCGGAGGGCTGGTTCTGCTGGCTGTACCGGAAGCTTCGCCTGCAGCCGGGAATGAGCCTTCTGGAGCTGGGAGCCGGAAACGGCGAGCTGTGGGCGGAAAATCTGGCACAGCTGAAGGCGCTGAAGCAGCAGGAGCAGGACGGCGGCATGGAGCCGGGAGTGATCTATCTGTCCGATATTTCGGCCGGAATGATTCAGGATGCCAAGGAACGGCTTCGCGGGCATGCTTCCTGGTTTACATACGGGGTATTTGACTGTCATCAGATACCGCTTTCCGGGCATTCCTTTGACCGGGTGACGGCAAATCATGTGCTGTTTTATGTAAAGGATCTGGATCAGGCTCTGTCGGAGGTCTGTCGGGTGCTCAAGCCGGAGGGATATCTGGTATGCAGTACCTACGGTGAGCGGCATATGCAGGAGATTTCAGATCTGGCGGAAGGCTTTGACGAGCGCATCAGTCTGTCGGAGGTGCCGTTAAGCGATGTATTCGGGCTGGAAAACGGGGAAAAGATCCTGCGGCGTTATTTTTCGGAGATCCGGCTGGAGCGATATGAGGATGAACTGGTGGTGACGGAAGCGCAGCCGATCATTGACTATATCCTGTCCTGTCATGGAAATCAGCGGGAGTATATTCAGGGGCGGTACGACGAGTTCCGGGAATATATTCAGAAGAAGCTGGAGAAAAAGAAAGCATTTCGGATTACAAAGGATGCCGGCGTATTTTGCTGCCGGAAGTAAAACAAGAACGAAATAGGAAGCACTGCAGTTCAGAGCGTCGGGAACGTTTTTCCGGGGCTCTTTTTATATTTTCGGGGATTGCCGGGGGATTGTACCGTTTTCCGGTTGTAACCCACTTACAGAACGGGTATAATAAACGGAAGTATGGTTTTAAGGATGTTGTATTTGACTGGAGGATATGAAAATGGAAAAAACGATTGATTTGTTTCTGTTTATGGGACAATCGAATATGGCGGGCAGAGGAATCTGCTCGGAAAAATGGCCGGAGCCGGCGCCGCAGCTGACGCCGGGGGCCGGATATGAATTCCGGGCCATATCGGATCCGACGAAGCTGTATCCGGCGGCGGAGCCGTTTGGAGTAAAAGAAAACAATCTTCAAGGAATCCATGAGGATCGGAAGACCGGCTCTCTGGTTACGGCTTTCATCAATGCGTACTATGCGGCAGCAGGGGTTCCGGTTGTGGGGGTATCGGCTTCCAAGGGCGGCAGCAGCATTGGTGAATGGCAGCCCGGCGGAGCGTATCTGAACGATACGATTGGGCGGATGAAAACAGCGGAAGCCTTTTTAAGTCGGGAGGGCTGGACGATCCGTCATCGTTACATGCTCTGGTGCCAGGGAGAGACGGATGGAGATCTGGGGCTTTCCGGCGCAGACTATAAGGCGGCGTTCAAACGGATGTTTTCGGTAATGCGGCAGCAGGGGATCGAGCGCTGCTTCCTGATCAAGATCGGGCATTACAATGGGGATGGGCCGAACGATTACCGGCTGATCATGAAGGCGCAGGAAGAGCTGGCCCGGGAGGAAGAACATGTGGTTCTGGTGTCCCGCAGCTTTGAAACGATGAAAGCCCGCGGCCTGATGAAGGATGAATTTCATTATTTTCAGACGGCCTACAATGAGGTGGGAACCGAGGCAGGAACGGCAGCCGGGCAGTATGTGAAGCATATGTGAAGCGTGAGGGGACAGGGGCTTCCCGGGGACAAAAGGTGGTTCGCTTTTATGATCCGGATGGAAATCTGACTGAAGCCGGTACACCAATGTAAGACGCAGAAAAAAAGAAGGCTTTTTGAAAATATTCCTTGACAGTTACCTTACGTCATCCTTTATGATGATATTATAGCGTCGGTGAACAGGGGACAACACGGTTGGAGAAAGGACGAAATCACCTGGATTGAGGCGTGCTGCCCCCTGTCCGCCGACGCTGATAAAAGAAAAGGAATTGGAAGAGAAGAAGGGAAGGGATTTACGGATGAAAGGAATTATTTTAGCAGGAGGAAGCGGAACCAGACTGTATCCGCTGACCAAGGTGACTTCGAAGCAGCTGCTTCCGATTTATGACAAGCCTATGATCTATTATCCGCTGTCTGTTCTGATGAATGCAGGTATCCGTGATATTTTGATTATTTCCACGCCGGATGATACGCCGCGGTTTGAGTCGCTTTTAGGGGACGGAAGCCAGTTCGGCATTCGTCTTTCTTATGCGGTGCAGCCAAGCCCGGACGGACTGGCACAGGCCTTTCTTATCGGTGAAGATTTCATCGGCGGCGATTCCGTTGCCATGGTGCTGGGCGACAACATTTTCCATGGACACGGCCTGAAGAAGAGTCTGCGGGCAGCGGCCGCCAAGCCGGTGGGTGCGACGGTGTTCGGCTATTATGTGGATGACCCGGAGCGGTTCGGCATTGTGGAGTTTGACAAGGATGGAAAGGCCATTTCCATTGAGGAGAAGCCCCAGCATCCGAAGTCCAATTACTGTGTGACCGGCCTGTATTTCTATGATAATAAGGTCGTGGAGTACGCCAAGAACCTGAAGCCGTCAAAAAGAGGCGAGCTGGAGATCACCGACTTAAACCGGATTTATCTGGAAAACGGCGAACTGGATGTGATGCTTTTAGGCCAGGGCTTTACCTGGCTGGATACGGGAACTCACGAATCATTGGTGGAGGCCACGAATTTCGTCAAGACTGTAGAGACGCATCAGCACCGCAAGATCGCCTGCCTGGAGGAGATCGCCTATTTAAACGGCTGGATTACGGCCGATCAGGTGATGGAAACCTACGAGGTGCTGAAGAAGAACCAGTACGGAAAATATTTAAAGGATGTCCTGGACGGCAAGTATGTGGATAAGCTGCATGAAACCTGGAAATAAGCGCGGCAGTCGGGCAGAAAATGAATGATGACCGAAGAAATGAAGCAGACTGAAGCGATGAAGAAAGAAAAAAGAAGGAGCCAATCTATATGAAAATCATTGTAACCGGCGGTGCCGGATTTATCGGAAGCAATTTTGTGCATCACATGGTAAACAAATATCCGGATGATATGATCATCAATCTGGATCTTTTGACTTATGCCGGCAACCTGGAAAATTTAAAGCTGGTAGAGGATAAGCCGAATTATAAATTCGTGAGAGGCGACATTGCGGACCGGAGGTTTATCTTTGATCTGTTTGAGAAGGAAAAGCCGGATATGGTCGTAAATTTTGCGGCGGAAAGTCATGTGGACCGTTCCATCACGGATCCGGAAATTTTTGTCCGCACCAATGTGATGGGAACCACCACACTTCTGGATGCCTGCAATCAGTACGGCATCCAGCGTTATCATCAGGTATCCACCGATGAGGTGTACGGCGATCTGCCGCTGGATCGTCCGGATCTGTTCTTTACGGAGGAGACACCGCTGCATACCTCAAGCCCTTATTCTTCCGCAAAGGCCAGTGCCGACCTGTTTGTGCTGGCTTATCATCGGACCTACGGGCTGCCGGTCACCATTTCCCGCTGCTCCAACAACTATGGCCCGTATCATTTCCCGGAGAAGCTGATTCCGCTTATCATCAGCCGTGCGCTGGCGGATGAGGAGCTTCCGGTGTATGGTACTGGAGAAAATGTCCGCGACTGGCTGCATGTATCGGACCACTGTCAGGCGATCGATCTGATTATCCACAACGGACGGGTCGGCGAGGTTTACAATATCGGCGGGCACAATGAGCGCACCAACCTGGAGGTGGTAAAAACCATCCTGAAGGCGCTTGACAAGCCGGAATCGCTGATCCGTTTCGTGAAGGACCGTCCGGGCCATGACCGGAGATACGCTATTGACCCGACCAAGCTGGAGACTGAGCTTGGCTGGAAGCCGCAGTATAACTTTGATACCGGCATTCAGCAGACCATTCAGTGGTATCTGGACAATCAGGACTGGTGGAAGCACATTTTAAGCGGCGAATACAGCAGCTATTTTGACAAGATGTACGGAAACCGCCTGCAGAAATAAAGGTTCAGAAAGCAGTCAGCAGAAAGGAATCCAAAGAAAGGAATCTGCAGAAGAAAAGCTGCAGAAACGGGAAGATTCGCTGAAGAATGGAGGCAGCCATGAGAATTTTAGTGACCGGTGTCAAGGGCCAGCTGGGCTATGACGTGGTGAAGGAATGTGAAAAGCGGGGCATTGAGGCAGTCGGTGTGGATGTGGAGGAAATGGACATTACCAATGCAAAAGCCTGTGAATCCGTAATAAAATCGGCAGAGGTGGATGCCGTCGTGCATTGTGCCGCATATACTGCAGTAGATGCAGCAGAGGAGAATGAGGAACTGTGCCGGAAGGTCAATGCAGACGGCACGCGGAATATTGCCGAAGTCTGCCGGGAGCTGGATATCAAGATGATGTATTTCAGCACCGACTATGTATTTAACGGCGAGGGAACCCGTCCGTGGGAGCCGGACGACAGGCGGGAACCGTTAAATGTATATGGACAGACCAAATATGAAGGTGAGCTTGCGGTGGAGGAGCTGCTGCAGAAGTACTTTATTCTCCGCATTGCCTGGGTGTTTGGCGTGAACGGAAAGAACTTCATCAGGACTATGCTCCGGCTGGGAAAAGAGCGGGGGGCAGTCAGCGTGGTAGATGATCAGGTCGGTTCTCCGACCTACACCTATGACCTGGCGCGTCTGGTGGTGGATATGATTCAGACTGACAGGTACGGCTGCTATCATGTGACGAATGAGGGTCTGTGCAGCTGGTATGAGTTTGCCTGCCGGATTTTTAAAGCGGCAGGGATGGAGGAAGTAAAGGTCACTCCAGTTACCAGCGATCAGTTTCCGGCCAGGGCAAAACGGCCGCACAACAGCCGGATGGATAAAAGCCGCATTGCTGAAAATGGTTTCCAGCCTCTTCCCACCTGGCAGGATGCGCTGGAACGCTATTTAAAGGAAATTACCTGGTAACAGCCGGTAATCAGGCTTTTTTCGGTGCATTTCCGGCATGGAAGGATTTATGGTGAAAGGATTGGATTGATCAGAATGGGAAAATATTTTGGAACAGATGGCTTTCGCGGGGAGGCAAATGTAAATTTAACGGTAGAGCATGCATATCAGGTAGGGCGTTTCCTGGGCTGGTATTACGGACAGAAGAATGCGGATACCCGGTGTCGGGTGGTAATCGGCAAGGATACCAGAAGAAGCAGCTATATGTTTGAGTATTCTCTGGTGGCCGGACTGACGGCTTCCGGCGCAGATGTGTTTTTGCTGCATGTAACCACGACTCCAAGTGTGTCCTATGTGGTGCGGACGGAGGGCTTTGACTGCGGCATCATGATTTCTGCCAGCCATAACCCGTACTATGACAATGGAATCAAGGTCATTAACGGGAATGGGGAAAAGCTGGAAGAGAGCGTGATTCTGGAAATTGAAAAGTATCTGGATGGTCAGATCGGGGAGCTCCCGCTGGCAAAACGGGATAAGATCGGACGTACAACCGACTTTTCCGCAGGACGGAACCGCTATATCGGATATTTGATTTCCATTGCAACCCGTTCCTTTAAGAATATGAAGGTGGCTCTGGACTGTGCAAACGGAAGTGCTTCCTCTATTGCGAAGAATGTGTTTGACGCGCTGGGCGCGGAGACGCATGTGATCAACATGGAGCCGAACGGAGTCAACATCAATACCAGCTGCGGTTCGACGCATATAGAGGGACTTCAGAAGTTTGTGGTGGAGACCGGCTGCGATGTAGGTTTTGCCTATGACGGGGATGCAGACCGCTGCCTGGCTGTGGACGCGAAGGGAAATCTGGTAGATGGCGACGTGATCATGTACATCTGCGGAAAATATATGAAGGAGCAGGGAACCCTGCCTCACAATACGGTGGTGACCACGATCATGTCCAATTTCGGTCTGTACAAGGCTTTTGACCGGGAAGGCATCCGCTACGAAAAGACGGCGGTGGGTGATAAATATGTGTATGAGAACATGTCTGCAAACGGATTCGGCCTGGGCGGTGAGCAGTCCGGACATATTATTTTCAGCAAGCATGCGACCACCGGAGACGGAATTCTGACTTCTTTAAAGGTGATGGAAGTGATTCTGGAGAAGAAGCAGACTCTGGAGAAGCTGGCCTCTGAGGTGGAGATCTATCCGCAGGTTCTGAAAAACGTACGGGTAAAGGATAAGAAGGCGGCACAGGATGACGAGGCCGTGCAGGCTGAGGTGGCAAAGGTGGCTGCTGAGCTGGGAGATGACGGACGGATCCTTCTTCGTCAGTCCGGAACCGAGCCGGTTGTCCGGGTGATGGTGGAGGCCGCGTCCCATGAGCTCTGTGAGAGCAAGGTGGACCAGGTGATCGCCGTGATGAAGGCGCAGGGACATTTTGCAGAGTAATTCCGGAAATTCTGTATCAGGATTTCACCGGAATTACATTGGAATCCGGCCGAAAAAGATTGCCATGAAAAAAACCATATGTTATAATAAAAGAACGCTGTCAAGGGCGAATTTATAAAAAAGGAATGATGAAAGATGGGGTTAGACCTGTAATCACTTCGTGGTTCATTGCAAAGCATCATTGCGTGACGGATCGACTGCCGGCCTGCATGGGCTAGCAGAAGAAGAAAATCAGCAGCATCGATGAATGGAATGAATGTTTTGGAGTGAAAATGGAGGAAAAGATCATGTTAAATTATCAGAGATACAAACGAGTTCCTGTAGTGGACTTCCCGGAAAGAACCTGGCCGAACAAGGAGATCGAGAAGGCGCCGATCTGGTGCAGCGTGGATCTTCGTGACGGAAATCAGGCGCTGGTTGAGCCGATGGTAGTAGAAGAGAAGATTGAGATGTTCAATATGCTGGTAAAGCTTGGCTTTAAGGAGATCGAGGTTGGTTTCCCAGCTGCTTCTCAGATCGAGTTTGACTTCCTTCGCCAGCTGGTAGACCGGAAGCTGATCCCGGATGATGTTGTGGTTCAGGTACTGGTTCAGTGCAGGGAGCATCTGATCAAGAGAACCTTCGAGGCGTTAAAAGGCGTTAAGAAGGCGATAGTACATATTTATAATTCGACCTCAACTCTTCAGAGAGATGTGGTATTTCATAAGGACATGGAGGAGATCAAGGAGATCGCCATTATCGGAACGAAGCTGGTTCAGAAGTACGCGGCTGATTTCGACGGCGAGATTCTTTTAGAGTATTCTCCGGAAAGCTTTACCGGAACCGAGCTGGATTTTGCACTGGATATCTGTACGGCTGTTCAGGAAACCTGGGGGGCAACAAAGGATAAGAAGATCATTCTGAACCTTCCTTCCACGGTAGAGATGAATACCCCGAACGTGTATGCAGACCAGATCGAGTGGATGAACACGCATTTTAAGAACCGGGAAAGCATCATCTTAAGTGTGCATCCGCATAATGACCGGGGAACCGGCATTGCGGCTACCGAGCTTGCCCTGCTTGCAGGCGCAGACCGTGTGGAGGGAACGCTGTTCGGAAACGGCGAGCGTACCGGAAATGTGGATGTGATGACGCTTGCGTACAATATGTTCTCTCAGGGCATTAATCCGGAATTAAACGTGGAGAATGTAAGAGAGATCGCAGAGGTTTATGAACGCTGCACCAAGATGGAGATTCCGCCGCGCCATCCGTATGCCGGAAAGCTGGTGTTTACCGCATTCTCGGGTTCCCATCAGGATGCGATCAACAAGGGTATGCAGGCTATGAAGGAGAGGAAGGGACAGTACTGGGAGGTTCCGTATCTGCCGATCGATCCGAGCGATATCGGCCGTCAGTACGAGCCGATCGTCCGCATCAACAGCCAATCCGGCAAGGGCGGCGTAGCTTTCGTGATGGACACCTTCTACGGCTTCAAGCTTCCGAAGGGCATGCACAAGGAGTTTGCCGATGTGATCCAGAAGATTTCCGAGCAGCAGGGTGAGGTTGCTCCGGAGCAGATCATGGCGGAGTTCAAGAAGAATTATCTGGACAGAAAAGAACCGATGCATTTCAGAAAGTGCCGGATTTCCGATGCGGATACCGGTAACGGTGAGTTTGCAACGCTGGCAAGGGTGACCTACACCGATCATGGTATTGAGAAGACGTTCGAGGGCGTAGGAAACGGTCCGATCGATGCAGTTCAGAGAGGACTGGAGGATGCACTGGGCATCCAGATCCGTGTTATGGATTATTCTGAGCACGCATTAAGCTCCGGTTCCGGCGCACAGGCTGCATCCTACATCCATGTACTGGATATGGCAACCGGCAAGGCAACCTACGGCGTAGGTATCAGCTCCAATATTACCCGGTCTTCCATCCGCGGCATCTTCAGTGCGGTGAACCGTTTGTTCTATTAATAAAATAAAGTTTAGACAGCAGCCTGCACTCAAAAATAGCAGGCTGCTGTTTATTTTGTAAAGTAAAGAGGATGCATGGCTTGCCGGTTCCGGCCCTGTCCTTGACAAATGCCTGCAAAAAAACTATAATTACATTCATGATGAATGACGCCGTTGACAAAGTTGGAAAAGCAGCTGTGCCCGGCGTTTTGTTTTTCATCAGAATAATCCGGGGAGAATAAGACCGGAAGAAAAGAGGAGAAAGATCATGAAGAAATTAGTTGCATTGACCTTAAGTGTTGTGACCGCAATGAGCCTTCTGGCTGGCTGCGGCGGTTCTTCCGCAGAGACCACAGCAGCTGCAGAGACGACTGCAGCAGAGACCACGGCAGCGGAGACGAAGGAAGAGGCTGCAGAAACGACTGCGGCAGAGAGTACCGGTGCCGGCAAGAAGTATGTGATCGCAACGGATACCACCTTCCCGCCATTTGAGTTTACCAATGCGGACAACCAGTTTGTGGGCATCGATGTGGATATTCTGGCTGCCATTGCAGAGGATCAGGGCTTTGAGTATGAGCTGAACTCTCTGGGCTTTGACGCAGCGCTGGTTGCGGTACAGTCCGGACAGGCAGACGGTGTGATTGCCGGCATGTCTATTACGGAGGAAAGAAAGAAAACCTTTGATTTCTCCGAGGCATACTTTAACGCGGATGTAACCATGGCTGTGGCACAGGGCTCCTCCGTAAAGTCCTATGAGGATCTGAACGGACAGAAGGTAGCGGTTAAGACGGCAACCAACGGAGCAGATTATGCAAAGTCCATTGCGGATCAGTACGGCTTCACGATTGTGGAATTCAAGGATTCCCCGACCATGTACCAGGATGTGGTGCTGGGAAATACCGTTGCCTGCTTTGAGGATTATCCGGTTATGGCCTATAACATTCAGCAGGGCGCTCCGATGGAGATTCCGGAGGGCATGACTGCAGCAGGTTCCTCCTACGGTTTTGCAGTAGCAGCCGGAAAGAATGCAGAGCTGTTAAAGATGTTCAATGACGGTCTGGCAAACATCAAGGCAAACGGAAAGTTCCAGGAGATCGTAGATTCCTACACGAAATAATGCAGACGAAGAAATAGGAGGTGACCCAGGTGGCGGACATCCTGAGAAGTTATACGCCCATGTTGCTTGAGGCATTGGGACAGACATTGCTTTTGACGTTGTTATCACTGTTTTTTGCCTTTATCATCGGTCTGATCGTGGGATTGATGAATGTGAGCAAAAGTAAAATCCTGAATTTTGTCGGCACGGTATATGTGGACGGCATCCGGGGCGTTCCGCTGATTGTACTTGCGTACTTCATTTACTTCGGTATTCCGATGGCAATCAAGGCCATGGGAGCGTCCAACTTTAAGATGAGCGCTCTTGTGGCCGGCACCATTGCCCTTTCCATGAATGCAGGTGCCTACATGGCGGAGATCTTCCGCGCGGGCATCCAGTCCGTGGACAAGGGACAGATGGAGGCTGCAAGAAGCTTGGGTTTAAGCTACGGAAAATCCATGCAGAAGGTGATTCTGCCGCAGGCGATCCGTACCATGATCCCCTCCATCATCAACCAGTTCATCATTTCCTTAAAGGACACCTCCATTTTGTCCGTAATCGGATTTCCGGAACTGACCAAGGCCGGAAATATCATCGTGGGCAATACCTTCAAGGCGCTTCAGGTCTGGGGCATTGTGGGACTGATGTATATGGTTGTGATCGTCACGCTGTCCAAGGTGGCAAAGCGGATTGAGAGGAGGATCAACGTTGGCAATACAAGATAATGTGAAAATTCATGTAAAAGGACTTCAGAAAAGCTTCGGAAAGCTGGAGGTTTTAAAGCATATCGATGCGGATATCCGGGAAGGAGAGGTTGTGGTTCTTTTGGGCCCGTCCGGTTCCGGAAAATCCACATTTCTCCGGTGCTTAAATCGTCTGGAGGACATTACCGGCGGCCAGGTGGTGGTAAACGGCCACGATATTACCGATAAAAAGATCGATATCAATAAGGTCCGGGAAAACGTAGGCATGGTGTTCCAGCATTTTAATCTGTTTCCGCATATGACCGTTCTGGAGAATATCATGCTGGCACCGGTGGAATTGAAAAAGATGACGAAGGAAGAGGCCAGAAAAAAGGGCATGGAGCTGCTTGCGCGGGTCGGTCTGGATTCCAAAGCGGACGTTTATCCGCCACAGCTTTCCGGCGGCCAGAAGCAGAGGGTGGCGATCGCCCGCGCTCTGGCTATGAATCCGGATATCATGCTGTTTGACGAACCGACCTCCGCGCTGGATCCGGAGATGGTCGGAGAGGTCCTGGCGGTTATGAAGGAGCTGGCTGCTTCCGGTATGACGATGGTAGTGGTGACCCATGAGATCGGCTTTGCCAGAGAGGTGGCAGACCGGGTTATCTTCATGGACGGCGGCTATATTGTGGAGCAGGGAACACCGGAGGAGGTGCTTCTGCATCCGAAGGAACCCAGAACCATTGATTTCCTGAATAAGGTTCTGTAAATTTTCATTTTATTCGGAGGGGATTACCATGAAAAAGATCATCACCATCAGCCGTGAGTTCGGCGCCGGGGGCGGCGAGCTTGGCCAGAAGCTGGCAGAACGGCTCGGCTACGAATTGTACAATAAGGAGATCATCCTGAAGGCCGCTGCAGATTCTAATGTGGACATTTACAGTCTGATTCAGTGGGATGAGAAGGTACCGCTGAATTTTGGCTTTACCCAGAGTCTGTTTGATTTCTATAATCGTCCGTTGAGCGATCAGATCTTTGAGGCCCAGAAGGAGGTTATCCGGAAGATCGGCGAGAAGGGGCGCTGCGTGATTGTGGGCCGGAATGCCAACACGATCCTGAAGGAATACGACAACGTTCTGAATGTGTTCATTCATGCAGACTTTAACTGGAGAGTTCGAAGAATGATGACGAAGATGCCGGATATGACGGAGGAGCAGGTGCGGGAGCACACGAAAGCGGTGGATAAGACCAGACAGAAGTACTGCTATTACCACACGAAGACTACCTTCGGGGCGGCAGAATTCTATGACATCACACTGAGCAGTTCCACCTTTGGAATCGATAAATGTGCGGATATTCTCGAAGCACTGGCAAAAGAATGAGAGGAAGGAAAACGAGGCAGCTTCTGCAAAACAGACGGTTCGTCAGCATCTGTTTTGCAGAAGCTTTTTTGCTTTCCTGTTAGGGCTTCACCAAAGGTCAAAAATATAGTAGAATGTACATGAGGATTGCGGGAGTACGGAGTACGGAGCAATCCGGTATCAGAGGGGTCAAAATACCTTTTGCCCCCCACATTAAAAAAGTCAGTTTTCTGAATGAGAGGTCACAAGAAAATGGATGTTGTTTATGCGTCAAATGACAATTACGCCAGACATCTTGGCGTATCTATGTATTCGCTGATGGACCGCAATCAGGTGATGGAGCGGATTCGCGTGTTTGTGCTGGATGTGGGAATCGAGGAGGAGAACCGGGAAAAGCTTGGGCAGATCGCGGCACATTTTGACCGGGAACTGATATTTCTGCCCATGGGGGATTTGAAAGAACGGTTTCCTTATGAGGTGGATACCGGTGCTTTTGATATCAGCGCCATGGGGCGTCTGTTTATAGGGACTATGCTTCCCCGGGAGGTGGAGCGGGTCCTGTATCTGGACTGTGATACGGTGGTGCTGTCTTCGCTTCGAAAGCTTTGGCAGACGGAGCTTGGAGGAAGGCTGTTCGGTGCTGTGATGGAGCCTACCATTTACCGGGAGGTAAAGGAATCCATCGGCCTGGGCGAAAAGGAACCTTATTTTAATTCCGGCGTGCTGCTGATTGATGTCCGGAAATGGCGGGAGCAGAATGCGGAAAGCTGTCTGCTGGAATTTTACCGGGCGCTTGGCGGAAAAGCCTTTGCCTGCGATCAGGATACTTTAAACGGGGCATTCCGGGGTCAGATCAAGGCCCTGTCTCCGCGATATAACTTCTTTACCAATTACCGGTATTTCCATTACGGAGATCTGGTCGGGCAGTCGGCAGCTTATCGGGCTGTGCCGAAGTCTATGTTTAAGAGGGCAAAACGTCATCCGGCTGTCCTCCACTATGCGGGGGATGAACGTCCGTGGAAAGAAGGAAATCTGGGTCATTACCGCCTGGCCTATGAGCAGTATCTGGAGCTGACGCCATGGAAAGGGACACCGAAGGAGCGGGGCGGCATTCGGCAGCGGGTGTATCTTCTGGCTTATCACCTGATGGACTACCTGACCTGGATCTGTCCGCCTGCGAGAAGGGCAGTCAGCAGGAGGTTCGGGATGCGGCTGGTGGAACGCCGGGGCGGCAGAACGGATTGCAGGGAGCCGGAAACAGCCGGAGCGGGATCAAGCGGAATCGAAGCAGGAAAGCAGGGATAAAAGAAGCAATGGGCAGGGAAAAGAAAGTCAGCTGTGTGATATTAAATTACAATGATGCGGATACGACGGAGAGACTGGTGCAGAGGATCTACCGGTACCGCAGTCTGGATGCGGTCGTGCTGGTGGACAATGCCTCCACGGATTCTTCCGCAAAGCGTCTTCAGGCACTGGCGAAGAAGCTGGATCCGAATAAGATCGTGGTGCTGAGGGCCGAACAGAACGGAGGCTACGGCGCTGGAAATAATCTGGGCATCTACTATTCTTATGAGGTGCTGCAGATGGATTATGTGCTGATTGCCAATCCGGATGTGGAA
Source organism: Candidatus Caccovicinus sp. (assembly GCA_051878975.1). Taxonomy (GTDB): domain Bacteria; phylum Bacillota; class Clostridia; order Lachnospirales; family Lachnospiraceae; genus Caccovicinus. Next base: position 23,964 of record JBJELD010000041.1, read on the forward strand.
TTTTCTGAGGGAACCGTTTCTCATCTGGCGCATTTATTTGAAACCCACCCGAATCTGGGGGTGGCGGCAGCTGCCATGGAGGATCCGGTTTTCGGCGTGCAGAAAAACGGATGGCCGCTTCTCGGCCTGTGGGGACATCTGGCCAGAAGCGGGCCGGTTTCCCGGCGTCTGTTTGGCCGCTTTCTGGAATATGGAAAATCGTATTTTGAGGGAAAAAATGCCGTTTATGTGGATGTGGTTCACGGCTCCATGCTGATGGTTGATGCGCTGAAAATGATGGAATGCAGCGGATATGATGAAGGCGTATTCCTCTACAATGAGGAGGAGATCCTGGCCTGGCGGATGCTGGAGCGGGGGTATCGGACGGTGCTGCTTCAGTCGGAGCGGTATGTGCACCGTCACTCAGAAAGCATCTCCAAAACGCTGGATGATGCATGGAAGCGGCAGAAGCTGAGAAATCAGAGTGCGCTGTATTATTATAAACATTATCTGAAGATCAATCCGGCAGAAGAGTGGATTGTGAAAATGTTTTTTCAGGCAGTGCGGCTGGAGATCTGGCTTTACGGCCTGGCTGCGAAGCACAGATGAAGAAGAAAGGACAGGAGGCGTTCGGCATGGAAAAAGACCTGGTTTCGATCGTGGTCCCGATTTACAATTCAGAAGAATATCTGACAAGATGCATCCGGTCTCTGCAGGCGCAGAGCTATGAAAATCTGGAGCTGATCCTGGTGGATGACGGTTCTTCGGACGATTCTCTGAAAATCTGCCGGAGAGAAGGCGAGAAGGACAGCCGGATCCGGGTGCTTCACAAGGAAAACGGCGGCGTGGCCAGCGCCAGAAACGCAGGCATGGAAGCGATGAAGGGGGATTGGCTGATGCTGATCGATGCGGACGATTACATTCATCCGGACATGGTGCGGGACCTGCTGCAGGCGGCGGGGAGCTGTCAGGCTCAGGCGGCCATCTGCGGCTTTGAGCGGGTATTTGCGGACGGCACGCCGCCGCAGGTGCATGCGCTGAAGGAGAGCTGGAGCGGAAGCCTTCACGAATTTTCTGAGGAAATGCTGCTTTTGCTTTACCGGAATCTGATGCTGCGGACCCAGAGCAATAAGCTGTATTCCGTGCCGGTGCTGCGCAGGCATAAGCTGGCCTATCCAGGGGGATTTTCCATCAACGAGGATATCTGGTTCTGCATCCGATATCTGACCTGCTGTCAGCGGATTGCCTGTATTCCGGGAAGCTATCTGTATTATTGGCAGAACAGTCCGGGGGACAGTCAGATCAGCCGTTATCATCCGGAAGGAGTGGACAGCTGTTTTCTGCTGCTTTCTGCAGCGGAAGCGTTTCTGCAGCGGGCGGAAAGCTCCGGGCGGGTGCGCCGGGAGATGGAGAATGAGATGCTGTTTCACATCTGCGGCTTTGCAGGTCATATTTATTACCGGACAGAGAAAAGCAGCCGGGAATGTCTGGCGTCCATCCGCGGGCTGGCCGACCGGAAAGAATTTCAGAGACTGCTGCATGGGATGAAGCCGCGGGGAATCAAGAACCGGACAGCGGCGCTGCTTTTAGGCCGCCGCATGTGCCTGGCTTATCATGGGCTGTGCCTGCTGCTGTACGGGCGGCAGAGAAGAGCGTTTGCAGAGAAAAAACATGGAAAGGATCACGCAACATTGATAGAAGAGAGGAAGGAATCGGAGATTCTGGTCAGCGTCAGCTGCATCACGTTTAACCACGAAGCTTATATTGCCAGAGCGCTGGACAGTTTTCTGATGCAGAAGACCAATTTTAAATTTGAGATTCTGGTATACGATGATGCGTCCACGGACCGGACGCAGGAGATCATCCGGGAGTACGAGAAGCGGTATCCGGATATTATCAAGCCGTATTATCAGACGGAAAACCAGTATTCCAAAGGGAAATATAACGTAGAAGGATTTTTCAATTATCCGCGGGCAAAGGGAAAATATATTGCCATGTGCGACGGGGATGACTACTGGACGGATGAGCGGAAGCTGCAGCTGCAGGTCGATTATATGGAAGCGCATCCGGAGTGTGCCATGTGTCTCCATGCGGCCAGAATTGAGACGCAGGAGAAGGCCATCCAGTCGCTGGAGATCCGACCGTATCACAAAAACCGGGTGATCACCGCGGAGGAGGTGATCGACAAGCCCTCGAATTATCCGACGGCATCCCTGTTGTTCCGGACGGAATATACACGGGATCTGCAGGATTATTATTACGCCAGTCCGGTAGGAGACATTCCGATCCAGATCCACATGGCGGCGCACGGGACCGTTTATTATATGGACCGGAATATGTCGGTTTATCAGCAGGGCGTATCGGTTTCCTGGAGTGCGCTGATGAAGCAGGGCAATTACAAGCAGAATCTGATCGACCATCACAACGCCATGAAGGTGATGTACCGCGGGTTTTCGAAGGAAACGAAGGGAAAGTATGACCGGGCGATTGAGCGGGCCTGCCGCCGGATGGATTTTCTGACGCTGATCAATGTGAAGGAGTACAAGGAAGCGCTGGCTCCGGGCTATCGAAGCTTTTATAAGGAGCTGGATCTTCGTACCCGGTTTTTCATCAAATTTGAGATGAAGGCGCCGTGGCTGTATCGCAGCTTAAGAAAGCTGGTATTTGGAAAGGACCGCTGCTAGATGACGGAAAAAAGAGAATCAAACAGAGAGAACCAAAGAAACGAACAGCTGGAGACGAAAACGAGAGTCTTAAACGGCCTGTTCTGGAAGGTGATGGAGAACGGCGGCTCTCAGGGTATCCAGTTTCTCATCTCCATCCTGCTTGCCCGGCTTTTGTCGCCGGATGAATATGGCGTGATCAACATTGTGCTGATCTTTGTTACCGTTGCGAATGTGATCGTGCAGAACGGGTTCGGAACAGCGCTGATTCAGAAGCAGAGTGCGGATGAGAGAGATTACTCCTCGGTATTTTATGTAAATCTGGTGACGGCGGCTGTGATCTATGGAGTTTTATTTCTGGCTGCGCCGTGGATCGCGGCATTCTATGAAAATCCGGAAATGACCGGGATCGTACGCGTGCTGTCTCTGGTTCTCTTGCCGGGAGCGGTTATTTCTGTGCAGACGGCCTTTGTCTCCCGGCAGATGAAGTTTAAGGGATTATGCATTTCTACAGTAACGGCCGCGCTGGTGTCCGGGGCGGTTGGTGTCTGGATGGCCTGGGAGGGCTTCGGTGTCTGGGCTCTGGTGGGTCAGCAGTCTTTTTATTATCTGATTCTGATGGTGGTCCTGTTTGCGGTAATTGAATGGCGGCCCAGGAAGATTTTTGCCCTGGAGCGGGTGGAATCCATGTTTCGGTTCGGCTGGAAGCTTTTGTGCGCGGCATTGATCGATACGCTGTTTATGAATCTGTACGGTCTGGTCGTGGGAAAGCTGTATGATGAGAGAACCATGGGAATTTACAGCCGCGGCGAGCAGTTCCCGAAGCTGATCGTGACCAATCTGGGCACGGCGATCCAGTCGGTGATGCTTCCGGCTCTGTCGGCGCATCAGACGCATCCGGATCAGGTCGTTGGTATGCTGCGCCGGGCAATCAAAACCAGTGTATTTCTGGTGCTGCCCATGATGGCCGGTCTGGCGGCGGCTGCCGATAATCTGGTGCTGGTGCTTTTGGGAGAGAAATGGATGGAATGTGTGCCGTTTCTGCAGATTTCCTGCATGGCCTATGCGGTCTGGCCCATGGATATTGCGAATCTTCAGGCGCTGAATGCCATGGGAAGAAGTGATGTATTTCTGAAGCTGGAGATTTTAAAGAAAGTAGTAGGAATCATGATTTTGATTCTGACCATGCGCTGCGGGGCCTTGAGCTTCATTGCCTGGAAGGCGGTGGGGGATTTCCTGTGCACCTTTATCAACGCATGGCCGAACCAGAAGCTGCTGGGCTATTCGATCGGACAGATGTGGAAGGATATTCTGCCGGCCCTGGCGGTGTCGCTTGTGATGGGAGCTTTCGTTTATCTGCTGCGATTTGCCCTGCCGGCCGGACTGCTGGGGCTGGCCGGGCAGATTATATGCGGTGTGGCAGGATATGTGGGTCTTTCCTGGTGCTTTGGCCTGGAAAGCTTTTGGTATCTGTTCCGGACCGTGAAGGAACGCTTTGGAAACCGGTAAGCAGCCTTATTCCTGCCAGGAGGCGGACAGGATCTCCAGAATCTCCTCCATGTCGGCGGCAGTATAACGCTGATCGACGGGAAGCGGAAGAATGTTCTGCGCCATCTGATATTCCGCGGTTTCTTCCGGACAGAGTTCCAGAACCTCCGGCCACAGGACCGGAATATAAATCTTGTGTTCAATTAACCGTCTGCGGATCACCGCGCCGGGAATGCGGTTTTCGTCATACCAGAACGGGTAGGCGTAGGCACCGGCGATCGGAGACAGTGTCAGGCGGTTTTTGATTTCCAGCCTTTCATGCAGGAAGGCAAAATTATCGGTCCGGCGTTTTTCGGCAAAGGAATAGTCAACGGCCCGCAGCAGATTGTGCGTGAGCTTTGACATCCGCTTGACGGGTTCTTCGGTAAAACGCTCATTGTTGGCGGCATATTCGCTGTAGAATGCAGAGGCCGGCGCTTCGAAGCGGCCCAGCAGAAAGTGCATCCGGTCATAGGAGACATCTTCAGGAAGAGCCTGCCAGGCGGACAAAAGCGCAGAAGGCGCCGGGCTCCCTTCCTTTGGGGCGAAGTAAGCGCCGTCTGCGACGCCGAAGAATTTCCGGCAGCTGTACAGCGTATCAATGCCGGGAAGCGGCCGACGGAAGAAGCAGTGGGTGTAATCTGCGATCATCCTGGGAAAACGGGCGGAGAGTGCCAGGATCTCCTGATCGGTCAGTGTCCCGTAAAAATTGACCAGATAAAGCCACTCTCCTTCATCCGGCTCCCGGTCAGGCAAGGGCTTAAAATTCCGGTCGATCCGGTAATATTCAAAGGGGATCTGCTCTTTTTCACAGGCTTCCCGGACGGTGGAGCAGCAGAAAAAGGGAATGTACAGCTTTTTGATTCCACGGTATCGGATGCAGAAGCGCAGAGCCGTCCGTCCGCTGTTCAAAGCCAGCAGATCCGGATAAAATTCCGGTCCGCGGCAGGTATCCAGTTCGATGTAGCCTCCATATTCCTTCATGTCAGATGAGCTCCTTTTCTGATTTTTCATTTTACTTCTCCAGTGTATATGCAGAAAGCATTTCTTTTACCGTTTCCCGGTCATTGAACATCAGAACGTCCACGATGGAAAGGCCCGGTACGAACGGATCGCCGAACTGGGGATATTCCACCGGCTTCATTTCGATAAAATAAAGATTCAGGCCGGCTTCTTTGAATTCCTCCTGACTGTAAAGGCTTCGCCCGCCGGAGGCATTGATGTAGGTGTCTGCGCCGAGACAGTGGCAGATATTGATGACTTTCTTTTCTTTTGCAAGCTGATTGTTCTTTTCCGGAATCTGGGAGGAAACCAGAATCTTTGTGGGGATCTCCAGCCAGCGGCACATTTCCCGGATGGAGTATTCCAGATAGCGGGCCAGATTGGTTTCCTCATGAAGGAGAATCGTTTCCAGCAGAGGCAGGACTTCCCGGTACATGGGAGCCTTCTGGTAGGCCATCTGAAAGGTGGACAGAAGCTTTCTGGCAGGGCTGTATTTCGGGTCCTGCAGAAGCTCAATCTCATTGATTTTTTTGTTCGGGCTGGCACCGGACATATTGATATGAAAATATTTCGGCTGTCCCTGATACAGATAACGGTTCCGGTTGATCCAGCCGCCCTTGATAAAGTTCACATCGTCGTAGATGACAAAGGTATCTGCGCTGGCAATCAGCTGCCAGTAGCCGAGATACGGCAGAAAATAAGGCTGCATGATAGAAAGCTTCATAAAAACATTCCTCCTGAGATGTTGTAAAGAAAAGCCGCCGATTCAAGCACTGCTTGCAGCGGCGGCGTGAGCGTTCCGCAGACGGAACCAATATGTAATGCTTTTCTTAGTTGATCGGCTCAGACGGCATCGGGATCGGAACGGCAGCGGTCTGATGCTGACTCTGAGCGGCGGCAGCAGCCTGCGTTCTTACAGATTCCGGAATGGACGGATCGGTCGGGTCAAAATTCTGATCGTCCGGAATCGTTGCATCCAGAACCGGTGCCTCAAACGGACCGTTGATCTCGGAATCATAGATGATAACCGTAGTGCCGACCGGGCAGTTGTCGTAGATCCACTTCATCTCGCCGGTCTTCAAACGGGTGCAGCCGTGGGAACGGCCGATGCCCAGGTTGTTGTAGGTACTGGCATCCAGACTGTATTCATTCTGCTCGTTATAGATGACGGAATGGATCATGAAGCCATCCTTCAGACGCATTGCGTACTGGGTATAAACATCGCCGTACATCAGTCTCCAGCGGTACTTGGCCGGAATCTTGAAGGTGCCGTACGGGGTGTCGTCACCGGTAGTAGTTAAGAAGGATACAACCGGAAGAATGTAGCCGTTATCGCCGTCCTGGGCGTATACGGTTAAGGTATCCGTAACCCGGTTGATCTTTAACAGGTAAGGGCCGGCATCACCGAGAATGTTTCTCAGATCCGATACCATCATACCGTTGTCATCAAAGAAATATTTGTAGCCGTCAATGTACTGCCAGCCGGTAACGGCCTGATCATTGACAAAATAGTATCTCTGGTTTTCTACCCAGCCCCAGCCGGTATATGGATTTCCGCTGCCGTCCCGGTAGGTCGGCAGTCCGCCGGTGAACTGTACGCCGTCTGTGCCGGCCGGAGCCTCCAGCGTTTTTGCGGTGCTGTACGGGAACTGGCTGTTCTTCGGAACCAGCGTCATCCGGAAGCCGATGATCCATTTTCCGTTTGCCATGGCACCGGAGGTCTGACCGTTCTTTGCCCAGTCTAATACGGTTCCGTCGGAAAGTGTGGCGTGATAGTAGATATCATAATCATTGCTTACTACACCGTCCAGGCGGACCTGAACGGCTTCTATTGCAGAGCCGTCCGTCAGATGTGTGGTTTCCTTGCCGTTCATGACCCAGGAAGACCAGCCTGTGGTGCTGGAGTAGGTACGGTAAATAATATTTCCCAGCGTGTTTCTTAAAACCATCTGCATGGAGTACCAGCCGTTGCCCTGATTGTGGATGGTGTCATCACCAATGAAGGACGGCGTCCAGTAGCCGTCGGCGCGAAGTGCACTGGCGCCGATGTAGGGAATGGTTTCTCCGTATTCCTGTGTCCGCTGATAAGCACGGATATTGGCCTCATCATCAGAGGTAAAGGTGAGCGTATCCTGGGAAACAGCTGCCTGCTGGCTGTCTGTCGTGCCGGTCTGAGCGTCACCGTTTTCCGTCGGACCGGTCTGAGAAGTGCCGGACGGCAGAGATTCCACAATACCGGATGAATTTCCATCCGGATTTGTCCGGATGATAACAGTTGCGGATGAGCTGGTTGAGGCTGGGGAAGGGTTTTCAAAGCCTGGCCCCACATTGGAATAATCAACGGTTTCATCTGCAAATGCGGTCATAGTCCCGGCCGAAGCCATGGAAAGAGACAGCAGAAGTGCAGCTGAAAGACGATTTAAGTTGTGCATAGTTCTTCCTCCTGGTAAAATTCTATTGTGCAGAGAATCGGAAGCCGCTGCGCGGAACGATTCTCCTGTGGTTTCAGATGACAAGTAATAATTTAATATATTTAAAGGAAAAAAGCAAGAGAAGCTTTACTTTTAATTGGCGATATTGTAAAATCGTAACGATTATGACTGAAAAACGTAATAAACCAGCGAAGACTTCTGGAAGGAGGAGGAAAAGATGGAAAAAGATGGAAAACCGATTCGCGTGACCAGGTCTTCGATGCCGCCGTTTGAGGAATATACCGGTCTGATCCGGGAGCTGTGGGACAGCCACTGGCTGACCAATATGGGGGATTTTCACCAGAAACTGGAGCAGGAGCTGAAGGAATATCTGGATGTGCAGAATTTGTCTTTGTTTGTAAACGGGCATATGGCCCTGGAGATGACGATCCAGGCGTTCGGTCTGAGCGGAGAAGTGATTACCACGCCGTTTACCTTTGCCTCCACTACGCATGCCATTGTGCGGAACGGCCTGACTCCGGTGTTCTGTGATATCCGCCCGGATGATTATACACTGGATGCGGGACAGCTGGAGGAGCGGATTACGGACCAGACCTGCGCGATTGTTCCGGTTCACGTTTATGGAAACATCTGTCAGGTAGAGCAGATCGAGGAGATTGCTGCAAAGCACGGGCTGAAGGTGATTTATGATGCGGCACATGCCTTCGGGGAAACGCTGCACGGGAAGGGCGTAGCCTCTTTTGGAGATGCCAGCATGTTCAGCTTTCATGCCACCAAGGTGTATAATACGATTGAGGGCGGTGCGGTGGCTTACCGGGATCCGGCCATGGCACATCAGATCAACGGGCTGAAGAATTTCGGTATCATGGACGAGGAAACGGTGGAGCTGGTGGGCGGAAACGGAAAGATGAATGAATTCCAGGCAGCCATGGGACTCTGCAATTTAAAATATGTGGACCGGGAGATTGAAAAGCGCCGTCTGGTTTATGAGCGGTACCGGGAACGGCTGGAGGGTGTAAGGGGAATTCATTTCTGCCCGGATGATCCGGCGGTGCGGCGGAATTATGCCTACATGCCGGTGGTTTTTGAAGGCTTTTACAAGGATCGGGAACAGATCTTTGCCGAGCTGGAGGCACAGGAAATCTATCCGCGAAAGTATTTCTATCCTTGTGTGAATGCGTATCGGTGTTATCAGGGACGCTTCCGTCCGGAGGACACGCCGGTGGCGAAGCGGATTTCAGAAGAGATCCTGACGCTGCCGATGTATGCGGATCTGCCGCTTGCGGCTGTGGACGAAATTTGTGATATTATTTTGCGGTAAAACGGGGAGAATGCTATGCAGGAGATTTTACTGATTATCCCTTCTTATAATGAAGAAAAGAATATTGAAAAGGTGGTAGGCGAGCTGGAGGAACATTTCCCGCAGCTGGATTATATTGTGGTCAATGACGGTTCTACGGACCATACGGCGGATATCTGCCGGGCAAACGGCTATCATCTTTTAAATCTTCCGGTAAATTTAGGACTGGCCGGATGCTTTCAGGCCGGAATGAAGTATGCGTATCAAAAAGGGTACCGCTATGCGATCCAGTTTGACGGCGACGGGCAGCATCGTCCGGAATATATTGAAGGAATCCGCCGAAAGATGGATGAAGGCTATGATATTGTGATCGGCTCCCGTTTTGTGGACCGGCCGAAGGACGCCAGTCTTCGGATGCTGGGAAGCCGGCTGATTTCGGCGGCGATTCGGATGACTACCGGAGTGCGCATTGCAGACCCGACCTCCGGTATGCGGATGTTCAATCAGGAAATGATCCGGGAATTTGCACTTCGCCTGAATTACGGGCCGGAGCCGGATACCATTTCGTTTCTGCTGAAGCAGGGTGCCAGAATCGCAGAGGTTCCGGTGGAGGTGGCAGAACGTCTGGCTGGGGAGAGCTATTTAAAGCCTGCTGTTGCGGTAAAGTATATGGTAAGGATGCTGACCTCCATTCTGCTGATACAGAATTTCCGCAAGCGGGTATGAGGATAAAGATTGATGAGTCGAATTGCAAGATTTCTGCTGTACGACGGGGAGCAGATTGAAAAACAAAATATGATCTGGAACATGGTGGGAAGCTTTGTCTATGCGTTTGCCAGCATGGTCCTTTCGTTTCTGGTCATGCGGATTGCCGGTGAGGATGCCGGGGGAATCTTTGCCGTGGGGTTTTCTACCTTCGGCCAGCAGATGTTCACCCTGGCATATTTTGGCCTGCGCCCGTTCCAGATTACGGACGGCGGGCCGGAGCAGGGGGGATATTCATTCGGGGAATACTGGTTTCACCGAAAGCTGACGACAGGAGCAGCCCTTCTGACTGCGGCTCTTTTTGCAGGCGGGATGGCGGTCCGGGGCCTTTACGGGGCACAAAAGGCGGCGGCTGTTTTTTTGCTGGCGGTCTATAAAATCATTGACGGCTACGCGGATGTGTATGAATCCGAATTTCAGCGGCAGGGAAGTCTGTATCTGACGGGAAAATCCAATACCTTCCGAACCTGTTTGTCGGTGGCGGTGTTTCTGTGTGCACTTGCGGGAACCGGAAATCTGGTTCTGGCCTGCGCAGCGGCTGTGGCAGCACAGGCGGCCGGAGTGTGCCTGTTCATCCGCCCGGCAGTCGGGGCGTTGGAGCAGGTGGATTACAGCCGCCGGAAGGGAAGCACCAGACAGCTGTTTTCCCAGGCCGGTCTGCTGTTTTTCTCCGTATTTCTGGATTTTTATATTTTTTCGGCGGCCAAGTATGCCATTGACGGACGGCTGAATGACGCGGCCTCCGGATATTTCAATTTGATTTTTATGCCGACCTCGGTGATCTATCTGGTGGCGAATTTTGTGATCCGGCCATTTTTAACCAGACTTACGGTCTGCTGGAATGAGGACGACTTCAAGGGATTTCGGCAGATTTTTAAAAAGCTCAGTCTGGTGATCGGCGGTCTTACGGTACTGGCAGTGGGAGGATGTCTGATTCTGGGGCGATTTGTGCTGTCGGTGATGGAGCGTCTGCTGGGACAGGGCTATGAGGGCACGCTGACTTCCTATCTTCCGGCATTCGTGATCGTGGTGCTGGGCGGAGGCATTTATGCATTTTCCAGCCTTCTGTATTACAGCCTGGTGATCATGCGGCGCCAGAAAGAGATTTTTGCAGTGTATGCGGTTGTGGCGTCAGCGGCGGCCATAACTGCGCCGGTGATGGTAGAACGATTTCAGATCCCGGGAGCAGCGACGGCCTACTGCCTGTTTATGGGGCTGCAGGTTCTGGGCTTTGGCTTCTGGGCGGTAAAGGGCTTTTGCGGGAAACAACGGGAACAAAGGAAAGCAGGTGACTGATATGGAAACAGAGAAAAGACGGCCGACGATTGATGTGATTATTCCGACCTACAAGCCGGGAAAAAAGTTTGCCCGGCTTTTGAACATGCTGGGAAAGCAGACGTATCCGATCGGGAAGCTGATTGTAATCAACACGGAGGAGCGGTACTGGAATAAAAACGGATATGGAGGAATTCCCAATCTGGAGGTTCATCATATCCGGAAGGAGGAATTTGACCACGGCGGAACCCGGCGCTGGGCCGTATCCTTCTCAGATGCAGAGCTGTTTTTGTGTATGACTGATGACGCGGTGCCATATGACACGCATCTGGTGGAATATCTGGTCCAGGGCTTTGAAAAGCGGGGGCCGGAGGGAGAGCGGCCGGCCATGGTATATGCAAGGCAGCTGCCGGACCGGAAATGCGGGTATGCGGAAAAGTATACCAGAGCCTTTAATTACCCGGATGAAAGCCGGGTGAAAACAAAAGCGGATCTGCCGGAGCTTGGCATCAAGACGTATTTCGGTTCCAATGTATGCTGCGCCTATGACCGGGAAATCTATGAAAAGCAGGGCGGTTTTATCCGCAGGACGATTTTTAATGAGGATATGATCTTTGCAGGCGGCGCGATTCAGAACGGCTGCGCCGTGGTATATCAGGCAGAGGCGAGAGTAATCCATTCTCATAATTACAGCTGTATGCAGCAGTTTCGCCGGAATTTTGATCTGGCGGTTTCCCAGGCAGATCATCCGGAGGTGTTCGGCGGTCTTCCGTCGGAAGGAGAGGGGATCCGTCTGGTGAAGAAGACGGCTTCCTATCTGATTCGGAGCGGCCGGCCCTGGCTTCTGCCGGCGATGATTGTAAAAAGCGGTTTTAAATATCTGGGCTACCGGGCCGGAAAGGGCTATCGGCATCTGCCGGGCCGGGTTGTGCTTTGGTGTACCATGAACCGGAATTATTGGGAGAGGGCGGATAAAGAAAGATGATGACCATGATGCTTCGCGTCGTCCTGATTTGCGTATCGGTCGGGACGCTGTCGATGATGATACAGAAGATACGGAAAGCCAAGCTGCAGATTGAGGATGCAATCTTCTGGGTGTTGGTATCCCTGATGTTTGTGGTATTCAGCCTGTTTCCGCCGGTGGCGGATTTCCTGGCGCATCTGGTGGGAATTTATGCAACGACGAATTTCCTGTTTTTGTTTATTATTTTCCTGCTGCTGCTGCGGGTATTTTCCATGACACTGCGGATCTCCCAGCTGGAGACCAAATTGAAGGAGCTGGTGCAGAAGATGGCGCTTTATGAGCTGGAGCAGGAGGAAAAGGCGAAGGGAGGGGACCCGACGGAAGAATGAATGGAAATGTGAAAAAGAAGATGCAGAAAACGGTGCAGAAAAAGACGCAGAACGGGATGCAGCCGGAGAGGGGGACCAGACTGCTGAAATACGGAATTGCCGTGCTTCTGGTTCTTTTTCTGGGAATTGCCCTGGAATATCTCTGCAATGTACCGGTGCTCAGGACGGAATTCCGCGGAATTACTCCGGTTTCCATGGAGCAGGTGGCGGCAGACGGATTTGAGAAGACGGAGGACGGATTTCTTCTGACCGGAGACCGGGGAACCTTAAGCATCGGATTCGGAGGTGTGTATATTGACCGCCTTGTCTATCATTTTGATTATGATCATCTGCTGAATGCAAGGGTATATGTCTGTTATTATAATGAATACGGGGAGGCCGATGAGAATCAGGATCTGATTCTGGAGGACCGCAACAATAAGCTGGCGGATTTTTCCAGCCTGAAGATTGGAAAGAAGGTGCAGTCCATTGTTCTGACGGTAGATAAAAGTGAGCTTGGAGAGCCGGGAACCCGGGAGGAGGCGGCCTCGACACCGCTTCGGATCACCGGCTTTGATATTTGCAATGTGCCGGTCATGAACTGGTATCGCCTGGGATTTTTCTGGGTGATTCTGGGACTTGCCGCCTGTTTCTGGCTGTGCCGTGTTTATCTGGGACAGCATATTGAGGCCGGCTTTCTCATAACAGCGCTGAGCATCGGCGCTCTGACGATCTGTGCCATTCCGGCCAACAAGGTGGGGTACGATGAGGAAACGCATCTTTATCGCGCCATGGGCATGGCCAGCTATCCTCACGGTATGAATATCAATCAGACTGTATTCAGTCTGATGGTGCCGAATCTGGATTCCTGGCCGGAAAATCAGCCTGGTTCTGCAGCGGAGCAGGCAGCGCTTCGGGATTATCTAAATGAAAATGGAGATTACAAGACGGGGGACATTCATCTGGAGCCGGTGATTCCGGCCGGAACCGTTCCGGCATATCTGGGACAGGCACTGATTTTGAAGGTCTGCAAGGGCTTTCATGTGCCCTGGGGTGTGATGCTGACGCTGGGACGTTTCGGAAACCTGTTTGTTTATGCAGCACTGATGTATTTTGCCATTCAAAAGACACCGGTGGGGAAGGTGATCATGTCGGTGATCGGTCTGATGCCGACCTCCCTCTTTTTGGCGTGTACCTATTCTTATGATCCCTGGGTGACCGGCTGGATTTATCTGGGAACGGCCTGTCTGTTAAAGGAGGTGCTGAATCCGGAACAGAAGATTACCTGGAAGTCCTATCTGTGGATTCTGACCTGTTTTGTGCTGGGCTGCAGCGCCAAGGCGGTATATGCTCCGATGGTGCTGATTGCGCTTCTGCTGCCGTCCAAGAAATTCCGGGACAAAAAGCAGAAGCTTCTCATGCGCGCCGGAATCTTCCTGGTGCTGTCTGCACTCCTGGCGTCCTTTGTGCTTCCGGTGCTGATTGCGCCGAAGGAAACGGGAGACATCCGCGGAGGAGCAACCAGTGAGGTGGGCCAGATGAGCTACATTCTGGGACATTTTGCGGGATATTTAAAGATCCTGTTTGCCAATATCCTGGAATCTATGCCGAAGATGCTGTTTGGAAGAGATATTTTCTCGGTTCAGGGACATCTGGCGGACAGCCCGTTTACCTGGCTGGCTATGGGGCTGGCGGCTTATGTGGTGATCACGGATACGGGAGCAGCCAGTCCGGAGACCTTAAAACCGGCACAGAAGGTCTGGATCTTTCTGATGCTGGGAGGCAGTGCGCTGCTGATCTGGACCTCCATGTATATCGCTTATACGGTGCCGGGCCAGCTGACGATTGCCGGGGTGCAGGGCCGGTACTACCTCCCGATCCTGTATCTGTTTTACCTGATTCCAAATTCCAGGATGATCATTGCACGAATCCGGAATATGTGGTATCATACGGGAGTATTGATTGTATCCGCCGTGCTTCTGCTGGCGACCTTGTGGCAGACTGTGATCGTGCCGCTCTGCATGTAGTGCGGCTTTCAGAGCGGGCGTGTGAGCGCGGATAAGCAGGAACAGAGGAAAGATTCAGAAGGAGAAGAGTCATGAGCAAGATTAAAGTAACCCCATGCGGGATTCAGGGTTTGTATGTGATTGAGCCGAAGGTATTTCCGGATGAAAGAGGCTATTTCATGGAAACCTATAATGAAAATGATTTCAAAGAGGAAGGTCTGAACATGCGGTTTGTTCAGGACAATCAGTCCATGTCGGTAAAAGGGGTGCTGAGGGGACTCCATTTCCAGAAGCAGTTTCCTCAGGGAAAGCTGGTCCGCGTGATCCGGGGTTCTGTATTTGATGTGGCGGTGGACCTGCGCGCCGATTCTGAGACCTACGGCAAGTGGTTCGGCGTGGAGCTGACGGCGGAGAATAAGAAGCAGTTTTATATTTCCGAGGGCTTTGCGCACGGCTTTCTGGTTCTGTCGGATGAGGCAGAGTTTGCCTACAAGTGCACGGATTTCTATCATCCGGGTGATGAGGGCGGTGTGATCTGGAATGATCCGGATATCGGCATTGAGTGGCCGATCCCGGAGGGAATGAAGCTGATTCAGTCAGAAAAGGACCAGAAGTGGAGCGGACTGAAGGATACCTTTAAATTTTAACCGAAGCCGGTTCAGGAGCTTGTAAGTTATGAATTATGTGATATCTCTGATCAAAGAGATCGTGAAAAAAAGAAAACTGATCTGGGATCTGGCGAAGGCGGATTTCCGAAAGCGGTTTGTGGGTTCATATTTCGGCGTGATCTGGATGTTTGTCCAGCCGATCGTGACCGTGCTGATCTATTTCCTGATCTTCGGACCTTACGGCTTTAAATCCTCGCCGCCGGTTCCGGCGCCCTACGTGCTGTGGCTGGTGCCAGGCATTGTTCCCTGGTTTTTTTACAGTGAGGCGCTGAATACCGGGACCGGATGTCTTCAGGAGTACAGCTATCTGGTCAAAAAGGTCGTCTTTCAGGTGGAAATGCTGCCGGTCATCAAGCTGATTTCCTGCGCAATGGTTCATGGATTTTTTGTGCTGATCATGTTCGGCCTGTATCTGTGCTATGGCTGGTTCCCGATTGTGACCTGGATTCAGGTGCTTTATTATTCCTTTGCGGCATCTATGCTGGCGCTGGCCTTCAGTTACCTGACCTGTTCCATCCATGTGTTTTTCAAGGACATGGCACAGATCGTGGGAATCTGCCTGCAGTTCGGCATGTGGATGGTGCCGATCATGTACGATGAGTCCATGTTTACGGCCAGAGCGCCCTGGATTGCGGTGCTGTTCAAGCTGAATCCGTTCTATTATATTGTGGTCGGCTATCGGGACAGTATGCTGACCGGAAACTGGTTCTGGGAGCGGCCGACTCTGACTGTCTATTTCTGGGCAGTTACGGTCGTCCTGATGCTTCTGGGACTGAAGGTGTTCAAACGGCTGCGGCCACATTTTTCAGATGTATTATAAGAAAAGAAGCGTTCGCGGTATGTGAAATTTGCGGATACAGCGCTGCAGAAAGCCCGTAATGAAAAAATCAGGTTTTTTGCAGCGCTTTTTTCATGATATTTCGTCACGATTTCCGCCATGCAGCGGAACACACAAAAGCAGGGAGGGCGATTATGATCAGACAGCTGAAGCTGGGGTTTGTCGAGCAGGGAGAAGCGAGGGAAATTTGGATCGATGTCCTTTATTCGGACCGCAAAACCTTCGGACTGGAGATTGGCAGGGACGGGACCGTAAAGCTGCGGGTCCCGAAACGGGCTGCAGACCGGTCCATACGGGAACTGGTCGGGGAACGGAAGAATTGGATCGTGGGACATTATCTTAAGATGGAGCAGCGGCGGGCTGCCGCCGCTGCTGCGCTGCCTGTGCAGGTGCCGGATTTTGCGGCTGATCCGCGTCTGGAAAAGGCGTACCGTGAGCTGGCAAGAGCGCGTCTTGAGGAGCGCACTGCTTTTTATGCCCGACAGATGGGTGTGGGATATGGCCGGATTGCCATCCGGGCAGCGAAGACCAGATGGGGGAGCTGCAGTGCAAAGGGAAATTTAAATTTCCACTGGAAGCTGATTCTTTTGCCGCCGGAGCTTCTGGATTATGTAGTGGTCCATGAGCTGGCGCATCGAAAGCAGATGAATCATTCCCCGGCCTTTTGGGAAGAGGTGGCGAAGATTCTGCCGGATTACCAGGCCCGGAGGGAAAAGCTGAAAACCTATGAGTATCTGGTGTAGCCGGAGATGAAAAAATGAGAGGGAAGACAGGAGCGGCAGCATGAATAATGGGATGAAAGGAATTGTGTTGGCAGGATTTGCCGTGGCAGTGGGGTGGATGCACAACAGCAGGAGAAAAAAGGCCGGACTGAGCTGGAAGGCATATGGAAAGATTTGTCTTGGGCTGGGGCCGCAGCAGGCCGGAAGAAAGCCGTATTTGGATGAGCTGCGGTTTCTGGCTGCAGTTCTGGTGATTCTGGTGCATGCCATGCAGTCCGGGGCGACGCAGGTGATGCAGCTGCAGCAGGAGAGTGCTGAATCGATGTCTCCCGGAATCTGGTACGGGCTGACCGGAGCTGCCGGGCTGGGGTTATGCTGCAATCTGCTTTTTGTTATGATCAGCGGGGCGCTGCTTCTGCCCTGGAGAGAGGAAAAGGCTTCCTCTTTTTACCGGAAGCGTTTTTTGAAGGTGCTGATTCCGCTGGCGGCATACTATTTATTTTATCTGCGCCGTTCCGGGCTTCTTTCTCTTTCGCGGGATTCAGTCGGGAATGCGATTCGGATGGTGATTTCCGGCCCCATGGAGCTGGTGCCCCATTTCTGGCTGGTGTATGTTCTGGCTGGTCTTTATATCAGTGTGCCGTTTCTGCGCTGGATGTTTCGGGTTCTTCCGGATGATGCGCTTTCTGGCCTTGCGGCAGTGATTCTGACTGGTCTTGCGCTGAAAACCGGGCTGCTGGCTCTGGGGGTCGGTTTTGGTTTTGATTCTTTCCTGTTTTCCTGGGAGGGTGTTTTCTTTCTTGGATACTTCTGGACCCGGCCGTGCAGCGGGAAATACCATAATCTGGTGCTGGCCGGGGGTGCAGGATCGGCCGTTTTGATTGTGTGGCTGAACAGCGTGCAGGGGAATGTGGCGCTGGTGACCAACGAATCGATTTTGATGGTGCTGTTCTCATCTGCGGTATTTTTGCTGTTTCAGAAGAGAGGAAAGGCAGCTGACGATAAGACGTGTAAAAAGACCGGAGGAAGAAGGGCGTTTTTGTGGGACAGCCTGGTGCGGATGATCGGGCGGTACAGCTATTCGATTCTTCTGATCCACTGGTTTATGTTGTTTGTGGTGGTGGAAAAGCATCTGCACATCGGGCCGATGATGTTCGGAGGACGATGGATTCCGGCAGGAATTCTGCTGCAGTCCGTTTTGGCGCTGATTCTCAGCCTGATCTTTGCGGTGGTGTTTGACCAGACGGCGGTAGAGGTACTGAGCGGGCTTTGCGGATGGGGTCTGCGTCGCCTGAACAGCAGGTAGCTGGTTTGGTCCCGTCTGGAGAAGAAGCTGGCTGATATGGAACAGTGCGGGTATGATTCACCGGACTGGAAACGGCTTTCCGACCGAGCATTTGGTGCATTCGATGGAGTATGCGCATCAGCTTCTGTGAAAAAATCAGGTTTTGATAGGAAAAACGGGAATTTTGTGATATACTACTACCGATTATATTGAAGGAGGCATTTATGCCAGGAAAAAAGAACGAGTATGCCATTTCCGTGCAGGACGTGACAAAGATATATCGATTGTATAATAAACCATAGGGCGGCTGAAGGAATCCTTAAGTCTGACCCATAAAAGCTGTCATCGGGATTTTTACGCGCTGAACGGGATTTCCTTTACCGTGGAAAAGGGACAGACAGTGGGAATCATCGGTACCAACGGCTCCGGAAAGTCCACGATTTTAAAAATTATTACCGGTGTTCTGACTCCGACCTCCGGGACGGTTTCCGTGGACGGGAAGATTTCCGCTCTGCTGGAATTGGGAGCAGGCTTTAACATGGATTACACGGGTATTGAAAATATCTATATGAACGGCACCATGATGGGTTACACGAAGAAGGAGATGGATGCAAAACTTCAGGATATTCTGGATTTTGCGGAGATCGGAGATTTCGTCTATCAGCCGGTAAAGACCTATTCCAGCGGTATGTTTGTGCGGCTGGCGTTTGCGCTGGCCATCAACGTGGAGCCGGAGATTCTGATCGTGGATGAGGCGCTTTCTGTAGGCGATGTATTTTTCCAGGCCAAATGCTACCGTCGGATGGAGGAGATCCGGAAAAGCGGCACCACGATCCTGATGGTAACACATGATATGGGCAGTATTATCAAATACTGCGACAAGGTCGTGCTGTTGAATAAAGGCGAATTCATTGCTGAGGGAACGGCCGGTCATATGGTAGATCTATATAAGAAGATTCTGGCGGGGCAGATGGATGCTCTGCAGGAGGAGCTGGCAGAGGAAAGGGCCGAAAAGCATGCCGGAACGGGTGCTGAAGACAATTCCGATGGAAATTTGTTTGAAATGTCGGATTTTTCCGGTGGGATGCTGGAAGAAAAGGACGCAGACAAACAGGGAAAGGCATCGCCGCCGCATCCCGGAAAACGGATGAAGGATCAGATCACCATCAATGCCAGCCGGACGGAATACGGGGATGGCCGGGCGGAGATTTATGACCTGGGTCTCCTGGATGAGCGTGGGAATCTGACCAATCTGCTTTTAAAGGGCGAGATGTTTACCATCCGGGAATGTATTCGTTTTTATGCGGACATTGAAGCGCCGATCTTTACGTACACGATTAAAGACAAGAAGGGAACGGATCTGACCGGAACCAATACCATGTACGAGGGCGCCGATATCAAGCCGGTGAAGCGGGGCGATGAGTATGTAGTGGAATTTACGCAGAAAATGAATCTTCAGGGCGGAGAGTATCTGCTGTCCATGAGCTGTACCGGTTTTGAGCAGGGAGAACATGTGGTGTATCACCGGCTTTATGATGTGGCGAACATTACGGTGATATCCAATAAAAATACAGTTGGGGTTTACGATATGGAATCCCAGGTAAAGGCGGTTAAAAAATGAAGGACGTCAGCTACGAGATCTTGGATTTAATGGAAGAGTATGGAGCCGATGAGGCAGGTATCCGGGCGATTCTGGAGCAGAATCAGGACCCGGCGCTTCTTGCTGCGCTTTCTCCGGTCCGCGAGAATCTGGTGGACTGGATCGGAATTTCCAGGGAGGAGCAGGTACTGGAAATCGGATCCGCTTACGGGGCTCTGACCGGTGCGTTGGCCTGGAAGGCGGGAAGTGTAACGGTGCTGGATTCCAGAATGGAGCATCTGGAAGTCAACAAAAAGCGTCACAGCGAAATGAAAAATATCATCTATCAATGCGGGGAGCCGGAAGATCTGGAAGGCCAGAAGTTTGACTGGGTCTTCCTGGCCGGACCGGAAACGCGAGAGGCCCTGCAGGGAATCGGTCTTCATTCCGCTGCCTGGAACCATCAGGAGGAGGAAAAAACTTACGGGGCAGGACGGATCCGGGCGGCAGCGCGTCTTGTGAAAGAGGGCGGACATCTGGCTGTGGCAGTTTCGAATTCCAAGGCGCTGAAGCTGTGGGCCGGAGGAGAAGCGGACCCGGATGAACTGTCCTTTAGCTGGATGGAGTTAAAAAAGATTTTTGCGGATATGGGCGGCATTGTGGAATTTTATTATCCGCTGCCGGATTACCGGCTGCCCTCCGCTGTTTATTCTGACCGATATCTCCCGGTGAAAGGGGAGATTCCGAACCTGTTTGCGGAGTACGAGAAGCCGCGGTACCGGCTGTTTTCGGAGGAGGCTGCCTACGATGCACTATGTGAGGGCGGCGGCTTTCCGCAGTTTGCAAGTGCATTCTTTGTGATCTGGGAAAAGCCGGCAGACGATGATGAGGAAAAACACGCTCCGGTACAGCAGAAACGCGTTCCGGCGAAGAAACGGCAGACGATCTTTGTAAAATATAACCGGACCAGAAAGCCGGAATATCAGATCCGTACCAGTATTGTGGAGGAGAGCGGAGCCCGGTATGTAGAAAAAACAGCTCTCTGTCTGGAGGGCGGACTGCACATTCATTCTTTCCAGAAGAAATATGAGCAGCTGCTGGGACAAACGCTTCCGGTTCAGGTTCTGAAGCCGGAGTTCCCGGAAGGGGAAAACTGTGTGCGTTTCCCGTTTCTGGAGGGAGAGTCCCTGGCAGAGCTTCTTGGAAGGAAGATTCAGGAGGGCAATCCGGTAAAGGATGTGCTGGAAGACGGCTTAAGGCAGGTGTTCCCGGCGGAGGAGAATGCGGAGCCATTTGTGAGCACGCCGAATTTTCGGGAAATTTTCGGGGAGACGCCGAAGCTTTCGGACGTAAGCTTCCATGTCTCCAATGTGGACGGTCTGTTCGAAAACCTGATGGTGACGGATAAGGGCCTGTTTGCCATGGATTATGAATGGGTATTTGACTTCCCGATTCCGGCGGGGTATCTCAAATACCGGAATCTGCATTATTTTTATGAACGTTTTAAGAATGTATTTGGCTGGCAGGAGGAGGCAGGCTTTTTCCGGCTGTTTGGTATCGGTGAGGAGCTGCAGGAAATTTACGGCTCCATGGAGGAGGCCTTCCAGTCCTATGTACACGGCGACAGCAGCCAGGGATATTTGAAGCAGTACCAGCAGCCGATTACGTCCTTTGAAGATTTGAAGCAGGAAGAAGCGGAGCTGTTCAGAGCCCGAGAGCGGATTCTGCAGCTTCAGGCAGAGAACGAGGAGAAGGAGCAGGAGATCCGCAAGCGTACGGAAGTACAGCGGCTTTCCGACAATCATATCGCCAATCTGGACGCCATAATCAGAGATCTGCGTCACGAGATCGACGAGATGGGAAAGCTTCTCACTTATTTGAACGGCCATGAAGCAATTGTATTTAAGGTGTGGAGAAAGTTTAAGGAAGCGGTGGGCAGAAGATTTCCAAAGGGAACCCGCAGACGAAAGGTGCTGGAGTATGCGGTTAATACGGTCCGTCATCCGGTGCGTTACGGCCGTCTGTATCTGACCCGCAGTGGCCGAAACCGGATCACAGGCGATTTTACGATCGGAAGCGGTTATCTGGAGCACGGAAAGCTGGTATTCCCGAAGGATCCGGTGAATCCGCCTCTTGTTTCTATTGTGATCCCGGTCTATAATCAGATCCATTACACATATGCCTGTCTGCTCTCGATTCTGGAGCATACGAAGGATGTGTCCTATGAGGTGATCATCGCGGATGATGTGTCCACAGATGCCACGAAGGAGCTGGGAAAATATACGGAGAATCTGGTCATCAGCCGGAACAGCGTGAATCAGGGCTTCCTTCGCAACTGCAACCAGGCAGCTATGCAGGCCAGAGGCCGGTATATCATGTTCTTGAACAATGATACGCAGGTGACGGAAGGGTGGCTCAGCTCCCTGGTAAATCTGATCGAGTCTGACCCGACCATCGGAATGGTGGGCTCCAAGCTGGTTTATCCGGACGGAAGGCTGCAGGAAGCCGGCGGCATTATCTGGAGCGACGGTTCCGGCTGGAATTACGGCCGTCTGGACGATCCGGACAAGGCCGAATACAACTATGTGAAGGACGTGGATTACATTTCCGGCGCGGCGATCCTGCTTTCGGTGAAGCTGTGGAAGCAGATCGGCGGCTTTGATGTCCGTTTTGCGCCGGCCTACTGTGAGGATTCTGACCTGGCATTTGAGGTGCGGAAGGCCGGATATCGGGTGGTTTATCAGCCGCTGTCCAAGATTATTCACTTTGAAGGCGTTTCCAACGGCACGGATGTAAACGGCACCGGATTAAAGCGGTACCAGGTGGAGAACAGCCGGAAGCTTGCGGAAAAGTGGGCGGAGGAATTTAAAAAGCAATGTGTCAACAATGGAAATCCCAATCCGTTCCGTGCCCGTGAGCGCAGCATGGGAAAACCGGTGATCCTGGTGGTGGACCACTATGTGCCTACCTATGACAAGGATGCAGGCTCCAAGACTACGTTCCAGTATCTGAAGATGTTCCAGAAAATGGGCTATGTGGTGAAGTTCTTGGGTGACAATTTCCTTCACGAGGAGCCCTACAGCACCACACTGCAGCAGATGGGCATTGAAATTCTCTATGGTGAAGAGTACCAGACGAAGATTTGGGACTGGCTGAAGGAAAACGGGGACGAGATTGCGTTTGCTTACCTGAATCGTCCGCACATTGCCAGCAAATATGTGGATTTTATTAAGGAAAATACCAATATCAAGGTTATTTATTACGGCCATGATCTTCATTTCCTGCGGGAGCTGCGGGAATATGAGCTGACCGGTGATTTAAAGAAAAAACGGGATTCCGATTACTGGAAATCCGTTGAGTTTTCCATGATGTACAAGGCAGCAGTTTCTTATTATCCGTCCAACGTGGAGGTGGAGGCGATCCATAAGGTGGACCCGTCCATTCCGGTAAAGGCGATTACTGCTTACGTTTACGAGAAGTTTTTGGACAAGCTGCAGGACGACTTCGAAAAGAGGGAAGGACTGCTGTTTGTGGGCGGCTTTGCACATCCGCCGAACGCCGATGCGGTACTGTGGTTTGCGAAGGAGGTTTTCCCCCTGATCCGGAAGGAGCTGCCGGATGTGAAGTTCTATGTGGTGGGCTCCAAGGTGACGGAAGAAATCAGGGCTTTGGATTCTGAGGAAAGCGGGATCGTGATCAAAGGCTTTGTGTCCGAGGAGGAGCTGGCCGCGCTTTATGCCAGCTGCCGGATTGTGGTGGTTCCGCTCCGCTACGGCGCAGGTGTGAAAGGCAAGGTGGTGGAGGCCATCTATAATGGTGCGCCGATCGTAACGACCTTTGTAGGCGCGGAGGGAATTCCGCAGGTGGAGGAGGTGCTGGAGATTGCAGATGATCCGCAGCCCTTTGCGGATGCGGTGGTGCGGCTTTACCCGGATACGGACCGCTTAAAGGTCATGTGTCATCAGACACAGACCTATATTAAAGAGCATTTCAGTGTAGAAGCCGCCTGGAAGGTGATTGAAGAGGATTTTACACGATAAACAGAGAACAGAAAGGAAGCAGAAGATGCAGGCAGTCTTACTGGCCGGAGGTTTGGGTACGCGTTTGCGCAGTGTGGTAAACGACCGCCCGAAGCCGATGGCACTGATTGAGGGAAAGCCTTTTATGGAATATGTGGTCCATGAGCTTTCCAGGCAGGGAATTACGGAAATCATTTTTGCTGTGGGTTATAAGGGCTCCATGGTGGAGGAGTATTTCGGAGACGGAAGTGCGTTTGGAGCAAAAGTTTCCTACGCCTATGAGGAGGAGCTTCTGGGAACGGCGGGAGCGATCAAAAATGCAGGCCGTTTTGTGACGGAGGATCGGTTTTTCGTGCTGAATGCAGATACCTTTTATCAGATCGATTACAGCCGTCTGACCGGTCTGGCCAAGGAGAAGACGCTGGATATGGCGTTGGTTCTCCGGGAGGTACCGGATGTGTCCCGCTACGGAAAGGCGGTCCTTACAGACCAGCTTCTTACCAGCTTTAATGAAAAGACAAAGGACCCGGTTCCGGGAACCATTAACGGAGGAATTTATCTGATGAACCGGACACTTCTTGAGGAGATACCGGAGGGAAAGGTTTCGCTGGAGCAGGAGATGATCCCGAAATGGATGGCCGAGGGAAAGCGTCTGGGCGGATTTGTAAATGACGGTTATTTTATTGATATCGGGATTCCGGAGGCTTACTTCCGGTTTCAGGAAGATGTGAAAAAAGGAGTTGTAGTATGGTAATCAGAGGACGTGCACCGCTGCGGGTCAGCTTTGGCGGCGGCGGGACGGATGTAGCACCTTTCTGTGTGGAGCAGGGAGGTGCGATCATAGGAAGTACCATCAATAAATATGCGTACTGCTCAATCGTTCCCAGAAAGGATGACCAGATCGTGGTCCATTCGCTGGATTTCGATATGACGGTGAAATATAATACCAGAGAAAATTATGTTTATGACGGAAAGCTGGACCTGGTGAAGGCTGCGTTAAAGGCGATGGATATCAGCCAGGGCTGTGAGGTATACTTACAGTGTGATGCACCGCCCGGTTCCGGCCTGGGAACTTCCTCGACCGTGATGGTGGCGATGCTGATCGCCATGGCCCGCTGGAAGGGCATTGAGATGGACGGCTATCGGCTGGCGGATCTGGCCTATCAGGTAGAGCGGGAGGATTTGCAGATTGCCGGAGGCTATCAGGATCAGTATGCGGCGACGTTCGGCGGTTTTAATTTTATTGAATTTCATGGAAGAAACAATGTAGTGGTGAACCCGCTGCGGATCAAAAAGGATATCATTCATGAGCTTCAGTACAATCTGCTTTTGTGCTATACGGGAAATATCCATGTTTCTGCCAATATCATCAAGGATCAGGTGCAGAACTACGAAAAGAAGGATGCATTTGAGGCCATGTGCGAGGTGAAGGCCCTTGCCTATGCGATGAAGGATGAGCTTCTTAAGGGAAATCTGCACAGCTTCGGAAAGCTTTTAAACTATGGCTGGGAAAGCAAGAAACGGATGAGCAGCAAGATCACCAACCCGCAGATCGACGCGCTTTATGAGGAGGCCATGAAGGCCGGTGCGCTGGGCGGAAAGCTTCTGGGAGCCGGCGGAGGAGGTTATCTTCTGGTGTACTGCCCGTACAATCTGCGCCACAAGGTGGCGGCAAGGCTGGAGGCTATGGGAGGCCAGCTGGCAGACTGGAATTTTGAACTGCGGGGGGCCCAGAGCTGGATTTCTGATGAGGACCGCTGGAATTATGAGCAGGTAAAGGTGCAGATGCCGGATAAGGAGTATGTATTTCATGTATAGGAAGAGTGCAGCCGACGGCTTCACGGTTTTTCTGGACCGGGACGGCACAATTAATGAGGAGGTTCACTATCTGCACCGGCCGGAGGATTTGAAGCTTCTTCCGGGAGCAGCCCGGGCGATCCGTTTGTGGAACGAGCATGGCTTTCGCGTGGTGGTGGTGACCAATCAGGCCGGTGTGGCCAGAGGCTACTATAAAGAAGAGGATGTAAAAGCGCTTCACCGGTATATGAATGAGCTTCTGGAGGCGGAGGGTGCGCATATTGATGCATTTTATTACTGCCCGCATCATCTGGAGCATGGAATCGGTGCTTATAAGATAAAATGCCGCTGCAGAAAGCCGGAAACCGGGATGTTTGAGGCGGCCGGTGCAGATGCTTTTGTAAACAAGGCGCATTCCTATATGGTAGGGGACAAATGGCTGGACACCCAGGCCGGGGCGCGCTTCGGCGTGCATACGGCCCTTGTGGGAACCGGATACGGGAAACAGCTGTATGAAGAATATCTGGCAGAAGGCGGGGCGAAGAACGACCCGGAACGTCCGCTGGAGTTTTTTGGAAATACGCTGACAGATGTGGCGGAATGGAGCCTGAAACAGGAAGGAATGCAGGACAACATATAAAAAGGAGACGAATGGATTGATGACTCCAATGGAGGAATTGGAACTTTTGATAACGCGTTATCCGGTTCTGGAGCCGGTCAGGGAACCGGTTCGTCAGGCCTATGAGCTTTTGGTGCGCTGCTATGAGAACGGCGGAAAGCTTCTGGTGGCTGGAAACGGCGGAAGCTGTGCGGACAGCGAACATCTGGTCGGGGAGCTGATGAAGGGCTTCTGCCGGAAGCGTCCGGTGCCGGCGGATTTTGCGGCGCAGCTTGCAGCGGCAGACCCGGAGAGAGGGCCGGAGCTGGCTGGAAAGCTTCAGGGCAGTCTGACGGCTGTCGCACTCACCGGCCATCCCGGACTGTCAACGGCTTATTTAAATGACGTGGATGGACAGCTGATCTTTGCGCAGCAGCTTTACGGCTACGGAAGGAAAGGGGATGTTTTCCTCGGCATTTCCACTTCGGGAAATTCAAAAAATATCATGTATGCCATGGCGGTGGCAAAGGCCTGCGGGATTTCGACCATCGGACTGACCGGGAAAGACGGCGGAGAGCTGGGGAAGGCGGCGGATGTGGCGATTGTGGTGCCGGAGCAGGAGACTTACCGGATTCAGGAACTGCATCTTCCGGTTTATCATACGCTGTGCCTGATGCTGGAGGAACATTTCTTTGAAGAGTGAGCTGGAAAAACGAAAAGTTTATATTGATGTAGCAAAGGGAATTGCGATTCTTCTGGTGATCCTGGGGCATATGAACCGGTTTTTCAGTTATGATGGGCATTTGAATCAGATCGTATACAGTGTGCAGCTGCCGGTGTTTCTTCTGATCGGCGGTTACTGGATCCGGCTTCGGGAGGGGGAGAGTCCGGGCCGTTTTTTTCAGAAAAAATTTTACCGTCTGATTCAGCCGTACTTTCTCTTTGCCTTTGCGTCGATTCTCTACGCCTGGCCGGAGGATGCGGCAAAATTCTGTTTTTATGTGTCGGGAACCCTTTGGGGAATCGGAGTGCATGATTATCTTCCGAACCTTCCGATCTGGTTTCTGCCGATGTTTTTTGTGGCAAACTGCGGATTTTATCTGGCGCTTCTGGTCGGCAGCCTGGGAAAGAAGAACTGGCAGAAGCTGGCGCTGGAGGCGGCGGCTGTCGGTGTGATGATGGCGGCCGGCTGGAAGTTAAAGCTGCGGGGAGAGCGTCTTCCCTGGGGCTTTGAGCTGGCTCTGATTCTGCAGGGAATGTTTTTTGCCGGACATATCTGGCGTCTGCTGGAGGAACATTTTTTCCTGGAAGGAAGCGTGTCGAAAAAGCAGGCTGTCATGCTGGCCGTGCTGGCAGTTCCGGCTTTTTTCGTCTGGGCCGTATGTGTTCGTCGGAACGGGCGGGTGGATATCAATGCCGCCTGGTTCGGTAAGGCGGGACTCTGGAGCTTTTATCTGGCGGCCTTTGCCGGCTGCTATCTGCTTTTTCTGACATCGGCAGTTCTGTCCCGGTTTCGGCCGGCTGCCTGGCTGTTTTCTTTATTTGGAAAAAACAGTATGACGATTATGGCGGTTCATGTTCCTACCCTGATCTGGATGGATGGCGTCATTACTCCGCTGATGCCGCAGATTATCAAGGCAAATTTCATGCAGAAAAACTGGATCGGCGTGGGTTACAGCTTTGTGACGACTGCGCTGCTCAGTCTGTTTGCGGCTATGCTTTTGAAACGTCCGGGGAATGTTCAAAACGGGCATTCTGCCTAGAAACGGACGGGCACAAAAAAGTACATTCAAGGAAAAGGAGGCTGGTTCATGAAGGAACTACATACATTTGCGGTCTGTGCTTATGGGGATTCGCCTTATCTGGAGGCGTGCCTGCGGTCGGTGACCGGTCAGAGCCGGAAAACAAACGTGATTTTGTGTACCTCCACGCCAAGCGCCTATATTGAGAGGCTGGCAGAGAAATACGAGATTCCCGTATTTGTCCGTCAGGGAGAAAGTGATATTCAGGAGGACTGGAATTTTGCTTATGCATCGGCGGACACCCGCTATGTGACCATTGCCCATCAGGATGATCTTTACGGGCGGGATTATGTGAAGACGCTGAAGCAGTATGCGGCGCGGTATCCGGATATGACGGTCTTTACCACCGATTATGTGACGGTGCGGGATCATGAGCTTTTGATGAATGAGCCGCTTACTATGGTAAAACGGCTTCTCAGACTTCCCCTTCGGGTGCCGGCACTGAACCATTTTTCATTTGTCAAGGAGGCGGCGCTGCGGTTCGGAAATTCTGTCTGCTGTCCGGCCTGTACCTATCACCGGGAGCTTCTGGGGGAAAAGCTGTTTGCTTCCTCCTGCAAATTTGCGCTGGACTGGGATACGCTGATTACACTGGCCAGGCGGCCGGGGCGGTTTATCTGCGTGGAAAAGCCGCTGGTATTTCACCGGCTGCACAAAGAAGCGGCAACGAATGCCTGTATGAAGGATTCCAGACGTTCGCAGGAGGAGGCCAGAATGTTTGCGCGTTTGTGGCCGGAGCCGGCGGTAAAGCTTCTGATGCGGTTCTATCGGAAGGCTTATGACTCTTATGAAGTGTGAGAAGGAAAATATGGGAAAAAATCTGATAAAAAAGCCGGGGAGCCGGGAGTCGGTTCAAATCCGGATTTTTCTGGCGGCGGGGATATGTTTTCTGGCGGTCAGCTTGGTCTCTCTCCTCAGACAGGGAGTATTAAGCAGAAACTTATGGTGTGCAGAGGGGCGTAAGATGGCGTTGGAGGCGGCATTGTTTTTTGCATGGATGCTGTACGTTTGCTGTCTGGCCGGAACAAGGCGGGCAAAAACAGGCGGAATCGGTCTGGGGATACTGGCAGGAATCTGGTGTCATCAGGTTTTTCTGCCTTTTCTGATTTCTGGACTCTGGCTGTTTGGCCTGCTTCTTTTGGGAGATCGGATCCGCCGGTTTGCGGATCCGGCAGAAGAGGAAAACGGATTTTTTGGCGGGCAGAGAGAAGCTGCTGGCTGGCTTTTTAAGCTGACCGTGGATTTGACCGCCGGATTTGGCAGCTGGATCAGTCTGATCTGCATGTTGTCTGCCTGCGGATTCGGCGGTCTCAATAAGATCCGGCTGACGGCTGCAGTCCTGATGCTTCTTCTGTATGGGGAGGCGGCCTGGCGGCAGATCAGGAGAAGAACGAGTCTGAAGATGGAGCTGCAGGCGGAAAAAACACGGCCGGCTTATGCGCCCAAAATGGACCGGGCCGCCGGGCTGCTGACGGCTGTGATCCTGACGATGGTGTTTATCCAGGCAGCACGGATCAATCTCTGGCCGGATTATGATTCGCTGCACTACGGTCTGCGCTCGCATTATATTCTGGATGCGGGCCGGGGAATTTATGAAAATCTGGGCAATATAAACCTGGTGTACACTTACCCGAAGGGCTTTGAGGTTCTGGCGTTTCCGCTGTCCGGAACGGCAACCTTCGGCTATACGCTGTGCCTGAACCTGTGGCTGACGGTGCTGGTGCTGGTGCTGGTTTACGCTCTGACCGTCCGGATCGGGGGAAGCCGGAACCTGGGACGATTAGCGGCGGCGGCGGTTTCGGCCGTTCCCGGCGTGATGAACATGGCGATTACTGCAAAAAGCGACACGGTGACGCTGGTCTGCCAGCTGGGTATTCTGTGTGCGGCGGTGGAAATTCTTCTGGAAGCGGATCCGGAAAAACGGTGGAAATGGTTTGGCGCTGCTGTGGGAAGCTGTCTGCTGAGTTATGCGATGAAGCCGACGGCGGTGGTATTTTCTACAGTGCTGTCTTTCAGCTGTCTGGTGTTTCTTCTGAAAAAGCATGCCTTTTCCGGAGAGGTGCCGCAAAAGGGAAAAGGGCCGGTATGCCGTGTCTGCCTGGCCTGCATCCTGCCGGCGGCCGGGGCCTGTTTCGGTACCTGGCTTCGGACGTATCGGATGACAGGCGTTCCCACCACTTCAGTTTTTACTTCAATCTGGGAACGGCTCGGCTTTCAGGTGCGCTGGCCGTATGCTTTTTCCTCTATTCCGGATCAGGGACTTGAGCTGGGCTTTCTGGAAAGTCTCCGGTTTCTCTTAAAACGGCTGTGGGGCGTGCTGGCGGCTCCGGAAGGAGAGGACATGCTTCATGTGGTCATTGCCTGGGGAACCAGCTCCATGCTTCTTTTTCTTTTTGCCTGGCTGCTCTGGGGAAGAAAAGCCGGAAAAAGATCCAAAAGCAGGGCAGAGGAGACGGCATTTGCCTGCGTCCGGGCGGCGGCCCTTGCAATCGGCGTGATCAGTCTGGCAAGTATGTATCTGCTGTGGCAGGTGGACGGCAACTATTTTATGCTGATGTATGTGCTGTTGGCGGTGATCGGAGTGTATGCAGTCGGAAGGCTGGGCTGGAAACGGCGCAGCATACGCCTGCTGGCGTGCGGATTTTTCCTGTTTCAGGCGGCTGTAACGATGGCGACAAGCTGGTCGGGAAGTGTGGGATTTACGCCGGTGAAGCTGGCGAATCCTGGTTATTACCCGCATCAGCAGCAGATATACGAAAAGAAATGCGAGGAAGGAAATCAGGCGATCTGGTCGATCCTGTCGCAGGATCCAAGGACCAGAGTGATCGCCTTCGGAACGCATCCGGATGTGCTTTTGTTTCCCTGCAATGTGCAGAGCTACTACGATGTGACTGGAAGCGGCGGGAATGTCCGGCTGGTGAAGACTCTGGAGAATTTCAAGGAGTTCCTGCGCTTTGCGCAGATTCAGTATGTGTATGTGCAGGCCGGTTATCTGGAGGAAGGAACAAGAGCGTATGATGTGGTTCTGTTTCTTATTCAGGAAGGGAGCCTGGCGGACATCCGCTATGAAAACGGCAATCTGCTGGCCTGTGTGAATCTGGACGGACAGATGGAAACCGATCCGGATCGGGCAGCGGCGGAATTTGAAATCATAATACGGGAGGCTGGAAAACATTGAAATTACGTTCTACAGAACAGAAGCTGCAGCAGAGAAATGATCTCCTTGCAGTGGTACTTTTGACAGGCTTTGCCTTTTTCATCAACCGCGGAATTGAGATCAAAGGTCTTTATATGGATGATCTGTACCTCTGGTCCTGCTGGGGAGAGCAGTCCTTTTTCCAGTATGTCTTTCCGATCGGAAGCACCCGTTTCCGCTTCCTGTTTTATCTGGCCGCATGGCTGGAGCTGGCATTTGTTGGACCCCATGTGAGCTGGCTGGTGCCCATCAACATCGTTCTGAACGGTCTTCTGGCTTCTTTTTTGTATGTGCTGGGACGGAGGCTTTCCGGAAGAAGAATTCTGGGCTTTCTCGGAGGCATCCTTTTCCTGCTTTCCAGAATGTCCTATTATCAGATCGGGCAGGTGTACGGTCTGATGGAGACCATGGCGCTGTGGATGGCCATCGGGATCCTTTTCTGCCTTTATGTATATTTGAATGAAAAAACGGAGCGGTCCGGATATTTTTACGGGGCCTGCTGGCTGTATCTGGGTATCTGTTTTGTACATGAGCGCTATATGACGCTGCTTCCGCTGTTTTATCTGGTCCTGCTGTTCCGACATCAGTTCCGGCTGAAAAAATGGCTGCTTCCTCTGGGACAGTTTCTTCTGGTTCAGCTGATCCGGCTTTTGACGATCGGCTCGCTGTCGCCGGCCGGCACCGGAGGAACCCAGGTGGCAGATACCTTTTCTCTGAAGGAAGCGTTCGGCTATGCGCTGAGCCAGGCCGCTTACCTGTTCGGAATCAATGCAGGGCCACAGCATTTAAATGGACTGACCTGGGCAGATACACCGGGTTCGATCAAAGCGCTGGTGTATGGAGCAGACGGGCTTTTGCTGCTGTTTTTGCTGGCATTTCTGATCCGGATCATCAGCGATGGAGAGCGCCGGAGCGTTTATCTGTTCAATGCGGGGCTGTTTCTGACCTTTATTGCTCTGTGCATCGGCTCCTCCAGCGTGACGGTACGGGTGGAAATGCGCTGGGTTTATGTTTCCTACGCGGCGGCGCTTCTGTTTCTCAATTATATCTGCGGCGTTCTGGCGCCGAAGTATGAGGCGGACGGAACAATGGTCAAAAATCCGGATACGGAGTGGTTCCGCAGGCGGTCCGAGAACAAGACAGCCGGGGACAGTGCGGAGGCCAATTATGTGGCGCAGCACACGCAGAGACCGGTGCAGCCGAAGGATCACAACCGGCAGAGAATGCTTCTGGTCATCGGCGGCTTTTTCCTGTATCTGATTCTCAGCTTCCCGACGGAACTGTTTTTCCGCAGACATTATCCCAATCTGTATTTCTGGCCGAATCAGCTGCGCTATAATTCGCTGGCGGAGGAAACCTATGGACGATACGGGGAGGCGATCTTCGGGAAGACGATCTACATTCTGGGCAATTCTTATGAGATGAGTGATTTTACGGCAGAAACCTTCTTCAAGGTGTTTGACAAAGAGCGGAAGGCGGAAGGCACCAGGGTGGAATTTATCCAGGATATCCGGGATATCGGTCTGGTGACAGATCAGATGCTGGTTCTCCGGGAGGACCCGGCACACAACGGATATCAGGACATTACGCAGTTTGTGAAGGACATGAAGCTTAAGGTGAATTACGGCTTTTATGGAGACGGCTGGATGGATGAATCCTGCAGCTTTTCGATCATGAGCGGAAAGAGCGGAACCATCTCCTTTACCTTCCTGTATCCGGGGATCCTGTCCGGCGGGGAGACGACCGAAATCTATGTGGACGGAGAGAAGTATGAGACGATCGCAGTGACGGAAAATATCTATTACGGCAGGATCGACGCAGAGCCCTACCGGATGCTGGATGTACGGATGGAAAGCAATTTCTTTGTGCAGGATGCGCAGGAGCAGCGAGGCGAAAAGAAGCTGACGGCTCTGGTAGAAATGACGGCAGAATAGGACCGGAGAGCGGGAAAGCCAGGATTGAATAATTCGAAAAGATGGAGTATACTTTGGATATCTGTGCAAAGACAGGCATAAAGAGATTCTGCGCGTATATATGAGTAATAATCAGGAAAAGGAAGGCTTCATGAACAGAAAGAAACTTTATTATCTGCTCCCGGTTCTGGGAACGGGATTCTGCATTCTTTACATTCTGGCGGCGACGAAAGATGTTGTATATTCGGACTATATCCGCCTGATCAACAGCTATCTGCCGGATGTGTGGGATCCGAAGGCGTTTTTTGTGCCGGATCTGCTCACACGGATGCCGGTCAACTATCTGGAGCGGATCATCAATGTAACCTGCTTTGGATATTCTACAACCTTTGAGATGATTCTCGGAGTCCTGAGCCTGGGAGCGGCCGGGGCGGTGCTGGCCGGTTACTGCCGGGATCGGGAGATCGGAATGGGCTGGTATGTGGTTTTGATGGTGGTCTTCTTCAGCCTGAATAAATGGGAGATGCTGACAAATGGAACAGGCTGGTGCCATTTTCTGGCATTTGCCGGATTTTATCTTCATTACCGGATCTGGGATCGGGTCTGGCGACGGCAGGAAAAGGTACCGGATCATGCAGACGAGAAGCCTGGAGAACCGCGGCAGGACTGCCGAGACCGGAGATGGTTAAAATTCCTTCCCTGGCTGCTGATTCTGGGAACGGCCGGTCCTTACTGCGGCGCATACGCAGCGATTCTGGTTCTGACCTATGGCTTTTGCTTCTTTCTCGACTGGAGGAGGAAGCACCGCCCGGATTTCCGGCATCTGGTTTATTTGGGGCATGTGCTGGCGCCGATGGCGCTTTATCTTCTTAGCAGCTCCTTTGCTGTGGAGGAACATGCCGGAGCGACGGGAAGAGCATTGTCCCAGGTACTAGGAGACAATCGCTCCTTATTTCCGAAATTTCTGCTGAAGGGCCTGTCCACGATGGTGGTGGGAAAGGAACCGATGCTGGATTTTCTGGAGCGGCTGGACCGGGGAATGGCACTGTGCTATCTGGCCGGGCTTGTGGTGCTGGCCGGCTATCTGCTGGCGCTTTGGCTGCAGCTTCGGCAGAGGCTGTATGAAACAACCCTGCTTCCTCTGATGTTTCTTCTTTGGGGCGGACTCAATCATCTTCTGGTCCTGGCGGCCAGATGGATTTTTGAAAACAGCGATTACGGGATGAGTTCCCGTTATGCGCTGCAGTATCAGGTGGGAATTCTCGGCATGCTTCTGACCTTTGCCCTGGTCTGGAAACAGGTGCGGGAAAAGGAGGGGGCAGCCGTTCCAAAAAAGACGGCGCTCCGGGCGGAGCTGGCGGCTGCGGCCGCGGTCAGCCTGGTGATTTTTGCCGGAAACGGATATACGATCTTAAAAGAAATCGAAAAGGCGCCTTACCGCAGACAGTATGCGGAGAGGGTGGAATATGCCGTTTCTCATTATCAGGAAACGGCGGACGAAGAATTAGAGAATCTTCTTCAGTATCATCATGGGCCGGAGAAAATCCGCAGTGCCCTGCGTATTCTGGAGGAGCATAATTGGAATGTATACGGAGGACAATAGCATGAAGGTTGTACTGCTGGCCGGAGGGTTCGGCACCAGAATCAGCGAGGAAAGTCATTTAAAACCAAAGCCCATGATCGAGATCGGGGAAAAACCGATTCTCTGGCATATCATGAAATATTATTCCCAGTTCGGCTTTCATGAATTTGTGATCTGTCTGGGATATAAACAGTATGTGGTAAAGGAATTTTTTGCCGATTATTTCCTGCACACTTCAGATGTGACCTTTGATCTGGCAAACAATCAGATGGAGGTCCACAACAATTATGCCGAGCCATGGAAGGTAACTCTGGTAGATACGGGACTGAATACCATGACCGGCGGCCGTGTGAAGCGGATTCAGCCCTATGTGGGGGATGAGCCTTTTCTGCTGACCTACGGCGACGGTCTTGCAGATGTGAACCTGACGGAGCTGGTTCAGTTTCACAATCGTCACGGAAAGACGGCCACCATCACGGCGGTGAATGTGGGACAGCGCTTCGGCGTTCTGGACATCCGCAGGGACGGCAACATTCAGGCCTTCCGGGAGAAAAATGACAATGACGGTGCCATGATCAACGGCGGATTCATGGTGATGAATCCGGAAATTTTTCATTATATTGACGGCGATGAGACGGTGCTGGAGAAGGCTCCGTTAGAGAACCTGGCGAAGAACGGGGAGCTGATGGCGTACATTCACAACGGTTTTTGGAAATGCATGGACACTCAGCGTGACAAGATGCAGCTGGAAGAAATGTGGCAGTCGGGCCGGGCGCCGTGGAAGATCTGGTAGTGTCAGGAGGTAGATAAAATGGCGAATGTTTCTTTCGAAGAACTGCGTGAATTTTACAAGGACAAGCGGGTGCTGGTGACCGGACATACCGGGTTTAAGGGTTCCTGGCTGTGCCGGATCCTGACGCTGGCCGGTGCGAAGGTGACCGGCTTTGCTCTGGAGCCGCCGACGGACCCCAGCCTGTTTTGGGCAGCTGGTCTGGAACAGACCATGGATTCGGTGATCGGAGATGTGCGGGATCTTGCCGGATTAAAGGCTGTTTTTGACCGGGTACAGCCGCAGATCGTCTTTCATCTTGCGGCGCAGCCCATTGTCCGGGATTCCTATAAAAATCCGGTCTATACCTATGAGACCAATGTAATGGGAACAGTCCATGTGCTGGAGTGCGTCCGTCTCACCGGCAGTGTGGTTTCTTTCCTCAATGTGACCACTGACAAGGTTTATGAAAACCGGGAGTGGGAGTACGGGTACCGGGAGTGTGATCCGCTGGACGGCTATGATCCTTATTCCAACAGTAAATCCTGTTCGGAGCTGGTGACACACAGCTATCAGAAATCCTTTTTCGTGGACGGCCGGTGTGCCATTTCCACTTCCCGGGCGGGCAATGTGATCGGCGGCGGTGATTTTGCCAATGACCGCATTATTCCGGACTGCGTGCGTGCAGCGGAAAAGCGGGAGGCGATTCTGGTCAGAAATCCGCATTCTACCCGGCCGTATCAGCATGTGCTGGAGCCGCTTTCGGTGTATCTGACGATTGCCATGCGCCAGTATGAGGATTCCGGTTTTGCCGGCTATTATAATGTGGGACCGGATGACTGCGACTGTGTGACCACCGGAGAACTGACGGATCTGTTCTGCCGGACCTGGGGAGAAGGCATGCGCTGGGAAAACCGCTGGGACGGCGGTCCGCATGAGGCGAATTTTCTTAAGCTGGACTGCTCCAGAGTGAAGCGAACCTTCGGATGGATGCCGCGGTACCATGTGCAGGAGGCGGTGGAGAAGACCGTGGTCTGGTTCAAAGCATACCTGGCAGGAGAGGATATGCTGGAGGCAACGGACCGGCAGATCCGGGAATTCTTTGGTTGACAGAAAGGGAGAAAAATGATGTTTGAAAATAAAACGGAAGAGCAGGCGCGTCAGGAGATCCTGGATCAGGTGGCGGAATACTGCAGAACATTTCACAATAAAAAAGCGCCGTTTCAGGAGGGGCAGCGCATTCCTTATGCCTCCCGCGTTTACGATGAAAAAGAAATGGTGAATCTGGTGGACTCCTCGCTGGAGTTCTGGCTGACCTCCGGTCGCTACACCGATCAGTTCGAGGAAAAGCTGGCCGGGTATCTGGGCGTAAAATATTGCGCCCTGGTCAATTCCGGCTCTTCGGCCAATCTGGTGGCGTTTATGACGCTGACTTCCCCGCTTCTGGGAGAGCGGCAGATCCGGCGGGGAGATGAGGTAATCACGGTAGCAGCCGGATTCCCGACGACGGTGACACCGATGATCCAGTATGGCGCGGTGCCGGTTTTTGTGGACGTTACGATCCCGCAGTACAATATTGATGTGACCATGCTGGAGGCGGCGCTGTCAGAGAAGACGAAGGCCGTGATGTTGGCGCACACGCTGGGAAATCCCTTTGACTTAAAGGCGGTGAAGGAATTTTGTGATGCCCACGGACTGTGGCTGGTGGAAGACAACTGTGATGCACTGGGAAGCGAGTATGTCATAAACGGGGAAAAGAAGCTGACCGGAACGGTGGGCGATATCGGCACCTCCAGCTTCTATCCGCCGCATCATATGACTATGGGAGAAGGCGGGGCGGTATATACGGATGATCCACTGTTAAACAAGATCATCCGCTCCTTCCGGGACTGGGGAAGAGACTGTGTCTGCCCGTCCGGTCGGGACAATCTGTGCGGTCACCGGTTTGACCGCCAGTATGGGGAGCTGCCGCCTGGCTATGATCACAAGTATGTCTATTCTCATTTTGGATACAACTTAAAGGCGACGGATATGCAGGCCGCCATTGGCTGCGCGCAGCTGGAAAAGTTTCCTGGATTTGTGGAGCGCCGCCGTCACAATTTTGCCCGGCTTAAGGAAGCGCTGGCCAAAACGGAGGATTTGCTGATTCTTCCGGAGGCCTGTGAAAGCTCCACTCCCAGCTGGTTCGGATTCCTGATTACCTGCCGGGAGGGCGCGGACCGGAATCAGATAGTGCGTTTCGTGGAGGAGAAGGGCGTTCAGACCAGAATGCTGTTTGCCGGAAATCTGACCAGGCACCCCTGTTTTGACCAGATGCGGGCGTCTGGAAGCGGCTACCGGGTCGTGGGCGATCTGGCTGTGACGGACCGGATCATGAAGGATACCTTTTGGGTAGGCGTTTATCCGGGGATGACGGATGAAATGATTGATTATATGGCAAAGACCATCTGCGAGGCGGCCGGCATTCAGTAAAAGCGGCCGAAAAGCAGAAGGACTGCTGCAGGAGATGAGAGTATGTATGATTTGACGAAGGTTCATCAGGCAAATCTGGAGATCTTAAAGGAAATTGACCGGATCTGCCGGAAGTATCGGTTAAAATATGTTCTGGACGCGGGAACGCTGATTGGAGCGGTGCGCCACCAGGGCTTTATTCCCTGGGATGATGATGCGGATGTCGCAATGACCAGAGCCAATTTTGACGCATTTTTAAAGGTAGCGCCCAGGGAGCTGCCGGAAGGAATGGAGCTGGTGATGCCTGGACAGTTTCACGGGGGAACGGGCTTCTATGATTTTACGCCCCGCGTGATCTATAAGAACAGCCGGACCCATGAAGAGGATGAGGAGATGGCGTTTTATGACGGAAAACTGAATCATCTCTGGGTCGATCTGTTTGTGCTGGATGCACTGCCGGACAGCCGGATCGGCGCAGCGGCTGCCAAGGGCTTTCAGGCCGGAATCTACGGTCTGGCCATGGGACACCGGTACCGTCTGGATTTTGGCAAATACAGTCCCATACAGAAGCTGGCGGTGGGAGTGCTGGCCGGAATCGGGCGGTTTCTTCCGATGAAATGGATCCTGAAATGTCAAAAGGCGTTTGCGGCAAAGGACCGGAAGAAAAAGACGAAGCATCTTTTTTACAGCAATTATCAGCCGGATTATCTGTATGTAACGCTGGAGCGTGAGTGGAGCACAGAGACGGTGGATCTGCCCTTTGAGGACACCAGGCTGATGTGTCCGAAGGGCTGGCATGAAGTGCTGACCTGGGTTTACGGGGATTATCAGAAGCTGCCGCCCAAAGAGCAGCAGGTTCCCAGCCATTCCACGGTGGAGATCCAGGTGTTTGACAAAACGGAGGACCGGACAACATGATGCAGGAACAGGATGCGAAGAAGGAGAAGCTGCTTTCCGTTGTGGTTTCGGTGTACAATGAGGAGCAGGCGCTGGAGGAATTTTACCGGGAGACCAGCCGGGTTTTAAAAAATCTTGCCTGGGATTATGAACTGATTTTTGTCAATGACGGCAGCCGGGACGGAAGCCTTTCGATTTTAGAGCGGCTGGCCGGGCAGGATTCTCAGGTGAAGATCGTGAATTTTTCGAGAAATTTCGGCCATGAGGCGGCTATGATCGCCGGTCTGGATTATAGTCGGGGCGACGGAATCGTCTGTATGGACGCGGATCTGCAGCATCCGCCGGAGTGTCTGCCGGAGATTGCGTCACGTTTTGATGAGGGCTATCAGGTCATCAATATGGTCCGCACAAAAAACAAGGATGCCGGATGGATCAAGAATGTGACGTCTTCTGCTTTTTACTGGCTGATCAATGCCATCTCCGATGTGCATTTTGAGCCGAATGCCTCCGACTTTTTCGCTGTGGACCGGGCAGTGGCGCAGGTGCTGCGCCACAGTTACCGGGAAAAGGTCCGTTTTCTGCGGGGCTACGTGCAGAATGTGGGCTTCCGGAAGACCACGTTGACTTATGAGGCCAGACCGAGAGTGGCAGGGGAGAGCAAGTACAGCTTAAAGAAGCTGTTTGTTTTTTCGGTCAATACGATCCTGTGCTTTTCCAATATGCCGCTGAAGCTGGGAATTTATGCCGGCATGATGTCGGCGCTTCTTGGGGTGGCCGTGATGATTTATACGCTGTGCACCAGGAGCGGTGCGCCAAGCGGCTATGCCACGATTGTTGTGCTGATCTGTTTTATGTTTGCCATGCTTTTTGCAATTGTGGGAATTATCGGGGAATATATTGCTATTTTATTTTTGGAACTGAAGGACCGTCCGGTCTATATCGTGAACGGGACCTGGAATATATCGGAAAAATTTAGGCAAAATTAACGAAATATACATTGTTTTTTCTGAAAAAAGAGTGTATACTAGAAGTACTTTAGGGAGGGGTGTACTGAAAAGGGAAACTAGTGGACAAATTTTTAAAAGGAGTGACGCGTATGTTGGCGAAACAGGTTGACATTGCTGCTCGCTCTGCCCGTCCATTGCCGATTTCCTACATTATCCGAATGGCGCAGCAATTTTCCTGTGATGTTTATATTCAGGGTATGGGCATGCGGATTAACGCCAAAGATTATGATGCGATGAAAAGAGACTGGAATCCGCAATGCAATCGGCTTGTCTTCTATCTGAATGGGGCAGATGAAGCAGCAGCTGGTGACAAAATCAAAAAAGCATTAGAGAATTAAGCGCAAAAAAAAGCGGTGTCCTTGGGGAAGGACAGCCGCTTTTTTTTGCTATTTTTCGTTTTCCTTCAGATACTTTCCGGCATCCAGGAAAAAGCTCCGGATAATCAGCAGGATAATGAAGCCGATCGGAAAGGCAGCCAGGATGGATACGGTCTGCAGGTTTGCCATGGAACTGTCATTGAAGATCAGCACAATGGGGAACAGCATCAGCAGGACGGCCCAGAACAGCTTTACCTTCTGATTCGGCTCCTCATGTTCCTCTAATTCTTTATAAGAGTAGGTGGAAGCCACCATGGTAAGGGCATCAAAGGAGGTCGCGTAGAAGGCGATCATGGTCAGGGCCAGCAGAATCAGCCCGGCGGAAGACAGCGGAAGGGTGTCCAGCACAGCCAGAATGGTCTGGTAAAGATCCTGTGTCTGTGCGTAAAGTCCCATCAGGTCCAGCTTTCCCTGCATCTGCAGGCCCAGCCCGTAGTTGCCAAGGATGATGAAGGAGGTAAAGGTCCCGGACAGTCCCCAGAAGTATCCTCCGAGAATCGTCTGACGGATGGTCCGGCCGCGGCTGATGGAACCGATGAAAAACGGGGTAGCCACGCACCAGACCATCCAGTAGGCCCAGTAAAAAATCGTCCAGTTCTGCGGGAAGGAGGAGGTGCGCAGGGCATCCGTCCAGGTGGACAACCAGATAAAATTCTGTACCAGATTTCCCACAGCGGTAATTCCGGTCTCAATGATGTACCGGGGCTGTCCGCCGCCGATCAGCACGTAGAGCAACAGGGCAAAGAACAGGTATGTGCAGGATGCTGCCAGCTTTGCAATGCCCTTCATTCCGAAAATGACCGTAATGGTGTAGGTAATGCCGATGATAAGCAGGATGCCGATGGTCAGGAAGTGGGACGGCGAAAGACCGAGTACCTTGCTGACTGCCATGGAAAGAAGCGGAGTAGCCAGGGAAAAGGTGGTGGCCGTTCCGGCCAGCAGCGCAAAGACGGCAGTCAGATCAATGAGCCGTCCGATCAGTCCATCTACCCGGCTGCCAAGGACCGGCCGGCAGGCCTCGGAATATTTCTGCTTGGTTCGTTTGCGGACGTGGAGCATAAAGCCGAAGGCCACGGCCAGGACCATGTAAAAGCTCCAGGGAATCGGTCCCCAGTGAAACAACGGATAGGTGGAGGCCCAGTCCTGAATACTTCCCATGTCGGCAATATGCGGCTCTGAAGCGTACAGCATCCATTCACAAAGCGAGTAAAACAGGATGTCGGCGGCCAGACCGGCCGTAAACATCATGGATCCCCACTGGAACGGCGTGTAGTCCGGCTTTTCGGCACCGCCAAGCTTGATGTCGCCGTATCGGGAAAAGGCGATATAGAGAGAACAGAGGAATACACCGAGACCGATCAGCAGATAAAAGCTGCCCAGCTGATCTCCCAGAAAGAAACGGAGAGAATTCAGCACCGATGTGGAGCCTTCTGGATAAAGGAAAAACAGAATGCACAGAAGAACGATGGCAGCCAGCGGAATCAGCGTGGTTACCCAGTCGAGCCTGTTTTTCAGGGAATGGGAAAAAGAATCGTTCGTTTTATTCATGTCGGACCTCCTGATTTTTAATGTTCAAAAAAGCAAAAAAAGTATATTTATTGAACATAATACCATCAGGAAAAAAAAAAGGCAAGCGAATTTGTGAAGATTTTCTGACTTTTTTCGGAAACCCCTACCCAAATAAAAAAGGATTCGTTATAATACGCTATGCGGAGAAATTTGCCGCATTGTGATGAAGACAGAAGGCGAGAGAGGAGAAAAATGATGAAGAAAAAGGTTCTTGCAGCGGCATTATGCTGTGTTTTGGTGTTGTCCGCCGGATGTACCAAAAGCAATATTTTAAAGCCGGAAAACCCAACAGGACCGGATTTTACGATCGTAACCGATGTGGAGCTGGACTGGAATCAGGTCAGCGATGATGTGATGGATTATTATGAGGATTCGGATGAGTATCCGGGACTGCTGAGTTTTAATTTTGTGCATAAAGATGAAGATAAGATGATCAAGGCTCAGATGTTTGTAGATGACACAGTCAGCGGAAAGGCAGCTGCATCCTATGCAATGGATTTTATAAAGTACCTGAATGATTCAATTGCAATTCAGAATAATTCCCTTGCTTTTGCTTCGGATGACAGCTATGGCGGATTTTTTGATGATTATGGATTTTCCGTAATGGTAATTCCGGAGTCCACGAAAGAGGATGAGAGCACCTGTCTGGTGAATATGACGGTAGGCGCCGGGGAACAGACGCCGGTTACTCCTGTAGAAGATTAAATTGATCGGAAATACCGGGGAACAAAGAATATAAGAACAGGAGAACAACAGAATGAAGAAGACGTTCCACTTTATGAAACAGATCTGCGCCATGGCGCTTTGTGCAATGCTGATTCCGGGAAGCTATGAAGCGGTTCGAACAGGACTTCTGGGCTGGCCGCGGGAAGAAGCCAGGGAGAGCGTGATTTCGGATGAACTGATTATCCGGAAGCAGGGACTGGAGACTGCGGTCATCGGGGATCTGGCACAGTCCGTATGGACCTCCGTGGATGCAGCTCCTACGCAGACGGAAAATACGGCATCCGGTACTGCCGCGGGGCAGACGACTTCCCGGGTGATCCGTTCCGGCAAAAACAGCGAGGCGCCGAAGGTGGGGCCGGGAGCGGAGCAGTATTCACCGGTGATGACGGTATCCGTGCCGATTACCGGCTATCTGGGAGGTTCGAAGCTGACGCTTCTGGCTAACCAGACCGCCAGTCAGATGATGTCGATTCTGATCGAGACCAATCAGGGAAAGCTGATCATGATTGACGGAGGTGTTGAGGGAGATGCATCGCATCTGATCGAGGCACTGGCAGCGCGGGGCGGCCATGTGGATGCCTGGCTGATTACGCATCCTCATTCTGATCATGTGGGAGCGCTGAATTATATTTTAAACCATCCGGAATCCGGAATTACAATAGATAATATCTATTATTCCTTCACTTATCTGAGCTGGTATCAGGAGTACGAATCTTATCGTGCCGATATGGTGGAGCAGCTGATGAACACCTTTGCATCGCTTCCGGCAGAAAAGCTGCACGGAGATATTTACAAAGGTCAGGAAATCTGGGTGGATAATGTCAAGATTACCGTGATGAACAAGCCGTATCTGTTCTCGAATAATTCGATCAATAACAGCTCAGTTGCCTATATGCTGGACATTAACGGAAAGAAGGCACTGTTCCTGGGAGATATGGGGGAGGAAGCCGGCAAACAGTTTATTGCGGATAACCCGGCAGAATCGCTGAAATGTGATATTCTTCAGATGGCGCATCATGGGCAGAACGGCGTAAACCTGGAGGTGTACAAGGTCCTGCAGCCCGAGGTATGCCTGTGGCCTACCCCGGACTGGCTCTGGAACAATGACAGCGGAAGCGGAACGGATTCCGGAAGCTGGAAGACGCTGGAGACCAGACGCTGGATGGCCCAGCTGGGTGTTCCTTATCATGTATGCATCAAGGACGGAGACCAGGTCATCCAGTAAGCGGTTAAAACGGATCCAAAACAGGGAGGCCGCTGTGATAGGAGTAATTTCCCAGCTCCTCTAAAAGGGGCGGGAATACGTCCTCCTGCATGCCGTCCTTGGTGATGGCGCTGTTCAGATAGTAATAGATGGTGCTGCACTTTCCGAGGCAGCGCTTAAACAGCTGCGGGAAGGAAGCGGTGCTGGCGTGGGAGGCATCCCAGGGGTTGGTCCAGACCTGATGAGCGGAATTCAGACTCCGCCTGGGGTCCTCCACCTCGTCGGTGACCAGCTTCTGGGAGGCAACCGGATTCTTCAGGAAGATGGATTCCACGAATGCGACCTTGCTTTTCTTCTTTCCGAGCGGGTCTGCCAGCGTGCGGCATCCGAACCGGATGGCCAGGATGGAACGATGGATCATTCTGGCTGTCACCTGATAATTGTTCCGATAGCTTAACGGATAATACGTTTCATTAATGCAGTCTGCAAGGAAGCGGGAGATGAACTGCGTCTCCAGACCATTCAGACAGATCGTAGCCGCCTGGTTAAACTGGGACGGCTTTTTCTTTTTGTACTTGGCAAGAAGCAGTGCATCCAGGTCGTTTTCCAGCAGTGCATGAAGGCCGTGAGCCTGAATGGATGGATTTTTCGGATCATACGCGATCCTTCCGTATACGAACGGATGGCAGATGTAGTCGCCGACGTAATGGCAGAAAAAGCCGGCCATATAGGCAATGCCCTGTTCCCGCTGCTGACGGGATGGAATGGAAGCCAGATGATTTAGACAGCTGGCAAAAAAATCGTTCACATGATGTTCGTGCATGTAAGACCCTACATTGCGGTAGTCGCGGTGGCGCAGTACCGGAATATTATAAAAAAAGATATCGGGTCCCTGGAGGCCCAGCTGATAAAGCCAACGGTATTTTGCGATAATAAATTTCAGCTGATTGTTGGGAAGGTCATTAAACGCCTTCATGCCAAGAATATAATGGGTGGTAAA
Source organism: Candidatus Caccovicinus sp. (assembly GCA_051878975.1). Lineage (GTDB taxonomy): Bacteria > Bacillota > Clostridia > Lachnospirales > Lachnospiraceae > Caccovicinus. The sequence continues at coordinate 68,244 of JBJELD010000041.1, forward strand.
GCCTGGCATGGTATCACCTCTTTCTCAGACAGTTATCTGGATATTTTCTGAATTTATTATAGCATAAAATACGAAAGCGGGCGCTTCCTTTTTTCGTAATATTCCGTTCAGGTTTGGAATAAAAAAGAAGAGAGGCGTAAGGCGGGGGCAGAAAAAGAATGGCGGCAGAATGGCTGAACCGGATTCACAGGATTGTATGGGGACCGTGGCTGATGGGATTGTTTCTGGCAGTCGGCCTTGTTTATTCGATCCGTTCCGGGGGCTTTCAGATCCGGGGCATTCCGGTGTGGTGGAAGGCGACGGCGGGAAGCCTGTTTTCCGGAAAAGGGAAGGGGAGCAGAGCGCAGATTACGACAGCGTGCACGGCACTGGCGGCCACGGTGGGAACCGGAAATATTGTCGGGGTGGCGACTGCTATTGCAGCGGGAGGTCCGGGAGCGCTGTTCTGGATGTGGGTTTCGGCGGCGCTGGGAATGATGACGGCCTATGGAGAAGTTTATCTGGGAATAGCGAGCCGTTTTCGGGGCCGGAATGGAGAATTTGTCTGCGGCCCGTTCGTGTATCTGGAGCGGCTGGCCGGCCGGCCGTGTCTGGCGGCCGTTTATGCGGGACTGTGCGTCTGTGCATCGCTCGGTATGGGCTCTATGGTCCAGGCCAATTCTCTGGCTGAGACGGCGGCCTGCTTCTTTCGTGTACCGAGGCTGGGAACCGCGGTTCTTCTGGGGCTGCTGACGGCGCTTGTGATCCGGGGAGGAAGAAAAAGGATCGGCGACACGGCAGCCGGCCTGGTGCCGTTTTCTGCCGGACTTTATATTCTGTCTGCGCTGGCCGTGATTCTGATCTGCCGGAAAAGCATTCTGCCTGTTGTTCAGGATATTTTCCGGGAGGCCTTCCGCTTTTCTTCGGCTGCCGGGGGCGCGGCGGGACTGGGGGCCGGCCGCGCAGTCCGATACGGACTGGCAAGAGGCGTTTTCTCCAATGAGGCCGGGCTGGGCACCATGGCTGTTCTGCATGGAACCTCCCCGGAGACCGGGGCCAGAACGGGAGAGGATCGGCACGATGTCGATCTCTGCCGGGATGCCAGACTTCAGGGAATGTGGGCCATGTTTGAAGTATTCTTTGACACGATTGTGATCTGTACACTGACGGGGCTTGCCGTCTTATGCGGAGTACGGACAGCAGGAGTCTGTCCGCGGATTTCGGGTGCAGCGCTGACCTCCTGGTGTTTTGCACATTATCTGGGAAATCCGGGAGGCTGCGTAATTGCTCTTTCTCTGATGCTGTTTGCCTTTGCCACAATTATTGCCTGGTATTATCTGGGCAGCCAGGCGCTGGACAGTCTGCAGAGCAAAAGCGGGGACGGGCGGAATGCTTTGGCTCACTTTGCAGGGAAGGTACAGGAGAAGGGGTATCTGCTTTTGTATCTGGCGGCGGTATTCGGCGGCTGTGTGCTGCCTATGGGGACGGTGTGGCTTTTTTCTGATATTATAAATGGACTTTTGGCGCTTCCCAATCTGATTGCCTTGTTTCTTCTGGCCGATTTGGTTCAATTTCCAAAAAAACAAAAATCTGACGGGAGAATTCCGGATAACACCTTGACAAAAGCGGATTTTCGCCTTTATACTGAAAAACGTTGAGCAATGTTCGAAGACCGGGGCAGGCTGCGGGCGGAGAACAGAAAAAACGTCTGAATAAGAGAGTGTGGGGAATCAAAAGATTATGATGTACGTGTTATTGTTAGTTGGATTTTTCCTTCTGATCAAGGGCGCTGACTACTTTGTGGAAGGCAGCTCTTCAATTGCCAAGCTGCTGCGTGTGCCGACGGTAGTCATCGGTCTGACGGTAGTGGCGATGGGAACCAGTGCGCCGGAGATGGCAGTCAGTGTGACGGCAGCCATTTCTGGAAATAATGATATTGCAGTGAGCAATGTCATTGGTTCCAATTTTTTTAACCTGTTAGTCGTGGTAGGCGCCTGCGGAGCTGTGGTTCCGATGGCGGTTGACAAGACGATCCTGAAGAGGGATTTTCCGTTTTCCATTATGATTACTGCGGCTCTGATTGCGATGTGTGCACTGGACCGGAAGGTAGATCGGATCGATGGTATCGTGCTGTTTGGAGCGCTGATCCTCTATCTGCTTTATATTATCCATGCGGCTTTAAAGCAGAGAGAACCGGAGCTGGAGGATGCGATCCGGGGAATTCGCTGTCCGCTGGGTCTCAGTATTGTATTTATTATCGGAGGCGTCATTGCCATTGTGATCGGAGGCAATCTGGTGGTGGATAATGCATGTCGGATTGCGGCAGCCTTTGGACTTAGTCAGACGCTGATCGGCCTGACGATCGTGGCGATGGGAACCTCTCTGCCTGAGCTGGTGACTTCTGTAGTTGCAGCCAAAAAAGGTGAGAACGATATGGCGATGGGAAATGTCATTGGTTCCAACATTTTTAACTTTTTGTGCGTGCTGGGTCTGTCCGCTGCCATTCATCCGGTTTCGGTTGCTGCCGTTTCCGTTTACGACCTGATGATTCTTCTGGTCTGCAGCGTGACGATCTGGCTGCTGTCCTGGAAGGATCAGAAGCTTGGAAGGATCACGTGCATCGGAATGCTGGTTGTATATGCAGTATATGCGGTGTATATTGCGGTAAGATAAAAATATAGGTGCTGCTGCATCAAATGAACGTCAGTTATCTTCGGATTTCTGACGTTTTTGTTTGTATCTGCTTCTGTTTTTCCTTTAATTTTTTGCTGTGGTGTGTGTTTGCTGCCGGGTGTATGAAGGTTTATTTTGAAAGGAGAGGTGCCATGGAGGAGTGGAGCAGGGGACTTTTTGGAAAGGCTGCGGAGAATGGGATCTTCTGGATGATCCTCTTTCTGGGGACGCTGGGGGTTCTTTCTCTGTTTTCGGCGGGAAGACAGGTAGTCCGGACAGGAGGGGGAAGAGTCCTGGCGATCGCGGAGGGGAGGAACCATAAGAGTGAGGCCGGTGTTCTTCCGATCTGCAGTGTAGACAATGGAAAAAAACAGGCTGTGCTTACATTTCATGTGGAAAGGGGAACCGACGGAGTTCGGGAAATTCTGCAGGTTTTGGAGCAGGAGAAGGTTCTGGCGGCTTTTTTCGTGCCGGGCGGCTGGGCGGATGCGCATAAGGAGCTTCTTAAGGAGATCGGAAAGCAGGGACATGATATTGCAGTTTTGGGAGGGAGCACAAAGAGCCTGCTTTCTCTTAAAGAGGAAGAACGGCAGATGGAGATCCGGCAGGCTGCGCAGAGCCTGGAGGAGCAGACCGGGAAGCGGGTGCGTTTTTTCTGCCCGCTTCAGGGAATCTATGATGAAGCACTTGTCACGACAGTCTGCGGCATGGGATACTGGCCGGTACGGTGGAATGTGGATTCTGAGGACTGGAAGGATTACGGCGCAGAGGCTGCAGCCCGGCAGGTTCTGGAGAACCCCCAGCTGGAGCCGGGAAGCATTATCCGGTTTCATGCCGGAGCCCGGTATGCACCGGAGGCGGTAAGCCGTGTAATTGCCGGACTGAAGGAACAAGGGTATGAAGTGATATCCCTTTCCGGTATGGTTTTGGAGGATCATTACCGGCTGGATGAAACGGGAAGGCAGTATCCGGAATGACTGAATATAATGATGTTGGGGTCCCAGGGTAAATCCTCCTGCAAGCAAGCTTGCATCGGATTTCCAACCTTTTGATCCTGGCATCATCATATAATAGTTGCTTTTTGGAGGATTTGCTCGTATAATTTATCGAAGCATCCGAAAAAACGGGGCGGGAACAACAGCGCAGAGCGGAGGAACGAAGGATGGAAGAGGAGAAACTGCAGGAAAAGCTTCTGATTATTATTAATGGAAAAGGCGGTGTGGGAAAGGATACCTTATGCGATTTTGCGGCAAAGCATTATCCGGTGCGGAATGTGTCCTCTATTACACCGATTAAAAGAATTGCAGCGGAAAATGGCTGGAAGGGAGAGAAAACGCCGAAGGCGAGAAAATTTCTGGCGGATTTGAAGGAATTGTTTACACAGTACAATGACCTTCCGACCCGCTATCTGCTGGATCAGTACCGGGAGTTTCTGGAAGGGGACGAGACAGTGATGTTTGCCCATATCCGGGAAGGTGCGGAGATCGACAAGCTGAAAAACCAGGTGCAGGGAGCCTGCATTACTCTTTTGGTGAAGCGTACCGGAGATGGTCCGGAATGTTGGGGCAATGCGTCCGATGACGAGGTGGAGCATTACCGGTATGACTATGTATATGACAATTCCGGACCGCTGGAAGAGGCGGAGGAGATGTTTGTGGCATTTTTAAAGAACATTCTGAAAGAGAGAGGGATCGGACAGAGCCATGGAATTTAATCGGATTATCATGTTTGCCATGGCCTTCGGAGCCGTTTGCGGCGGCGCGGACTGGATACTGGGAAACCGTTTCGGGCTGGGAACCAAATTTGAAGAAGGATTCCAGTGTCTGGGCCCGACCGCGTTCAGCATGGTCGGGATTTTGTGCCTGGTTCCTCCGGCGGCGAAGCTTCTGGGCCCGGCCGTTGTCCCGCTGTTTCATTGGATCGGAGCAGATCCGGCGATGTTTGCCAGTATTCTGGCAATTGATATGGGAGGATTTCCGCTGGCGATGGAAATGGCGGAAAATGCCGATGTGGGCCTGTTTTCCGGTCTGATTCTGTCTTCCATGCTGGGAGCAGCGATCGTATTTTTTATTCCGGTAGGGCTTGGAATGATTGAAGAAAAGGACCGGGAGTTTTTTGCAGAAGGTCTGCTCTGCGGTCTGATTCCCATTCCCTTCGGGGCCTTTGCGGGGGGAATGATGATGGGCCTTTCGCCGGGTTTGATCCTTCATAATCTGGTTCCCTGTATTGTGCTTGGTCTGGTGATGGTTCTTGGGATTCGCTTTTTTCAGAAGAAAGCGATTCGTGTATTTTTGATCTTTGGGCGGGGGATTCAGATGATCACGGTGGCCGGTCTTACGGCCGCAGCGGTGGAATATATGACGGGTCTTACCGTGATCCCTGGAATGCCGTCGATTATGGAAGGGATGCAGGTGGCCGGCGGCATTGCCGTTGTTCTCCTGGGAAGTCTTCCTCTGATGGAAATGATTCTTCGTCTTCTGGACAGACCGTTTCAGGCGGCAGGAAGCAGGCTGGGGCTGGACGGAACTTCAGTGGCCGGACTTTTATTCAGCTGTGTCAGTGTTCTGCCGGTATTCCGCTCCATGAAGGCGATGAACCCCCGGGGGAAGGTGGTGGTTACGGCTGCAGCCGTCAGCCTCATTTCCGTCTTTTCTGCGCATCTTGGCTTTACGGCACAGGAGGCGCCGCAGATGCTGGCACCGGTCATGGCCTCCAAGCTGCTGAGCGGTATCCTTGCCGTCTGGCTGTCGCTTATGGTGACTCAGCACGGCAGCCCGACTGCATAACCGGGCGGTAATCGTATTAAAATAGAAAGAAGTTTAAACATGTTTACAAAGGATGACTTAATCAAACTTTTGGCTCCTCTGATTGTGGAGCAGATTCTGGCTGTGCTGGTGGGCATGGCGGATGTTATGATGGTAGCTGCCGTCGGGGAGACGGCTGTATCCGGTGTATCGCTGGTGGATTCCATCAGCATTCTGATCATTCAGGTCCTTTCTGCGCTGGCAACCGGCGGTGCGGTAGTTTCCGCTCAATATATCGGGAAAAAGCGTCCCGATCAGGCCAGCCGGGCAGCGGGCCAGCTGATGCTGGTTACCGTGTCGGTATCCCTTGCCATTTCCGTGATTGCTCTGGCAGGAAACCGTACACTGCTCAGCGCGATCTTCGGCAAGGTAGAAGCGGCGGTTATGGACAATGCTGCGATTTACTTTTTCCTCTGCGCCTTGTCCTATCCGTTTCTGGCAGTCTATAATTCCTGTGCAGCCCTGTACCGCTCCATGGGCAATTCCAGAGTTTCCATGAAGGTTTCCATGGTCATGAACCTGATTAATGTGGCCGGCAATGCCATCTGTATTTTCGGTCTCCATATGGGTGTGGCCGGTGTGGGAATTCCGACGCTGCTGTCCCGTGGATTCGCTGCTGTCGTCATGACCATTCTGATTCAGCGGCCGGAAAACAGCATCCGCATTACCAGTCTGGCTCAGCTGAAGCCGGAAAAAGGGATGATCCGGTCCATTTTGTCTGTGGGCGTGCCCAACGGGCTGGAAAACAGCATTTTCCAGATCGGAAAGCTGACGCTGCAGTCGCTGGTGTCTTCTCTTGGAACGGCGGCGCTGGCCGGCTATGCGGTTGCCTGTAATCTGGTAACGCTTTTGTATCTGCCGGGAAATGCGCTGGGACTGGGACTGATCACCATTGTCGGTCAGTGCGTTGGGGCCGGTGAGTACGGCCAGGCAAAGAAATATACCCGGCAGCTGATCCGTCTGAATTATCTGCTGCTTGGCGTGATCTGCACGGTCATGTTCCTGGGGCGCGGCCGGCTGGTTTCTCTATACAATCTTTCCCCTGAGGCTGCGGCGATGGCGATGGATCTGGTAAAGATTCATTCGATTGCCATGGTGGTATGGCCGGTGGCTTTTACCCTTCCCTATACGCTTCGGGCCAGCTTTGATGCAAAGTTTACTATGGTAGTGTCCATTTTTTCCATGTGGGCCTTCCGGATCGGTTTTGCCTACCTGTTCGTGCTGGTATTTAAAATCGGAATTCTCGGCGTATGGTACGCCATGTTTATTGACTGGATCTTTCGGTTCGTGGCATTTTTGTGGAGATTCCGCTCTTATGAAAGCCGGAAGCGGTCAGTCATGTGATAGAATGGTGAGAGGAAACGGTTTTCCTGTATCTTGTGGTTCATAAAAAATTAGCACTCGCCTCTTGACAGTGCTAACAACATGTGTTATATTACGGATATAACAAAGATAGGGAGGCGAGTATATGAACATTAACAAGTTTACCCAGAAGTCTATGGAGGCTGTACAGGGCTGTGAAAAGCTGGCTTATGAGTATGGAAACCAGCAGATTGAGCAGGAGCATCTGCTTTACAGCCTGCTGACGTTGGATGACAGTCTGATTTTCAAGCTGACAGCCAAGATGAATATAAATGGAAATCAGTTTACGGAGGAAGTGAAGCAGGCGATTGAAAAACTTCCGAAGGTAAGCGGAGGCGGTCAGCTCTATGTGAGCAATGATTTAAATAAGGTACTGGTCAATGCAGAGGATGAGGCAAAGGCCATGGGCGATGAATATGTGTCCGTGGAGCATCTGTTCCTCTCCATGCTGAAGCAGCCGGACCGGATCATAAAGGATCTGTTCCGGCAGTACGGTATTACCAGGGAGAAGTTCCTGCAGGCCCTGTCTACCGTGCGGGGCAATCAGCGGGTGGTCAGCGATAACCCGGAGGCGACCTATGATACCTTGGAAAAGTATGGCTATGATCTGGTGGAGCGTGCCAGAAACCAGAAGCTGGACCCGGTCATCGGCCGTGACAGCGAGATCCGGAATGTGATCCGTATTCTTTCCAGAAAGACGAAGAACAATCCGGTCCTGATCGGAGAGCCTGGCGTCGGCAAGACAGCCGTAGTGGAAGGGCTGGCCCAGCGTATTGTCCGCGGCGATGTGCCGGAAGGACTGAAGGACAAGAAGCTGTTTGCACTGGACATGGGCGCGCTGGTGGCAGGCGCCAAATACCGGGGCGAATTTGAGGAGCGTCTGAAGGCAGTCCTTGAGGAGGTGAAAAAGAGTGAAGGGCAGATCATTCTGTTCATCGACGAGCTGCACACCATTGTAGGGGCCGGAAAAACAGAAGGCTCCATGGATGCCGGCAATATGTTAAAGCCGATGCTGGCGAGAGGTGAGCTGCACTGTGTGGGTGCCACCACGCTGGATGAGTACCGGAAATACATCGAAAAGGATGCAGCTCTGGAGCGGCGTTTCCAGCCGGTTACGGTGGATGAGCCGACGGTGGAGGACACGATTTCGATCCTCCGTGGCCTGAAGGAGCGCTATGAGGTTTATCACGGTGTGAAGATCACCGACTCGGCACTGGTGGCGGCAGCCACACTTTCGGCCCGCTATATCAGTGACCGGTTCCTTCCGGACAAGGCCATTGATCTGGTGGATGAGGCCTGTGCTTTGATCAAGACAGAGCTGGATTCCATGCCGACGGAGCTGGATGAGCTGTCCAGAAAGATCATGCAGATGGAGATTGAGGAGGCGGCTCTGAAGAAAGAGACCGACCGGCTGAGTCAGGACCGTCTGGCGGATCTTCAGAAGGAGCTGGCGGATCTGCATGACGAGTTTGCTTCCAAGAAAGCACAGTGGGAGAATGAGAAGGCTTCTGTGGACCGTCTGTCTGCGCTGCGCGAGGAGATCGAGACAGTGAACCGGGAGATTCAGACGGCACAGCAGCAGTATGATCTGAATAAGGCAGCTGAGCTGCAGTACGGACGTCTGCCGCAGCTTCAGAAGGAACTGGCGGCCGAGGAGGAGAAGGTCCGCGGCGAGGATCTGAGTCTGGTGCACGAAAGTGTAACGGAGGATGAGATCGCGCGGATTATTTCCAAGTGGACCGGCATTCCGGTGGCAAAGCTGACGGAAAGCGAGAGAAGCAAGACCCTTCATCTGGATGAGGTTCTCCACCGGAGAGTCATTGGTCAGGATGAAGGCGTGGAAAAGGTAACGGAGGCCATTATCCGTTCCAAGGCCGGCATCAAGGATCCGACCAAGCCGATTGGTTCCTTCCTGTTTTTAGGCCCCACCGGTGTCGGCAAGACGGAGCTTGCGAAAGCTCTTGCGGAAGCGCTGTTTGACGATGAGAGCAATATGGTTCGTATCGATATGAGCGAGTACATGGAGAAGCATTCCGTATCCCGTCTGATCGGAGCACCTCCAGGCTATGTGGGGTATGACGAGGGCGGTCAGCTGACAGAGGCTGTGCGTCGGAAGCCGTATTCCGTAGTCCTCTTTGATGAGGTGGAAAAAGCCCATCCGGATGTATTCAATGTACTGCTTCAGGTGCTGGATGACGGACGGATCACCGACTCTCAGGGTCGGACCGTGGACTTTAAAAATACGATCCTGATCCTGACCTCCAACATCGGTTCTCAGTATCTGCTGGAGGGCATTGATGAGAATGGAAATATCCGTCCGGATGCGGAAACCATGGTGATGAATGACCTGCGCGCCCATTTCCGTCCGGAGTTCTTAAATCGTCTGGATGAGACGATTCTCTTCAAGCCTCTGACCAGAGCGAATATCGGCGGTATTGTGGATCTGCTGATTGCCGATGTGAATCGCCGGCTGGCAGACAAGGAGCTTTCGATCCGCCTGACGGATTCAGCCAAGCGGTTTGTGGCAGATCACGGCTATGATCCGGTTTACGGCGCCCGTCCTCTGAAGCGTTATCTTCAGAAGCATGTGGAGACGTTGGCTGCCCGGATCATTCTGGGAGACGGCGTGCGTGCCGGAGACATCATTGTGATCGATACTGCGGCAGATGGAAACGATTTGACAGCTTATACGGAGAGTGTCTGTGCGTAAAAAGGAATATCAGAGAAAACGAGACTGTGCGCTTCACGGTCTCGTTTTTTGCTTCGCCTGAAAACGGCATTGCAGTTCTTCTGGAAATTCGATACAATGAAAAAAACGAAAGGAGGGATTTTATGGTTCCCAAAGACCCTGTTATGCTGCTCAGCTATCTCAATACGCAGCTGAGAGACCATTATTCCAGTCTGGACGACCTCTGCAGGTCGCTGGACCTTGATAAGGACTGGGTGGTTTCCACCTTGGCCGGAATCCAGTACGTTTATCATGAGGAAACCAATCAATTTGTATAAGAAACGGAAGTAATTGAAATATGATACGAAAGATAAAATCAGGATGCAGCGTGCGTAAGGCGGACCGGGAGGCAGGTTTCACTCTGGTGGAGATGATTGTGGTGCTGGTGATTCTTGCAGTTCTGGCCGCTATCATGGTTCCTTCTATGATCGGATGGATCGACAAGGCCAGAGAAAAGCAGATTCTCCTGGAGGCAAGAAATGCTTATCAGGCAGCGCAGACGGCTGTGCTGGAGTGTTATGCATCCGGAGCTGAGCGCAGCCCGGAAGAGATTACGCTGGAAGATATCCGGGAAGCCGCGTCGGAGATTGCCGGGGAAGCAGAAGCGATTTCGGAGCTTACAGTGAATGAGCAGGGCGTGATAGCAGATTTTTCCTATGTAAGCGGCGGTTATCAGGCGCACTATTCATCCGATGTCTCCGATGGAGAGAGGAGCAGTGCGTCCGCAGGCTGGACGATCACAGCGGAGTAAAGGATAAAAAACACGACAAAATACGGAGGGAGGGATGGCTGTGGCGGCAGAGGGCATTTTTCTTCTCCTGCTGTTTTTGACAGCCTGGATAGACGGGAGGACCATGCGGATTCCGGATTTCATACCGGCGTCCGTTCTGCTGCTGTCTTTGTGGGAGGTGCTGGCCGGAACCGGTCCTTCTCTGGCGGCAAGAGCAGCCGGATTTGGGGCGGTCAGTCTTCCCATGCTGGCGCTTACTCTGGCGGTTCCCGGTTCCTTTGGCGGCGGAGATATCAAGCTGACGGCGGCATGCGGCTTTTTCCTTGGCTGGAGGCTGTGTCTGTGCGGCAGCTTTTTTGCTGTTCTGGGAGGCGGACTCTGGGGGATGTGGCTGCTGGCATCCAAAAAAGCAGGAAGAAAGGACCGGTTTGCCTTCGGACCGTTTCTGTGTCTGGGTATGGCAGCGGCTCTTTTATGGGGTGAAGCGATCCTGAACTGGTATTTGTCGCTGTTTTGTCTGTAAACGTTGCAAGAAAGAAGAGATAACATGATCAGAAAAACGGTATTTCCGGGAAGAAGGCGTCCGCTCGGCGCCGGTGTGCTTGCTGATTTTTGCAGGGAGCTGGGAACGCTTCTGCGTTCAGGAATTCCGCTTTCCAGGATCCTGGAGATCCTGTCTGAGGAGGAGGGAGTCCGGGCGGAAAACAGGCGGATGTATAAGCGGCTGCTGGAGGATATTCAGGCCGGAATGCCGCTTTATCAGGCAATGGAGCGGCAGAAGGGAGTTTTTCCGCCGTTAATGGTTTCCATGTTCCGGGCTTCCGAATCAGCGGGAAATCTGGATCAGACGGCACTTCGTCTGGCGGAACATTACAAAAGGGAGCACCGGCTGATGGTGCGGATGAAAAATGCCATGCTGTATCCGCGGTTTCTGGCTGTGCTTCAGCTCGTGATTGTGGCTTTGCTGACCGGCTTTGTGCTTCCTCAGTTTGCGCCTTTGTTTGAACTGATGGATGAGCTGCCGCTTCCCACACGTATTTTGTATGCGGCGGCAGAGCTTGTGACAAAGCACGGATGTCTGATTGCCGTGGGTGCTGCTGCGGTCTGGATTTTCTGGAAGGCTGTCAGCAGTATTCTTTTTGTCCGGGAAAAGCTGGATCAGATCAAAGTCCGGCTTCCTTTTTTCGGAAAGCTGTTTCGGACCATATACACGGCCCGTTTTGCAAGAACCTTCAGCTCTTTGTATGCAGCCGGGGTTCCGGTGCTTTCTGCACTGGAAATTTCCCGGAAAACCATCGGGAATACCTATGTGGACCGACAGTTTGACCGGGTGATTGCTTCAGTAAAAAATGGAAATGCCTTAAGTGAGGCGCTGGAAGAGGCGGAGGGATTTCTGGCCCGGCTTTCTGCTGTGGCTCGGATAGGTGAAGAGAGCGGAAGTCTGGAAGCGATGCTTTTGTCGGCGGCAGATGCTCTGGAATATGATTATGAGGCTGCTGTGAACCGTATGGTGTCCGCTTTTGAGCCGGCCATGATTCTTGTGATGGCGGTGCTGGTCGGCTTTATCATGATCGCCGTGATGCTGCCGATTTACGGCTCCTACAATGCCCTGGAAGAGCTTTCTGGTCTTGCAGGAAGCAGAATCCGATGCTGAGGATGGTTCGGCGGCAGAGAAGGCTCTGAAAGCACATGGAGGACGAAAAGGAGGGAAGAATTGTGGTAAAACAATGGCTGCGCAGTCTGAAAAAATATCTGTATGCCGCGGCGGAAACGGCAGCAAAAACGGGCCGGTCTGCGGGAACCGGCAGCCGGAGGAATCCAGAAGACCGCAGAAAAAATCCGGAAAACAGGATGGAGCAGGGAACACCAGAATACGCGGAAATACCGAGAGGTCAGGAAGACAGCTCAGCGGTTTGTCTGCTGGATGAACTGATCCGGAAGGCATATCAGGGCCGTGCCAGCGACATCCATGTGGAGCCGTTTGAGACCGGAACCAGAATCCGGATGCGTCTGGATGGAATCATGGTGGAGGATCGGGTTCTGAGCCGTTCCATGCATCCGCTGCTGGTGGCGCGAATCAAAATTCTGGGCGAGATGGATATTGCGGAGCACCGGATTCCGCAGGACGGTCATTTCCGCATGAAGGTGGAAGGAGAAACGGTCAACATGCGGGTCTCCGTTCTTCCTACGGTATTTGGCGAAAAGGCCGTGATCCGTCTGCTTTCCGGAACCGGGAACCTGGATTATCCGGACAGCTTCGGCATGCCTCCGGAGGATGGCAGACGGATGCGGAGGCTTTTGCGTGCGCCGAACGGAATTGTGTATCTGACCGGCCCCACAGGCTCAGGGAAGACGACTACACTTTATCTGGCGCTGACGGAGCTGGCAGAAAAACCGGTCAATATTTCTACGATTGAGGATCCGGTAGAAAAGAATCTGCCGAAGGTAAATCAGTGTCAGATTAATTACCAGGCCGGCATGACCTTTGAGAAAGGACTTCGGGCGATTTTAAGGCAGGATCCGGATATCATTATGGTAGGAGAGACCCGGGACCGGGAGACGGCAGAGATTTCAGCCCGCGCCGCTATAACCGGTCATCTGGTTCTGTCCACGCTGCATACCAATGATGCGGTTTCTTCGATTCTCCGCCTGAAGGATATGGGGCTGGAACCGTATATGGTGGCGGATTCTCTGAACGGAGTGGTGGCACAGCGTCTGATGAGAAAGCTTTGTCCGGAATGTGCCAGGACCGTTCCGGCTACGGATGAGGACCGGAGGTTTCTGGGAAAGCCGGTCAAAACCATCCGGATCCCGCAGGGCTGTCCGGCATGCAGCCATACCGGATATCAGGGACGGATTGCAGTTCATGAGATCCTGGTGGCAGACCGGACGGTGCGGAAGATGATTTCATCCGGTGCAGATGCAGAAACCATCCGGAATTATGCGCTGGAGCAGCAGGGAATGAAAACCCTGCGTCAGCGAGGAGCTGAGCTGGTCGAGCAGGGAATCACCAGTATGGAAGAACTGATGAAGGTGGCATATTATGAGGAAAACGAGTAGGAGAACCGACTGGCAGAGCGGGTTTACTCTGGTGGAAATGGCGGTGGTGCTGGCTGTTTTCTCTCTTTTGCTTGCGGCAGGAAGCTGGAGCCTGATGGGGTATTATCGGTATTCAGAGAAGAAAGAGCAGGATGCCTGCGCACGCGTGATTTATCTGGCGGCACAGTCCGGGCTGACCGGGATTTCGGGAGACGGGCAGAAGGCCCGGCTGCGGGAGCTGTTCGGGGAGGAAACAGAAGCTGGATACGAGATTCCCGAAATATATTATCTGGAGTTTTGGAATGGGGAGGAGGGACAAAGCAGGGAGGTGGATGCTTTTCTTCAGCTGACCGATCCCTATTTGCCTGACCGGACCATTTTTCACGGAGCAGCTGTCTGCATTGCATGGAATCCATGGGAGGAACGGGTTTACGGCGTCTGCTACAGCCGGCATTGTCCGGACGGCTTTTCCTTTACGGAGAATGAAAATGAAGAATTTGCGGAAACAGAAACATTGCCGGCATGGAAAACCGGCATCTACGGCGGAGAGGTTTTCCGGGAGAAGATCGGAAGCAGAGAGGCTTCTCCTGAATCATGAAGGTTCTTCTCTGGTGCTGGTTCTGTGTTTTATGATGGTAATGGTCGTGCTGTGCGGCGCGCTTCTTACCGGCGCTTCGCTGTTGATTGGGGCGGTTCACAGGGAGCGGGCGAAGGAACAGTGCAGGATCATGGCGATGACCATGAGCCGATGTCTGGAGCAGGAGCTGACGGAAAGGGATTATGAGTGGACAGAGGAGATGCCGCTTCAGGAAAACAGCCTGCATGAGTACGTGGGAAGAGAACTGTTTGCTTTAGAAAGCAGCTGGCCGGACTGGGATCCGCAGGAGGAACCGGACGGCTCTGCTGCCGGACGCACATTCTGCCTTTCACCGGAAGAGGCCGGATGGCCGAAGGAAGCCGGAACGGTAACGGTCTGTCTGTACTGGACCAGAGAACCTATGGGAGAAACGGACATTCCGGAGGAGCCGTCCGATCCGCTGATCCTGTCTGAGGAGGAGGAGCTGCCGTGGAGTACGGAGCTTCTGGCATCGGATGCGGTCCTCTATGTGGAAACGACATGCACATTGCGAAAACAGTCCTGGACGGTTGCAAAGCAATACGAGAAACAGGTTGTCTGGGAGGAAACGCGGATCCCGGAAACCGAGCCGGAAGACAGTCTGGAGGAGGAACCGGAAGAAACGAACGAGAACTGCTCTGCAGAGGAAGCGGAGGAACTGATTGAAAGCGGTACGGAAGACGAATTTCGGGTTGTCTGGAGATGGCGGAGCCGGACAGAAAGGGGAGGATCCTGATGAAACGAAGACATACGAAACGGGTTTTGTGGAAAGAAAGCGGACTGTGGTCGGATGAAGGGAGCACGATGGCGGAGGTCCTGGTCAGCCTTTTCCTTTTTGCACTGCTGGCAGCAGCATCGGCTGGTCTATTTCTGTCCACAGGACGGATGTCAGGGCAGTCTATGCAGCGGATTCGGGAGGACGCCGACTTTTATCGGGAGTATTATCAGGATTCAGGTAAGTTGAAAAAGACGGTTGTGAGCACGGAAGAGGCACTTTCTTTTGTTCCGTCGGAGGACTGTGCAGAAGCGGAAGATGAGGGCTTCTTTTTACCGTATATTCAGCTGAACCGATACACAGAGGATGGGAAAAGTGGTGTGATTTATGAGGTGGAGAAGAAAAACGGGTTCTGAGTCCGGCAGGCGGCTATCGGATCTGGCAGGAGACTGCAGCGGTGTGACGCTGGTGGAGATGAGCGTCACCCTGGCCCTGACGGTTTTGTTTGCCTTTGCAGCCGGAAGCATTTTGATACAGGGACTGCGCCTGCAGGAAAAACTCCGTTCGGCAGCAGATGCCGTTCTGGTCAGCGAAATGATTCTGGACAAGGTGACCAGTGAAATTGCAGGGGCGGAATCGGGGAGCCGGGCGGTCATCACCAGAATCGGAGAGGAAGAAAACGGGTTTCCGGTTCTGACTCTGGAAATGCCGGGCGAAAAGTCGGTCCGGATTTCCCGAACCGGAGAGCAGGGAGAATATCTGCTGATCCGCCGAAGCGGCGGAATCTCCGAAGAAACGGAGTGGATGTTCGGAGAAGAAATGTATCAGGGCTTTGTGATCCGGTCGCTGGATTTTACGGTGCTGGAGTCGGACGGAATCTGGACGGATGTGATCCAGACCGACCTGAAAATAGAAAATGCGCAGACCGGATTTTCGTATGCCGGCTTCCGCTGCGGGGCGTGTATGCCCTGACTGCGGAGCCGGCCTTCGTCCGTTCTGCGCGGCCTATTCGACTTTTCCGATTTTATTTAACGGCCAGTACCGGAACAGGACCTTTGCAATGATTCGGTCCTTCTTTACAAAGGTATTGGTCCAATAGCGTGCATCATAGGAGAAATTTCGGTTATCGCCCATCATAAAGTAGGAATCCTCCGGAACCTCAAAATGCAGGTCGTCCTCCGGCTGCATGTTTTCCCGCAGGTACGGCTCGTCCAGCGGAGTATCGGAGCCGTTCAGATAAACTGCGCCGTCCCGGATATCAATGGTATCTCCCGGCAGCCCGATGATCCGCTTTACATAGTAAATGGATTCATCATCCGGAAAATGAAAGATGGCAATATCGCCTCTCTGCGGATCCGAAAAACGATAGGTTAAACGGGAGCCGATTACCCGGTCGTTGGTCATGATTGTGTTTTCCATGGAGCCGCTCGGAACCCGGCTGTTGGCAATGATAAAGGTGTTCAGGACAAAAGCGATGCAGGCAGCCGTTATCAGGATCTGCAGCCAGCTTAAAAGCTCGGACTTCAGGCTTCCGGAGTTGTCCGGTTTTTTCCTTGATTTCGGTTTTCTTTCTTCATGGCGGACCGGTGAACCTAATCTGCGATTTTCAGAATTCATAATGACATATCCTCGATTTCTAATTGAAATGTGCTATAATCCATAAACTCAGCGCAGCAAACTTTTATGCGCCGCATTCAGCGCATGATCACAAAAAGTACATGGGCGCATTGGCATCCCTGAATGTATGCCGCCTGTTCGGCAGCGGACTTAAGAAACGCGAAAGCGGATTTATGCTATAGAAGAGTATATTTTAGTTTCCGGTTTTCTGCAAGCGCTTTTAGAAAAACATAAGAAATTTTCCAGCTTTTTGAAAGATTACCCAGCTTTTTCCTCTGAAAAAGACTGGAAAAGAAGGGAAAAACCCGTTACACTATAAGAATATAAAAAGAGAGAGGATACCGGGACAGAATGAGCACAGGACGAATGAGAAGGGAAAAAATGGGCAAAACCGTGAAAACAGGGACTTTTTTTGCAGCAGGAGAGAGAAAGAAGCTTCTGACCGGAGGGATTCTTCTGACCGCATCCGTTCTGCTTCAGCTGGCGGCGCGCCGCCTTCCCTGGTTTGGAGAATGGTATGCGGTTTCGGTTTATCCGATCCTGGTCGGAACGCTTGGCCGGCTGTGCGGAATCGTGCCGTTTTCCGTCTCGGAATTCGGTCTTTACCTGCTGGCTGCCGGTATCCTGCTGTATGGGATCCGGAATATCCGAAGACAGTCTGCCCTGATCACGTCAGCGTTTCTTCTGGTATCCGTGCTGGCCTTCTCCTACACGGCAAATTGCGGAATCAATTATTTCCGCCGCCCGTTTTCTTTTTATCTGGGACTGGAGGTGCGGGATTCCTCGGTGGAGGAGCTGATTTCTCTGAACAGAAGGCTGGCAGAGGAGACGGCAGAATCTGTCCGGCAGCTGGAACGGGAGACGGCCCGGATGGCAGACGGGAAGCGGAGCCGGAGGAAGCTTTCCATGCAGGCGAAGGCCGATATGGAGCGGCTGGGGGAGCAGTATCCGCAGCTTGACGGTTTTTACCCGGCACCGAAGCCGGTGGCAGTCTCGGAAATACTGTCCATACAGTCCTTGTCCGGCGTGTATTCGCCTTTTACGATTGAGGCAAATTATAATCAGGATATGACGGATTACAATATTCCTCACACAGCCTGCCATGAGCTGTCGCATCTGCGCGGATTTATGAGGGAGGATGAGGCAAATTTCATCGGCTACCTGGCCTGTGTCCTTTCGCAAGATAGCTATTCCCGTTACAGCGGTTATCTGACCGGTTTCCTTTACGCCAATCATGCACTTTACCGGCAGGACCCGGAAACGGCATCGGAAATTCTTGCCGGTCTTCCGGAGTATGCGCGGAAAGATCTGAGTGAGAACAACCGGTTCTGGAGTTTTTATGAAGGACGGATTGCCGAGACCTCTGCCCGGATCAATGATGCCTATCTGAAAGCAAACAGTCAGTCGGACGGCGTAAAAAGCTACGGAAAAATGGTGGATCTTCTGCTGGCTTACTACCGGAAACAGGAAAAAAGCGCGGCAAGTCATTGCTATTCGGAAGGTAAAATGATAAAATGAAAATAATGAAAAGGAAATAATAAAAAGGGAGCAAGGGGGCACTTTAATGGAAAAAAAACTGGAAGATTTATTAGACTGGGCTGCGATTGAAGAATTGGTATATTCCGAGGCATCGGACCCGCATCGTGTGCTGGGACCGCATGTGACAGAGGACGGGATTTTGATTCAGGCATTCATTCCCACAGCAAAAGCTGTGACGGTGAAGCTGGCAGATGGGAAAGCATACGAGATGGAGGAGGTGGATCCGGACGGTGACTACCAGGGCGTGTATGCAGCGCTGATTCCGGGAAAGATCCTTGTCGATTATACGTATGAGATCGTTTATGACAATGACAGCAACGAAGAAATTCATGATCCGTATGCATTTGAATCTCAGTTTACGGAAACCGATTTAAAGAAGTTTGAGGCCGGTATTCATTATACAATTTATGAAAAAATGGGGGCTCATATTCGTCAGATCAACGGGGTGAGCGGCGTTAATTTTGCAGTGTGGGCCCCATGTGCCATGCGTGTCAGCGTGGTTGGTGATTTCAACCTCTGGGACGGACGCCGCCACCAGATGAGAAAGCTGGGGGATTCCGGTATCTTTGAACTGTTCATTCCGGGTCTTAAGGAAGGAACGGTCTACAAATACGAAGTCAAGACGATGAAGGGCGAGCCGATGATGAAGACCGACCCGTATGGAAACTATTCGGAGCTTCGTCCGAATAATGCTTCTATCGTCTGGGATCTGGCCCAGTATCAGTGGAATGATCGTGAGTGGATGGAGCAGCGTGCAAAGACCGATACCAAGGATAAGCCGCTGAATATTTATGAAGTGCATCTGGGCTCCTGGATCCGCAAGAGCATGGTGATTAATGAGGACGGTACGGCAGTTGTGGGCTCCGAATTCTACAATTACCGTGAGATTGCACCGAAGCTGGCAGAATATGTGAAGATGATGGGCTTTACGCACGTAGAGCTGCTTCCGGTGATGGAGCATCCGCTGGACGCTTCCTGGGGGTATCAGGTAACCGGCTACTATGCACCGACCAGCCGGTATGGAACGCCGGATGATTTTATGTACTTTATGGATTATATGCATGGACAGGGAATCGGCGTGATTCTGGACTGGGTACCGGCTCACTTCCCGCGCGATGCTCACGGCCTGGCTTGCTTTGACGGAACCTGTGTATATGAGCATGCAGATCCGAGGCAGGGTGCACATCCTCACTGGGGAACCCTGATTTATAATTACGGACGTCCGGGCGTAAGCAATTTCCTGATTGCAAATGCCATGTTCTGGGCGGACAAGTTCCATGCAGACGGAATCCGTATGGATGCAGTAGCTTCCATGCTGTATCTGGACTATGGAAAGAATGACGGGGAATGGGTTGCCAACATGTACGGCGGCAACGAGAATCTGGAGGCGGTTGAGTTCTTAAAGCATTTGAATACCGTATTTAAGGGACGTAAGGACGGCGCGATCCTGATCGCGGAGGAATCTACTGCATGGCCGCAGATCACCGGCGATGTGAAGGACGGCGGACTTGGCTTTGATTATAAGTGGAATATGGGCTGGATGAACGACTTCCTGAATTATATGAAGTGTGATCCGTATTTCCGCAAAAACAATTATGGTGCGCTGACCTTCAGTATGCTGTATGCCTACAGTGAGGATTTTGTCCTGGTATTCTCTCATGATGAGGTGGTACACGGGAAGGGTTCCATGATCGGGAAAATGCCGGGAGAAAGCCTGGAAAAGAAGGCTCAGAATCTGCGTGCCGCTTACGGCTTCTATATGGGGCATCCGGGCAAGAAGCTTCTGTTTATGGGACAGG
The DNA here is from genome assembly GCA_051878975.1 of Candidatus Caccovicinus sp. Taxonomy (GTDB): domain Bacteria; phylum Bacillota; class Clostridia; order Lachnospirales; family Lachnospiraceae; genus Caccovicinus. The sequence continues at coordinate 87,845 of JBJELD010000041.1, forward strand.
AATTTGCCCAGGTACATGAGTGGAATGAAAATGATGATCTGGACTGGGATATTCTTCAGTTCCCGCTGCACAAAGAAATGCAGGATTATGTGAAGGCACTGAATGCGTTCTACAGGGCCAATCCGGCTATGTACCAGGAGGACTACTATCCGGAAGGCTTCCAGTGGATCAACTGTACTTACAATGAAGAGAGCCTGGCAATGTTTGTCCGCCAGACGAAGAAGCCGGAAGAAACACTGCTGTTTGTATGCAACTTTGACAATATGGAGCATAAGAACTTCCGTGTCGGCGTTCCGTTTTACGGAAAATATAAGGAAGTGCTGAGCAGCGAAGATGTGAAGTTCGGCGGCGAAGGCGCCGGAAATCCGAGAGCAAAGACTGCCAAGGCTATTGAGTGGGATGGAAGAGAGTATTCCATCGAGATCAATATTCCGGCTATGAGTGTCAGCATTTTCAGCTGCACGCCGATGGAAGTTCCGAAGCCAAGGAAGAAGGCATCGGAAAAGGCAGCAGAAAAGAAGACCGAGGCGAAGAAGACGGAAGTTAAGAAAGCGGCAGCCAGGAAGGCCGAGGTCAGGGAACCGGAGGCAGAACCGAAGAAAAAGGCTCCGGTCAGAAGGACAGCAAAGACAAAATCAGCTGCTGCAGCAGAAAAAAAGACAACAACGAAAAGAGCAGCCGCCAAAAAGGCGGATCCAGCAAAGGCAGCTGCAGAGAGTGAAGAATAAAAAAATACGCGGCCGGATGCACTGCATCCGGCTGCGTCGTCGTAAGAAAATAATTACAGAAGGAGACACGATACATGATAACCTGGATTTTACATGAGGCGGAGACAAAGGTAGAACTGCTGCAGGAGACTGTGGCGGTAGCTCAGGAAGTAGCGGAGGATATTCAGAATTTAAAACCGAATGTAATACTGGAAACCGTAAAGTCCTGGATTCCCGGGCTGATGAGCTTTGGGTATCGCCTGTTTGTGGCGATTCTGATTGTTTTGATCGGATCCCGGATCATCAATGCGATCAAGCGCTTTTTGTCGAGAACCTTTGAGCGGATGGATATGGAGGTCAGCCTGCGGAAGTTTTTGATCTCCCTGGCGACTGCGGCCATGTACACGCTGCTGGTGCTGATTGCGGCAGAAAAACTGGGATTTAATCCAACCTCCATTGTTGCTCTGATCGGCTCTGCCGGAGTAGCCATCGCCCTGTCCCTGCAGGAGAGCCTTTCCAATTTTGCAGGCGGAATCGTGCTCCTGATTTCCAAGCCCTTCCGGGTAGATGACTATATTATCGCAGGGGACAAAGAAGGAACTGTTAAGAATATCGGCCTGATTTACACCAATATGCTGACCGTGGACAATAAGATGATTGTAATTCCGAACGGCGGGCTGGCCAATTCTTCAATTGTCAATGTGACGGCGGAGGATCAGCGCCGGGTCGATATTTTTGTAGGAATCAGCTACGATGCCGATCTGAAGCGGGCAAAGGACATTCTGATGAAGGTCATGGACAGTCATCCGCTGGTGCTGCATGAAGAAGACCGTATGCCGGAGGTATTTGTCTGGGAGCTGGGGGACAGTGCCGTCACGATCGGCGGCCGCGCCTGGACAAAAAACGGGGATTACTGGACCGTGAAATTCGACATAACCGAAGCCGTGAAGCTGGCCTACGACGAAGCCGGAATCGAAATTCCGTACACTCAGATGGATGTGAATATCCGGAAAGAGTAACCCCCTTTTCTGCTGCCCGCTGCGGAAGCCGGAAGCTCCGCCTTATTTTCGGAGCTTCCAGATCTCTCTTTCATACTCCTCGATCGTCCGGTCGGAGGAGAAGAATCCGGCTTCGCTGATATTCTTGAGCATTTTTCCTGCCCAGGCTTCCCGGTCCACATAGTCCCGGATGGCCTGATTTTTTACTTTTACATAATCCTGGAAATCCGGGAAGGTCATAAACCAGTCTTTCTTCAGCAGTTCATTGTAAAGGCGCGTCAGATGCTCCCTGGAGCCGATTCCCAGCATTTCGTCGCTTACGATAAAATCTACGGCTGACTTTAATTCCGGATCGGCGTCATAATACGCCCTGGAGCAGTAGGAGCCGTCGGCATAGCGCTGAATAACCGTGTCACTGGATTCACCGAAAATGTAAATATTTTCATCGCCCACCAGCTCATGGATTTCCACATTTGCCCCGTCATCGGTTCCCAGCGTAACAGCGCCGTTCAGCATGAATTTCATGTTTCCGGTGCCGCTTGCTTCCTTGGAGGCAAGGGAGATCTGCTCGGAAAGATCGCAGGCCGGAATCAGCTTTTCTGCCAGCGTAACATTATAGTTTTCTACCATTACCACCCGCAGCCACTTTTTTACCTCCGGATCGGACTCGGTCAGCTTCTGCAGACAGAGGATCAGATGGATGATATCCTTGGCAATGGTATAGGCCGGCGCCGCCTTTGCGCCGAAAATAGCGGTGATCGGAACGGCCGGGAAATTTCCCTTCTTGATTTCCAGGTACTGGTGGATCAGATAAAGCGCGTTCAGCTGCTGTCTCTTGTACTCATGAAGACGCTTGATCTGAATATCGAAGATGGAATTGCTGTCCAGCTCGATTCCCTGCTTTTCCTTCAGATACTGTACCAGGGCCAGCTTGTTTTCCTGCTTAATGTCCAGCATGCTCTGGAGAACAGCCTTGTCATCGGCGTAGTCCCACAGCTTTTTCAGCTCGGAGGCATCCTTTTTGAAGCCGTCCCCGATCAGGCTGGTGATCTGCCCGGCCAGCTTCGGGTTGCAGTGCAGAAGCCAGCGGCGGAAGGTGATGCCGTTCGTCTTGTTGGAAAACTTCTCCGGATAGATCTGGTAGAAGTTGTGGAGCTCGTTGTTTTTCAGGATTTCCGTATGCAGCGCAGCGACGCCATTTACAGCAAATCCGTAATGAATATCGATGTGTGCCATGTGAACCAGGTCATTCCGGTCAATGATGGCAACGGACTCGTCAGCAAATTTCCGGCGCACCTTATCATCCAGGATCTCGATGATCGGAACCAGCTGAGGAACGCATTTCTTCAGATAGGAAATCGGCCATTTCTCCAGCGCTTCCGCCAGAATAGTATGGTTGGTATAGGCACAGGTTCTGGAAACCACGTCAATGGCGTCATCCAGCTCCATGCCGCGCTCCATTAAAAGCCGGATCAGCTCCGGAATCACCATGGTCGGATGGGTGTCGTTGATCTGAATGACTGCATAGTCCGGCAGATCATAAAGGCGGCAGCCTTTCTTCTCACATTCATCCAGAATCAGGCGTGCTGCATTGCTTACCATGAAGTACTGCTGGTAGATGCGAAGCTGCCGTCCGGCTTCGTCGCTGTCATCCGGATAGAGGAACAGCGTCAGATTCTTTTCGATATTTTCTTTATCAAATGCGATGGAATCCTCTTTCACCAGGCTTTCATCAATGCTTTCCACATCAAAGAGATGCAGCTTATTGGTACGGTTGCCATATCCGGTCACCTCAATGTCATACAGACGGGAGGTCAGGGTAAAGCCTTTAAACGGAATCTGATAGGATACATCCGTCCGGGTCAGCCAGGAGGTGTTTTCCATCCATGGATTGGGTGTTTCCTGCTGAAGCTGGTCTTTGAAAACCTGCTTGAACAGGCCGAAATGGTAATTTAATCCGATTCCGTCACCGTTTAAGCCAAGCGTGGCAATCGAGTCCAGAAAACAGGCTGCCAGACGGCCAAGACCGCCGTTGCCGAGAGAAGGCTCCGGCTCCACCTCTTCAATCTGGCTTAACGATTTTCCGTGGGCAGCCAGAATTTCTTTTACATCGTCATAGATGCCCAGATTAATCAGGTTGTTGGAAAGAAGCTTTCCGATCAGGAATTCGGCAGAAATATAGTAAAGCTTTTTCCTACCCTCCTGAGATTCCCTCTCCTTTGCCATGGACTGAACCAGACACAGAAGACCGGTGTACAGCTCCTCGTTGGTACAGCAGTCTAAATGTTTGCTGCAGACAGCCGTTAAGCGGCTTTCCAGATTTTGATTCATATTAAGTCTCCTTTCGGAACAGATTTCATAATGATTGAGTAATACATTGAAATGCATTATACGGATTTCCAACCTGAAAATCTTGCAGTATACTGGCACAAAATAGTATAATACTATCAATTCTATGAGACAGATCAGCCGGATATGTCAATTTCGGAAAATACTGGGAGGAAACCGTTATGGATATTTTGCAGTATGAAAGCAAACGGGAGACAAAACAGCACGGGGACAGCCGCGTTCCGTATGATATTTATCTGTGCTCTATTCCGCAGGATTTTCGGGTAGTGCCGGTACACTGGCATGAGGAGATGGAACTGATTTCGATTAAAAAAGGACAGGGTATGGTTACGCTGGATCTGCAGCCCTTTCCGGTGGAGGCCGGTGATCTGGTGGTGGTATTTCCGGGAAAGCTGCACAGCATCAGTCAGAAGCCGGGCTGCCGGATGGAGTACGAAAATATCATTTTTCGTCTGGATATGCTGATTCCGGCCCCCCCGGATCTGTGCTCCGCGGATTTTCTGATGCCGCTTCTTTCGGAGGAGAAATGCCCGGATTCCTATGTGTGCCGCAGTGGCTGCCCGGAATATGAAGCGGTTCAGCGGCAGATTTTCCGTCTGGACCTTCTGTCCAGCAGCCGTCCGTACGGGTATCTTCTGGCTGCCAAGGGAATTTTCTTTCAGCTGCTGTTTTTGATTCTGGGGGAAAAGGAGCATATGCCGGGCAAGCAGAACCGCCGTTTTCACGGAAAGGTCAAGCTGGTGTTGAAGGAGGTGGAAAACCGGTATCCGGAAAACCTGACGATTCAGGAGATGGCCGGGCTATGCGGATACAGCAGTTCTCATTTTATGAAGTTTTTCAAACAGCAGATGGGGACTTCCTTTATTGAGTATCTGAATGATTACCGCCTGATCATGGCAGCGCGTCTTTTGCTGGCGGAGGACAGCAGCATTACAGAAATTGCGCGCAATACCGGGTTTGACCAGCCTTCCTACTTTAACCGGCTGTTTAAGAGAAAATACGGATTGACGCCGGGAGAATACCGGAAACAGAAGGAAGCATCTTATGAAGGGATTGTTGCGGGGACCGGGAAAGGGTGATATAATCGGAGTTAATGTGAAGAAAGGAGAAACTTGTCAATGAGAGAGTGCGGAATGCTGCTTCCGATTTCCAGTCTGCCGTCACCGTATGGTATCGGAGCATTTTCAAAGGAGGCGTATGAATTTGTAGATGCCTTGCAGCGGGCAGGACAGAAATATTGGCAGATCCTTCCTCTGGGACCTACCGGCTACGGGGATTCGCCGTATCAGTCTTTTTCCGCTTTTGCCGGAAATCCGTATTTTATTGATCTGACGGCTTTGATTGAGGAAGGTCTGCTGACCAAGGAAGAGTGCGATGCTGCGGATTTTGGAGGAAGCAGACGTTATATTTCCTATGATAAGATGTATATTCATCGCTTTCCGCTTTTGCGGAAAGCCTTTGAGCGATGGATGGAACAGGTGGGACAGGAGGAGGCCGGACGGCTTTTTTCTGACAGCCTGCTGCCGGAAACGGAAGAATACTGCTTTTATATGGCAGTGAAGAATCATTTTGAGAGCAGACCCTGGATTGAGTGGGAGGAGGATATCATGCTCCGCCGCCCGGAGGCCATGGAGCGGTACCGCAGGGAGCTTGCAGAGGAAATCCGGTTTTATCAGTTTCAGCAGTATAAATTTCAGGAGCAGTGGGAGAAGCTGAAGACCTATGCCAATGAGCAGGGCATCCGGATTATCGGAGACATTCCGATCTATGTGGCGTTTGACGGTGCAGATGCCTGGGCGCATCCGGAGCTGTTCCAGTTTGACGAGGAGAATCTGCCCACAGCAGTGGCGGGCTGTCCGCCGGACGGCTTTTCGGCCACCGGACAGCTCTGGGGCAATCCGCTGTACCGCTGGGATTATCACAAGCAGACCGGGTTTGCATGGTGGATGAAGCGGATGGAGTACAGCTTCCGGCTGTACGATGTAGTCCGGGTGGATCATTTCCGTGGCTTTGATGAATACTATTCGATTCCTTACGGAAACGAAACGGCAGAGTACGGGCGTTGGGAGAAGGGCCCCGGTATTGAGATTTTCCGGAAGATGGAGGAGCATTTCGGGACCAGGGAGCTCCCAATTATTGCGGAAGATCTGGGATTTTTGACGCCAAGTGTACTGCAGCTTTTGAAGGATACCGGTTTCCCGGGCATGAAGGTTCTGGAATTTGCATTTGATTCTCGTGAGGAAAGCGACTATCTGCCGCATAATTATACAAAGAACTGCGTGGTTTACACCGGAACGCATGACAATGATACGGTCCGCGGCTGGTTTGAAAAGATGCCGGAGCAGGATCGGCTTCTGGCATTGGAGTATATGAATGTGAGAAACGGGGAGGGCCCGTGGGTGAACTGGGAGTTTATCCGTCTGGCGCTGGCAAGTGTGGCGAATCTGGCGGTGATTCCGGTTCAGGACTATGTCGGACTGGGAAGCGAGGCCCGGATCAATGAGCCGTCTACTCTGGGAGAGAACTGGAAGTGGAGGCTGCAGAAGGGCGAGCTGAGCGATGAAATCTGTCAGAAAGCAAGGCGGATGGCGCATCTGTACGGAAGATTTTAAAAACGAAAAGAAGCTGCAGAAACTGTCCTTTGATCAAAATGGACGATTCCTGCAGCTTCTTTATTTGATTTTATGAATGAACATTACGGCGTATCGGTATGAATGTAAATGGCGGCGCTGCCGGATTCTTCGGCAGTTTCCTGGTTTTCTGTCTGCCCGTTCTCAGGCGGCAGCGCATCCTCCGATCCAAGCGTCTCAATATGGGTGCTGAAGGTGGCCTGCATGGCATTCCCGGCCAGATCCGATGCATGGATCATTAAGGTTTCTTCCCCCATTTCAAAGGTGAAGGTGCTGGAAGACTTGTCGATGGAGGTTGGGAGCAGGTGGACGCCTGAGGCAGTATCGGCACAGACAGACGGATAATCCAGACCGGATTGGCTGTCCTCCAGCTGGATGGTCAGAATCCCATCCTGAATCGAATACTGTTCCCCGACCATGGGAGCCACGTCATCCAGAATGTTGACATGCTCGTATTTCGTGTCGGTCATTCCATTGATGCTGCGCGCATGGATTTCAATCACGCCGTTCTGGGTCAGTTCTGCGGTGTAGATTCCCTTTTTTCCTTCGGTCAGTTCGAAGGGAACGCCCTCCTGTGCAAAGGTAAGCTCCTGAATGGGAAGAATGGACCGGACGGTTATAGTAGCGGTGGTGGTCCGGTAATCTCTGGTATCGGCGACCTGGATGGCAATATGAGGTCTGGCAGCTACCAGAACCAGCAGAATGCCGTTAAAAACGAGAAAAGGAAGAATGTAAAAAAGCAGCACCTCCATCCATCCGCTGAGCTTTTTTGCCTTTTTGACAGGACGGCTGCTGCGGTCGGAAGGAGATGGTTTGTCATATGGTCTGTTCATGAAACCCCTCCTTGCTGAGTGCATCACTATGAAAATCCCGCCGCCGAACAGGCGGCACTAGAGTGAACAATAACATTAGCATAACAGAAAAGCAGGAATCTTACAAGTTTATCTTCTAAATTCGGTATTTGTGTGTTATGATGAAAAAGAAAAAGAGCAGTTGTCTGCGGGTGGGGGATGCATATGATAGTAAAAAGAGCTGTAGAATTTGCTGATCAGGCGCACAGAGGGGCAGTGCGGAAGGGAACCAATATTCCCTATATTACACATCCGCTGGAGACCGCAGTGATTGTGGCGTCAATGACTGAGGATGAAGAGGTGATTGCTGCTGCTGTTCTGCATGACGTGATGGAGGATGCCGGTGTTACGGCCGCGGAGCTGGCGCAGCAGTTCGGTGAGCGGGTGGCAGAACTGGTGGCGGCAGAGAGCGAGGATAAATCCAGGACCTGGATGGAACGGAAATCAGCTGCAGTGGAGCATTTAAAGACGGCCTCCAGGGAGGAGAAGCTGATCGTGCTTGGGGACAAGCTGAGCAATATCCGCAGTACGGCCCGGGATTATCTGATCCTGGGAGAAGCGATCTGGGAGCGTTTTCATGAAAAGAGGAAAGAGCTTCATGCCTGGTACTATGAGAGTATCGGGCGGGGGCTTTCGGAACTTTCTGCTTATCCGGAATATCAGGAATACGAGAAGCTGTGCCGTCTGGTGTTCCATACGGAGGAGAAGCTTTTCGGCGGAAGCTCCCGGAAAGAAAATATATAAAACAGAAAAAGGAAGCATGGAATGAAAACAAACAAACGGAAGATGAGTGCCGGCCGGAAAAGAAGAATTTTTCGACTGGCTTTTACATATGTGTTGTCTGTCGGTCTGGTTCTGCTGTTTCTGACAGCAGGAGGGATTTCAGGCAATACCGATGAGCCTTCGATGGAGGATTATTGGGCGGCAGCCGCGGCAAAAGCGGAGCAGATGGAAGAGGAAAAACCGGATCCGCTGAAGGCGCCGGACCCGTCCAGGCCGATGGTGGCGTTGACCTTTGATGATGGTCCAAGGGCTGCGGTAACGGACCGTATTCTGCAAAGTCTGCGGGATGTGGGAGGAAGAGCGACTTTTTTTATGGTAGGGCAGAATGTGGCGGCCAATGAAGACAGTGTGAATCAGATGGTTGCCCAGGGAAGCCAGGTAGGAAATCACACCTTTCACCATCGTTATATCAGTCAGTTGGGGGCGGAGGACCTGCAGACAGAAATCGGGGGAACCAATCAGGCGGTTCTGGAGGCCTGCGGGATTCTGCCGAATGTGATGCGGCCGCCGGGAGGAAAGACGGATGAGCGTTCCTTGAACGCGCTGGCTGTGATGGGAATGCCTGCTGTCATGTGGTCGATTGACACCCGGGACTGGCAGACGAGGGATGCGCAGCAGACGATTCAGGCGGTTTTAGACCAGGTGAAGGACGGAGATGTGATCCTGATGCATGATATTTATCCGGAAACGGCGGATGCGGCAGAGGTCATTATCCCGGCTCTTGTGGAACGGGGATTTCAGCTGGTAACGGTCGGGGAACTGGCTGCCTGTCGGGGCGGGATGGTTCCGGGCCGGCGGTACAGTCGTTTTTATCCCTAAGATAAGCAGGAACATGCTTTGTATGAGTGCGCATGCCGCGTCAGAAGAAGTTTGGCTGCAGAAAGCAGCCGCGCGGCAGCGCAGTCGTTTGGCAGACAGAATCTCTTTAATTGTAAAAATATGGAAATTAAGCTTGAAAAAATCAAAAACGGATGATATAATATCTCAAAAGGCAGTATCGTTCTTATATTGCCGCCGGATATCCGGAGACCGGCTTGTTCTGAGCCGGCAGTTCCCATTTTAATTGGATAATTTGCACCTTGACAAGATGAAAATTTCGAAATGCCTTTTCCTGTCCTGAAACCGATGATTGAGAAAAGGAAGGAGAATACAGAGTATTTATGAAAGAAAAAAGGATTGCAAAAAATAGAAAGAAACGAATTATAAAACGAATCATCGCAATTATGCTTGTCTGTGTGTTTACGGTGTTTCCCTGGCTTTCGTTTCCGCAGGGGAATTCGTTTGCACAGGAAGGAAGGCTTTATATTGAGATGAAAAAGAAGGGAAACATGCTGAATGGTCAGTCGTTTCTCTTTTTTGGAAAGCTGTCGCGAACCGGTATTTATTATTGGATGAAGCAGGATGGAAGCCCGCTGCTCTGCATTCAGAAAAATGCGTCGCTGATCGGACATCTGGGAGCGGAGGAGAGCCCGGAGGAATTCGGGGAAGGAACGTATTTTAATAAAAAGCAGTATGAACTGGTTTCTCTGGTCCTTCAGTGCTGCGGCATGTATCACACAGAAACGGCGGAGCTGGAGCCGGGGGCTTATCTGGCGGCGCAGGCAGCCGTCTGGGGAATTCTGTCCGGAAACTGGGAAGGGACGGAGCAGCTCCAGAGAGAGATGGAAAATGTTTATCAGTATGTGGCGGACTGGAATGATGTGACAGCAGAGGAGCTGATTGAACAGGCGAGAGATATGACGGACCGGATCTGCGATGCCATTGTGTCTTATTATGGAGACAGCAGCCCGTATATTCCGGAGTTTGCGTCAAAATATCAGGAAAAGGCACCTGTTCTGCAGGCTGAATGGCAGGAAGACGGAAGCTGTCAGGTCATCGGCTGCCTGGGAGAAAAGTCAGAAGCGATCAAGGAGTTTGTGTTTGAAATGCCGGAAGGCTGGACGTACGAATGGCAGGATGATCAGGTGATTTTTCGCTGTGAGGAGGCGGAGGAAGGCAGCTTTTTGATCACCGGTCGGGCACCGGAGAATTCCGATCTGAGGGAGGCGATGCCGATTGGGCTGATCTATATTACATATCCGGCGGATTATCCCAGCCTGCAGCATCTGGCGTCCGGTGTGGAAATCACCGTGCCGTGGTGCTGTTATCTGCGGATCGTGGCAGCGCCTCCGGAAAAGCCGGGAAGCTGGTTTCTGCCAGAGGTCCGCCATTACCGGCATCAGGAGGATTTTTTTGCACTTTACGGAGTCGAACTGGAAAAACAGGATGGAGATACCGGACAGCCCCTGCCGGAGGTCCGGTTTCAGCCGTTGGAATATTTTGACGATCACCAGCTGGAGGGACTGACGCTGGAAAAGGAGCAGTTTGCGTCCTGGAACGGCTGGAAAGCGCGCTGCGGGGAAGAAATTACGGATTCGAAAGGATGTCTGGCTCATTGGGACTGCAAGGAGTATCACTATGAAAAAACTTACTGCAGCGGGCATCCGGATCCGGTTATCCAGTATGAAGGAAACTCAGAGGAGAAACGGGAGCAGCTGACCCAGGAGGCCTGGGAAGCCTGGGAGCTTGCCGTGGAGGAGTGCGGGGAAATCTGTGATTATCATGCGGTGGACAAAAGTGCGCGGGAACAGCTTCAGGAGGACCGGGATCTGGCGTATGACCAGTTTATTCATCTCGTTTACGGATACACATTTGAGGAAACGAAGGCGGCAGAAGGATATGAGCTGCCCCGGGAACAGGAAGCAAGGCTGGAACGGGTTTTTTGTACCTCGGTTCAGGCCGGAGGAAGCTGGTGGAAAGAATCGATGATTCCGGAACGGTCCGAAAAGCAGACAGAGAGAGTGACAGCCGGCGCCAGCAAAAGCAATGCCGGAAAAAAAGTTTCTGTTGATGCCGAAGAAGCAGAAACGGCCAGCCGAAGCAGTGCCTCCAACGCCGGAAGAAATCTGGCGAAAAGCCGGTCAGGGACCGGCAGGAGCAGTGAACCGCTGTGGTTGACCTCTCTCGTTCTGCCAATCGTGCAGGAAACGGCAGAAAAGCCGGTTTTTTATTTGTTTCAGGCAGAAAATTTTAAAAAGGAAATTCCGGCAGACCCGGAATCCACACCGTCCGAACCGCCAGAAGCATCACCGTCCGAACCGCCGTCTACGTCTTCTGGGAATCCTACGGTTCCTTCGTGGAATTCAAAGGATCACGCGGATGGCGAAGGACTTCCCTCGTTGGCAGAGACGGAACGGCCGGATGTCCGGACCGGATGGATCCGGGCTGTTTATGCGTCTCCCTCTTCTGCAGGGCAAAAGCTTACGTCTTCCTCATCCGGCAGAAACAAGGAGGAAGCGGAGAGCCGCAGCCTGCCGAAAACCGGAGATCCGGGAATGAGGACGGTATGTCTGATGCTTTTGACGGCCGGCTCGGGGACCGGTTTGGCACTGGAAATTCGGAGACGGAGAAAAAAGCCTGCTTATTTCAAAAAGACACATATTCTGTGGCTGCTTCTGCTGTTTATTTTTATCTGCAAAGCGTTTCCGTGCTTTGCGGCGGCGCCGGAGACATCCATGTCCGGAGAAGATATGACAGACGATCCGATTGCGGTTCTGAGCCAGATTGAGCGTACATTTCCGGAGCGTACAGAGACCGTACAGCAGACGGTGCATTATGCGGAACTGGAGGACCCGTGCCAGATTCCGGAATCAATTTTTTATGAAACGGAAGAGGAGGAAACAGGGAGAAGGGGAAACGGGAATTTGTCTCTGCTCGGTGCCTGCCGAGGGAATCCGCACTGGATCGGAGAATTTCAATTTCCGGTGGTATTTTATAATTACGGGGCGGATCAGTATGAATTTCAGGGAACCTGTTTGCCTGCGGATACCGTCCTGGAAGAGCTGTTGAACCGGCAGGAGCTGCTTCTCGAAAGTGTGGACTGCAGTCCGGAGAAATATCGGATTGACGGTATTGTCTGGGATGGAGAATGCTATGCGGCTGCCCCGGAACTCTGGTGCCGCAACGCGCTGGCTTTTGGAACGAAGCTGGTTGCAGATTACACAGCTGTATACGAAGGGACGATCTGCTATCCGGAGCTTACCCGGACGGAATGGGAGACGGTTCCTCTTGCGACGCTGCCCCAGACGGAGGAAAGGGGCTTTTATGAAGAAACGGAGGAGAAACCGGTTCCTAGTCCGGTTCCGGAACTGGAAACGGAAACACTTCCGGAATCGGAGACGGAACCGCCGGAAGAACCGGCTGGTCAAAGCCTTACCAGATTGTTTCTGGCCTATACCATTTCTGCTGTTATTCTTCTCCCGGTTCTGATTTATCTGGTTTGGATGTTGAAAAAGAAAAGAAATTGAGTTTTTCTCCCGGCATGGGTATAATAGAAGTAACCGTTCAGAACGGAAAAACCGGATGTTCGGGACGGATGCGATCAAAATGTTGCAGTGAAGGAGAGCAGAGAAGATGACGACAAATCCAGTATATGAAAAGCTGAACCGATGCTATGAAAGCATGAAGGATAAGATCCCGTTTCAACCGAAAGTGGCCCTGATTCTGGGCTCCGGGCTGGGGGATTATGCGGATGGCTTTGAGGAAGAGGGAATCATTGATTATCATGAAATCGAGGGATTCCCGGTGTCTACCGTTCCCGGACATAAGGGACGATTTATCTTTACGCATGTAGAAGGAGTTCCGGTAGTGATGATGCAGGGACGTGTGCATTATTATGAAGGTTATTCGATGTCGGATGTGGTGCTGCCGACGAGACTGATGCGGAAAATGGGGGCAGAGGTCCTGTTTCTGACGAATGCGGCTGGTGGTGTAAATTATGATTTTGCAGCGGGAGATTTCATGCTGATCCGGGATCAGATTGCCTGCTTTGTGCCGTCTCCGCTGCTGGGACCGAATGCAGAGGAGCTGGGACCGCGGTTTGCGGATATGAGCCATATTTATGATGAAGATCTGCAGCAGGTCATCCGGGACAGCGCAGCCAGACTGGGAATCCGGCTGAAGGAAGGCGTGTACCTGCAGCTGACCGGACCGGCTTATGAAAGTCCGGCTGAGGTCCGGATGTGCCGGATTCTGGGAGCCGATGCGGTGGGCATGAGTACGGCCTGTGAGGCGGTTGCGGCAAACCATGTGGGATATCGGATCTGCGGAATTTCCTGCATTTCCAATCTGGCCTGCGGTATGACCGATCAGCCTTTGAGTCATAAAGAAGTGCAGGAAACGGCCGATCGTGTGGCACCGCTGTTTCAGGCGCTGGTAACGGAAACGATCAAACAGATCGGATTTTAGAAAAACTCAAAATGAAATTAATAAAATTCCTTTAGATTTCTTAAAGATTATATAGTAGAATATCCTCACAGCAGTCATAGCTGAATGAATTCAATGAAATGTGAGGAGAAAATGATGAAGAGAAATTATCTGATATTGGCAGCAGTCTGCCTGGCAGTTGGAATTACTGCGTGTTCCCCGAAGTCCACGGAGACAACGGCGTCCCAAACGACAGAGGCAGTTTCGGAAACGGTTCCCGAGACTTCCGGGGAAACGGAATCAGCAAGTGAGAGCGAGACAGAACTGGAGGAGGAAACTACGGAGGCTTCCACGGAACCGGAGAAGACGGTTGTCACCGGTCAGGTGGTCTACATAGAGAAAACCGTGGTCACGATCAGCGGACAGGATGATCAGGAATATCAGGTGGACTTGGCTGACGCAGAGACAAGAAGCGATCTGGAGATCGGGGAGGGGGATGAGCTTCAGGTTGTATTCCTGGATGATGGAGAGGCTGTAAAGAAAGCAGAATCCTATGATATCCTTTCCTCCGTGGCTATGGAAGGCGATATGGATCCGGTGGTTTCCGGCGTGATTCAGGATGCCAGCATGAATACGATCACGATTCAGGCAGCCAGTGGGAAGGTTTATCATTTCTCTACGATAAACGCGCAGACGGTAACCGGAGAGAATGGAATTACCATCGGCGGCAATGTGGAGATCACCTATCTGGGAAGTCTTCCGAAGGAAGGCGGAAGCGGTACTGCACTCCGCGTGATTACCGAGGAAGGCGCAGGGGATGCAGATGCCACCTATAAAGCGATGGAGGGAATCCTGGTATCTGTAAGCGAATCGGTGATCACGATTCAGGCAGCGGACGAAACACAGTTTTCCTTTGCTTTGGACGGAAGCATTGATGTTTCCGAAATGGAAGCCGGCGAAGCCGTTGAGATCACCTATGAAGGAAGTCTGACAAAGCAGAATGCCATTGCACTGGACGTGGATTATTGATCAACAAAAAGAAGACTGCACCCTTGAGCTGCAGTCTTCTCTATTGTTAGAAAAAGGGAGGAGAGCTGGTTATTGCTAACCAGCCCGAGTATTATGAAAAAAATCTTGTAAACAGTTGGTGATAACAAAAGAACGTTTTGTTTTCTTATCTGTTATGTTTAAAGTATATCCGTAAAATTTGAAGAAATCATGATACGGATGTAAAGGATTTTTGAAAAAAATTGAACAAATTATGAACATCCGGCACTGACAGCGGGCGCCGGATGTTGGAGTTTTTTACGGATTGTTCATGGAATCTACAATGGCATTGGACCATTCAACACCATGCTCGTCCTCAAATCTCTTGTATCCGTCTTCTACCGATACGCCCTGTGTTACAATCTCGGCTACGATGGAACGCTTTAAGGTCATCAGGTCGCCGTTGTACTGGGTCATTACTTCTGTGGAAGGAATTAAATCCAGCTGAACGCAGTTTGCGTCGAAGACTTCCTGTGCTTCTCTGGTAAATGGTGCAATTGCATCTGCGCCCGGATCCTTTTCTACCCACTCGCCAAGGGACAGAAGCGGATCTACATAGCCTTTCGCATACTGGGTTCCCGGCTTCTCCAGACTTTCTTTTCCGTGGAATTCGCCTTCTGCGTACTCATTTCCGCATACGGTTTCTGCTTTTGTGGACCAGTGAACATCTTCTACACCGTAAGTCCACAGCGTCTGCATATCGCCGCCGTCCAGGATAGATTCAATGAAATATTTAAATACGCCTTCCGGATTCTTGCAGGAATTGGTAATAGCCATTACGTTCGGAAGCTTTGCAACGTAGCCGTCCAGCTCCTGGATCGGAGGAAGCGCGATCAGTTCGCTGCCGCGGTCGTTTGCTGCAAGGTTGTCGCTGAGGGTGGTTCCCCAGGTGCCGGACCAGTAGGTGAAGACACCGAAGCGGTCTTCATAGAACTTGTTTCGGCAGTCGTTGGTTCCGTTGGTCAGAGCTTCTTTGTCAATGTAACCCTTCTGATATGCATCCTGAAGTCTGGTCAGAGTTTCCTTCATGTTGTCCTGCAGGAAGCCGTCCACCCACTGGCCGTTCTCATCCTTGGTAAAGTCGACGGTCGCACCCTGGTAGAATTCCGGAAGATACATGACCCACGGAGCCTCAGGAGCAATCAGGCCGGCCGCAGATACGCCGCAGGTATCGCCGTTTACGCCGTTTCCGTCCGGGTCGCCGGTGGTAAATGCTTCCAGCATGGCCAGATATTCGTCATATGTGGTCGGTGCTTCCAGACCAACGTTGTCCAGCCAGGACTTTTTGATATAGGTAACGCAGCCTTTGCCGTTTTCATGTGCAAAGCCGTATAAGCGTCCGTCGATTTTCAGCTTGTCCAGGATTGCTTCGCCTTTATAGCGCCCGGAAGCCTTTAATTCGGAATTTTCCCAGGCATCCGTCATATCCCAGAGCGCTCCCTCTTCTGCATAGCCGGTATAGTATGCGGAAGAAAGGATTACCACATCCGGCCAGTTCTCAGGACCGGAAGCAAAAGTCTGTCCCAGTACATCGTTGTATGCATCGTGATCCGGCTGGATGATTTCCAGGTCAATGCCGGTCAGCTCTTCCCAGCGCTTTTCAAATTCGTCACGTGCATTTACCTTGGTAAACACATTGCCGTTTACAAAAATCGTGATCTTGTCCGGCTTTTCAATTTCAGCTTCAGCTGCCTGGGTTTCTGCGGCGGCTGTAGTTTCAGCTGCGGTTTCTGCAGCGGCAGCCGTGGTGCCGGCTGTTTCTGTGCTGCTTCCTCCGTTTCCGCATCCGGTCAGAAGCATAGAAACGGTCATGGTTCCCGCAAGTCCTGCGGCAAATAAGCTGCGTCCTCTTTTTCTCATAGAAATACCCTCCTTTATTTTGCTGGATAGTAGATGACTTTACTCTCCAGATAACCCTCTTTTTCAAGTTTTTCGATATTCATTCTGGTCGGAATGCCCGGAATGTCGGTCCGGCAGAAGAATTTGCTGTCGTGTGCTTCCGGCACATTCAGCATGTATTCTGCAACCGGGCGGCTGATTGGTTCATGATACTCTACGCGCTCGTTTTCATTATACAGACAGCCGAAGTATGCGTTCAGTGCGGCGCGTCCGCCGGAGGAGAAAGTAACCCCGTGTTCTCTTGCCATGTCGCGGATGCGGATCAGGTCGTCGATCCGGCTCATTCTTCCCAGAGAAGGCTGCAGATGGTCAACGCCCTTTTCGATGTAGGTTTCATATGCGTAGGAAATCCGCATGGATTCGCCAAAAGCAATTGGCATCGGAACGCCCATTTCTTTCAGCCTTTTGATTCCGTTCATATCATGAGAGTGGATCGGCTCTTCAAACCACTCCAGATTGTACGGTGCAGCCAGCTGAGCAAATTTCCAGGCGTTTTCCACATCCCACCGCTGGTTTGCATCGACTGCGATTCCGATGTGATCGCCAACGGCCGCTCTTACCTTTTCCAGGCGGCGGATATCACGCTCCATATCCTTGCCTTCGCCGCTTCCGACTTTGAATTTGACGGTGTGGAAACCTTCTTCCACGTAGCGAACCATATCCTCGACCAGTTCCTCGTCGGAAAGCAGAAGGGAACCACCTCCCTTATATGCAGCAGCCCAGTCCTTCTCAGCACCCAGGAAGCGGTGGATCGGCTGCCCGGCCCGCTGTGCCAGAATATCCAGCATCATCAGATCCACGGCCCCTACGTCAACGGCCTGTCCGCTCTGGAAACCGCTGTTCCGGATTTTCCAGTACAGAGAATGCCGCCAGTCGTTATAGCTCATTTCTTCCCCGGTCAGAAGACGAGGAAGCATTTCCTTTACGAAATTTCTTCCGACAGAATGGTGCGCGCAGGCACCTGTCTGATCGTAAAGCTCCAGACATCCCTGCTCCGGTGCAAACTGTCCCATTCCGCCGGTTCCGTCTTTAAATGGACGAGGAAGCGGGATCGGTCTGAAGTTGTAGTAAACCGCTTTTGTAAACCGGATCTTGTCTTCAAAATTAAACTGAAACATATTATCCTCCCTTTTTTTCTCTGATAATTTCAGTATACGTTTTTTTCGTTTTTTCTCAACTTCCATTCTGACTAAAATTGCTGAAAAAATTTCAGCAATATCACTTAGAATTTCATTTTGAAAGAAAATACTTCAAAATCTATCATTTTACGTTTCTAATTGAAAAGAAAAAAACATGAATTTCAAAAAAACAGGGAAAAGCAGTTGAGCAGGCTGCAGGATTCCGATATAATAAGCAGAGAATGTGAAATCAGAAGAAACAGGTCAGTATGTGACAGAGAAATGGAGGGGCTTATGTCAGGCATTGCGCTGTTTGCACCGGATGAAAATATTTATAATCAGGCACGAAAGCTTTTGGAAGGCCGGAACGGCCATCATATCCGGATCGTGAAGTGTATTCGCACTTCGGAGTCGATTCAGGAGGCCAGGGATGCCCTGGAGCAGGGGGCCAATATCATTATTGCCAGAGGGCGGCAGGCACATTTTATCCGCCAGGATACCAATATTCCTGTGGTGGAAATCCAGCTGACGGCACAGGAGCTGGGGCTTTTAATCCGTCAGGGAAAGCAGCTTCTGAATAAGGAATTTATTACCGTCGGGCTGTTCGGCTGGGGCAATATGTTCTGCAACACGGATCATTTTGATGAGCTGTTTCACATCAAGCTTCATACCTATATGCTGAAGAGCGACAATGACTGGCAGAAATATATACTGGAGGCGCAGGAAGCAGGCTGTGAACTGGTCATCGGCGGACGCTCCATTCTCCAGTATGATGCGTTAATGAATATTCCGCACCTTTACCTGAGCGGAACAGAGGAATCCCTGCGGACAGCCATAGATACGGCAGAGCAGCTGTTTGAGATGGCAGAAAACGAGCAGCGGAATCAGGCGCAGTTTTCTGCCGTCCTGTACAGCGCGACTAACGGTATCATGAAAATCAGCAATGCCGGCAGAGTTCTGCTGGTCAACCGGACGATGGAGGACATGCTGGACTGTCAGGCAGAGCAGGCTATGGGACAGCCGGTTTCTTCTCTTCTTACTGGATTGGATATGGGAAAGATCAATGAGGTGCTGAACGGGAAACTGGAAAATTATTCTGGATTTACGGTCTGCGGCGGGCGCAAGATTCTGGTGGTGGCAGAACCCATTGTGGTTGCCAGGCAGATTGACGGCGCCATTATTTCCTGCACCAATCTGGTTCAGATGAACACGACAGAAAACCTGCCCATGAAGGAACAGCTCCTGAAGGGAAACATTGCAATGGCCAACTTTGATTCGATTTCCTCTCTGTTTCCGGATCTGGCACCGGTATTTGAACGTGCAAAGGTTTATGCGCTTTCCCCCAGCCCGATGCTGGTGGAGGCCACCTCCGGTCCGGAGCTGGAAATGCTGGTACAGAGTATCCATAATCAGAGCATTCGAAAAAGCGGGCCGTTTATCATAATCAGCATGGCCGGCCTGACGGAGCAGCAGCAGGAATGGGTCCTTTTGGGGAATCCGAAAACCGGCGAGCGGGGCGCGCTGCAGGACGCCAATCATGGCACACTGGTGATTCAAAGCATCGACAAGCTGACGCTCCCGCTTCAGTATCAGCTGGTTAAGATTATCCGGTCCAAAAAGATCAGCTACGGCACCAGCCTGTCGCAGGTCAAGGTAATCGACGTACGGATTATTGCAACCACCGGAAAGAACCTTTCCAAGCTGCGCAAGCAGTTTTTATTCCGCTCGGACCTGCTGTTTATGCTGAAGGCGCTGCGGGTCCGCATTCCGAGTCTGAAGGACCGGCCCCGGGATATCGAGCATATGCTGGATATCTTTATCAAGGAATTTTCCCGTCAGTATTCCCGTTACCATGTACTCTCCGAAGGCGCCCGGAAGGCGATTTTAAATTATTCCTGGGAGGGAAATGTGATCCAGCTTCAGGCATTCTGTGAGCGGATGATTCTGACGGTGCAGAAGCGGACGATTTCAGAGGAATACGTCCGGGAGCTTCTGACGGAATTGTATCAGCAGGATTCCGGCATTTTCGATGAGCCGGCGGAGCTGTCTTTTGAGACCGAGTCCTCCGTTCATCTGCTGCCGCCGGAGACAGAAGATCCGATCTGCAATCTGATTGTGACGACTCTGCGGAAAAATCACGGAAACCGGAAGCAGACGGCCCAGGAGCTGAAGATGAGCACCACCACGCTCTGGAGAAAGATGAAGGCGTATCACATTGACTGAAACCTTTCCTATGTGCTATACTGGATCAAAATACGAAGACAGCAAGGAGAAAAAAATGAAAAATCCGATTGTTACATTTGAGATGGAAAACGGCGACATCATCAAAGCCGAGCTGTATCCGGAGGTTGCTCCGAATACGGTAAACAATTTTATCAGCCTGGTGAACAAGGGCTTCTATGACGGCCTGATCTTTCACCGCGTGATTGCCGGTTTTATGATTCAGGGCGGATGCCCGAACGGAAACGGCATGGGCGGTCCGGGCTACTCCATTAAGGGCGAATTTAACCAGAACGGCTTCCAGAATGACCTGCGTCATACGCCGGGTGTTCTTTCCATGGCGAGAGCCATGTCACCGAATTCTGCAGGTTCCCAGTTCTTTATCATGCATGAGGCGGCACCGCATCTGGACGGTGCTTACGCAGCATTCGGACAAGTAATCGAAGGCATGGATGTGGTAAATAAGATTGCAGCAGTCCGCACCGATTACAGCGACCGGCCGATGAAGCCGCAGAAGATGGCGAAGGTTACGGTGGAAACCTTTGGTGAAACCTATCCGGAGCCGGAAACCTGCTGATGCCATGGTAAGGGAACGTCTGGTCATCATAGAAAATAAAACGTATCCCGTCGTGATTTCCGATGAACAGGAGGCTCTTCTGGCTGCGAAAGCGGCCGGAAGAGCCGTTCTTGGCTTCTGGGATCCTGCAGAGCCGGAAAAAGCACCATTTGGAGTCCCATATCTGATGGAACGGGGAGCGGAGATTTCAGAAGAATTTCTGGAGCGGATTGTCCGTCGTCAGGAGGGGCTTGCGTGGAACCTGGCAGAGACAAAGCGTCTGCTTGTGAGGGAGCTGAAGGCAGAGGACTGGGAGACTGTACGGGAGCTTCAGAAAGAGCCGGATGTCTGCGGCCCGGGATTTTCCTGCCGGGAGGCATTTGAAGCTTATCTGCGGGTGCAGTATCCTTTGTATGAATACGGACTCTGGGCGGTGACGGAGAAGCACACCGGCCGCCTGATCGGAGCTGCGGGATACTGGAATCTGAATGAGGAGGAGCTGCCGAAAAAGCCGGAGGCATCCGCTGTGGAGACCGGCTACTGGATTCGGCCGGGAGAGCGGCGAAAGGGCTTTGCAGCGGAGGCCATGACGGCTGTGCTGCAGGAAGCAGACCGCCGCGGCTGCAGTCCGGTATACGCAAAAATCCGGGAGGACAATCTTCCCTCCCGGAATCTGGCGGTAAAATTAGGATTTCACAGAGTGCTCGGCACTACGGATTCAGCAGGAAACGGATCCAGGCAATGGTATTGTCGATATGCTCCGAATTGCTGATGATGCCCATGCAGCAGGGCGTGATCTGTACGCTGGTTTCCTGCGGAAAACGGGTGTGATTCAGATCAATGGCGTAGGCATGTTCCGTCCCGTCGGCGCCCTCTGCGTAGAGAGCGGTCTCCTTGACCTGCTGCCACAGGTCATCGGGAAGGGCCTGTTCCAGATCCAGGAAGGCATCCATTTCCGCATAATGTCCCAGCGTGGCAGAATCGGTGATCATGGCATCCAGATCTTTTCCGGATACAAGGGCCGAAATCTTTGCCATGCTGGCATAATCCATCTCGGAGGATCCATTTTCTCCAAAGGATAAGGTCAGGCTCTCGCCTTCGATCAGATCCTTTTTCCCGAAATTCATGTAGGCTTTGAACTGCTCATTGAGTGGTTCAAATTCTGCATGGTAGGGATTCTGATTGTTGACCACCAGATAATACAGCTGACTGGTGAAGGTCCGGTTATAAAAAATGGTTGCGATCAGATAGATGCAGAGGAGGATGCAGGCCAGGCCAAGCATGTGCAGCTTATAGTATTCCCAGACATACCAGATCCGGTCTCCCCAGGACATGTGTTTTAATTTTTCTTTTTCCTGTCTGCCTTCTTCACGCAGACGCTCTTTGAATGACATGATCAGCACCTCATTTTTCTTTTTTCCGCCATTATATCACAATTTTTCGACAGATACTGTAAAAATTTTATGAAATTCCCAAGATAATTGCTTTTTTCCAAAAAGTTCGGTATACTGGGGAGAGACAGATACCGGCTTGGCCAAAATGGGCCGCTGCCGGGACATTTTTAAGACGATTTCTATAATTTCAGAAAAGAGGTTGCAAGAATGCTTCAAGGTTTTTTTAATTATGACAATCCGGTTTGGCGCTTTATCGGAAAATTTGCGGATCTGATCCTTCTGAATATCCTCTGGATCCTCTGCAGTATTCCGATTTTTACGATCGGCGCTTCGACGACGGCGGTTTATTATGTGACGCTGAAGCTGGTACGCGATGAAGACGGCTATACCATCCGATCGTTTTTTAAGTCCTTTAAGGAAAATTTCAAGCAGGCTACGATCATCTGGCTGCTGGTGCTGGTGACGGGAATCATCCTGGGCGTAGATCTGTATTTCTTTCAGAAGGTGCTGGCCGGCAGCTCTATTCTGCGCACGATCTTTACTGCAGTGATCGGTGCGGTGGCGATTATCTGGGTCTTTACCGTCAGCTATGTGTTCCCGGTACAGTGCCGCTTTTATAATCCGGTGAAGAAGACCGTGTTTAATGCGTTTTTCATGTCTGTCCGCCATTTTGGTCAGACCTTCTGTATGCTGGTGCTGGATGCGGCGCTGGTGGTGCTTGGTTATATTTCTTTTTATTATGCACCGCAGTTTTCGATCCTGCTGCTGCTGTTTGGATTTCCGCTGACCGCATTCCTGAATTCCTACATTTTAAACAGCGTATTCAACAAATATATTCCGAAGGATACGGAGCATGAAGATGACGGCACGCTGCGCCCGATTCTGGAGGATGTGAAGCTTTCTGTCAACCCGGAAAATCCGGATGATCCGGAAAAGCAGTAAACAGAAAAAGGAACGGCACTGCCGATGGGATTCGGTGTGCCGTTCCTTTTTGGCTGTCTGTATCCTACAGAGCCTGTTCGCCGCGCTCGCCGGTACGGATCCGGATCGCATCCTGTACGTCATAGACAAAGATTTTTCCGTCGCCATAATTCCCGGTGGTGATCTCTGTCACAACCTTATCAATGATCGCGTTTGCCGCTTCCTCCGGTACCACGGTTTCCACTTTTACCTTCGGAAGCAGATTGACCGTGTATTCCGTTCCGCGGTAGATCTGTTTGTATCCCTTCTGATTGCCGTAGCCCATGACATTACTGATCATGATTCCGCTGGCTTTGCAGCCGGAGAGGATCGTTTTTAAGGTCTCCAGTTTTTCCGGTTTTACAATGATCTCCAGTTTTTTCATGGCTGTATCCCTCCAATCATTTCCAGCGCTGGTGGTTTCTGTCCACCCATGCTACTGTTAGTATAGCACAGGAATCCGAAAAAAACGAGAAAATTTGGTTTTTTAAGAAAAGTACTTGATATTTTAATTGGATAGGACTATAATTTCTCAACAGAGAACATTGTATACAAAATAATGTATTATAAGAACACAAATACGAGGTTGTCATGATTACACATTTAAAATTGAAAGCGTATGGAAAAATTAATCTGGCTCTGGATGTACTGCGAAGAAGAGAAGACGGATATCATGATGTAAGGATGATCATGCAGACCGTGGGAATCTACGATCAGGTGGATCTGATCTGGAAAAAAGAGCCGGGGGTCACTGTGGAAACAAATCTCAGCTATCTTCCGGTCAATGAGAACAACCTGGTGTACCAGGCAGCGGAGCTTCTGATGACAGAATTTCAGGTCCGCCAGGGCGTTCACATCCGGCTGAAAAAGTTTCTTCCGGTTGCAGCCGGGATGGCCGGCGGCAGCAGCGATGCGGCGGCAGTCCTGTTCGGAGTCAACAAGATGTTTCAGCTGGGGCTTTCCCGGGAAGAGCTGATGAAGCGAGGGGTGAAGATCGGTGCAGATGTGCCGTACTGTGTTCTGCGCGGGACGGCTCTTTCGGAAGGAATCGGCGAGAAGCTGACCCCCCTGCCGCCGATGCCCCAATGTCAGGTGGTGATCGCCAAGCCGGGAATTTCCGTTTCCACCAGGTATGTTTATGAAAATCTGCATGCAAACGATCTGAAAAAAGAGCAGCATCCGGATATTGACGGGATGGTGGAGGCGATCCGGAAACAGGATCTGTATCAGATTGCCGGGAAATTCGGAAATGTGCTGGAGCTGGTGACGGCAGAAAAATATCCGGTTATTGAAACCATCAAACAGACCATGCGCTCCTGCGGTGCGGTCAATGCACTGATGAGCGGAAGCGGCCCGACGGTGTTCGGACTGTTCGTCAGCCCGCAGGCGGCACAGGCGGCTTATGAGGAGCTGCGTTACGGCGCTTCTTCGCAGCTGGCAAAGCAGGTGTATCTGACAAACTTCTATAATAATAAAGTACATCAATAGAATATATCAATCGAATTCTGGATTCGGATAAAGAGGAGGAGAACTTCCATGGGAAGCGAGTTTAAAGTAACGATGAATGAATATCTGCCGCTGCGGGATGTGGTGTTCAATACGCTGCGCCAGGCGATCTTAAAGGGAGAACTGGAGCCGGGGGAGCGGCTGATGGAAATTCAGCTGGCAGAACGGCTGGGTGTCAGCCGGACTCCGATCCGCGAGGCCATCCGGAAGCTGGAGCTGGAGGGACTGGTGCTGATGATCC
This sequence comes from Candidatus Caccovicinus sp., assembly GCA_051878975.1. Lineage (GTDB taxonomy): Bacteria > Bacillota > Clostridia > Lachnospirales > Lachnospiraceae > Caccovicinus. Next base: position 112,348 of record JBJELD010000041.1, read on the forward strand.
CGAGAAAAGGCGCCGAGGTGGCAAAGATTTCTGAGAAAAGTCTGCGGGAGGTTCTGGAAGTACGCCGCTCTCTGGATGAGCTGGCCATTGAGCTGGCCTGTCAGAAGATTACGGAGGAAGGCATTCAGGAGCTGGAGGCTGCCGAGGATGCATTTGCAGATGCAATCCGGAAAGGTGATCCGATGGAGATCGCGGAGAGTGATGAGCGCTACCATGAGGTAATTTATCAGGCCACGGACAACAGCCGGCTGGTTCAGATTCTCAATAATCTGCGGGAACAGATGTACCGCTACCGTCTGGAATATATCAAGGATTCCGATAAACGCCAGGTTCTGGTGGTGGAGCATGAGCATATTCTGCGGGCGGTAAAAAGCCGGAATATTGCCGAGGCCAAGAGTGCAATCCGGGAGCATATCGACAATCAGCAGTTAACAGTTTCAAAGAATATAAAGGAGCAGTCAGCATGAATTTTAAAAAGCGGTATTTGGCCGGGGAGATTCCGTTTGAGGAGATCGACACCTATATTACAGAATGGAACAACAGCGATGACCCCAGAACCTTAGCGCAGTTTCTGGGCCTGGATGCAGAGGAAGAGGACGTCTGGATCGATGTCAGTGATGAGGCATTAAAGGCGCTGCTGGATTCTCAGAAAAAGTAAATTATAACCAGTGTTTAAAAAATATTAAAAATGTATAAAAACCATTGACAAAGTGACAATCTGTCATTATTATATGTGACAGGTTGTCACTTGTTGTTTATTCAACACGGGGAGAGAGGATGGTGGAAAAATGCCGACGGAGCGGTTTTACCACTTGTCAACGGAAAAGAAGAAGCTGATTCGTGAGGCGGCAGTAGAGGAATTCAGCAGGGTATCCATTGAAAAAGCATCGATTAATAAAATTGTGCAGAATGCGGATATTTCCAGGGGAAGCTTTTATACGTATTTTAAAGATAAGGAAGATGTGCTCCAGTATATACTGGAGGATCTGATCCGACAGGTGATCGCAGTCTGCAAGGAAGTGCTGATAGAAAGTAAGGGGGACTTCTGGAAGCTGACAGACCGGCTCCTGGAATACATTCTGACCATCAGTGAGCAAAACAGGAAAATGGCGTTGAAGCAGACGGCCGTCGGCCGTCAGATGGTGGCCAAAATCCTGACGGAACGGTGTCTGGGCGGTATCGACAGCGCCAACATCGCCATCTGGCAGGCAGAGCTGTACCGGATGACCGACTGCAGCCGGCTGAAGGTGGAAAATTTTGAAGATTTCCAGACGTTATTTTCCGTGTGCATTTATAATATTATGGCAACGATCGAAGATGTCTGCCATGAGGGCGGGGACCGGGACAGAGGAATCCGGGCTTTCCATAAGCGTCTCTATGTCATCAAATATGGAGCAGTGAGAAAAGAAGCAAGCAATTCTTAGTATTGAAATAAAACAATCAAGAGGAGATCAGACATGAAGAAAAGTGCAAAAATCTTAACAGGTGTTGTGATTGTCGGAGTGGTGGCCGCAGTAGTTGTGCCGCGGCTGTTAAAGAAAGAGCCTCCGATCGAGGCGGCTCCGGCGCCAAGCGTAACGATTGAAAGCCCGGCAAAGGCCGATATTATTCTGGAAAGCGGTCTGGTCGGTACGGTACAGCCGTCCGATATTATTTATGTAACACCGAAGGTGGCCGGGGATATTTCCGAGGTATATGTCAAGGCAGGCGATACGGTCGTTCAGGGACAGCCTTTGTGCAAGATCGACAATAGTAAGCAGATTGACAGTGCCAAGATCCAGATGGATTCTGCAGCGGTTTCCATGCAGAATTCTCAGTCGGCTTTAAACCGGATTCAGGTTCTGCTTGCTTCCGGAGATGTTTCTCAGCAGACCTTTGAGCAGACCAAGGCACAGGCTGATGCGGCAAAGCTTCAGTATGATGCGGCAAAGCTGGCCTATGACACCCAGGTCGAGTATGGAACGGTAACTGCACCGATCGGCGGCGTGCTGGAGAGTGTGAATATGGAGCTTCACAGTACGATCAGCCAGAGCTCCCAGCTGTGTGTCATCACCGGTGAGGGTGTGCGGAAGGTCGTGTTCTCCGTACCGGAGCGGATCAAGAGCCATCTGCAGGTAGGCGATGCCATCCGTGTCCGTAAGCAGGGAAGCGAATATGAGGCGACGATCACCAAGCTGGCAAATATGATTTCTGCACAGACCGGATTGTTTGAAGTGGAGGCTACCGTGGCAGACGGCGATGCGCTGGCTACCGGTACAACCGTGAAGGTCTATGTGATCTCGGATGAGGCAAAGGACGCCATGACGGTTCCGGTGGATGCCGTTTACTATGACGGCGGTGATGCGTATATCTATACCTGTGAAGGAACGACGGTACATAAAAATCAGGTAGAGACCGGTATTTTCGATGATGAGCGGATCGAAGTTCTTTCCGGCATCAGCATGGAGGATCAGGTAATCGTAACCTGGAGTTCCGAATTATATGACGGTTCCCAGGTGACCCCAATGACTGCCGGTCAGGAAGCTCAGACAGAAACAAATGCGCAGTAAGGAGGCGGCCCTATGAACTTGACAAGAACAGTATTGAAAAGGCCGGTTACCACAGTCCTCTGTGTTCTGTGCCTGATTGTGTTCGGCTTTATTGCCATCTTTAATTCCAAACTGGAGTTGACTCCGGAGATGGAAATGCCGATGATGGTAGTCAGTACGATTTACGCCGGCGCGAACCCGGAAGATATCAATGATCTGATTACCAAGCCGATTGAAGATGAAGTTGGTACCTTAAGCGGAATTGACAGTCTGACTTCGGTTTCTGCAGAAAATGTTTCTATCGTACTTCTGCAGTATGAGTACGGTACCGATATGGACCAGGCCTACTCCGATCTGAAAAAGAAAATGGACGGAATGGCCAGTGATCTTCCGGATGACGCAGAGATCCCGGTCATTACGGAATTTGATATTAACGATACGGCCAGCATTACTCTGGCTGTCAACAATGAGGACGCCGGAAACCTGTACAACTATGTAGACAATGAGGTCGTACCGGAATTTGAAAAGCTGTCTTCTGTAGCCAGCGTGGACATCAGCGGCGGTCAGGAACAGTACATCCGGGTTCAGCTGGATGCAGAGAAGATGAAGCAGTATCATCTGTCCATGTCTTCCATTTCTTCTGCTCTGGCCAGCGCCGATTTTACTTTCCCTTCCGGAAGCATCAACATGGGCGGCCAGGAGCTTTCTGTTTCTGCCGGTGTGGAGTATGAGACGGCAGAGGCATTAAAAAACGTTCCGATCACTACCGGAAGCGGAGATGTGATCTATATGCGGGATATTGCGGATGTAGGCTATGCGCTGGAGGATGCCAGCGGCGTCGGCCGCTACAACGGCAAGGACACCATTGCCGTTTCCATCAAGAAGCAGCAGCAGTCCACCGCAGTGGAAGTATCCAAACAGGTAAACCGTACGATCGAGCGGCTGATGGAGGCCGATCCGTCTCTGGAGATCGTTGTAATTAACGATACCAGCGAGGACATTATCAGTTCTCTGGTATCGGTATTCCAGACCATGATCATGGCGGTTATCGTTTCCATGATTATCATTTTCCTGTTCTTCGGCGATATCAAGGCATCCATGATCGTCGGTACTTCCATCCCGCTTTCCATTCTGGCTGCGCTGGTCGGCATGTGGGCCGCCGGATTCTCTCTGAACGTGGTTACCTTGAGTGCCCTGGTTCTGGGTGTCGGCATGATGGTAGATAACTCGATCGTTGTACTGGAAAGCTGTTTCCGCGCAACGGAGAATGTTGGCTTTAAGGAATATGCAGAAGCGGCATTAAAAGGAAGCGGCATTGTGCTGCAGTCCATTATCGGTTCCACGATTACCACCTGCGTGGTATTCCTTCCGATGGGTATGATGAGCGGTCTGAGCGGTCAGATGTTCAAGCCGCTGGCTTTCACCATCGTATTCTGTATGCTGGCTTCCCTGATCTCCGCCATGACGATCGTGCCTCTGTGCTATGTGTACTATCGTCCGAAGGAGAAGGAAGATTCTCCGGCAGGACCGATCATCCGTGCGATGCAGAAGGGCTACCGCGGAATCATGGAATTCATTCTGCCGAAGCGGAAAACGGTTATGCTGATTACGGTCGGCCTGCTGATCCTGTCCTTTATGGCTGCCGGACAGCTGGGCATGGAACTGATGCCGGCCGGTGATGACGGTATTATTACCATTACGATTGAGACGCGGCCCGGTCTGACGGTCGAGCGCTGCAATGAGATTTACCGCGGAATTGAAGAAGTCGTTATGGCAGAGGCGGATCTGGATAATTACATCCTTTCTTCCGGAAGCAGCGGATTAAGCATGAGCATGGGAAGCGATGCGACTCTGACGGCTTATCTGAAAGACGACAGAAAGATGAAAACCTCTGACGTGTTGAAGAAGTGGAAATCCTTGTTATATTCCACAAGCGACTGTAATCTTACGCTGGAGGAGAGCAGTTCCACAAGCTCCATGGATATGGGAAATGACAGCTATGAGCTGATCCTTCAGAGTACTCAGTATGATGATCTGAAGGAGGTATCGGACCGCATCACGAATGAACTGAAGCAAAGAGCTGATGTTACCAAGGTTCATTCTACGCTGGAAAATGCAGCTCCGATCGTAAAGCTGCATATTGATCCGATCCAGGCTACAGCAGAGGGATTGACCCCGATGCAGGTGGCAGGAAGCGTAAATCAGATTTTAAGCGGCACTACGGCAACTTCGCTGGAGGTAAACGGCAACGATATTGATGTAAAAGTAGAGTATCCGTCGGAGGATTACGATACGGTCGATGAGCTGAAAGGCATTATCCTGACGACCCCGTCCGGCGGCAGCGTGTCTCTGAGCGATCTTGCGGATATCCGGTTTGAAGACAGCCCGCAGAGCATTAAACGTTCGGACCGTCAGTATCAGGTTACCATCACCGGTGATTATACGGATGCGGCCGATCCGGATCTGATGCAGAACCGTACGAACATTTACAATGATGTGGTAGCGCATAATCTGGGCGCAACGGTAAGCATAGCAAACAATGCCATGACGGATCGAATGAATGACGAGTTTGCTTCTCTCGGCCAGGCCATTGCCATCGCGGTTTTCCTGGTATTCGTAGTAATGGCTGCACAGTTTGAGTCACCGAAGTTCTCCTTCATGGTTATGACTACCATCCCGTTCAGCTTGATTGGTTCCTTCGGCCTTCTGTGGCTGGCGGACTGCAGCATCAGCATGCCGTCTCTGTTAGGCTTCCTGATGTTAGTCGGTACCGTAGTAAATAATGGTATCCTTTATGTGGATACGGTAAACCAGTATCGTGCGGAGATGGATATGAAGACGGCGCTGATTGAAGCCGGTGCAACCCGTCTGCGTCCGATTATGATGACTACGCTGACAACGATCGTGGCTATGATCCCGATGGCTCTGGCCTACGGCGACAGCGGTGAGATGATGCAGGGCCTGGCACTGGTTGATGTGGGCGGTCTGGTTGCATCGACGATCCTGGCACTTCTGATGCTGCCGGTATACTATTCTCTGATGAGCCGGAAGCCGAAGCATGAGGTCGATTACGATTAAAGAGCCGGAATCGGACCGAACTTGAAAGAAAGGATTGGAACATGAAAAAAGGAAAAAGATATGCGGCATTCAGTCTTGCGTGTCTTCTGGCAGCAGCTGCACCGGCGAACGTGTGGGCAGCTGCCACGGACAGCCCGGAATTTGCCAGAAGCGCAGAAGAATGGGCCAGACTTCAGGACAACAAGCTGGAGTATGACGAAATTGCGGACCTGATCCATGAGTACAATGTGACGGTCCTGAACAACCGAACCAGCTACCGGGACTATCTGGGCAAGGATAAGGATGATGTGACCCAGAGATACCGGGATGCGGCCAGTGAGATTCGAAATGATATTGAGTATCCCGATGATCCTACGGACGTTTCTTATGCGACCATGGTGATGGCAGCGCAGATGAGTGAGACGCAGGCGAAGAACCTGGAAAAACAGGCGGACAACAATGTGGATGATGAGAAGAGTGTTTATCTTCAGTATCAGATGGTAGAGGCAAATCTGGTATTAAGCACCAAATTAAATCTGATTTCTTATAATCAGAAGCTTCTGGCCAATCAGCTGGCACTGGAGAACAAAAAGCTGCTGGAATCCAAGTATCAGTCTGCCGTGACCCAGGCGGCTGCCGGCGCCGCTACACAGATGGATGTGCTGAATGCCAGACAGGCGGTGGAGCAGCTGGACAGCACAATGATCAGCGATGCGAAGGAAACGCAGACCATGAAACAGAAAATCTGTCTGGCAACCGGCTGGAGCTATAATGCGGATCCGGAATTCGGGGAGCTTCCGGTGGTGGATCCTTCGGTGATCGATTCTGTGGATCTGGATGCCGATCTGGTAAATGCGGTGGAAAACAGCTATACGCTGAAAATCAATATGAGACAGTACGAGAACAGTACGGATGCGGCAATCAAGGAAAATCTGAGTAAGACCATTCAGGACAACCGTCAGAAGATCGCTTCCGATATTATGACGAAATATCAGTCTCTTCTGAAGGCCCGCGCCTCCTATGAGCTGGCTGTGGCAGAGCAGGCGATACAGTCTCAGACTCTGGCGGCTGCGGAGCGGAAGTTCGCAACCGGCTCTGCAAGCCGTCCGGAATATGAGCAGGAGGTTTACAATATGGCGGCAAAGAACATGGAGGTTGAAAATACCAGGCTGTCTCTGCTGTCTGCCTGGGAGACCTACACGGCTTCTGTAAACGGACTGGCTTCTGCCTCCTAAAAGCAGAAAAGGAGGAGAATGGCAATGAAGAAAACACGAACGGCGCATGCCGGAGGAAAACGGCTGGCTGCTGCTGTGCTGGCGCTTTCCATGGCATTTCCGATGGGAGTTTCAGCAGCAGAAAAGCCGGCGGATATGGATGAGGGCACATGGGAGCGTCTTCAGGACAATGTGCTGGAATATGATGAACTGGAAGATCGGGTGGCGAATTTTAATACGACGATTCGTCAGATTGTGGATACGATCAATGAAAGCTATGATGATATTCTGGTCAATATTGAGGACTATCATGAAGCGGCCAATGATTTTGAACATCTTCAGGACAAGGCAGAGGATGAGGGAGATTTCCTGTCTGCCTATATGTACCAGATCAACCGTAGTATTGTAAGGAAAATGTCCAGCAGCTATATCAAGGCGGAAAAGGACCGGGACAAGACGATCGACCGGAACACCAGACAGGCGAAGAAAGGATTCCTTTCCGGATGCCAGCAGCTGATGCTTGCCTACAATAAGATGGCAGTCAACAAGGCCACACTGGAAAGACAGGTGGAGCTGTATGGCAGACTGGCCTCTATGTCCAGTACCCAGACCGATATCGGACTGGGTACCCGGACGGAACAGCTTTCCGCCAGTGTCAATATGCATTCGGCCCAGACTTCGCTGGCCTCGCTGGAAGATCAGATGGCTTCCGTGAGGCGCAGCCTGCTCCTGATGACCGGCTGGGACATTGACAGCGATGTGGAGATCGGCACGATTCCGAAAGCGGATGTCAGCCAGATCGATGCGATTGATTTTGAGGCCGACAAAGCCATTGCGCCCAGCAACAACTATACCATTATCAGCATGAAGAATGCCAAGCCGAACGACCCGGACGGGGACGGCTATTATCAGAACAAGGATTACAACGCGCGTGCGCGAGGAGTGGAGCAGGCGAAGGAGCAGCTTTCGATTACGCTGGATGATCTGTACCAGACGCTGTTCGAAAAGCGCGCCGGCCTGAAGGCGGCTGAGACGGCCTTCCAGGCGGCTCAGATGAAATGGGACGGCGCAAACCGCAAATATCAGCTTGGCATGCTGGGAGAGGCTGAGTATCTGGGCGAGGAGCTTTCTTACTGTGCGTCGAAGGCCGCCTATGAGTCGGCTGATCTGGATATGACGCAGGCGATGCTGAACTATTATTGGGGTGTCAACGGTCTGGGTGAGCTGGCTGAGTAGCATTTTGAATCAGGCTCAGCAGACGAAGACCAGGATGAATTTCAGGGCGCTGCGCCGTCACAGACCGGTAGGCTTCCGGGGAAAGAAGGTTTTTCAGCTTTTCCATGGAAGTTTCCGGCATGACGGCGGCAGCGTCTTTTGTTATGCAGAGTCTGGGATACAGGACACACCACCAGTTTCTTCCGCGCCCATTTCCGATTTTCACCTGGACGGCTTCGTAGCGTCCGGCCGGAAGCGTCAGGCTGCCGTAGTATTTTTCCGGAAATTCACACCAGGCGATGCTGAGAGTCACCGGCTGAATGACGCCCTGCTTTCGGAGGAAGGCTTCCGTCTCCCGGGAAAGCCGGTCCCGGCTGGAAAGGAGGTACTGCTTAAGCTCTTCTTTTCCCCATTCTCCGCGGCGGTCCATTTCCTGATTGATCTGCTCGACCAGAAAGGAGGTTGCCTTCAGCTTGATTTCCTGATCGCTCCGGGAATTGCTGTTGGCGATCACATGAAAGCGCAGAATCGCCGGAGCAATCTGTCCGGCCAGCATTCTCTGCTCCAGAAGGCCCTGGGAAAACCAGAGCAGGAAGGACGCCAGAAAGCATCCCAGCGCCAGAAGCAGTTCTTTTTTTCGGTTCATTTGATGAATTTCCCTCCTTTTTGCAGTTCCGATTCTATTTGTAATTATAGACGGATATGCTATAATATAAACGTGCATCCGGCGCCTGCCGGCAAAAGAATCAAAGGAGAAGAAACATGAATCAGTTAACTGCAGCAGTTATTTTTGGCGGCCAGTCATCCGAACACGAGGTGTCCTGCATGTCTGCTGCCAATGTAATCGAACAGATAGATAAAGAAACCTATAACCTGCTTCTGATCGGCATTACCAAGGAGGGCCGCTGGCTGAAGGCGGAGTCTTTGGAGGCGGTCCGTTCCGGAGCCTGGAAGAACAGCCCGGTGGAGGCGGTGATTTCCCCGGACGCGGTAAAAAAATGCGCCATCCTCACGGATGCGGAGGGAAACGTGACATTTTGCCATATTGATCTGGTATTCCCGGTGCTCCACGGTCTTTACGGAGAGGATGGAACGGTTCAGGGGCTTTTGGAGCTTGCAAAGATTCCTTATGTGGGCTGCGGTGTCCTGGCATCGGCTGTTTCCATGGATAAGCTGTACACGAAGATTATCGCGGACCGGATCGGAGTCCGTCAGGCTGCCTATGAGTCGGTGACGGCAGGGGAACTTGCGGATATGGAGTCTGTTGTGGCGAGAGTGGAAGCGCATTTTCCGTATCCGGTCTTTATCAAGCCTTCCAATGCCGGGTCTTCCAGAGGCGTCAGCCGGGCGGATAGCCGTCAGGAGCTGGAGAAGGGACTTCGTCTGGCAGCGGCGGAGGACCGGAAGATGCTGGTGGAAGAAATGATCGTGGGCCATGAAGTGGAGTGCGCCGTATTCGGAGGAGGCGTGGAGCCGGTGATCGCCAGTGGGGTCGGTGAGATTCTGGCGGCGGCCAGCTTCTACGATTATGATGCAAAATATCACAATCCGGAATCCAGGACGGTGACGGACCCGGAGCTTCCGGCAGATGCGTCGCGTCGGATTCCGGAGCTTGCAAAGGCAATCTTTCAGGCGGTGGACGGCTACGGTCTGGCCAGAGTGGATTTCTTTGTGAAGGATGACGGGACCGTAATCTTTAACGAGATCAACACCATGCCCGGCTTTACTGCCATCAGCATGTATCCCATGCTCTGGGAGGCGCGAGGTATCAGCAAGCGGGAACTGGTGAAGAAGCTGATGAAGCATGCCATGCAGCGTGCATAGAAACTTCGGAGGAGAATGAAAGATATATGACAAAGGACGTACTCATTACCATCACCGGCAATCAGATGATGGACGGGGAAAGCGGCGATGTGGAGATGATCACCCGCGGCGATTATTATCTGAGAAACGGAAGGCATTATATCATCTATGATGAGGTGATGGAAGGCTATGAGGGAATTATCCGCAACACGATTAAGATTCAGCCGGACAGTATGGATATCATCAAGACCGGGCTGACCAATGTGCATATGGTATTTGAGAAGAACAAGAAGCGGCTGGCCAGCTATGCAACTCCTATGGGGGAGATGATGGTAGGCTTAAGCACGAAACGGATTTTGGTGGATGAGAAGGAGAACAGCCTGAAGGTTCACGTGGATTATTCGCTGGATATCAATTATGAGCATGTATCGGAGTGCAGTATTGTGGTGGATATCCAGTCCCGTTCTCTGGCACAGGTAAATCTGAGGTCCTGGCCGGGCCGGTAAGCAAGACGGCAGAAAAAAGAAAAGCCGTACAGGGTGGAGCGTGCTGCTCCGGTCTGTACGGCTTTTGTACGGCCTGATTTATGCTTTTATGCTTTCTTTTTGCCGGAAGTCTTCTCTGCCTTTTCCGTCTTCTCTTTCTTATCCTTCTTGAATCTGGCGAAGAAGCCCTTCTTTGCCGGTGCAGTTTCGATCTTGCCGCCGCGGACGCTCTTGATCTGCGTGATGTAGATTCCGCTGACAACGGCTTTCACCTCTGCCTTTACCGGAAGGGTTGCAAATACCCGCTCATCTGCGATGAGAGTCATGATCTTCGGACCGATTTTTGCCTTTACCACCGGTACCTTGGCCCAGAACATATACTTCGGCGTCTGGTCGATCACCATCTTCGGAAGTCCCGATTCTTTAATCTTCAGCTTTTTCTTGTCAATGATCAGCATGGATACCGTCTGCTCTGCGGCTTTCATCATGGCCTGCTGTTCCAGCTGCCTGCGTTCCAGCTTGCGGCCGAAGTAGTAGAGCACTGCCAGAATGATGACTAAAATCACCAGAATCACGAACAATACTTTTAAAAATGTACTCACTTGGGGAACCCTCCAATCCTACGTTTGACAGGCTGCATAAAACGGCATTTTTTGAACCTGCCCATTATCTAAAATAGTATACCATTTAATGAGAAAAAAGGCAAGTAAAAAATGCTTGACACCTTGACAGCCTTATGATAATATGGAATGTGCACTATTATGGAGGCGTGGGCCTATGGAGGACCCATTGCTTGCGTTGAAAAAAAGCAATATCAAGTTTCCAAGCAGATTGAATAAAGAAAACAGGGGTGAAACGTCAATGGAGAAAAGCAGAATGCGTCCGGTGAAGGCCGGTAAAGGCATGAGAATGAGCTTCTCGAGACAGAAGGAAGTTCTGGAAATGCCAAACCTGATCGAGATTCAGAAAAACTCTTATCAGTGGTTCCTTGATGAGGGACTGAAAGAGGTTTTTGAGGACATCTCTCCGATTGCAGACTTTGCAGGTCATTTGAGTCTGGAGTTTGTAGACTTTACATTGTGCAAGGATGATATCAAATATACCATCGAAGAGTGTAAGGAGCGCGATGCGACTTATGCTGCACCGTTGAAGGTAAAGGTACGTCTTTGCAATAAGGATAAAGCTGACGAGATTAATGAGCACGAGATTTTCATGGGCGATCTTCCGCTTATGACCGATACCGGCTCCTTCGTCATTAACGGTGCGGAGCGTGTTATCGTAAGCCAGCTGGTACGTTCCCCCGGTATATATTATGGCATTGCCCACGATAAAGTAGGTAAGGAATTATATTCCTGTACCGTTATTCCGAACCGTGGTGCATGGCTGGAGTATGAGACCGATTCCAACGATATTTTCTATGTGCGTGTGGACAGAACCCGTAAGGTTCCGGTGACCGTGCTCGTCCGTGCATTAGGCTTCGGTACCAATGCAGAAATTCTGGATTTATTCGGCGAGGAGCCGAAAATTCTGGCCAGCTTCGGTAAGGATCCGTCGGAGACCTACGAGGATGGTCTGTTAGAGTTATACAAAAAGATTCGCCCGGGCGAGCCTTTAAGCGTGGATAGTGCAAAAAATCTGCTGGATCTGATGTTCTTTGACCCCAGAAGATATGATCTGGCAAAAGTCGGAAGATATAAATTTAATACGAAGCTCCATTTCAAGAACCGCATCAAGGGCCACACACTGGCAGAGGATGTGGTGGATATCCATACCGGTGAGGTTCTGGCAGAAGCCGGCACCGTGGTAGATAAGGATCTGGCAGAGACCATTCAGAATGCAGCGGTTCCGTTTGTATGGGTAGAGGGCCCGACCAGAAAGCAGAAGGTCCTTTCCAACCTGATGGTAGATCTGTCTGCTTATGTTTCCTTTGATCCGAAGGAAGCTGGTGTTACCGAGTTAGTATTCTACCCGGTGCTGGAAAAGATACTGGAAGATTGCGGTGACGATGAGGATGCGATCAAGGATGCGGTTCACCGCAGCATCCATGAGCTGATTCCGAAGCACATTACCAAGGAAGACATTCTGGCTTCCATTAACTATAATATGCATCTGGAAGAAGAAGTAGGCACGTCTGATGACATTGACCATTTGGGCAACCGCCGTATCCGTGCGGTGGGCGAGCTGCTTCAGAACCAGTACCGCATCGGTCTGTCCCGTATGGAGCGTGTGGTAAGAGAGCGTATGACCACACAGGATGTGGATTCTCTGACTCCGCAGTCCTTAATCAATATCAAGCCGGTGACGGCAGCGGTGAAGGAGTTCTTCGGAAGCTCCCAGCTGTCCCAGTTCATGGACCAGAACAATCCGCTGTCCGAACTGACCCACAAGAGACGTCTGTCCGCCCTGGGTCCTGGCGGTCTGTCCAGAGACCGTGCCGGATTCGAGGTTCGAGACGTACACTACACTCATTACGGACGTATGTGCCCGATTGAGACCCCGGAAGGTCCGAACATCGGTCTGATCAACTCTCTGGCATGTTATGCGAGAGTAAATCAGTACGGCTTCGTGGAGGCTCCGTACCGTGTGGTGGACAAGAGTGATCCAATGAATCCGGTGGTTACCGATGAGGTGGTATATTTAACCGCTGATGAGGAAGACAACTTCGTGGTTGCTCAGGCAAATGAGCCGCTGGATGAAGAAGGACATTTCATTCACAACAATGTTTCCGGACGTTTCCGTGAGGAGACTTCCGAATTCCAGAAGAAGAATATTGACCTGATGGACGTATCCCCGAAGATGGTATTCTCCGTGGCAACTTCCATGATTCCGTTCCTTCAGAACGACGATGCGAACCGTGCGCTGATGGGTTCCAACATGCAGCGTCAGGCCGTGCCGCTGTTAAAGACGGAGGCGCCGGTGGTTGGTACCGGTATTGAAGGAAAGGCAGCCGTAGACTCCGGTGTCTGCGTTGTGGCAAAGAATGCCGGTGTGGTAGAGCGCTCTGCTTCCAACGAGATCATTATCCGCCGGGATAAGGATGGAAGGAAGGATGTTTACCATCTGATCAAGTTTAAGAGAAGCAACCAGTCCAACTGCTACAACCAGAAGCCGATCGTATTCAAGGGCAACCATGTGGAGGCCGGCGAAGTGATTGCAGATGGTCCGTCTACGGATAACGGCGAGATTGCACTGGGCAAGAATCCGCTGATCGGATTTATGACCTGGGAAGGCTACAACTACGAGGATGCGGTTCTGTTAAGCGAAAGACTGGTGCAGGAGGATGTTTATACTTCTGTGCACATTGAGGAATATGAGGCAGAAGCACGTGATACAAAGCTGGGACCGGAGGAGATCACCCGCGACGTTCCTGGCGTAGGCGAGGATGCGTTAAAGGATCTGGATGAGAGAGGTATTATCCGGATCGGTGCAGAGGTTCGTGCCGGTGATATCCTGGTAGGCAAGGTTACCCCGAAGGGTGAGACTGAGCTGACCGCCGAGGAGCGCCTGCTGCGTGCCATCTTCGGCGAGAAGGCCCGCGAGGTAAGAGATACTTCCTTAAAGGTACCGCACGGTGCATACGGTATCATCGTGGATGCCAAGGTATTTACCCGTGAGAACGGCGATGAGCTGAGCCCTGGTGTCAACCAGACCGTCCGCATCTATATTGCACAGAAGAGAAAGATCTCGGTAGGTGACAAGATGGCAGGACGTCACGGAAACAAGGGTGTTGTTTCCCGTGTGCTTCCGGTGGAGGATATGCCGTTTTTACCGAACGGACGTCCGCTGGATATCGTGCTGAACCCGCTGGGCGTGCCTTCCCGTATGAACATCGGGCAGGTGCTTGAGATCCACTTAAGTCTTGCTGCAAAGGCGCTGGGCTTTAATATTTCCACTCCGGTATTCGACGGTGCAAACGAGGACGACATCATGGATACCCTGGATGTGGCAAACGATTATGTAAATACCACCTGGGAGGAATTCCAGGAGAAATATACCGGCATTTTAAAGCCGGAGGTTATGGAATACCTGGGAAGCCACCTGGATCACAGAGAATTGTGGAAGGGCGTTCCGCTGAGCCGTGACGGCAAGGTTCGTCTGCGTGACGGACGTACCGGTGAGTATTTCGACAGTCCGGTAACCATCGGACACATGCATTACCTGAAGCTGCATCATCTGGTAGACGATAAGATCCATGCGCGTTCTACCGGCCCATACTCTCTGGTTACCCAGCAGCCGCTGGGCGGCAAGGCGCAGTTCGGCGGACAGCGTTTCGGCGAGATGGAGGTTTGGGCACTGGAGGCTTATGGTGCATCCTACACCCTGCAGGAGATCCTGACTGTGAAGTCTGATGATGTGGTAGGACGTGTGAAGACCTACGAGGCGATCATCAAGGGCGAGAACATTCCGGAGCCGGGTATTCCGGAGTCCTTCAAGGTACTGTTAAAGGAGCTGCAGTCCTTAGGTCTGGATGTGAGAGTGCTGCGTGATGACAATACCGAGGTTGAGCTGAGTGAAAATATTGACTACGGCGACACGGATTTACGCTCCATTATTGAGGGCGACCGTCATTATCGTGATGACGAAGAGTCCTTTGCGAATTACGGCTATCAGAAGCAGGAGTTCAAGGATGACGAACTGGTTTCGGTAGACGAAGACGATTATGAGGATGAAAATGATCCGTATCTGAATGATGCGGACGATGACTACGATTCATCCGATGAAGAATAATAGAAGGGAGTATCGCTCATGCCAGAGACAAATGAAACTTATCATCCGTTGACCTTTGATGCTATCAAAATTGGTCTGGCTTCCCCGGAAAAGATATTGGAGTGGTCCCACGGCGAGGTAAAAAAGCCGGAAACCATTAACTACAGAACCTTAAAGCCGGAAAAAGATGGTTTGTTCTGTGAGAGAATTTTCGGACCGACCAAGGACTGGGAGTGTCACTGCGGCAAGTATAAGAAGATTCGTTATAAAGGTGTCATCTGCGACCGCTGCGGCGTAGAGGTTACGAAGTCAAGTGTTCGTAGGGAGCGTGTAGGCCACATTGCACTGGCCGCTCCCGTATCCCATATCTGGTATTTTAAGGGAATTCCTTCCCGTATGGGACTGATTCTGGATATTTCTCCGAGAACACTGGAGAAGGTTCTGTATTTTGCTTCCTATATTGTACTGGATCCTGGAAAGACCAGCCTGCAGTATAAGCAGGTGCTGTCTGAGAAGGAGTACCGGGAAGAGGTAGAGAAGAACGGCTACGGCACCTTCCGTGTAGGAATGGGTGCAGAGGCGATTCAGGAGCTTTTACAGGCAATCGATCTGGAGAAGGATTCCGAGATGCTGAGAAAGGGATTAAAGGACGCTTCCGGACAGAAGCGTGCCCGTATTATCAAGCGTCTGGAAGTGGTAGAGGCCTTCCGTACCTCCGGAAACAAGCCGGAGTGGATGATCATGAATGTGATTCCGGTTATCCCGCCGGATATCCGTCCGATGGTACAGCTGGACGGCGGCCGTTTTGCGACCTCCGATTTGAATGATCTGTACCGCCGTATCATCAACCGCAACAACCGTCTGGCACGCCTGCTGGAGCTTGGTGCACCGGATATTATTGTAAGAAACGAGAAGCGTATGCTGCAGGAGGCAGTGGACGCTCTGATTGACAACGGACGCCGCGGAAGACCGGTAACCGGTCCGGGAAATCGTGCGTTAAAGTCGTTGTCTGATATGTTAAAGGGTAAGCAGGGCCGTTTCCGTCAGAACCTGTTAGGTAAGCGTGTGGACTACTCCGGCCGTTCGGTTATCGTTGTAGGACCGGAATTAAAGATTTATCAGTGCGGTCTGCCGAAGGAGATGGCGATCGAGCTGTTCAAGCCTTTTGTTATGAAAGAACTGGTTTCCAACGGCACCGCCCACAACATCAAGAATGCAAAGAAGATGGTAGAACGTCTTCAGCCTGAGGTATGGGATGTGCTGGAGGATGTAATCAAAGAGCATCCGGTTATGTTAAACCGTGCTCCTACTCTGCATCGTCTGGGCATCCAGGCATTTGAGCCGATTCTGGTAGAAGGTAAGGCGATCAAGCTGCATCCGCTGGTTTGTACCGCATTCAATGCGGACTTTGACGGCGACCAGATGGCAGTTCATCTGCCGCTTTCCGTGGAAGCACAGGCGGAGTGCCGGTTCCTGCTGCTGTCTCCGAACAACCTGTTAAAGCCGTCTGACGGCGGTCCGGTAGCCGTTCCTTCTCAGGATATGGTGCTTGGTATTTACTACCTGACCCAGGAAAGACCGGGGGCACCAGGCGAGGGAAGCATCTTCAAGAGCGTAAATGAGGCGATTCTGGCCTATGAGAATAAGGTGGTGACCCTGCACAGCCGCGTAAAGGTTCGTGTGAGCAAGGTGATGCCGGATGGTACGAAAAAGACCGGCATTATCGAGTCTACGGTAGGCCGTTTTATCTTCAATGAAATCATTCCGCAGGATCTGGGCTTTGTTGACCGCTCCATTCCGGAAAATGAGCTGAAGCTGGAGGTAGACTTCCACGTAGGCAAGAAGCAGTTAAAGAAGATTCTGGAGAAGGTTATCAACGTTCACGGAGCAATTCAGACAGCGGTAACTCTGGATGATATCAAGGCCATCGGCTACAAGTACTCCACCAGAGCGGCCATGACCGTTTCCATTTCGGATATGACGGTGCCGGCATCCAAGAAGAAGCTGATTGAAGATGCGCAGGCAACCGTTGACCATATTTCCAAGAACTTCCGCCGCGGTCTGATCACCGAGGAGGAGCGTTATAAAGAAGTCATTGAGACCTGGAAGACGACGGATGATCAGCTGACTCATGACCTGCTGACCGGCCTGGATAAGTACAACAACATTTTCATGATGGCTGACTCCGGTGCCCGTGGTTCGGATAAGCAGATCAAGCAGCTGGCAGGTATGCGTGGACTGATGGCAGATACCACCGGTCACACCATCGAACTTCCGATCAAGTCCAACTTCCGTGAAGGTCTGGACGTACTGGAATACTTTATTTCCGCACATGGTGCGCGGAAAGGTCTGTCTGATACCGCACTGCGTACCGCAGACTCCGGTTATTTGACCAGACGTCTGGTTGATGTATCCCAGGATCTGATTATCCGTGAAGTAGACTGCTGTGAGGGCAAGGAAATTCCTTACATGGAAATCAAGGCCTTTATGGATGGACGTGAAACCATCGAGTCGCTGCAGGATCGTCTGACCGGCCGTTATATTGCCGAGACCATTACGGATCCGGATACCGGTGAAGTTGTGGTAAAGGCAAATCATATGTGTACGCCGAAGCGTGCTGCAGAGGTGATCAGGGTTCTGGAGAAGACCGGACGTCAGTCTGTCAAGATTCGTACCGTCCTTACCTGTAAGTCTCACATCGGTGTGTGTGCAAAGTGCTACGGCGCGAACATGGCAACCGGACAGCCTGTACAGGTAGGCGAAGCAGTCGGTATTATTGCGGCACAGTCCATCGGTGAGCCTGGTACCCAGCTGACCATGAGAACCTTCCATACCGGCGGCGTAGCCGGCGGCGATATTACCCAGGGTCTTCCTCGTGTTGAGGAGCTTTTTGAGGCACGTAAGCCGAAGGGCCTTGCGATCATCACCGAGTTTGCCGGTGTGGTAGCGATCAAGGATACCAAGAAGAAGCGTGAGATCACCGTAACAGACAATGAAACCGGAAATTCCAAGACCTATCTGATTCCTTACGGTTCCAGAATCAAGGTTCAGGACGGACAGTATCTGGAGGCCGGTGATGAGCTGACCGAAGGTTCCGTAAACCCGCATGATATCTTAAAGATCAAGGGTGTCCGTGCCGTACAGGATTACATGATCCAGGAAGTGCAGCGTGTATATCGTCTGCAGGGTGTAGATATCAACGATAAGCATATTGAGATGATCGTTCGTCAGATGCTGAAGAAGATAAAGGTGGAGGAAAGCGGCGACAGCGATGTACTGCCGGGCGTATCCATGGATGTACTGGATTTCAATGAGATGAACGAGGCACTGATTGCGGAAGGCAAAAAGCCGGCAGAAGGCAAGCAGGTGATGCTGGGTATTACCAAGGCATCTCTGGCGACCGATTCCTTCCTGTCCGCGGCATCCTTCCAGGAGACCACCAAGGTTCTGACGGAGGCGGCCATCAACGGCAAGGTTGATCATCTGATCGGTCTGAAGGAGAACGTTATTCTCGGTAAGCTGATTCCGGCAGGTACCGGCATGAAGCGTTACCAGAATGTGAAGCTGAATACCGATATCACCATGGATGATGAGATTTCCTTCAGCGATGAGGAGAATGAGGATGTAACCGTTCCGATCGCGGAAGAACCGGATGACAGTATGGATGAAGTGCTGGATTTCGGTGACGAGGATGAAATTTAAATATGAAATAAAAGACAGATGGGCGCTGCGTACATGTGCAGCGCCCGTTTTGCAAAGAAAAAGGATTGCGGATCATTTTAAATCGGCAATCCTTTTTTTAATTTGAAAGAGAATTAGTTGGTGCCCGGACCTCCGGTCAGACCTGCCTCCAGCGTACTGCCGGAAGCTGCGGAGGAACTGGAAGAGCTGCTGCCGGACGGGCCGGAAGTGGAACCGGAAGTGGGGCCGCTGGTGGACGAGGAGGAAGAAGAACCGCCAGGTCCATAGTTGCTGTCGGAAGAACTGCTTCCGGAGGAACTGGTGGACGGGGAAGAGGAGCCGCCGGGTCCGTAGTTGGTGGAAGAACTGCTGGAACTGGCTCCGGCAGCAGCAGCATTGACACCAGAAGCATTCTGGCAGGAGCCGTCCGCTGCAAAGGTATAGTTCTGTCCATCGATGGTCAGCGTGGTTCCGGCAGCCATCTTGCCGGTGGCCGGATCCAGGTAATAGTACTTGCCGTCCACCTGAATCCAATTGGTCAGCATGTGGCCTGCATTATTGAAATAATAGTAAGCGCCGTTGATTTCCTTCCAGGTACGCGCCATCTTTCCGGAGCTGGCATCCATATAGTACTTGTTTGTACCGTCGCTGAGCCAGCCGGTCAGCATCCGTCCATCGCTGTTCAGGTAATAATAGTCGCCGTTGACCTCCGTCCATCCGGTCGCCATTTTTCCATCCGCACCGAAATAATACCAATAGTTGTCAATCTGCCGCCAGTTGGAGACCATGCATCGGCCGTCGTCACGGAAATAATACCAGGCGTTGTCCATCTGTCTCCATCCTTTTGCCATGGAGCCGTCGCTTCTCAGGTAGAAATAATTTTCCCCGATTTTCAGCCAGCCCTTCACCATGGTGCCGTCATCCAGAAGGTAGTACCATTTTCCTTCCTCCTGGATCCAGCCGGTTGCCATCAGACCGTTTGCCTTGAAATAATACCAGTTTCCGTCAATCTGCTTCCAGCCCAGGCACATCTGTCCGGTGGACAAATCCATGTAATAATAGCCGTCACTGGTCTGAATCCATCCTTTGCGGACGGAACCGTCATTTTCTACATAGGTCCAGCTGGTTCCTGACTGGGTCCAGCCTGCTGCCATGGAAATACCGGCAGGGACCAATGATAAAAGTCCGAAAAGCCCGGCTGCTGCTGCAGCTTTCCAAATCCTGCGTTTCATATAAAAATTCCTCCTTAGAAAAGAAATAAAATGCTATTACAAGTATAGCATATCTTGCCATGGATTACTTAACATTTTTATTACGATTTTCCCATCAATCTTCGATAGCCATTTTTGGCATAGCGATACATGATAATGGTATATTCTCCGAATTCTTCTCCAAGATCACTTTTATAAACGGCCCATAGACTCCAGAGAAAGCCGGAAAGCGCCATAAAAGCGGTCAGGAGCCAGAGTTCATTTTCTTTTGGCTTTCGTTCCAGGTAAAGCTCCAGGAGCCAGGCGGCCTGTTCGAAGTCATAATAGGAGTAAACCGAGCACATGGCAATGTCCAGAAGCGGATCTGCCATGCCGGCGTACTCCCAGTCGATCAGTTTTACACTGCCGTCCTTCAGAAACAGGATGTTATCCACATTCGGGTCAATATGGCACAGAAGCTTCGGCCGGTTCAGCTGGTCCACGTCATCCAGGAGACGGTTCATTTTCTGACGGATTTCTGAATAATCCTCAAAGGGGATTCCGCCGTGCTTCAGACAAAGAGCTTCGTAGAAGGAAATGCGCTCCCGCAAGTCAAAGCTGTGCTCCACATGGAGGCTGGCCTGGTGAAAGCGGCGGATCAGCGCCATGCATGTTCTCATATCCTCCGGGCTGGAGCTGTCTGCATTCCGGGCGCCCTCGTAATACTCGGAAATCTTATAACCTGTTTCTCCGTTAAAATAAAGAACGCGTTCTGTGATACCGAGAGGGGCAACGGTGTCGTAAACCGCTTTTTCCTGCCTGCGGTTGATCAGAAGCTCAGTTCCGGGACCGGGGATCCGGCAAATATACGGTCTTTTTCGGATCTCAAAGAGGAAGGATTTGTTTGTCATTCCGGATTTCAGACAGCGGATATGGGTGATTTCGGATTCCGGCACCTGAAATACCTGGGAAATCAGTTCCATAGCCAGATTATTGGAGCGGTTCTGATAGCTGGTATCAAAGCGCCGCAGTTCCTCCAGATTCTCAAATTCGTAAACCTGATGCTCTGGCTGCCGATTGATGTACATAACTGGTTTTTCCAGCTCTTTGTTTCCAAGCCGTCTGCCGGCTTCTCCGGTCAGAAGATCCATATAGACCTGTTCCCAGTAAAACGGTTCCGTTCCGGGAAGGCGGTAATATTCTTCCAGAACCGGAAGAAACCGGTCGGAAAATTCCCGGGAAAAGAAAACCGGACCGTACATGACCCAGGAATCCCGTCCGCCAACGGCCACATCTGTGATCATGCCTTTCTTATTATAGGTAAGGCACCATTCCGATGTCTCGCCGGTCATCCGGACAGAGGAGTACCAGGCGCCGCATTCGTAGGTGTGATACATATTCTCCCGCATCCAGTTGTCAGAAGAGAGAATGTACATGTTTTTCCCGCGCAGTACTTCCTTGGCGTGGTAAAGGGTAGCCAGGGTGTTTTTACAGGCATATTCCGGATTATAAAGAAGCTTTACGTCATATTTGTCAATGAGATATTCAAATTTTTCCTTTAAATAGCCCACGACAATGGTGATATCCCGGATTCCGGCCTGATGGAGCTGCCGGATCTGGCGCTCGATCATCCGCTCTCCCTGTACCTCCAGAAGCCCTTTCGGAGTTTCAAAGGTAAGCGGAACGAAACGGGAGCCGAAGCCGGCTGCAATAAACAGCGCTCCATCTACGCGGAAAGGCTCCAGGAATTCCTGGCCCTTTTCCGTCAGTTCATAGCGGCCTTCGCCGGTCTGACCGATATAGCCGGAATTGGAGCATTCCTTCATCAGGCTGTTGACAGTTCCAAGAGAAACGGACAGCTGCTCTGCAAGCTCGCGCTGCGTGACTGCCGGATTTTCTGATATGTTTCGGCATAGTAATGCTTGACGATTCATAATAATGAAGTCCTTTCTGTTATGAGATCAGTATGTTGTTCAAAAAACAAGAAACAAAGAAATTATATGAACATTATAACAGATCAGGCAGGAAAATCAAGGCGGATTATCTGAAAGGCGGTACAGCGGCCGGAGCCCTTTTACAGAAACGTTAAATGGACAAAAAATAGAAATTGTACACACTTCAGAACAATTTAAGAAAGAACCTTGATCTTTGTAATAATTCCGTAAGAAAATGCACAGAGAAATGTTATGGTAATTTTGGAAGAAGTATATTATACTAGGTTACGTGATGGAGGAAATGATATTTCCCTTGAAATTAAGAAAGATTTTTGTATTCTTAGGATTTTCTTAAAAATCTGGAAAAAAAGTCTTGATAATTTCAACTATTGGAAGTATAATGGCCTCGTAATGCAATAAGGAATTTCAAAAGAATTTCAAAAAGAAAAAAGGAGAGTGCATTCATTATGAGAAAGCAGACTAAATTAGTTGCAGTTCTTTCTGCAGCTGCTCTGTTAGCAATCGGTGCATCCATGACCTCTTTCGCTGATACCCCACACTGGGATCAGGAAGACGGCGAGTGGGTATACTTAGACCGCAACGGAGACAAGGTAACTGACGAGTGGAAGAAGTCCAATGGCCAGTGGTATTACTTAGACAGCGATGGCTATATGGCTAAGGATCAGGTTATCGAGGACGACGATGACAAGTATTACGTTGATGAGAACGGTGCCCGCGTTACCAACGCATGGGTATCCTTCGACAACGATGACTTACTGGATGACGATGATGAGACCGAGGAGATCGATACGGTTTGGATGTATTTCGACAGCACCGGTAAGGCATACGGCTGCGACACCGACAATGGTGAGATCAAGAAGATCACCTACGGCGACGGCAAGAGCGGCTGGTTCATCTTCAACGAAGATGGTTATATGTTAAGCGGCTTCAAGAAATGGAGCAAGAGCGGCAACAGCGATAAGCTGTACTACTTAGGCGACCAGAACGAAGGCTGGGCTCACACCGGCTGGCAGTATCTGGAGGTTGATACCGATCTGGACGCATTCAGCGGTATTGATGAAGATGATGCAATGTTTGAGGACCAGGCTTGGTTCTACTTCAAGTCTAATGGTAAGGCTGTTGTAGATGAGGATAAGGAAATCGGCGGCAAGAAGTATATCTTCGATGAGTACGGCAGAATGCTGGATCTGTGGGTATATCCGACCGCGACTGATTCCGGCTACACCAATGACAGCAATGCATCCTCTTCTTCCGCATCCGCACAGTACTTCCAGGAAGACAACGGCGGACGCGATAAGAACTGGATCTGGGCTCATACGAAGTCCGATTATGATGACTACGGCGATGACCCATTCTGGTTCTATCTGGATTCCAACGGCAAGCCATTCCGTGCTGTTGAAGGTACGAAGTTAACTGGTGTCGGCACCTCTATGCGTATTGATGATGATGACAAGCAGAACAAGGACGACGACAAGTACAATGGAGAAGTAGGCTGTAAGTCTATCAAGGGCGAGACCTACATGTTCAATGACAAGGGCGTTATGTTAAGAGGTCTGTACCTGCTTGGCTATGACAACGAGGAAGACTTCGCTGACGCAACTGCTGAAGAGCGTGCAGCAGGCGGTGATTCCCCAGTTTACAAGGGAACCTCTACCACTCCTATGGAGGCTGGCTACTACTACTTCACTGTAGATGATTCTCATGGAACAACCGACGGACGTATGGTTGATGACAAGAAGATGAAGATCGACATCGACGGCGAGGATGAGACCTACTACTTCAAGAAGAGCGGTGCTGCTTACACCAACACCATCATCAACGACACTGTATATGGTCCAAACGGCCAGTTAGTAGATGACTATGGCGACGGCAGCGACTATCAGGTTGTTGCACTGTGGGCTGACCTGTACAAGAAGGGCAACTCCAACAAGGTTGAAGTTTATGCTAAGGATCCGGAGACCGGCGAGCAGAACTACATCCTGATCAACGAGCACGGCAAGATTAAGAAGTCCGGCTCTACCACGGATGTAGATGATCAGAAGGTTAAGGTTAAGGATTATGTAGTTTACAGCATTGAAGAGGACGACTAATCCGAATCGAGTTTCTAATTGCCAGTTATTGTTTTTTTAAAGTGATAACCTAACGTAAAGAAGGCGGAGAGTAATACTCTCCGCCTTCTTTATTACACTACGTTCTCAATTACTGAGAACATGATTGGCAATTAGAATTGACGATTAATTAGTCATCCTCGCCCTGATCTACTGCGATGTAACCGCTAACCTTTACCTTGTGGTCATTTACATCGGTGGTAGTACCGGACTTCTTGATCTTACCATTCTCGTTCAGCATGATGTTGTCGCCTGCCTTGATAACAGGAGTATCTTTGCCCTTCTCATACAGATCAGCCCAAGCAACAACCTGCTGGAAGGTGCTTCCATCGCCGTAATCGGTTACCAGCTTACCGTCAGCACCATATACGCTGCCGCTGATGATGGTGTTGGTATAAGCCTCACCGGTCTTCTTGAAGTAGTAGGTCTCATCCTCACCATCTACATCAATCTTAACCTTCTTGTTGGTAACCATCTGGCCTTCTACAGAACCGCTCTCGGTATTGAAGTAATAGTAGCCAGGAATCATAGCAGTCTCAGAAGTTCCCTTGTATACAGGAGCATCAACATCGCCCTCTTCAGAGCTTCCTAACCAGAATAAGCCCTTCAGCATAACGCCCTTGTCGTTGAACAGATAGGTCTCGCTCTTGATTGCTCTAGCGCCTACAGCACCGTTGTACTTAGCATCGCTCTCGTTCTGCTTGTCATCATCATCGATACGATGAGCAGCACCAACTGCGGTCAGTCTAGCCTCATCCTCAACTGCACGGAATGGCTTGCCGTTGCTGTTCAGATAGAACCAGTATGGGTCATCACCGTAATCATCGTAATTGGACTTCGGATAAGCATAGATCCAGTTCTTATCACGAGCACCATTGTCTTCCTGGAAGTACTGAGCTTCTGCTGCAGAAGAGGAAGCGTTCATATCGTTGGTGTAGTTGGAATCGGTTGCGTATACCCACAGATCCAGCATTCTGCCGTACTCATCGAAAATGTAGGTCTTGCCGCCAATGGACTTATCCTCATTCTCTACAGCCTTACCGGTGGACTTGAAGTAGAACCAAGCCTCATCCTCATACATATCATCATCTTCGCTGATGCCGCTGAATGCTTCCAGATCCGGATCGATCTCCAGATACTGCCAGCCGGTACGTGCCCAGCCTTCGTTCTGGCTTCCTAAGTAGTACAGCTTCTCGCTGCTGCCGCTCTTGCTCCAACGCTTCCAGCCGCTTAACATATAACCATCTTCGTTGAAGATGAAGTATGCGCTCTGGCCATCGCCGTAAGGCAGCTTCTTGATCTCGCCGTTGTCGGTATCGCAGCCCAGTGCCTTACCGGTGCTGTCGAAATACATCCAAACCGTATCGATCTCTTCGGTCTCATCATCGTCATCTAACAGATCATCGTTGTCAAATGCAACCCATGCATTGGTAACGCGAACACCGTTCTCGTCTACATAATACTTGTCATCGTCGTCCTCGATAACCTGATCCTTAGCCATGTAGCCATCCTCATCCAGATAGTACCACTGGCCATTGGACTTCTTCCACTCATCAGTTACCTTGTCTCCGTTGCGATCTAAGTATACCCACTCGCCGTCTTCCTGATCCCAGTGTGGGGTATCAGCAAAAGAGGTCATGGATGCACCGATTGCTAACAGAGCAGCTGCAGAAAGAACTGCAACTAATTTAGTCTGCTTTCTCATAATGAATGCACTCTCCTTTTTTCCTTTTGAAATTCTTTGAAATTCCTTATTGCATTACGAGGTCATTATACTTCCTATAATTGAAATTATCGGGAGTTTTTAAACAAAATAAAGCAAAAACCGTCAATTTCTTCGAAAATTTCGAAATTTTAGCGGATAATTCCTTGACTTTCGACGTGTCATTTTTTATATTTAAGTCGCAAATATAAGTTTGGCGGGAAAAGGAAGGAGAGAAAGAGGGGGAGTGAAGTATGGAAAATGGGAACCAGATGGAGGAATTTGAAAAATATCTTCTGGCACAGAATATGGCAGAAAACACAATTCGGGCGTATCTGGCGGCGATTCGGCAGTATTTTGAACTTTATGAGAAATTAGATTTTCAGAATATGCAGCTGTATAAGCTGTTTCTGCTGGAGCATTATAAAGGCCAGACCGTTAATCTCAGAATTCATGCGCTGAACTGTTATCTAAAATATGCGGAGTGGCCGGATGAACATATTCTTCAGGTGCGGCTTCAGCAGAAGTTGTTTCTGGATCGGATTATCAGTGAAGCGGATTATGAGTATTTAAAATACCGTCTGCTCAGTGAAGAAAAATATCTGTACTATTTTCTGATTCGGTTTATGGCGGCAACGGGGGCAAGAGTCAGCGAAGTTGTTCAATTTACGGTTGAAGATGTGCAGAACGGATACAAGGATATTTATTCAAAAGACAATAAAGTGCGCCGGATTTACATTCCTGCGCTCTTGCAGAAGGACACTGTTCAATGGCTGAATCAGATCGGACGCCGGAAGGGAGATATCTTTTTGAATCACTCGGGGGTGCGGATTTCATCCGGCGGGATCAGAAGGCAGCTGAAGCGTCTGGCGGTCCGTTATCATTTGGATGAGGAGGTGGTTTATCCTCATTCCTTCCGACATCGCTTCGCAAAGAATTTTATTGAGCACTGTGGTGATATTGCCATGCTGTCCAATCTTTTGGGACATGAGAGCATTGAGACAACCAGAATTTATCTAAGAAGAAGCAGCAGTGAGCAGAAAGCGATCGTCAATAAAATTGTAGACTGGTAAAAGGACAGAAAAGGACCGGAACAGGCAGGACAGGAGAGAAGCAGACAGAAAAGAGGGAGAAGGAGAAAGAAAAAGAGAACTGGGGGAAAGATCGAATATGGACTGGTTGGAAGAGGAGTTAGAGGAATTTCAGCTTTATTTAAAAAAGAAGGGAGCGTCCCGGAATACAATTATGGCTTACCGCTCTGCGGTCCGGCAGTATTATCAGTATTGTCCGGAAATCCGGGTAGAATGGCTGCGGGATTATAAGCAGCAGCTTCTTGCGCAGTATTGTCCGCGGACAGTAAACACAAAGATCTATGGCCTGAACAGCTATCTGCGTTATCGGCTGGCCTGCGGCAAATGGACGGAAACTCCAGATGTGCCGGACGAGATGCTCCTGGAAGGCTATCAGGTCAAGGCGGTAAAGCAGCAGCAGAAATCCTTTCAGGACAATGTGATCTCCAACGAAGATTATGAGCGTCTGAAAAACGGGCTGAAGCGGGATCATGATGATTTCTGGTATTTTGTGGTTCGCTTTTTGGGGGCAACGGGGGCCAGAGTCAGCGAATTGATCCAGATTAAGGCAGAACACCTGAGGCTGGGGTATATGGATCTGTATTCCAAGGGAGGAAAGATCCGGCGGATCTATTTCCCGGATTCTCTCTGTGAAGAGGGACTTTCCTGGCTGGCACAAAAGGGCGTGGAGTCCGGCTTCCTTTTTGTGAACCGCAGCGGACAGCAGATCACTTCCCGGGGGGTGCGGTGGCAGCTGAAACAGCTGGCTCTCCGGTACGGAATTGACCCGGAGACGGTATATCCCCATTCCTTCCGGCATCTGTATGCCAAAAATTTTCTTGCAAAATTTAATGATATTTCGCTTTTGGCGGATCTTCTGGGACATGAAAGCATTGAAACGACAAAGATTTATCTGACGCAGAGCAGCAGCGAACAGAAACGGCTGATTGACCGTGTGGTAATCTGGTAGAGGTTACGGTGTCCGGGAGACACGCAGAAAAAACGCAGAGAGGAAAGCGGGCAGCTTTCCTTCTCTGCGTTTTTGATGAGAGATTGTATGTTAAAGATTGTTTGCTTAAAGACTGTCTGCCAGTTCACCCAGCCCGTTTACGGTCCAGTAATAATTCAGCAGAGCCTGACTCATATTCAGGTCAGCAGATTCATAGGAGCCTTTTGCTGCATAATAGGAAAGCTCTGCGCCGAGATAATCGGCCTTTCCCATCATTCCCAGCTGGTACATGCGGCAGGCCTTATCCCAGTCCCGCTGTGCGGCCTGGAAAGCTGTATCAGCGGCCTGGAGCGCGGCTTTCTTTTCGAAGAGCTCCTGATATGCGCCATCTATACTGATGCAGAGCTGCTGGCCGGCCTGCTCCACGCTTCTGGATCGGGCATGGTAATCTTTGTTCTGATAATAACCGTCCCCGTCTGCGTCATTTGGCCTGGCATTCCGCATGCTGATGATCGTGTAGTTGTTGCTGGGTGCATACAGTTTGTCTGCTTCCGGATCAATGGCGTCAATCTGGCTCACATCCGCCTTGGGAATGGATCCGATCTCCACATCGCTGTCGATTTCCCAGCCGGTCATCAGAAGGAGACTTCGCTTGACGGAAGCCATCTGTTCTTCCAGCGTAGCCAGAGAGATCATGGCAGAACCCTGCTGGATTTTCGCGGAAAGCTGATTGTTCTGCGTGGTCATGCCGAGGGCGGTCTGGGTATCGGACAGCTCTGCAAGAGCTCCGTACAGCGCTGCCTGCGTTTCCAGAGTCGCCTTATTGACCGCCATCTTGTTGTAAGCCAGCATCAGCTGCTGGCAGCCGGAAGTAAACATTTTCCGGTACTGCCGGCTGCTTCGGTCCACGGTGGTCTGCTTTCGGTTCACCGCGTCGATGTAGGAGCTGGACATTTTTAAAGAAATCTTTTTATTGATCTGATACATGACAGAAGAGTAGTAGTCTCCATCGTCCTCGGCCTGATCGCTCAGATGCTGGAAATCATTGGCTTCATCCTGGTATTCGGAGATGTATTTTTCAATGTCGCCGTAGCTGTCGTCAATCGAATGATAAATCTGGAGAATGGTGGGATTGAAGTAGGTTACCCGATTTTCCAGTTCTTCGTATTCCAGCACGGAATCCTGAAGCCGTGTCCAGGTATCTGCATCCATCTCCTCCGGCTTTTCCGCAGCCAGTGCGGCAAGCGCTGTGGGAAGGACCATGGCCAGAACCAGAATCAGAATGATACCGGTTTTCAGGACAGAGCGGAATGTTTTGTTTCGTTCCTTCAACAATCATTACTCCTTTCCGCTACTCGGCTGATGCCAGTCCGTTTACCGCGGCCTGATAATTTTCCCAGGCGGTGAGGAGGGCAAGCTTGTTCAGTTCTACCGCCGTATTTTTGGAATCCAGTGCGTAAGCCTCCTGCTGGTGTTCCAGTGCGGTGACCGTGCCAAGCTGGTACTGGCGGTCAATGGTTGCCATGTTCTGCGTTTCTACGAGCCGCTCGTACACCGCCAGGTCATATTCGGCCTGTGCTTTCAGGAGAGACTGATATTTGGTACGGAGGTCCGATGCGATCTTGCTGCGGTTGTCTTTCATGGAGTTGGACAGATTGTCCAGATCCGCCTGATCGGTGCTGTTCTCATACTTTCTTTGATTGATTCTTAAAGTATAGTTCGTCTCGAGGGCTTTTGCCAGGTCCGCCTCCGGATCGGCGGCTTCGATCTGAAATGCATCCACCTCAGGGAGAGGACCGAATTCCGGATCGGCATTGTAGTCCCAGCCGGTAGCCAGACAGATCTTCTGCTTTAATTCCAGCGTTTCCTTCTCGTCTGTGATGATGCTGCTTTCCAGCTGTTCGATGGATTTTCTGGCGTTCAGGATATCTGTCTCTGTGGCCAGTCCGATACTGGCCTGGTTTGTAACCAGACGGTACTGCGCTTCCAGAAGCTCCCGGTTTTTGATGGTCAGTTCATTGGACAGAAGCTTCTGGAAATAGGCAATCAGGTTCAGCTTGGTGCCGTATACCAGATTCGCTTCGACCATTTCGTACTGAAGATAGACGCTTTGGGCGTCATCGATATTGTTGTCTGCCTGCTTTTCCAGACTTTTGGCCTGGGTCAGATTTAACTGTGCTGCCATGAGCATGGTGGCGTAGGACATATCGGAAGGATCATCCGGATACTCAATATCATCCCGCAGCTCCCTGGCGGCGTCCCGGTAGCGCTGTGTCACATCATCCCGGGTTTCTCCCAGATAGTCCCGGTAGCTGGTGCGGTTGTTCAGGACGGTAACATTATATTCATGAATCAGATCTGCAATCTCATCGTATTCCAGCTTGTTGTCCTGGAGTCTTGCCCACTCCTCTTCACTTCTGGAAAAGGAAGGACTGTCTGTAGCAGCCGCCCACCCGGTCAGAGGGGCGGCTGCCGACAGAAGGCAGGATAAACCGAGAGCTGCACATCTTGCTGTTCTTCTCATATTGCTCATTTCCTTTCTTCGAAACGGTCTGCAGAAGCGTTAATCGTAATCTGGTTCCTTTTTCTTCTCCGGACTCATAATTGCATAGTAAACCGGCAGCAGCAGAAGTGCCATGATGGTGGACGCGATCAGACCGCCGATGTCTACCAGAGCAAGGGCCTGCATGATCTCGCCGCTGTCGCCGTATGCGCAGGCCATAGGAATCATGGATACGATAGTGGTCATGGTGGTCATCAGAATCGGACGCATACGGGTCGCGCCGGCTTCAATCAGCGCGGAGGTACGGTCCATTTCCATCCGGTACTGGTTGACGGTATCTACATACAGAATACCGTTGTTTACTACGGTACCGCACAGGATCAGGAAGCCCAGCAGGGCAACCATACTGATTGCCACATCCGTGATGTAGAGGAGTGCAAAGGAACCGATCAATGCGAACGGGATGGTGGTCATAACCATGAAGGAGAACTTCGGAGCCTCGAACTGAGCGGCCATAACCACGAATACCAGGAAGACGGCTGTGGCGATTGCGCCGAACAGTGCGGAGAACTCCTCTGCCATGGTGGTATCCTCGGAGTTGGTTCCCAGGGTGATCGTGGAATTTAAATATTTGGATACAACTTCCTCATACAGCGTCTGCTGGATGGCGTCCTGCTCACGCTCGTCATCGGTTGCCAGACTTCCGGTGATGGTTACCTGATACTGCTTATCCTTCCGGGAAATCGTGGTCGGGCTGTCCTTGAAGGAAATGTCCGCGATATCGGTCAGGGCAACGGAGGAACCGGAATTGTTGGTCAGTACAATGCCTTCCAGCTTGTCGATGGTATTGTACTCATCGTCTGCGTATTCTACGTTGATGTCCACATCATCACCGTCCACATCCAGAGTGGTTGCCGTCACACCGTCGATCATGCCACTGACTGCAGAATAAACCTGAATCGGCATAATGTTTTCGGCATTGGCCTTAACGGCATCGACCTTAACCTTTACGACCGGAGCCGCATTTTCCAACGTAGTATGTACCTTGGAGACATCGGAACGGGCCGTCAGTTCATTTGCGATCTGGTCGGAAACTGCCTTCAGCTCGTCATACTGTGTGCTCTGGAGAATGAATTCTACATCATTGTCACTGGAGAGAGAAGAGGTGATGGAGTAGGTCGTCATGCTGATATTGGCGCCGGCGATCTGATCCATCAGAGGCTCCCAGTCTTTGATGACTTCCTTGGTGGAACGCTTCCGGTCATCCTTTAAATAGGCAACCAGAGTCGCATCGTCGTCTCCGAGGGAAATACCGCTTCCGCCGTAGGTCAGCAGGTAGGATTCTACATCTTCGTCTGCGGTTACAATCGCTTCTACATTCTGGAGAATTTTATCCAGCTCTTCTACCTTCAGACCAGGTCGGGTCTCAATGGTGACCTCCAGCTCACCCTGGTCATTGGAAACCATCAGCTCCAGACGAAGCTGGCTGGCCATCCAGAAGGCGAAGGCAAGCAATCCAAGAGAAATAGCAACCACCAGTTTTTTGCTCTTTAAAATAGAGCGCATCAGTGCGCGGTATTTGTCCTGCAGCTTGTCAATGAGAACGGCGCCGGGAGCGGAGCTCTTTTCCTTCGGATGCAGAGTACAGTAGCAAAGAGGAACGATCGTCATAGCGCTGAGCAGCGAGGCGGTCATACAGAAAATAATGGTGAAGCCCAGTGGCTTGAACATCTGACCGGACATTCCGCTTAACAGTGCCAGAGGAAGGAATACTACACAGGTGGTGATGGTAGAACCGATAATGGAACCCAGCACGGTGCTGGTTCCGTTAATAGCCGCTTCCCGGAAGCCGGTGATGCCGCTGACTCCGTGGGTTCTGGAATATCCCATACAGCTTTCCAGTACAACGATGGAGTTATCTACCATCATGCCGACGCCGAGTACCAGAGAGGACATGGTTACCACGTTTAAGGTAAAGTCCATCGCCCGCATCAGGATCAGCGCGACCAGAATGGAAAGCGGAATCGAGGTGCCGACGATCAGGGAAGCACGGATCTCCCCGTAGAAGAGGAAGATTACGATCATGGAGATCACGATTGCCATGATCATGGTCTGCGCTACACTTTCCAGAGAGGATTTGATCAGGTCGCTGGTATCATTTACGATCGCGATTTCCAGGTCCGGATCGTCCGCCATCATTTCTTTGATCAGCTTCTGAACGGAATCGGAAACCTCAATGGCAGTAGCGCTTTGCTGTTTCTTGATACCGATGGAGATCGTCTCCTGACCGTTATAGCGGGCAATACCGGTTTTTTCCTCCAAAGTCGTTCCGACATTTGCCAGGTCCTCCAGATAGATGGTTTTTCCGTTCCCCAGCGAAATCGGGATCTCTTTCAGAAGCTCTTCCGTGTCATACTCGGTTTCGACGCTGACGGAAAGGTTCTGGCCGCCTACATCGGTGTCGCCGGCAGGGTAGGAGAAGTCTGCACTTGCAATCGCGGAGGCAATCGAATCCATGGTCAGTCCATACTGATCCAGTTTTTCCGGAATCAGCTGAATTTTGATGTAGGATTCCTGGCCGCCGCTGACATTTACATCCGCTACGGAAGAAAGCTTTTCGATTTCCGGTACGATGGTATTGTCTACATAGTCGTACAGGTTGGTTTCGGTTGCATGATTTACGGCCAGAGTAACGACGGCAGTATCATCCATATTTAATTCCATGATGACCGGTGATTCGCAGTCATCCGGAAGATCGCCCTCCAGCGCGTCGATTTTCTTTTTCAGATCGTCGTAGGCTTCGTCAATATCGGTGCCGTATTCGTACTGGACAATGATAATGGATGCATTTTCCATAGAGGTGGAGTCGATTTCCTTGATTCCGCTCAGGGTTCCGATATCGTCTTCAATTTCTTTGGTTACCAGGTCATTGATGTCCTCTGGACTGGCGCCTGGATAAATGGTACTGATGATAAGCATCGGCATGTCCATGGAAGACATCAGCTCCAGTTTGGAGGACAAAACCGACTGCAGACCAAATACGATCAGACACAGAACCACCATGATGGTCGTAACCGGCCGTTTGAGGACTGTTTTTGTTAATCCCATTGCTGTCCCTCCTACTCTGCATCTGTGCTGTCTGCTGCCGGTTCTGCTGTGCTGTCTGTCGATGCGCCAGCCAGCTGAACGACGGAGCCTTCATATAATTCCGAACTCCAGGTCGTAATGATCTGATCGGTGATTTCAATACCGGAAAGAATCTGCGCCCGTTCCGAATCATAGATTCCTACTTCTACCGGTACCTGGTGTACGGTTCCTTCTTCATAGAGATACAGATAAGCGTCGCCGCCTTTATAATAAATGCTGTCTACCGGTACGGTCAGCACATGTTCGGCTTTGTCGGAGGTTACGCTCAGTTTCACAGTTGATCCGGTGGGAAGTCCGTCGCCGTTTTCTACGGATGCTTTGACTTTGAAGAGCCCGGTGTCGGCATCCAGCATGCTGCTGACCTCCGTAATGGTGGCATTGTAGCTGGTTCCGCTCTTTTCAATGATTACCGTTTCGCCCACATCCAGATGTTTAACCAGCTTTTCCGGAACATAGAAGGTAACGCATTTTCCGTTTTCTCCGGAAATTACGCACACCAGAGTCTGCTGGGAGATCATATCGTGGGTTTCAATTTCAAAGCTCTCGATCTTGCCGCCAATGGTGGCTGTGATGTTGCTGTATTCCACCTGGTTGTCGTAATTCAGCTTTGCCGAATCATACTGGATCTGAGCATTTTTCAGAGTGGTCTGGGCCTGTTCCCATGCCAGGGAGGAGATGTCGCCGGAAGCAAACAGTACCTGCTGCCGATTGTAGTTGGTCTGTGCATCTGCCAGAGCGGTCTGTGCTGCTTCCATATTTAATCGGGCAGAATCCACATAATCCGTATCAATGATGCAGAGAAGCTGATTTTCCTGCACCACATCTCCGGTCTTGGCAAAAATGTCCGTTACTTCTCCCGGCATCTTCGGGTAAACATATACCACATCCGATGGTTCTACGCTGCCGGTCAGATTCCGGAACAGTTCAATGTCCCCGTATTCTGGCTGACGGATCTCAACGACCGGGGGGATTTCTTCCTTCGCTGCTTCTTTTGGCTTTAATACTTTCGGCAGTACGATCGCTGCACATACTGCAGCAATGGCTGCCACTGCAATTACTCCACCTTTTTTCATAGCCTGTATCGGGCCTCCTTTTCTATTTTTAACAGGGTTTTGCGGTTGTGATCCGGTAAGCTCCGCGCTTTAAGATATTCAGCTTTATTTCAAACAGCCGCCGGATCGAATCCAGTGAATCTGGATGATAGTAGTACTGTTGGATCGAATACATAATGGCATGAAATCCCATCATGAAGAGGGAGTACAGCTCCTCAGTTGTCTGAAGCTTCAGATGAGTTTTATTTACCATGGTAAGCAGCTGCGTATCCGGATTTTGAGCCGGATTACTTAGTTCGGAATTCATCCAGTGATCAAAATATTCCATCAATGCATGACCGTTCTGAATATTGATGACGTTTTTGGCAATATTCAGAATATCACTGCTGCTCTGAAGCCGTTCTACCAGATACTCAAACAGTGCACGGAACATCTCAAAAAGATCGCCGTTGTGCTTCAGCAGAGCTTTTTCGCACAGCCGGCGGATATCACTGAAATCCTGATTGATCATAAATTCCATGGCATCATATTTGTCATGGAAATAGGTATAAAAGCTGCCTCTGGAAATGTCCGCGTTGTGGACGATCTGGTTGATTGACACCTTGTCAAAGGGAACCCGTGCAAACTCTTTGCGGATTGCTTCACAGATGATGGTTTTTTTCTTTTGTGAAAGCCTGTAAAATCGTTCTGTAGGCATGATCGCTACCTCCTTTCTGCAGAATAAGGGTGACAGACTGTCATATGCCACAACTTATACTGTAAAGGAATTCCAGCCAAAAAGCCATTCACAGTGAGATGCATTTGTCTTTACAGATCAAACAATATGCCTTTACAAAAAGAGCCGAAGTGTAAAACATACACTCGGCTCTTCTGATTAAAAATGCAGCTCTCCTTTTATGATCCGCACCAGCTGTTTGATGTTGCCTTTGACATCTGTATTTTTGTCTTTCGTCCAGCGCAGAAAATTTACAATACAGGACCAGGAATAATAGTCGACCAGAAAAGCCAGATCGGAAAAAGGCAGCCCGCTGTCAACCGGATGATGAAAGAAGGTTTTGGTCAGATAAGACTTCAGGCCTTCTACCAGAAGAAGCAGAGACTGTTCCTGATAGCCGGAATTCAGCAGCTTGATTGCAAGGTTTTTATGCGCTAAAATAATTTTTTCGTAGTACAGGTATAAAATCTCCTCAAGCGACTGGCAGCGCTGGCTTTCCTCAGTCAATTGCTCCACTGCCCGGTCCATTGCCCATTGTGCCATGCTCAGAATATCCTGAAAATGATAGTAGAATGTCTGCCTGGTGATCCCGCAGGCATCTGCAATCGCCTGTACCGTAATTTTATCCAGACTTTTTTTTGCTGCAAGCTGAAGTGCAGCATTACAAATTGCTTCTTTTGTTATCATAGACTCCTCTTTTCGTAAAAACTTTGCCGGTACGTGGTTCGGTAAGAATATTATATCCTGTTTAGGAAAATTCTGCAAATAAACAAAAAATAAAAAGAATAAAAAGACAAACAAAAAGCGCCCCGCTTCCGGCGGGAAGAGGGGCGCTTCTGGTGAGTGCAATTGAGAAAAATTATATGTAATAGCAATTAGAATTTCAAAAAAATGTCAGAATCAGTCGTCGTCTTCGATGCTGTAAACTACGTAGTCTTTTACCTTAACCTTCTGATCGTTTACATCGGTGGTGGAGCCGGACTTCTTGATCTTGCCGTGCTCGTTGATCAGGATGTAGTTCTGCTCGCCGGTCTCAGGATCCTTTGCGTAAACTTCAACCTTGTTGGAGTTGCCCTTCTTGTACAGGTCAGCCCACAGTGCAACAACCTGATAGTCGCTGCCGTCGCCGTAGTCATCGACTAACTGGCCGTTTGGACCATATACGGTATCGTTGATGATGGTGTTCGTATAAGCAACACCGCTGCTCTTGAAGTAGTAGTACTCATCCTCACCGTCAACATCGATCTTAACCTTCTTGTCGTCGATCATACGGCCTTCGGAAGTGCCATGACCGTCATCTACAGTGAAGTAGTAGTAACCAGCCTCCATAGGAGTGGTGGAAGTTCCCTTGTAAACTGGGGAATCACCGCCTGCGGTACGCTCTTCAGCAGATGCAGCAGCGTAATCGTCCTCATCCTCATAGCCTAACAGGTACAGACCGCTTAACATAACGCCCTTATCGTTGAACAGATAGGTCTCACTCTTGATGGACTTGCATGCTAATGCGCCGTTGTACTCGTCATCGTTCTCATCCGTGATATTGTCGTCATCCAGACGCATACCTGCGCCGACACCGGTTAATTTTACCTTGTTGTCATCAACAGCACGGAACGGCTTGCCGTTGGAATCCAGATAGAACCAGTATGGATCATCGCCGTAGTTGTCGTAATCGGACTTCGTATGAGCCCAGATCCAGTTCTTGTCACGTCCGCCGTTGTCTTCCTGGAAGTACTGTACGGATGCAGAAGAAGAGGATGCATTGCTGTCATTGGTGTAGCCGGAATTCGTTGCGGTCGGATATACCCACAGATCCAGCATTCTGCCGTATTCATCAAAGATGTACTTCTTGCCGCCGATCTCCTTATCCTCATCTACAACTGCCTTACCATTGGACTTGAAGTAGAACCAAGCCTCGTCTTCGTACATATCATCATCTTCGTCAACACCGCTGAATGCATCCAGATCGGTATCAACCTCCAGATACTGCCAGCCGGTATGAGCCCAGCCTTCGTTCTGGTTGCCTAAGTAGTACAGCTTATCGCTGTTGCCGCTCTTGCTCCATTTCTTGAAGCCGCTTAACATATAGCCGTCTTCGTTGAAGATGAACCAGGCGCTCTGTCCGTCACCGTAAGGAACCTTCTTGCATTCACCGTTGTCGGTGTCGCAGCCGTAAGCCTTACCGGTGCTGTCGAAGTACATCCAGACAGTATCGATCTCTTCGGTCTCATCATCGTCATCCAGTAAGTCATCGTTGTCGAAGGATACCCAGGCATTGGTAACACGGGCACCGTTCTCGTCAACGTAGTATTTGTCATCGTCATCCTCGATGACCTGATCCTTAGCCATATAGCCATCGCTGTCTAAGTAATACCACTGGCCATTGGACTTCTTCCATTCATCAGTTACCTTGTCTCCGTTACGGTCTAAATAAACCCACTCGCCATCTTCCTGATCCCAATGTGGGGTATCAGCAAAAGAGGTCATGGATGCGCCGATCGCTAACAGAGCAGCTGCAGACAGAACTGCAACTAATTTTGTCTCTTTCTTCATGATACATGCACACTCCTTTTGAAATTTGAATCAGCAGCGTAATCCAGCTGCTACAGGTTACTATAAAGGAAAATGAAAAGAAATACCACTTCCAGAATTTTGATTTTGTCTTGACAGTTTTTTAAAATATGACTTTACAAAAATGGCAATTGTGTAAAAAAATAAGATTTTTATGACAATTTATAAATAAATTATAAACTGCTTCTAAATTCGAGGTGAATGAAAACGCGAAAAAAGGATAGATTTTATTAATAAATATAAGAACAAAAATTTGCCCGATATTAAGAGATTCTTAATTCTTACGAAAAGCTGTTTCGTTGCATATTTGGAGGGAAAATGGTATACTAGATTCAATAATATCAGAACGCAGAATGACTGGAGAAGAAGAATATGAATCAAAATCAGAACGTTTATGTGGAACCGGACAGTTTTTCTTCCACATGCAGCAGCATTTATTCCGGTGCGATTGCTTTTTTTGTGATATGTGTGCTGGTCCTGTTTCCGATGTATTACCGGGACTACTATTTTGACATCCTGGAAGCCAAGTATCAGTTTTATTATGCCATTATTCTTGCCATGCTTGCGATCCTGCTGCTTCTTACGATTATTTTTGCAGCGATTGACGGGCTGGAATTTCAGTGGGAGCACACATCGGGGTTTTTCGGTAAATTTAAAGAGGGCGGAATCCGGAACATTCTGACGGTATCCGATGTGTTTCTTCTGGCGTTTCTGGTGCTTGGCATCATCTCGACGTTTCAGTCGGATTACTTCTATGAGGCTTTCTGGGGGAATGAGGGGCGTTTTACCGGACTTTTTCTGCATCTGCTGTACGGAATCAGCTTTCTGGTGATCAGCCGTCTGTACCGGTTTAAGAGATGGCACCTGAATCTGTTCCTTGCGGCTGCCATGCTGCCGCTTCTGTTCGGAATCACCGATTATTTTAATATGGATCTTCTTCATTTTAAAGAGGAGATCTCGGATAAAGACTGGAAGATCTTCACCTCGACTTTGGGAAATATCAATACGTATACCACCTTTGTGGGCGTGATTTTCGGCTGTATCTCAGCGTTGTTTGTGGCGGAACGGAAACGGATTCCTTCTTTATTATATTATGTGGGTCTGGTGATTACCACCTTTGCGATGATCATGGGAATCAGTGACAATGCGTTCCTGGCGTTCGGAATTGCCTTTGCTGTGCTGCCGTTATTTGCTTTTCAGAGCAGAGAGAGTACAAAACGGTTCGGAATTGTTTTTGCAACGTTTTTGACGGTGCTTCAGATCGTGGCGTGGATCGATGATTCCATGAAAGGGAAGGTTCTGGCGCTGGAGGGGATTTTCCGGGTGCTGACAGAATTTCCGGGGATCTGGCTGGCGGCCGGCATGGTCTGGGCGATTGTGGCAGCCTGGTATGTCCTGGACTGGAAGCGGCAGGACAAGCCGGAGGACCGTATGAATCAAAAAATTGCAGCCGGCTGGGGCATGTTCCTGATTTTTTGTCTGCTGGCGGTCGGCTTTGTCCTGTATGATGCAAATATCGCCGGAAATGGAGCGCGTTACGGAAGCCTGGGAAAATATCTGGTATTTTCCGATGAATGGGGTACGTACCGGGGAATGATCTGGCGGATTACGATGGAGTCCTATGCAGAGCAGCCGCTGCTTCACAAGCTGTTCGGATACGGCCTGGATACCTTTGGACTGATGACATACAGCTTCCGGAGTGAGACAGTCCGTCTATGCGGTCAGGTATTTGACAGTGCGCACAATGAGTATCTGCAGTATTTTGTGACGATCGGTCCGATCGGTTTTGCTGCCTATATCGGTTTTCTGGCATCCGTTCTGACGCGGATCATCCGGAAGGCAGCAGACTGGAAATACAATCTGGCCATTTTCTGCGGCGTTCTGTGCTATCTGGTGCAGGGGGTGGTGTCGATTAATCTGCCGATCGTGACGCCGATCATGTGGATGCTTTTGTCCATCGGAGCGGCAAATACACAGGACACGCGGTGCAAATATGCAGAAACGTAAGGTTTTTCCATCATCTCCAGCATTATTTGTAGCCTGTTCGTTGCATTTTGGGATAAATGATGCTATACTGTGCTGGATTTAATATAAGGTAAGGCAAAGGAAGAAAGATCGTGAAAGACTATCGGCAATATAAGAGATTGATTAAATTTTTATCATCGCTGGTCATTGTTGCACTCCAGGTGTCCATTTACTGCTATGTCTGGGTGTGCTACTACAATCAGATTCTGGATGCACCGTTCTTCCGGAGGGGAAACTGGCTGATGGTTGCATTATATGGCGTCCTTCTGCTGTTCTTTCTCAGAATGTACGGCGGATTGAAGATCGGATATATGAAGAAAGGAAATCTGATCTTTTCCCAGGTTCTGTCTGTAGTGATTGTGAATATCATTACATATATTCAGATTGCACTGCTGGATAAAAAATTTCATAATCCCGGCCTGATTTTGAGCATGACGGCGGCAGATGTGATCGTGATTGTGATCTGGGCATTTGTTTTTCAGTACATCTATGGCAGGATGTTTCCGAAGAAACGCATGCTTCTGGTATACGGAGAGCGCTCGGTATTTCATCTGGTGGACAAGATCAACTCGCGGGAGGATAAATATATTCTGGCCGGTGCGGTGTCGATTTCCTGCGGCATAGACAAGATCATGCAGCTGCTAACAAAGTATGATGCTTTGATTATCGGAGATATTCCGGCCCATGAGAGAAATCAGCTGATGAAGCTGTGCTTTAAAGAAGGTGTGCGTTCCTATACCATTCCGAAGATCTCGGATATTCTTCTGAGAAGCTCCGACGAGCTGAATATTTTTGATTCTCCCTTGTATCTGTCCCGGAATGATGGATTGTTTATTGAACAGCGTTTCTGCAAGCGCTGCATGGATATCCTGTTTTCTGTGGCGGGACTTCTGCTCAGCAGCCCATTTTTTCTGATTATCGCTATTTCCATCAAGGCCACGGACGGCGGCCCGGTCTTTTACCGGCAGGAACGTCTGACAAAGGATGGAAAGCATTTTATGATTTACAAGTTCCGTACTATGATCCAGGATGCGGAGAAGGACGGACGGCCGCGCCTGGCGGGTGAGAAGGATGACCGGATTCTGCCGGTGGGACATCTGCTCCGACGGACCAGACTGGATGAGCTGCCGCAGCTGATCAACATTCTGAAAGGTGAGATGTCGGTGGTGGGACCGCGCCCGGAACGTCCGGAGCTGGCGGAAATCATTACCCATAATATTCCGGAGTTTGAATATCGTCTGAAAGTGAAGGCCGGACTGACCGGTTACGCACAGATTTACGGAAAATATAATACGACTGCCTACGACAAGCTGAAGCTGGATCTGACTTATATCCGGAATTATTCGCTGTTCCTGGATCTGAAGCTGATGCTGATGACCCCGAAGATCATGCTGATGAAGGAAAGTACGGAGGGAGTCAGTGCAGATCTTGTAGATCCGGCGTTGCAGCCAGCAGAAAAAGAGAAGAAGAAAAAATGATATGAAAAAAATATTGACGGTGGTTGTGCCAACCTACAACGCGGAAAAATATCTGGAAACAAATTTAAAGTCTTTCTGCAGCCCAGAATGGATGCAGGAGATTGAGGTTCTTGTCATTAACGATGGTTCGAACGATGGTTCCCTGGAAATTGCAGAAACATATTGCCGGATGTATCCGCAGACTTATCGGGTCATCTCGAAGGAAAATGGGGGACACGGCTCCGGGATCAACTACGGAATTCGCTTTGCGGAAGGAAAGTACTTTAAGGTAGTGGATGCAGACGACTGGGTCGATCAAAAGGCATTTGCAAATCTGGTTTCCTATTTAAAGGCATCGGATTCTGATCTGGTTTATTCCGGTTTTTTGTGGGCTTTTGACAAGGGCGAGGCATCGGTGGAGAATTTCAAAAAGAAGCCGGAGTTTAAAGAACCTTTTTCTGGAGTAAAATACGGACAGGAGTATGCATTTGATGATATTGCGGCAGACAGCTACATCAAAATGCACAATATCACGATCAAAACGGAAATTTTGAAAAACCATGATATCTCCATGGACGAAAACTGCTTTTATGTAGATTCTGAATACATTTCTTACCCGATTCCATATGTGCAGACGGTCAGCTTTTTGCAGGATTTTGTGTATATGTACCGGATCGGGGCTGCCGGGCAGAGTATCAGCATAGAGCAGATGATCAGAAACGAGGGGCATTATGACCGGGTCATACAGTCTCTGATAAAATTCTATAAAAAGCTGGGAAATGAAATTCCATGTTCTGCGCCGAAAAAGAAATATCTGGCAGAGATTGCGGCGCGGGTGATCGCCGGAAAATATAAAATCATGCTCTGTGCTCCTGCCAGCAGGGAGATCAGAACACGAATCCGGCAGTATGATGAAAAAATCCGGCAGGAGGTGCCGGACATTTATGATGCCAACTGCAATTCGGCAGTGAACATTCTGCGGAAAACCCGATATTACACATACGGTCTGGCCAGCATGCTGGTAAAGCGGAAGTACTGAGCGATCGGTCTGCGTGCGGAATGCCGGAAATGAAAAGAAGAATGGAAAGAAGAATGGAAAGAGGAGCGAGATGAAGGTTTGGAAGATACGAATTAATACATTTTTGAAATACAAGGATCTGCTGTATCAGTTAGTGATCCGGGATATCAAACTGAAGTACAGAAGAAGCTTTCTGGGCTATCTGTGGAGCGTGCTGAATCC
Source organism: Candidatus Caccovicinus sp. (assembly GCA_051878975.1). Lineage (GTDB taxonomy): Bacteria > Bacillota > Clostridia > Lachnospirales > Lachnospiraceae > Caccovicinus. The sequence continues at coordinate 154,719 of JBJELD010000041.1, forward strand.
GCTGTTTGTTATGCTGGTCATGACGGTTGTGTTTTCTACGATGTTCAGCAACAATATCGAAAATTTCCCCGTTTATCTGTTTACTGGAAGAATGCTGTTCGAATTTATGTCCACTTCTACCAAGCAGGCGATGAAGTCGGTGACGGGAAGCGCGTCGCTGATTAAGAAAACGTATGTGCCAAAATATATTTTTACCCTGGCCAAGGTAACCAGCTGCATGGTGGATCTGGTTTTCTCCTTTGGAGCTCTGCTGATTGTTATTGTGGCTACCAGAGCCAGAGTTACCTGGACCTTCCTGCTGTTCCCGATTGTCATCATACAGATTTATATTTTCTGCTGCGGCCTTGGATTTTTCCTTGCGGCGTATAATGTTTTCTTCCGGGATATTCAGTATATTTATAATGCGGTTATCACGGCCTGGATGTATCTGACTCCGATTTTTTATCCGATCGAGCGTCTTCCGGAGAACGTGCAGATTCTGATCAAAGGATTTAATCCGCTTTATTACTATGTGGCCCAGTTCCGGGATCTGATTTATATCGGCAAGCTGCCAGGGCCAAGAATCTTTTACGGCGGATGGCTGCTGGCCTTTGCGATGCTGGGAATTGGTCTGGCTGTATTTTTAAAGAAGCAGGATAAGTTTATTTTGTATATTTAGAGGATGATTGCAGGAGAAGAAAATGGAACAGGAAAAATATGTAGTGGAAGTAGACAATGTCACAATTCGCTTCAATATGGCCAGCGAAAAGGTGGATAACCTGAAGGAATATGTGATCAAGCTGTTGAAAAAGCAGCTGATTTTTCAGGAGTTTCTGGCAGTCCAGGATGTTTCCTTTAAAGTAAAGAAGGGAGAAGCATGGGCGCTGATCGGGGTGAACGGTTCCGGAAAATCGACGATGCTGAAGGCAATCAGCGGAATCTTAAAGCCCTATAAGGGTTCGATCAAGATTCGGGGACAGATTGCTCCGCTGATTGAGTTGGGAGCAGGCTTCGATGCGGATCTGACGGCGAGAGAAAATATCTATCTGAACGGTACGGTGCTGGGCCATTCCAAAAAATATATGGACGAGCATTTTAATGAAATTGTGGACTTTGCAGAGCTGTGGGATTTTCTTGATACTCCAATCAAGAATTTTTCATCCGGTATGAAAGCAAGACTGGGATTTTCCATTGCGACGATGGTTGCCCCGGATATTCTGATCTGCGATGAGGTGCTGGCGGTAGGGGATTTTCTTTTCCAGCAGAAATGCATCGAACGTATGAATCGGATGCTGCAGGGCGGAACGACGCTGCTGTTCGTTTCTCATAATATTGATCAGGTTCGGCAGTTGTGTGATCATGCAGTTTGGCTGGATAAAGGAAAAGTACGTGCCTGCGGAGCGGTAAATGAAGTTTGTGATGAATATATTCGAATCAAATCAAAAAATCAAAATAAAAAGTAACAGTTTGTAAGAAAGGAAATGTACGATGAAAATAGCAGTGGCCGGAACCGGTTATGTAGGATTGTCGAATGCCATTCTCTTATCGCAGAATCATGAGGTAATGGCAGTTGACATTATCCAGGAAAAGGTGGACTTGATCAATGCGGGGAAATCTCCCATTGTGGATAAAGAAATTGAAGAATATTTAAGAGAAAGAGAACTGAAGCTGACCGCAACAACGGACGGAGATTCCGCTTATCGGGATGCAGATTTTATCATTATTTCCACCCCGACGAATTACGATCCGAAGAAGAATTATTTTGATACCTCTTCTGTGGAGGCTGTAATTGAACAGGTGCTGAAAATTAACCGGGAAGCCATAATTGTCATCAAATCGACGGTACCGGTTGGCTATACAGAATCTGTCTGTGAAAAGTATCAGGCAGAGCATATTATGTTTTCACCGGAGTTTTTGCGGGAAGGAAGGGCGCTGTACGATAATCTGTATCCGTCCAGAATCATTGTCGGTGTTCCGAAAAACAATCAGGCGCTGAAAGAGAAGGCGGAACTGTTTGCTTCTCTGCTTCAGGAAGGCGCGATTAAGGAAGAGATTCCGACGCTGTTTACCAATTCTACGGAAGCAGAGGCAGTCAAGCTTTTTGCAAACACCTATCTTGCAATGCGTGTGTCTTTCTTTAATGAACTGGATACCTATGCGGAAATGCGGGGACTGGATACGAAGTCGATTATTGAGGGAGTCTGCCTGGATCCGCGTATTGGAAATCATTATAATAACCCGTCCTTCGGGTACGGCGGATATTGTCTGCCGAAAGACACCAAACAGCTGCTGGCCAACTATGACAATGTGCCAAACAACATTATGACGGCGATCGTGGAATCCAATCGGACCAGAAAGGATTTTGTGGCAGAACGTATTCTGGAAAAAGCAGGGTACTATGGTTCCGGAACAGCCGGAAGAGACGGTACGCCTGGAAATTCCTGTGTAGTCGGAATTTATCGTTTGACCATGAAGGCGAATTCGGATAACTTCCGCCAGAGTTCGATTCAGGGTGTGATGAAACGTATTAAGGCCAAGGGCGTAGAAGTGGTGATTTATGAGCCGACTTTGAAAGAAGATGTTTTCTTCGGAAGCCGGGTAATCCGGGATCTGAATGAATTCAAAAAGATGTCGGATGTGATTGTGGCAAACCGCAAGGCGAAAGAACTGCAGGATATCGAAGAGAAGGTTTATACAAGAGATTTATATGAGAGAGATTAAGAAAGAATGGCAAGAGGGCAGAGGACAAATGACGAAGGTATCCGTAATCATTCCGGTTTATAATGTGGAAAAATATTTGAGACAGTGTCTGGACAGTGTGGTGAATCAGACGTTGAAGGAGATTGAAATCCTCTGTGTAGATGACGGATCAACGGATTCCTCCCTTGATATTCTGAAGGAATATGAAAAAAGAGATTCCCGAGTGCAGGTGATCTGTCAGAAAAATGCCGGTGCCGGCGCTGCCAGAAATACAGGGCTGAGAAATGCATCCGGAGAGTATCTTTCCTTTTTGGATTCGGATGATTTTTTTGAACCGGCCATGCTGGAGGAAGCGTATCAGCAGGCCGAGAAGTATCAGGCAGACTTTGTGGTATTTAATTCGGATCAGTATCACATGGACAAGGAGGAATTTGTAAATGTTCCATGGGTGCTCCGGATGCGGGATATTCCGCCGTATATGCCGTTTTCCCACCGTCAGCTGACGGATAATGTATTTAAGACCTTTGTTGGCTGGGCCTGGGATAAGCTGTACCGCCGCAGCTTTGTGCTGGAACATAATCTGTGGTTTCAGGAGCAGCGTACTTCCAATGATATGCTGTTTGTATTCAGCGCTTTGGCGATAGCAAAAAGGATTGCGGTGGTCGATAAGATTCTGGCTCACCAGCGGCGCGGCGGCGGAAATTCTCTTTCCGTGACGCGGGAAAAATCCTGGCACTGTTTTTATGACGCTCTGACGGCTCTGCGCAGGCGGCTGGAGGAGGAAGGCAGCTATTGGGAATTTGAACAGGATTATATCAATTATGCGCTGCATTTTTCTTTGTGGAATCTGAATACACTGGCAGAACCAACCCATCAGATTCTGCAGGACAAGTTGTGCGGCGAATGGTTTGGAGCTCTTGGCATTACCGGAAAAGACGAGAGTTATTTTTACAATAAAAAAGAGTATCAGCAGTATCTGGAACTGATGGGAAAAGAAGCGTGAAGGAGTACGGGAGATGTATAAAGTATCTGTCATATTACCGATTTATAATGTTTCCGAATATCTTCGGGAGTGTCTGGACAGTGTTACGAGACAGACTCTGAAGGAGCTGGAGATTATCTGCGTCAATGATGGTTCTACCGATCATTCCCTGGATATTGTGCAGGAATATGCAGCCAGGGACAGCCGAATCGTAGTTATTACCGGACCGAACGGCGGATACGGAAAAGCGATGAACAAAGGACTGGACCGGGCAACCGGTGAGTATGTGGGAATCGTGGAGCCGGATGATTATGTACCGTCTGAGATGTATGAAGAACTGTATCAGGCTGCGGTGAAGGATGATCTGGACTTTGTCAAGGCAGATTTTTACCGTTTTTCCAGAACAGAAGACGGAAAAGAAGAACTGCAATATGAGCAGATTGATAAATCCGGCATGCGATATAATCAGCTCCTTAATCCAAGTCAGGATCCCAGTACAATTAAATTTACGTTGAATACCTGGAGCGGTATTTATAAAAGAAGCTTTATTGAAAAATACCATATTCGTCATCATGAAACACCGGGGGCATCCTTTCAGGACAACGGATTTTATTTCCAGACTTTTATTTATGCAGAACGTGCGATGATTCTAGATAAACCTTACTACCGAAATCGCCGGGATAATCCAAATTCATCGGTGAACAGCAAGGAAAAGGTGTATTGTATGAATATTGAATACGATTTTATCCGGGATATTTTGATGGAAGATCCGGAGTTGTGGAATCGATTCAAATATATGTACTGGTGGAAAAAATATTTTAATTATATGTTCACACTGGGCAGAATTGGTGAGGTTTATAAGAAAGAGTATCTTCAGAGGATGCAGGCTGAGTTTAAGCGGGCGCTGCAAAGAGGAGAACTGAGTCCGGAAGTGTTTACAGACCTGGAATGGAGAAAAATTCAGTCGCTGATTCGGAATGCTGGAGGTTTTTATGACGCAGTGCAGTCTGGAAAGCTGTTCCGTATGATTTCTCCATATACGCCACAGTGGGTTAAACGTCTTGTTTTTAAGGTAATGGAATGGAAAAAGTAAAAAGAGAAGGTAAAGAGCAGAGTGCAGGCTGCCCGATCGTATCCGTAATTTTGCCGGTATATAATGTAGAAAGGTATTTGCGGCAATGCCTGGATAGTATTTGCGGGCAGACATTAAAAAATATTGAAATTATATGTATCGATGATGGCTCTACGGATGGCTCGCCGGAGATTTTAAATGAGTATGCGGCTAGAGATAGTCGCATACTCGTTTTATCACAACAAAATGAGGGAGCAGGAGCCGCGAGAAATCGAGGACTAGGTGCGGCACGTGGACGTTACCTGTCTTTTCTGGATTCAGACGATTTTTTTGAACCGGAGATGCTGGAGACTGCTTCAGCAGAAATGGAGCGGTATGAAGCCGATTTTGTGGTGTTTCACTCGGATCAGTATTATATGGATCGGGCGGAATATGTAAAAAATCCATATAATATTCGTATGAAAGATATTCCGCCTTATATGCCGTTTAAGCATCGGGAATTGACGGATAATGTGTTTACTGTATTTGTTGGCTGGGCCTGGGATAAGTTGTATCGGCGCAGTTTTGTGATGGAACATCATTTGAGTTTTCAGGAACAAAGGACAACAAATGATCTTCTGTTTGTATACAGTGCTTTGGTTTTGGCAAAGCGGATTGCAGTGATCGATCAAGTACTTGCCCATCAAAGAAGAGGGGGAAAAGAATCACTTTCCGTGACGCGTGAAAAGTCCTGGCACTGTTTTTATCATGCTCTTCTGGCGCTTCGGAAGCGTCTGCAGGATGAGAAGATATATTGGGAACTGGAACAGGATTTTATTAATTATGCGCTGCGTTTTTCTCTTTGGAATTTGAAAACGTTGGCGGAACCGCAGAAGCAGATGCTCAAGGAAAAACTGCGGGATGAGTGGTTTACGGAACTGGAAATTACAGGAAAAGAAGCAGGATTTTTTTATGATCATGGAGAGTATGAAGAATATCTGAAACTGATGAAATGAAATAGTGAATTCAAAGGAAAATGAGGAGTAATTTATGTACAAAGTGTCTGTTATTTTACCGATTTACAATGTTTCGCAGTATTTGCATGAATGTCTTGAAAGCGTTATAAGACAGACTTTGAAGGAACTGGAAATTATTTGTGTCAATGATGGTTCTACCGATAATTCTCTTGAGATCATACAAGAATATGCGGCCAAGGATGATCGTATTGTAGTCATTACTGGTCCGAATGGTGGATACGGCAAAGCTATGAATAAGGGATTGGATCGGGCTACCGGCGAATATGTTGGAATCGTAGAACCGGATGATTACATAGCGCTGACCATGTTTGAAGATTTGTATCGGATTGCAGCGGAAAATCAATTAGACATTGTGAAGGCTGATTTTTATCGATTTGCCAGAAATGAAAATGGTGATATGGATATGGCATATGTGTTGCTGGATTCAACGAAAAGCCGTTACGGGGAGCTGTTGAATCCGAGTCAGGATCCGAGTTTGGTTAAATTTACCATGAACACCTGGAGCGGAATCTATCGGCGGGAGATGCTGGAAAAATATCACATTCGGCATAATGAAACGCCGGGCGCCTCTTTTCAGGACAATGGATTTTTCTGGCAGACCACCATTCGGGCAGAGCGCGCGATGATCGTGAATGAGCCATATTACCGCAATCGGAGAGACAATCCCAACTCCTCTGTGAAAAACAAGGAAAAAGTATACTGTGTGAATGTGGAATATGACTTTATTCGGGACATTCTGATGAAGGATCCGGATATCTGGGAACGGTTTAAATATATGTATACATGGAAAAAATTCCACAATTATTTGTTTACCATCAATCGAATTGCAGACCATTTCCGGAAGGATTATATTCAGCGGATGAGTGTGGAATTTAAACGTGCACAGCAGCAGGGGGAGTTTACAAAAGACATATTTACGGAACTGGAATGGAAAAAGCTCACAATGATTATGGAAAAGCCGGATGCCTTTTATAAAGAGTTTGCCAAAGATAAGGAAACCGATGGTGAAAAATCTTTTGCAAAAAGCCCTGCCCAGAGAGAACTGGATGAAATCAAAAACTCCACGACTTATAAAGTGGGAAAGCTGATTATGGCAGTGCCGTGCGCGATTAAGAGAAGGTTGACTTCAAAATAACGGCAGCTCTGGGGGTGCTACTCGTATAGGCGAGAAATTTTTGTATGAGAAACAGGAATTTATTACGATATGACCGGGCAAACAGTTCTTCTGCTGCTCCCGGTCATCTTCTGTTTAAAATGAGTTTGATTTTATTGAAACTGCTGGCACATTTGTTGAAGCTGTGCTACAGGCTGCTTTTATTATGAAAAATGACAAAGCTTTTTGATTCCATATCGTACAGTATATTTCAGGCCATGATCTTTTACACATTTCATTCCACCCTTGACTTTTCGAGGAATAGCTGTTATGGCCCGGCCAATTCGGAATGAAATGGAATTTTGCATATCATGAAATGACTTTTTGAGTTTCTTCAATTCGTTTTGCTTCTTGTTTAACAGATTTCTTTGCCGTTCAAGCTGATATGCCATTGATGTTGTACTCATGCTGCGATATTCTTGCTTTATTGAGCGCTCCAATTTTTCTGTAACCATTTTGCTTATATTCTCTTCATATACAGCAATAGTGGAGGTTTCCTCATAGCGACGTCTTGCAGCTTCTCCCATTTTTTTAAGAATGTCAGGAACTTTAATAATCTCCTCAAAAACTGTTTTCAAAGATTCTATATTTCCTGTTTTTACTACCCATCCGCATTCTTCATTAACCACATATTTTGCACCGACATTTTCACTGACAATAATCGGTTTTCCCATCATGGCGCCTTCCAATACCACAAGAGAACAGGATTCATCCCTGGATACTACAATAAATACATTCATCTTTTTGAAGAATTTAATTTTTTCTTCGGTATTTTCAATTTCTCCTACATAAGTGATATGCGGATTTGCATCTGCCCGTTCAAGAATCGGCTGCCAGTAATCTTTTCTATAATCAATTAAACGCCCGGCAAAGTATACAGGGATTGGTCAGTTGATGTATCTGTACATCGTATAGTGAAATGGAGAAGCTATATAAATGCCTTTTTCGGATTGTTTTCTTTTAAACCGCTGCAGGTAGATGAATGTGATGTTTTAATTGCTGCTCTGGTGCGGATAAGGGAGTGTCTGAGTGCAGGAAAGAATTGCAGTGGAAAAGATCTGCGTGGAAAACAGTTCCGTTACTTATCTGTTTAATCAGGAAGAGGCAGAAGATTGGGGTCAGTACGGTAAGGTAAAATGCTTGCCGCATGGAGTCAACGAAGCATTATTCCAGTATCAGAAGCATGATCCGGCATGGAAAGATTCGGTGGTGTTTATCGGAAAAATGGATTATCAGCCCAATATCGATGCTGTTGTATGGTACATGGAAAATGTACATTCTGTGATCGGAAATCAGATTCCGCTGGTCATTGTGGGGGCATATCCGACGGATAAGGTGCTGGAAGGAATGGCGTTAAGGAAAAGCAACGTTGTTTCCAGCCTGGCGGCAAAGCCGATTGTCGGAGCGGAATCGGGGGTTCATTTTCTTGTGGCAGATACACTGAAAGAGTATGTGAATGTGCTGCTGGAGATAGCTGCAGACAGAGGAGCATATGAGCAGATCGGGAAAGAGGCGCAGAAGCTGATTAAAGGCAGATTTACATGGGGAAATTATGGGAGGGAGTATTTGGATGGGTTAGGTGTGTAGTATTTTTCTGCAATCTTATTGGGATTAAATCAGGCAGTATCCTGAAATATGTCGTAAACGCGAACGCCGTTGATTAGCGGCGTTCGCGTTTATGGCAGGCGTATGATTTGACGTCTATGTGGTGTAAGCGGTTCCGGACAGACAATTACTGGTGGTATGAAGTGTCTGTTCGGTTTTATTATAAGCCAAGTTTTTCTTTCACTAATTGTAAAGCTTTATGGCTACCATTATTTTTCCAGTATTTGAAAAAAGTTCTTGTTTTTCTTGGAACACAGGTAATTATGCGACCTATTCGAAGTGACATGGAGTTCCAAACACAATCATATTTATCCTGTATATTCTTCTTTTCTTTTTGCAAGTGTTTATTATCCTTTTTCAAGCATTCAAGCTCTCTTTTTAACTGGTCACTTTCTTCTTTTAATTTTTCTTTCTGTCGCTGTAATTCTGTTCGTTTTTCGGTTTCTCTTGAAATTAATCTGTATGGTTCTTTTATAATTATATTAAACAACAGTTCTTTTTCTTGATTACCATTCCAGTAGGAGTCCATATTTTTATCTTCTACACGACGATAAATATCGAAAATAGTTCGTTCATGTATTTGCATACGTGATTTTATTGCTTCAACAGTCTCGGATTGAAGTTCGACAGAGTTGATCAATTGGAATAATTCTGTTAAAGTGATAAAATAGCCGTAAACATTTTTAGTCGATTGTGGAACGGTCATGATAGAACCGTCTCGCAGTCGTCGATAATAAAATTTTTGGTCTAAATATTTTAACCTTGATGCCCATATCAATAACTGTATGGTAAATAAATTATCTTCATGAATAATTCCTTCATAAAAGGTTACTCCGATTTTATCCAGAAAATCCTTTTTGATGAAGTGAAGCCATGCAGCAGGTTTAAAATCATTATTTTGAATTGTTTTAGTTAAGAATGTTTCTCCAGTTGTAACTTCTTTATAAGTGGCATTCCTTTCATAATAGACCATATAATGCTTATATCGATCGGCACTTTCTTCTGACTCGAACAATGGAATTGCATCGAAATCAATAACATCTAAATTCTCTTTTTCTGCTGCCTCATATAATATTTTTAAGGCATTCTGTTCCAAGTAGTCATCGCTGTCAAGAAAATAGATATATTTTCCCCTTGCATTTTTAAGCCCGGCATTGCGTGCAGAAGATAAGCCGCCATTTTTCTTATCAACTAAAACAATGCGTTTATCAACCTCCATAAAGAGCTCAACGATTTTCCTTGAATTATCGGTAGAGCCATCGTTTACACAGATAATTTCAATATCTTTTAAACTTTGGTCTATAACAGTCTCTATACATTCTGTCAGAAATTCTTCAACATTATAAACAGGAATAATTACGGAAACTTTAATGTCCTGACAGCTTTGTGAAATGATACCACTTCTTGGTTTTGGGATAGAAAATAATGGTTGATCATTTGTTTGGGGTGTTTTTGATAATCTCATTAGTTCTGGTTCTTCAAACCCAGAATCTTTTAAAATATCAATTACAACATTATGATAATTTTTGTTAATATCATCAGCAGATAACAGGTCTTCATTGATGAACTGATCTGCTTGTATTAACAGATTTATAAAATTTTCTGTACACGGTGCAGATGCCATTTGAGTAAACAATTTTCGATAGTTAACTGCCATGCGGCGGACAGTTAACATATGTAATTCTGCTAGTTGATGCTTCTCTGAATATTTCAGATTATCAGTTAATCCTTTCAACAAGTCGGACAACTTTTGCTCTGTCCATTTGATGTTTTTGAAATTTCCAACCCTATATGCATATGTGATTTTCGATACTGCGTAAAATTTCCTAGCTGTAATCATCGCATTTACAAAGAACGGAGGATCTTGAAATCTGGCATATAAAGGGAAGAAAATCCGATTCTGCTTTAAAAACTTATTATTGTAAATAAAGCGATGGTATCCAAAATCAAATTGATAATCTTCATAAAATATTAACCCATCTTTGTGAAACTGATATTTTCTTTTATTTCCAGTGAATTCTGTAACGATTGTTCCATCTGGAAGATATTCACTGAAAGACCCTCCGCATATATTTACATTTTGTTCTATCGCTTTATCGTATAAATAGTGAAGGATATCTGCTTCAGGATACCAATCATCTGGATCCATAAAGCAGATGTATTCTCCAGATGCATAATTCATTCCTGCATTTCTCGCAGCGGCAACTCCCTGGTTTTTCTGATCAATTAATACAATTCTGCTATCACGAGCTGCATATTTATTTATAATATCAAGAGATCTGTCTGTGGAACCATCGTTGATGCAAATAATTTCAATTTCCTGTAAAGATTGGCTTACAACACTGTCCAAACAGTTACCTAAATATTGTTCCATATTAAAAATTGGAATAATAACTGATACACATATATGACTTTTGTTCATAAACTTTATATCCTCCGGCATTTATTCGTCGATAATATGGTTAAAATTATCTTACCTCAGCGATTAACAATACTTCCCTTGATATAGAAAAATCTACTGGTTTATAAATTTTAAAACTATATCCTAAATTCCAATCTTCTATAATGGGTTTTATATTGAAGAAATCATTTGCATTGTGATAAATACTCAATAATAAAATTGGTTTGTCTCTTTCTATCGTATTTTTTGCACCTTTTAAAAAGTCCTGTTCGGCACCTTCGATATCTACTTTGATCAGTCCCACAGTCAATCCATGTTTCTCTACATAACTGTCTAGTGTTACCATTTGAGCTGTTTCTTTATACTCCAGTATGTCAGAAGATAACTCTTGTGAAGTGCTGTAGGTGCCGGAAACATTCATTTCAATTTCACCATTTTCTGACCCTAACGCTAAGTTCACTGGAACCGCATTTTTGATATTATTCAGTAAAATTGTTTTTTTCATGGTTTCAAAATTTTTTGACACTGCTTCAAAGCTATATACTTTTTTTGTTGTTAAAGGTGACAAAATCAGTATTGAATCTCCAATGTAGCCTCCGGCATCAATGATATCTTTATCGAGCGTGTAATCAATATTTTCTATGTTCTCTATTCCGTGCTTGTAATATAACACGCTTGCTTCAAAGTGGTCTGTTGGAAGCAAGTAATTATGATAGCAATATAGATCATCTGATACTCGGAAAATCTCTTTTTTAAAATGTTCCATCATCCTGCCAATCTGTTTTTGTTCATCCTCCGTATATATGTCTATTGCTTTTCCATCATTATCTCTGATGTCCTGCTGTCGTTTCAGGATTCTGACAACCGTAGCAACATCCTCTTCATTCAAACCATGTATTAGTCTTAAAAACAGTTCTTTATAGTTTGGAGCGTCATAATAGTCATGGAAAGATTTTATGACAGCCTTCTCGTGATCATTGTTATAGAAACGTTTTCTATGCATATTATGGAGAACAGCATTTTCCAATTTTTTATTTTCATCTGCTTTTTCTTTGAGAACTTTAAATTCTGCACATGTCTGCAAATATTCATTTCGTGCTGTTTCATCGATAGCTGCTGTTTTTATTTTGAGATCTTCAATTTTTGCAGAAGTATCTTTTAAATTGATTCCTGTGTTTTCAAGAACTTCTGTGATTCCATTTAATGTTTCGGAAATATCAAACAGTTCCTTTTTGAATTGTTGAGTGGAATGATCCCATCTGTCGATAGTTACAGGAAAAAGTTTTTTGAGAATTTTTTTAATCATGTACAGTCCTTCTTTTATATTTTTGTTAGTTTATGGAAGTTGTATGTTTTAATGTTATGATACCAGGATTGCGGGAGTATGGAGTACGGAGCAATCTGGTATCAGAGGGGTCAAAATACCTTTTGCCCCCAACATCATGTTATGTGTTACCGATTGAAGAATGAATTCAGGTTAGATAACATTTTCCTCAAAAATGTTATCTTTAACATAATAACACATTTATTGCTTCAATGCTATTCTTTTTAGAAATTTGTGCGATGAAAGGAGTTGTAAAATATTTCAGAAATGTAGTTGTTGAGTTTAAAAATTCATGTAAAACTGCTACTTTTTTATACCAGAAAGGCAAGCCTGCGTTCTGCCTGATGAAAACAGAACGCAGGGCCTTTCGCTTTGGTTACTGTTCCATTGCGTGAATATTCTGGATATAAAGCCGATTATACGCTTCCCAGGTGAAATTTTCACGGATGTGTTCC
>JBJELD010000042.1:0-2857 GCA_051878975.1 Candidatus Caccovicinus sp.
AGACAGCAATACATTCACTTTCAGCAGACATAAAACGATCAGAGCTGCAACTCCGATCACAATAGGGTTCAATAATAACTCCACGTATTCTTTACTCCTTTCAACTATTAAAGCGTTCTAATCCTCTTACTATATCGCAAGACCCGTGCCAAAAGAAAAAAACAGCTGAAAACAGCTGTTTTTCCTCATTTTATTCCATAATTCGACAAGTTTTGACAAAAATCGGAATCGGGCTGAACCGATAGCGCCATGCGGATGGATTTTGCTGATTCATATATGAGTCAGTTTTTCTCCTCGTTCTTTTTTTCCTCCAGCTCATCAGGGATCCCGTTTCCGTTGAGATCCTGCACCGCAGGGATGAACCGGCGCGCAAACCGGCCTTTGCCACGCGCCTTCACATAGAAAAATCCCACGAACGAGAATACTACCGCACCGATGAAGTTGACGAACAGGTCCTTCATGGTATCGTAAATCCCCACATCCAGGTAGCCGCCCACGCCAAGAGCCTGCTGGCTGCCGTCCTCAAAGACCAGAATGGTGTCGGCAATATGGCGCACGACGACCGGATTGTTTGCACCTTCCGGATCCAGCGCAACCGAGGATATTGTAGAGAGCACCGTGTCCTTCTGCATGTCCAGCAGGAAGACCCGGTCCATAAAGCACTCGAAGAATTCCCAGAGCACGCCGACGGTCATGGAAAAGCAGAAGGCTGCCAGCGATACGTACAGCGGCGACAGCTGGAATGTAAACCGGCCGCTGCGGTTCAGCAGGTCCACGAGCGAAAAGCCGATCGCTGCGAAGAGGAACCCGTTGAGGGTATGGAGCAGCGTATCCCAGTAAGGAAACTGGATATAGTACGCCTGGATCTCTCCGAGGATCTCCGCTGCGAAAATAAAGAGAAGAATGATCACTTCCAGCGTGTCCGGCAGGTCCACCTTCAGCTTCCGTTCGATTACCGACGGCAGCATGAACAGCACCAGCGTCAGCACGCACAGGAACACGTTCTCGTAATTGCCGTTAAAAAACTGTGCCACCATCACCGCGATGACCGCAAGCCGCAGCACGGTGTAGATCACGGTCATCAGTTTCCTGTTTTCCACGATGCGGTATTTTTCTTCCTCCTGCCGCCGTGCCTGCCGCTGCTGCTTTTTCTCCTGTTTTTTCTGCTTCCTTTCTTCCGTCATAATCCCGTTCCCCTTTTTTCTTTTAGACTTTCTCTGAAAATCGCTATTCCAAAAGAGCTGCCGGAAACCGGCAGCTCCTCAGTTGCATATTTTTTTGCTTATTTTAACTCAGCTCAGCTGGATTTTTTATTTTTCCACGATCAGGGCAGTACCCATGCCGCCGCCGATGCACAGAGTAGCCAGGCCTAACTTGGCGTCGTCTCTTCTCAGCATTTCGTAAATCAGAGTGATCAGGATTCTGCAGCCGGATGCACCGATCGGGTGACCCAGAGCGATCGCTCCGCCGTTTACGTTGGTCTTTTCCGGATCCAGACCCAGGTCTTTTCTTACAGCCAGGGACTGTGCTGCGAATGCTTCGTTTGCTTCAACCAGGTCGATATCCTTGATGGTCAGACCGGCCTTCTTCAGAGCCTTCTCGGAAGCAGGTACAGGACCTACGCCCATGATGGAAGGATCTACGCCTGCGGAAGCATAGGACTTGATGGTAACCAGCGGCTTGATGCCCAGTTCTTCAGCCTTTTCCTTAGCCATTACAACAACAGCAGCGCCGGCGTCGTTGATACCGGAAGCGTTGGCTGCAGTTACGATACCGTCTTTCTTGAATGCCGGTTTCAGCTTGGCAACCTTATCGATGGTGGTTCCGAACTTAGGGAATTCATCAGTGTCGAAGATGATCGGATCGCCCTTCTTCTGCGGGATTTCCACAGGAACGATTTCATCCTTGAACTTGCCTGCCTTGATAGCAGCTTCTGCTCTGTTCTGGGAAATTACGGAGAATTCATCCAGTTCTTCTCTGGTGATGCCCCACTGCTCTGCTACGTTCTCAGCAGTGATACCCATGTGGTAACCGTTGAATGCATCCCACAGGCCATCGTTTACCATCATATCTACCATCTGGGTATTGTTCATTCTTGCGCCCCATCTTGCAGCTGGCATTGCGTAAGCTGTAGCGGACATGTTCTCTGCACCGCCGGCTACGACGATATCTGCATCTCCGGCTTTAATGATCTGTGCAGCCAGTTCTACTGCTCTCAGACCGGAACCGCAAACCTTATTGATGGTCATTGCCGGAGTTTCGATCGGCAGACCTGCATCTAAGGTCATCTGTCTTGCAACGTTCTGGCCCAGGCCGCCCTGCAGTACAGCACCCATGATGACTTCGTCTACCTGTTCACCCTGAATTCCGGCTCTCTTCACCGCTTCCTTAATAGCAATTGCACCCAGCTTTCTGGTAGGGATTCCCTTCAGGGAACCGCCGAAGCTTCCCATCGGTGTTCTTGCTGCGCTGACAATAACAACTTCTCTCATGTTTATGTATCCTCCTTAAATAGTATGTTAAATAAGTTGTCGAAGAATATTCGTAGCTTAATTAAAACATACGAACCACAAAAAAGCAAGGGGATTAGTTAAAAAAATAACAAAACCCTTTGTCTTTTTTCCTGTACATTGCTATTTTACCATATCCTGCGCCAAAGGCAACCCCTCCGGCAAAAGTAGTTTATTTAACGAAAGCCGCCTCATACTTCTCTGAGAGCTTTACCGGCTTATAGGACAGCTTGGTCTGCCGCAGATTCTCCATGCCCATGTCTTCCTCCCGGTTGACGTAAACCACATCCACCGGCAGATGACAGCAGAACGCATGGTTGATGGCCTGATAAATGCCCCGGAACTGC
>JBJELD010000043.1:0-2848 GCA_051878975.1 Candidatus Caccovicinus sp.
TGTGACCCTCTGCTTGTAAGGCAGATGCTCTCCCAGCTGAGCTAAGACCCCATAGTGCTGATCGCTCCGACATCCAACCCAGAAGCTTTGCTCTTAAGTTTTTTGCCCTCATCGCGACTGCTTCATCAGTATAACTCCTATTGTCATAATTGTCAACACTTTTTTGACAATTTTTTTAAAAAAATTTCAGGATAAATTCAGGAAGCTTTCATAAAAGTTTATTGTCGCTTTTTCATGTATTTATGTTATACTTAAGGATAGTATTTAATACGTAGGAGGCGTTGATGTACTTTTTTATCGTGAATCCTCAGTCCGGATGCGGAGGAGGAGAAAAGGTATGGAAAAAACTGAAAGAGCTGCTGGCGAAATATTCTGTACAATATGAGAGCTTCCTGACAGAACGTCCTGGTGATGCCAGAAGATTTGCGGCACAGCTGACCGAGGGCTGCCATGAGCCGAAGGTGATCGTGGTGGTAGGCGGTGACGGCACGTTTAATGAAGTTCTGGACGGGCTGGCCTTTAACAGTATGATTACGTTAGGATATGTTCCGGCCGGCTCTGGAAATGATCTGGCAAGAAGCCTCCGTATTCCCAGGGATCCGGCCCGCTGTCTGAAGCGCATCCTGTCTCCGAAGGGACACCTTCTTCTGGATTACGGCGTCCTGACCTTCGGAAAGGAGGCGGAGCATCGGCGTTTTGCAGTCAGCGCCGGTCTGGGCATGGATTCGGCGGTCTGTCGGAATCTTCTGGAAGTTCCGGTCCGGGAGCGGCTTAGCCGTTTTCATCTGGAGAAGCTGGGATATGTGATCGTCGGACTGCAGCTGATTTTTCAGATGAAGCCGCTGAAGGGCTATCTGATTCTGGACCGTGTGAAAAAGATCGAGTTTAATCATATCTATTTTATGTCGGCACATATCCATCCCTTTGAAGGCGGAGGATTCCGGTTTGCGCCGGCGGCAGATGCGGCAGACGGAAGGCTTTCGGTCTGCGTGATCAGCCATGAAAACCGGAGGAAGCTGATTTCTGCGCTGGTTACCGCGCTGATAGGAAGAGGCCGGCAGAATCGCGGAATCCGCACCTATGACTGCAGAGAGGTGTTTTTTCATGTGGAGCAGCCGCAGCCGGTCCATGTGGACGGGGAAAACTGCGGGAACTGGTCGGATCTGCAGGCAGAATGTATTGAAAAAAAGATCCGGATGATCCGGTGATGACATGGAGCAGAAAAATACAAAAAAGGAGAACCAGAGTATGAGAATCGGACAGGGCTATGATGTGCACCGTTTGGTGGAGGACAGAAAACTGATTTTGGGCGGCGTGGAGATCCCATATGAAAAAGGGCTGCTGGGGCATTCGGATGCCGATGTGCTGGTTCATGCCGTTATGGATGCGCTGCTGGGGGCGGCAGCACTGGGAGACATCGGTCAGCATTTTCCGGACACGGACCCCAGATATAAAGGAATTTCCAGCATTGAGCTGTTGAAGCATGTGGGGAAACTTCTGGATGAAAATCACTATGTGATTGAAAATATTGATGCAACGATCATTGCCCAGCGCCCGAAGCTGGCGGCATTCCGCCCGCAGATGGCGGCTAATATTGCGGCAGCGCTGGGACTGCGGGTAAATCAGGTCAGCGTGAAGGCGACGACGGAGGAGGGGCTGGGATTTACCGGTTCCGGAGAAGGAATTGCTTCCCAGGCGATCACATTATTGACAGAGGTGGCAAATTACTGCTATTATGATGCAGAGGACGGAAGTACGGCTGTTTTTGCCGGACCGGATGATACGGAGATCCCTTCGGAGGCCGCCGGCTGTCCGGGCTGTTTGAACTGCCAGAGATCCGGAAAAGCTGACTGAGCCGGATCGGAAAATGTTGAAAAGATGGGAGCAGAAGATTATGAAAATTTTTAATACGCTGAGCAGACGAAAGGAAGAGTTTGTGCCGCTGGAGCCGGGAAAGGTGAAGATGTATGTGTGCGGCCCGACGGTTTACAATTTTATTCATATCGGAAATGCCCGCCCGATGATCGTATTTGACACGGTGCGCCGGTATTTTGAGTATAAGGGATATGATGTCAATTATGTCTCTAATTTTACCGATGTGGATGACAAGATCATTAAAAAGGCCATTGAAGAGGGCGTGGATGCCGATACCATCTCCAAGCGCTATATTGCCGAGTGCAAAAAGGATATGGAAGGAATGAATGTTAAGCCTGCGACCAAGCATCCGCTGGCGACGGAGGAGATCTGCGGCATGCTGGAGATGATTCAGACCCTGATCGACAAGGGCCATGCCTATGTGGCGGCAGACGGCACTGTATATTTCCGCGTGAAGTCTTTTAAGGAGTACGGAAAGCTTTCTCACAAGAATCTGGATGATCTGCAGTCCGGTTTTCGTGAGATCAAGGTAACCGGTGAGGAAGGAAAAGAGGACCCGAATGATTTCGTGCTCTGGAAGCCGAAAAAGGAGGGCGAGCCGTTTTGGGTATCCCCGTGGTGTGAGGGCCGGCCGGGCTGGCACATTGAGTGTTCCGTTATGTCGAAGAAGTATCTGGGCGAGCAGATCGATATTCATGCCGGCGGCGAGGATCTGATCTTTCCGCATCATGAGAACGAGATCGCGCAGAGTGAGGCAGCCAACGAAAAGCCGTTTGCTACCTACTGGATGCACAATGCCTTTTTGAATATTGACAATAAGAAGATGTCCAAATCTCTGGGGAATTTCTTTACGGTCCGGGAGATCAGTGAGAAATATGACCTTCAGGTACTGCGGTTCTTCATGCTGAGCGCACATTACAGAAGTCCGCTGAATTTCAGCGCAGATCTGATGGAGGCCTCCAAAAACGGACTG
>JBJELD010000044.1:0-57572 GCA_051878975.1 Candidatus Caccovicinus sp.
GGAGCGGGAATATGGAGCGGCTTCAAAAAGATAATCTGTAAAATATGCCGGAGGCTCTCGCCTCCGGCATCGCATTTATCTCGCCGCATCCAGCATATTTTCGATAAAAATCCCATATCCCCGCGTCGGATCATTCACCAGAACGTGTGTCACCGCGCCCACCAGTTTCCCGTCCTGGATAATCGGGCTGCCGCTCATTCCCTGGATGATCCCTCCGGTCTGCTTCAACAGTTCTTCATCCGTGACCTGAAAGACGATGCTTTTCGTGCGGTGACTGCTGGAATAATCGACCTTCTGAATTTCAATCTGATAATCTTTTACGGTTCCGGATACACTGCTTCGGATCATTGCGGGACCGACCTTTACGTCCTGACGATAGCCGACAGGAATGGCTTCGCTGGTGATTTTCGCCTTCAGGCCGTCTCCCGCCGTTCCGAAAATCCCGGTATCCGTGTTTGCATCAATTTTTCCCAGCCAGGAACCGGGGCCGTAATAAATAATTCCACTCATAACGCCAGGCTTCCCGGATTCTCCTTTTTCAAGTCCCATGATCTGCGTCTCATACAGTGCGCCTTCTTGAATCTCCACTACCTCCCCGGTATCACTATCGCTGATACCATGGCCCAGCGCACCAAATTTTCCGTTTAAATCCAGATAGGTCATGGTCCCGATTCCCTGGGTATCATCCCGTACCCAGGCTCCCAGCTTATAATTTCCCTCCTCGTCCTGCACCGGATTCATGGAAACGGTCATAGTCTCCTGACCGCGGCGAATCTTAAGTGTCACTTTTCCGGTTCCGGCCCGGTTCACAGCCTCCACCAGTTCTTCCTTGCTGGACAGAGGGCTTCCGTTCACGGCTTCAATGTAATCGCCGGAGCGCAGAACGCCGTAAGCCGGCTCCACATTTACTCCATCTACACCAGTCAGCGTTCCGGTTCCGATCACCAAAACGCCGTCGGATTTCAAATAAATGCCCACCGGGATGCCGCAGGGAATGGCATAATTTTCACTGACCACATCCACCTGCACATCTTTGACCTTCCACAATCCAAACAGGCGGACCTCCATCTGATAGCTGCCTTCTTTTTCCCCGATCATCTGAAACGGTTCCTTTCCGGAAATCCGGATCTGATCAGAAGGAATATCCGAAGAGCTCCCCAGAGAGACTTCCTCATCCTTCATGGTCAGCGTAGACTGAAACAGCACCGGAAACTGCATCTGCTCTGTCTCTCCCGCCACCAGGCTCAGGCGGTCCGGCACCGTCTGATTCAGATGATACCAGAAGAATCCAACTGTCAGGATAAACACTGCCAGACCTGCCTGCAGCAGATATCGCCCTTTTCTGCTGCAGTGTCCGTACTGCTGTCCCCCCGTTTCCTTATCCTTCGTTTTTCCGCAATGATTTCTGAATCCGCGCATGCCCCTTACCTCCTGAACAAAGCTTTCTGTAAAACAAAAAAGATGAAGAACCTTTCCGTGCAGGCATAAACTGCTTACACCGTTAGTATTCTTCATCTCAACTTTTATAACCCTTCAAACTGAAACCATCACCGACTTATTTTGACCGCTCTGCCAATTCCTTCATCTCTTTCGCATTTTTACGGACTGCATCGGTAATCTCTGCGCCGCCCAGCAGTCTGGCCAGTTCATCAATCACTTCCTCTTCATTCAATCGATGGATGTCCGTCACGGTTTTGCCGCTGCGAACTGACTTTTTAATTTCAAAATGACAGTCTGCCATCGACGCAATCTGCGGCAGATGGGTAATACAGATCACCTGGTGGGTTCTGGAAATCTCGTTTAACTTTTCTGAAACCTTCTGCGCGGTCCGGCCGCTGATGCCGGTGTCGATCTCATCGAAAATCAGCGTCGGAATCGCATCCGTATCCGCCAGCACCGTCTTGATCGCCAACATAATTCTGGAAAGCTCACCGCCGGATGCCACCGCTTTTAACGACTTCGCCGGTTCTCCCGGATTGGTGGAGATCAAAAATTCCGCCTCATCAAATCCCTCGTCCGTATAATGCTCCAGACGGCGCAGCTCCATCACAAACTTGACATCCAGAAAATTCAGATCAACCAGGCTTTCCCGGATCTGCTCTGCCAGGCGCCCACCGGCTTCCTTCCGGATTTCCGACAGCTCCTCGCAGGCTTTTTGCAGACTTGCCTCCACTTCCTTTAATTCCGTCTCCGCCTGCAGCCGGATCTCGTCAAAATGTTCCAGCTCCTCCAGCCGCTTCTTCTTTTCCTCCAATGCGCCCAGCACCGCAGAAACGGTACTGCCGTATTTTGCCTGCAGACTGTGGATTAAATCCAGCCGCTCTTCAATCTGCCGGAACTCACTCTCTTCAAAGGTACAGTCATCCATATATTCTTTGATAGAACGGCTTAAATCATTCATCAACGCTTCCACATCATAAAACTGATTTCGGATCGGCTCCAGCGCTTCGTCATATTCCGCTACCTGATCCACCGCCCGGACCCCTCTGGCAACGGCATCCTCATCCAGCGAATCATAGGCCAGCGACAAATTCTCCACAATCCGGCGGGCATGGGAAAGCTTCCGGTATCTTGCCGTCAGTTCCTCTTCCTCCCCTTCTTTCAGGGCCGCATCCTCAATGGTCTGAATCTCAAAGCGACAGAAATCAGCCTCCCGAAGCCGTTCCTCCTGTCCGCCCTCCATGGACACAAGCCGTTCGGTCAGCGCCCGGTATTGCTTGTACTGCTGACGGATCACAGCCTTTTTCGGCTCCGTCTGACTCTTTGCATAGGCATCCAGAATCTCCAGATGCTTGTGAATGTTTAACAAAGACTGATGATCATGCTGCCCGTGAATATCGATCAGAAGACCCGTGATCTGCCGCAGTCTCGCCGTCGTCACCGTCTCATCATTGATTTTGGCCGTGCTGCGTGCAGGCAGGATCCGGCGGGAGATGATCAGCGTCCCATCCTCCGACGGCTCCACATCCAGGGCCCTGAGAGCCGCCGCCTGTTCCGGCGTATCCACGGAAAACAACAGCTCCACATAGGCACTGTCCGCCCCCTGACGAATGCTTTCTCTCGATGCCTTTCCACCAAGTGCCATATTGACAGAGCCGATAATAATCGATTTTCCGGCTCCGGTCTCACCGGTCAGGATATTTAAGCCCTCACCAAACTCCACTCTGGCCTGCTCGATCAGAGCCAGATTTTTTACCAGCAATTCCAGAAGCATTCTTTTTCCTCCCTGTGTTTTCTGCGCGGTCTGCTTCATCCGCTTCCGGCCGGACCGGACATCAGTCGGATCCCTTGCCGGCTCTATCCGTTGATCAGCTTGCGGATCTTGTCCATCACCAGAATCGTGTCATCTACGCTGCGGACCGCACACATAATGGTGTCATCTCCGGCAATGCAGCCCACGATTTCATTAAAATGAATCGCGTCCAATGCTGCAGCTACCGCCATGGCCATTCCGGCAACCGTTTTAATCACCAGAATATTCTGCGCCATATCCATGCTTAAGAATCCGTCCTGAAGGATCCGGATATACTTATCGCTGAAGCTTCCCTGATTCTGAAGCACCATATACCGCTGTCTGCCGCCGTTTCCCGCCACCTTCGTCAGCTTCAGCTCTCGGATATCCCGGGATACCGTGGCCTGCGTCACATTAAATCCGGCCTGATTCAGATACTCCGCCAGCTCCTCCTGTGTTTCAATCTCATATTTTCCAATCAGCTCCACAATCTTGCTGTGACGTTCTACTTTCATCCTTTTCCTCCGTTCCATGCCGATATGCTGCTCTATACACCGGTCATCTTGCTGCTCAAATTCTGAAGAAATGACACCTTTTTCAGCTGAATCAGGCAGGTATCTATCGGCGCCTTCCGGATCACGATCCGGTCCTGCCTCTGCACCTCGCCGGACAGGTTTCCGTCGAAGGAAGCCTGTTCTCCGTCCTCCAGAAGCTCCACTGTAATCTCATCCTCTGCCGGAAGGACAATACTTCTGGAATTCAGCGCATGGGAACAGATCGGTGTCAGAACCACCATTCTGGCAGACGGCACCACGATTGGTCCGCCTGCCGACAGATTATAAGCGGTCGATCCGGTAGGCGTCGCAAGAATCAGCCCGTCCGCCGTATATTGATTTAAAACTTCTCCGTTCACCAGGACCCGGAAATGAATCGGCTTCAGCAATCCGCTCCGACTGATGACGATCTCATTCAACGCAATATCCCGGAAAACCGTTTTCCCGCCCCGGACCACCTCTCCCTCCAGCATCATTCTGGATTCCAGCTGATAACGGTCAGAAAGAAGCGCGTCCAGCATTCCGTCCAGCTCCTTCTCCGTGCTGACCTGCGTCAGATATCCAAGATGCCCTCTGTTTACTCCGATAAAAGAAAGCTTACGGCCCGCCAGATCTCTGGCCGCCTGAATCAAAGTGCCGTCGCCGCCGATCGTTATCACGCACTCCACATCCTCCGGCACGCAGTCAGAATCGGTATACCTTCCTGCTTTGAGCTGTTTGGTACTCTGCGTCACACAGATTGCGCCTCGTCCGGTCAGATACTCCCGGATCTGGCGCTCCGTATCGAAAGCACCTTCTTTCTCCGGATTCGTCACAATATAAAACGCTTTCATATCGTCAGCCCTCCAGCGAGCGGTGAGATTCCTCCACCACAGCCGCCGCATTCACCGAAATTCCGGGATAACGCTCTCCCTCCGGATGATTCTGCAGATAAAGAAGATACTCAATATTTCCTTCCGGTCCCCGAATCGGAGAAAATTCCAGATTCAAGATCTCAAAGCCGATAGACACGGCAAACTCCATCACCATCTGAATGACCTCCAAATGGACAGACCGATCCCGCACCACACCTTTCTTTCCCACCTTTTCCCGACCGGCTTCAAACTGCGGCTTGATCAGACAGACGATCTGACCGTCCTCTTTCAGCAGCGCCTTTACCGGCCCCAGAACCTTGGTCAGAGAAATAAAGGACACATCTATAGAAGAAAAATCAATCCGGTCCGGAATATCCTCCGGTGTCACATAGCGGATATTGGTCTTTTCCATACAAACCACCCGCTCGTCATTCCGAAGCTTCCAGGCCAGCTGTCCATGTCCCACATCCACGGCATAGACCTTCACCGCACCATTCTGAAGCATGCAGTCCGTAAAGCCGCCGGTAGAGGAGCCTACATCCATACAGATTTTCCCGTCCAGCTTCAGGCCGAAGTGCGTCATGGCCTTCTCCAGCTTCAGACCGCCCCGGCTCACATATTTTAACGTCGCCCCCCGCACCTCAATATTCACGGAATCCTCAAAAGTGGTTCCGGCCTTATCTTCCTTCTGACCGTCCACATAGACGATCCCGGCCATGATGACCGCCTTCGCTTTCTCCCTGGATTCTGCCAGGTTCCGCTTTACCAAAAGCACGTCCAATCGTTCTTTCATTCTTGTTTTCCTCTGCTCATCCATTCCTTGTGTTATCTCTGATTTGATCTCAATCATACCATATTTTGGAATTTATTTCCAGTTATTTTTCATTTTGCCGTATCGGCCAGTCCGTCCAGCAGACCTTTTTTCTCCAACGCCGCAATAACGGAATCGCTGTCAATTCCCAGGCCGCTCCGCAGAATGCTGACATTTCCGTGCTCCACATAAGCATCGGGAAGCGCGACCTGATACACCCGCACCTCCGGATAATGTTCATGCACATACGCAGTCACTGCCATACCAAAGCCGCCCTGCAGAACATTTTCCTCCAGCGTGACCAGTACTGAATGATTTTCTGCCAGACGATCTGCCAGCTCCCGGTCAAAAGGCTTAATAAAGCGGCCGTTTGCCAGACTGCAGGCAATGCCCCGGCCGGACAGCTTCTGCCGGATATGCTCCGCTGTGCTGACCATGCTCCCGACTGCCAGAAGCGCAATCTTCGCTCCGTTTTTGCTGTCATCATAAAGCATTTCGCCCTTTCCGTATACGACAGGCGCCAGAAACTCCCGAAGTCCCCGGTAAGCCTCCCCTCTCGGATAACGGATCGCAGCCGGTTTGCCCAGCTCTACCGCAAATTCCAGCATTGTCTCCAGCTCCCAGCGGTTTTTCGGCGCCATCACCGTCATGTTGGGAATACAGCTTAAATAGCTGTAATCAAAAATTCCCTGATGGGTTTCCCCGTCACTTCCCACCAGACCGGCCCGGTCCACCGCCAGAACCACGGGAAGTTCCTGAATACAGACATCATGAAGGATCTGGTCAAATCCTCTCTGCAGGAACGAGGAATACACCGCCACCACCGGCTTCAAACCGGCTGCCGCCATTCCGGCTGCGCTGGTCACGGCATGAGCCTCCGCAATTCCCACATCGAAAAAGCGCCCTGGAAACTCTCTGGAAAACCGGTTCAGGCCGGTTCCATCCGGCATGGCTGCCGTAACTGCCACAATTTTTTCGTCCTTCTCGGCCAGATGGCACAGCGCTCTGGAAAAAACATCCGTGTAGGAAGGATGCTCTTTCTTTTTCAGCGAATTTCCAGTCGAAATGTCAAAGGGCTCCACCCCATGAAACCGGGCCGGATTCTTCTCCGCCGGCACATATCCCTTTCCTTTTTTAGTCAGTACATGAACCAGCACCGCATGATCCAGCTTTCTTGCCTCCTGAAGCGTCTTCTGCACCAGCCGGATATCATGCCCATCAATCGGTCCCAGATAAGTGATCCCCATATTTTCAAAAAGCATTCCCGGAATAAACAGCTGCTTGATTCCGTTCTTGGTCCGCTTGATCTTGTCGATCATGCGCTGACCGCCCGGAATCCGCTCCAGCGCACCGGCCACGCTTTTCTTTAAATCATTGTACCCGTCGCCGGTCCGAAGACTGTTCAAATAACGGGACATGCCACCCACATTTTCGGAAATCGACATGTTGTTGTCATTCAGAACAATGATAAAATTCCGTTTCAGCCGCGCCGCATTGTTCAGCGCCTCATATGCCATGCCGCCGGTCAGTGCGCCGTCGCCAATGACGGAAACTACTGCATAATCCTCCCCGAGCAGATCCCGTCCCTGGGCGATTCCCAGTCCGGCCGAGATCGAGGTCGAGCTGTGTCCGGTGTCAAAGGAGTCAAAGGGACTTTCCTTTCTCTTCGGAAAGCCACTTAAGCCTCCGTACTGACGCAGCTCATCGAACAGCTCTTTTCTTCCGCTTAAAATCTTGTGCGTGTAGGACTGATGCCCCACATCCCAGACCACCTTGTCCTTCGGGAAATCAAACGCCAGATACATGGCGATCGTCAGCTCCACCACGCCAAGATTGGAGGCCAGATGGCCTCCTGTATGACTGATTTTTTCAATTAAAAATGCACGGATTTCCTGTGCCAGGATTTCCAGTTCGTCCGTATTTAATCCCCGGATATCCTCCGGTCCGTGAATCTGTTCTAAAATCATCGCATTTTCCCTACTTCTCCCTGGTAATCAACATCCGGATCAGCTGCTCCAGAAATTCATTTTTCACATTCAGCGAATGAAGCTCGGAGACGGCCTCCTCCGAAAGCAGCTTGACATCTGCTCTCGCCTTGTCAATTCCCTCCAAAGTTACATACGTCGTCTTGCAGTTTTTCTCATCACTGCCTACTGGTTTTCCCAGTATCTCCTGACTGCTGGTTACATCCAGAATATCATCCTGGATCTGAAATGCAAGGCCTACATTCTGGGCAATCTGGGAAATCTTCGCACAATCCCGTTCCGACGCACCGGCTAAAACCGCGCCGATCAGCATGGAGGCCTGCAGAAGCGCCCCCGTTTTCAGCCGATAAATAAAATCCAGATGTTCTCTGGAAATCGGCTGATTTGTCAGCTCCACGTCCACCACCTGGCCTCCGATCATACCGTAAATTCCGGTCTTTTCCGCCAGAATCCGGATCGCTTCTCCCACCCGGTACGGATGTTTTGTCACTGCAAAGGCCTGCGCTGCCACAGAAAAAGCTTCTACAATCAGCGCGTCTCCTGCCAGCACGCCCATATCCTCGCCAAACTGGGCCCAGGTACTCTTTTTTCCTCTCCGATACAGATCATTATCCATGCACGGGAGATCATCATGGATCAAAGAAGAGGTGTGAATCATTTCAATCGCTGCCATAAACGGCTCTGCCTCCGCAAGCTCTCCGCCGAACAGCCGGCAGGTCTCCATCAAAAGAATCGGACGCAGCCGTTTGCCTCCCGCATTCATACTGTAATTCATAGCTTCCATAATCGTCTTCTGAAAGCCAGTCTCCTCCGGCAGATATTTCTGAATGACCTGCTCCGTCTTCCGAACCCGTTCCTCTAACTGTGTCTTAAATTCCGGCATCTTCCTCATCCTCACTTAACACAAGAATCTGCTTTTCCACCCGGTCAATCTGGGCAGAACAGCTTTTTACCAGTTTCATTCCTTTTTCAAAATAAGAAAACGAATCCTCCAGTGAGCTTTCCGAGTCCTCCAGCTTTTTCAGGATTTCTTCCAGCTCCCCAAAGCTTTCTTCTATCGTCAAACCTTGTTTTTCCATTTTTTCACCGCGATTATCCTTTCTCCCAGCTCTGCGTTTCTGTAACCCTGGCCCGGATCTTTCCGTCCTGCACACAGATCTCGATCCGGTCTCCCGGCCTTACCTGTCCGGTACTTGTGATCCGCCTCCCGTCCTCCTCCGTCAGGAAGCCGAAGCCTCGGCTGATCTTTTCAAGCGGCGACAGCCCCTGAAGCCTTCCGGAAAGCAGCGCCAGGCGATGCCTTTGCTCCGTCACCTTCGATATCATGGCACGGCCCAGCTGTTCCTCCAGATCCGCCAGCCGCTGTCGTTTCTCCCGCACCTGCCGGACCGGATCCTTTAAGCGCAGACGCAGACGGTACTGCTCCAGGCGGCTCTTCTGCCACTGAAGCTTCCGGTCCATCCCGGACTGAAGCGCTGCACGGATGCCGGCCAGATCGGACTGAAACTGCCGGTAATCAAAAACCGCCAGCTCTGCAGCGGCAGAGGGCGTCGGTGCCCGCAGATCCGCCACAAAATCTGCAATGGTGTAATCCGTCTCATGACCTACGGCAGAAATAACCGGCGTACTGCACTCAAAGATCGCTCTCGCCACAATTTCCTCATTAAACGCCCACAGATCCTCGATCGAGCCTCCGCCTCGTCCTACAATGATCACATCCAGTCCCATCTGATCCAGAGTCCGGATTCCCCTTACAATACTGAATTTTGCATGCTCGCCCTGAACCAGAGCCGGATACAGGATCAGCTGTACATACGGATTTCTTCGGGCAGAAATATTCATGATATCCCGGATCGCCGCACCGGTAGGCGCCGTGACGATTCCGACCTTCTTTGCGTAGCGGGGAACCGGCTGCTTATACTCCTCTGCAAACATCCCCATCTCGGCAAGCTCATCCCGCAGCGCCTCAAACCGCCGGAACAGATCACCCTGCCCGTCCAGCTCAATGGTCCTTGCGTACAGCTGGTATTTTCCGTCCCGCTCATACACATCCACAGATCCCGTGACCACCACCTGCTGCCCTTCCTGCAGCCGAAAAGAAAGGCCCATCCTCTGGCCGGCAAACATAACCGCAGACAATGTGCCTTTTCCGTCCTTCAGTGTAAAATAAATATGCCCGGAAGTGTGATATTTGCAGTTGGACACCTCACCCTTAATGGAAATCCGGCTTAAGGCGTAATCCTGTACGAACATATTTTTAATATAGGCATTTACCTGGGATACGGTGTAAACACTGGCCATCTGCTACACCAGCTTTGCCAGGATTCCGTTGATAAAAGCCGGCGCATCCTTGCCGCCGAACTTTTTTGCCAGTTCAACCGCCTCGTTGATTGCAACCTTCTCCGGAATCTCCTCATCATATTTCATCTCATAAACAGCCAGACGCAGAATCGTCAGCTCGACCTTTCCCATACGTCTGGTTTTCCAGCCCTCTGCTACCTGATTGATCTTTTCATCCAGTTCCGGAATCAGCCGGATCATGCTTTCCGTCCGTGCCTTCAGCAGACTGCAGTCCTCCTCTCCCAGATCGACATTATGAAGGATCTCACTCTTTCCGTCTGCTGTCATATCCTCTTCTTCTGGTACAAGGAAGTAATGCTCCAGCTGCTCGCTGATCTCCTCTGCCGGATAAAAATCCGCGCTAAACAACATTTTGAAGCAATGCTCCCTGAATTCTCTTCTGGTCATGTTTTCTCCTCCTGAATCAAATGTCCTCCGCCGGACGTTTGGAGTTATTATAGCAAATTTAATTAGGATGTACAACTAAAAAAAGGTCCGGGAATCCTTTCCGCGAACCTTTTTCCGCCATTTTCGTTTCTTCGCCGGATGCGTCTTCCGCACAGCGCTTTACTGGGCTTCCGACATGTTGATGCCGGCAATCCGGATATTGACATCCAGGACAGACAGGCCTGTCATATTCTCAATCGCAGATTTCACACGATCCTGCACCTTCTCACTGACATCCGGGATATTGTAGCCATATTTCAGATTCAGAGAAAGATCCACGGAAACATGCTCCTCCGTCACATCCACCTTCACGCCCTTGGAAAGATTCTTCATGCCCAGCTTGCCAACCAGCTCATTCGTAATGTTTCCGGCCATGGAGTCCACGCCTTCCACCTCGGTTGCCGCCAGCCCTGCAATGATTGCCACTACTTCATCCGCAATCTGAACCTCTCCGATCTTATCCTTTTCATATACTTTATGAGTACTTCTGTTTTCTGCCTCCGCCACAGCTCTACCTCCTGAACATACATTTTTCTGATACCATTCATTATATCAAATGAGAAGAGCTTTGGAAAGGGAGTTTCAAAAATCTTCTTATTCCCTTTTCTACTCAGAAAGATTCAGAAGAGAAATTACGATCTGATCCGCCGACATTTCGGTCTTCCGTTTCACAATGTCCTCAATCTGCGCCCGCTGCTGGTCGGTGATGCTGGCTGCATTGATCACCACATCCACCTGACTGTCTGACACGCTGACCACCGGATCGGCAAAGCCCTTTGCCATCAGAAGAGTCTCCGCTGCATTTTCCTTCTCCGCGATTTCGGTAAGCGCGATCATATCCTGAATAGCCTGCTGCTTGGCAGATTCCTCAATCCCGGTACTGTTGATCAGATTCATCAGCGCTTCTTTGTTTTTCGCCCGCACCTGCTCCCGGCTCAGCTGTACATTCGCTATGTAGTCCGTCACGCTCATTCCGCTGGTCAGGACCGCCTCTCCCGGATTTTCCAGCCCGGTCTGAGCCGCATCCTCCCCGCCCTCCGCTTCTGCCGCGGCCAGCGTCTCATTTTCCGCCTCCATGGATGCCTCCGCAACCGTTTCATCCAGGAAATCCTGATCCAGACTTCCGATCTCCGACAAAGTCTCCCCATAATACGGGCTGGCCTGATTTTCCGCCAGAACATCCTCATCCGAGATTTCCAGAAGCCCTGCCTCGTAGACCTGGCTTCCGGCTGCCAGCTCCTGCTTTCCGGCATAATTCAGATATCCGGCCGCCGCAATCATCACGGCCAGCGCGGTAATGATCACCTGATTCCGCCGAAACAGCTTTTTCATGTTCAACTCTTTTTTCGGTTTCATGTTCCTCGCTCCTTTGATCCACCCTCTTTAACACTTTCATTTTATTTCAGAAACGAGAAAAATATGCCATCTGCGCCTTGATCCGCAGCAATTTGCTGCCTCATCCGCACCGGCTCCGGTACAAAATTTTATTTGTCCTCGTCCATTCTCTTCAGCACCTTGATCTTGTGCGCCGGAAGATCAAACAAAGCTTCCATCGCCTGTGTAATTTCTGCCTGTACCGTCGGATTTCCGCCGCCCTGTGCGCTGATCACAATTCCTGAAAGCTCCGGATACAGCTCCTTTTCAAGAAGAGGACCGCTCCCCGCGGAGGTCCCTCCATTCACGATTACCGTGCTGGACTCCTTCTGCTGCTGAAAGGTATCCCGTGTCCCGCCGGCAGAATCTTTCTCCTGGGCGGAAGACTCGGAAAACCGGTCGTCCGCCCGGTAAACACTTTGCTTGGAGGTTTTTAAAACGATCAGAACATCCACTTCCCCCACGCCTTCCACCTTGCTGAGCACCTGTCGGATCCGGTTTTCCAGAATGGCTTCATAGGAACGGTCCTCCGATTCCGTCCGGTTTCCCGTCCAGACCTCCGCCTCCGGTTCTTCCGGTTTCCCGCTCTCCCCCGGAAAGACCGTTTCCAGCCGTTCTTCCTCCTCTCCGGCACGAAACAGACTGCTCCAGCCATCACTTTCCCCGGACGGCATCGCTGCAATCATAAGAATCAGGCCGATGCACAGCAGAATGATCCAGTTTTCCTTAGTCATCCTCCCACTGAATCCGGATATTCGTTTCCTCCAGTCCGTAATACTCTGCCATTTTCCTTTTGAATCCATTCAGCTCCTCCTGTTCTTTCATGTCCTCCCGGCGCTTTTCGCGTGTGACGGTGCTCTGCTTCCTGCCGGAAATCTGAACCGGCTCCACACGGATGGATTCACCAGTCCGCTTCTCCCCGGCAGCATTTCCCTCTGCCGCCGCAGACACTTCCTTTTCTTTTTTGCAGATCAGTTCCATATTCCGAACCTGTCCAAATGCTTCCTCCTCGGCCCGATCCTCAATCTCTACAGAAACCGATGTGCAGAAAAGGCCTTCCGCCTCGGCCATGGACCGGATATCCCGGGCTATTGCCTCCTCATACCGCTCCATCACCTGCCCCATCCGTTCTTCTTCCATTCCCCAAAGCTTCTGCTCAAATTCTCCTGTATCCTGCCGCAGGCAGATCTTCTCGTAAGCCAGCGCCAGCTTTCCCTCCAGATTCAGACTTCCCGTCAGCGGACTGACCACCAGAAGCACAAATACCGCGCCGGAAAACAGCTTCAGGTATCGTTCATATTTTCCGCCCGGCATCAGATTGGAAATCAGACTGATAAAAATCAGATAATACGTAATATTCTTTACCCACTGAAACAGACCATCCATAGGGCGTCTCTCCTTTTTACGGATTTTCCGCAGTCTGCTATCCTCCGAAATAAGCTGCGTTGGTTGCCCCGCAGATCAGTGCAACGGCAAGCGCAAACAGAAGCACGACCGCTGCCAGCATATCCAGAAGCAGCCGGTGAGCTTTTCCCAATCCCGCCGCACAGGCTGTAATCCTCCGGTCACAGACCGGCTCCATCAGCGCTGCTGCTCCCTGATACAGCACCAGGAAAAAAAGCAGCTTGGCAGCAGGCGCGGCAGCCAGTATCACCAGAACCACCACAGCGGCGCCTCCAATGGTATTTTTAACCAGAACACCGGCGCCCACCGCGGCCTGTATCACAGCCTCCGCACCGGAGCCAACTCCGGGGATGACGGCAATCAGCTTCCGCATCCCCGCCTGCTTCACACTGTCCGCATAGGGCAGAATCATGGTCTGAATCATCTGAAGCCCAAGAAACAGCCCGGTCATCGTGCGCAGCGACCATTTGATTCCGTCCTCCAGTCCTTCGGTCAGACGGGAAAGAAAGGGTTCCCGGGACAGATTTCCGGCCAGCACCAAAAGCACATATATCTTGATCAGAGGAAGCACCACCTTCCCGCAGAAAAATTCTGCGGCGCCCACCGCCCCGATCACGCTGCTGTAAAGGGCAGCTCCGGAAAGACTCCCTCCCGCAAATGCCACTGCCAGGAAAAAAGCCGGAAGCACCACCTTCATGAATTCCAGAATCTTCTCCGTCACACCGGCCGCGGTCTGAATACTGGTAAAAAAACCGGCCGTAAAGCAGGTGAAGGTCAGCAGATATGTAATAAACACACCCGTATCGGCAATCCGGCTGGACGGAAACACTGCGGCTGCCTGCGCGAATACCGCTCCCAGGATCCCCAGCGCCGCTGCCTGAACCAGGAAGCCCGCGCTGTCGGAAATCTCCTGAAGAACGCCTTCCCGAAATGCTTTCCAGGCTTTCTGTCCGGCTCCGGACAGATCGCCCCTGATCAGGTCCGCCATCAGCTCGGTAAAGGAAAGGCCGCCGGCTTCCTGCTGCCGGTCCAGAAATTTCTGAATCTCCTCCAGTCCCAGATCCGGCATATCCGAAAATTCCTCCAAATATTCCTGCTCTCCTTCCGGCTGCACACCGGCTGCCAAACACCGCATTCCCGGCCAAAGCAGCAGACTTACAGCCGCCGCAATCCCCATCACAAACATGCTGCCTGCCAGTCTCAATCTGCACCTCCTTTCTCCATCAGACTGCTTTCCGGATAAAAACACGTTCAGGACGCCAGGAACCGTTCCAGCGTCTTAAGAAGTGCCAGAACCACCGGAGCGCTGACTGCCAGAATAGACAGTTTCCCGAAGATCTCGATCTGATTTCCCAGGAAACTGCAGCCGCTGTCCCTGCATAATCCGGAAGCAAATTCCCCGATATAAGCAATCCCCACCATTTTCATCAGAGCAGCAAAATAAACCGGATTTATATGAATCGATTCCTGTATTTCCTGCATCACCTCCAGGATCGTCTCCAGCTTCTGCACACCGTAAAAAAAGATAAACAGCCCAGCTGCAGCAGACAGGAAAAATCCATATTCTCCCTTCATTCCTTTCAGCTGGACCGCCATCAGCACCGCTGCAATTCCCACAGCAGCCACAGCCACAATCGACATCCGCCTTTCCCCCTTTCCTTCCTGTGACGTACGCCCGAGATCTTTCCTGCAGGCCTGCTACAAGGAAAACAAACTTTTCATCGTTTCAAATAATTCATAAATATACGGTACCATCCAGAACAGCACCAGTACCAGACCGGCCAGACTGGTCAGAAACGCCTGCTCCTCCCGTCCGCTGTGCTTGAGTACCTGACAGATCACAGACACCAGAATCCCCACCGCCGCAATCTTGAAAATCAGATTTACCCCCATACTCCCTCCGCTTCCTCCAGCTGCTAGAAAAAGGCTACGGTCAGAAAGAGGCCTCCCATTACGCCAAGGCTGGTGTACAGCCGGGTCCGCTCCCTGACATGCATCCGCAGGTATTCAATCTGACCATCCAGCTGCTCCAGATACAAAAGGAGATTCCGCTCCTGCATATCCAGATCCAGATATCCCAGACAGTCCCCCAGATTTTTCAGCTCCAGGCGGTCTTCCTCCCTGAGCGGGGAGTTCTCCAAAGCCGCAAGCTCCTCCTGCCAGATCTCAGAAAACGCCTCCCCCCGCTGCCGCTCAATCCGCTCCGACACTGCAAGAAAAAAAAGAGGCAGCCTCTGCATCCCCTGCTCTCCTTCTGTCCTCCGGCACCGTTCCCCGACCCGCCTCAGGGCGTCTCCCAGCGCACTGTGTCCGTATAGGATTTCCCCCTTCAGGAAATAAATCATCCGCCGCAGCTGCTCCAGCCATCGAAGCCGCAGCCGCCACTGCCTGGCAGTCTGCTGTCCCAGCCCAATGCAGCCGGCTGTCACCAGACAGGCTCCAACCCATTTCATTTCACTGCTCTCCTTTCTGCCGCGGATTTCCGGGCGGATACAGACAGGCCCCGGCTCCATCCAGAATTTCCCCGATCTGCCCTGGTCGCCCTGCACCTTTCAGAACAATATACCGTTCAAAAACGCCTTCTGACACAAATTCCTTCAGAACCGGCTTTTTCCGGATATCCTCCAGCGAACAGCCGTGTACGGTTGCCAGAAGCCGGCAGCCGCAGTTTTTTCCGTACCGGATGGCTTCCAGATCCGCCTGGCTTCCGATTTCGTCTACCGCCACCACCTGCGGCGCCATGCTCCGGATCAGCATCATCATGCCCGCTGCCTTCGGGCAGCCGTCCAAAAGATCCGTCCGAATGCCCAGATCATTCTGCGGCCGCCCCTGGCAGCAGGCTCCAAGCTCCGACCGCTCATCCACCACCCCGACCGTGACACCAGGATGCTTCGTTCCCTGCCCGTCGGAAACCTGCCGGATCAGATCACGCAGCAATGTGGTCTTCCCGCACCCCGGAGGAGAAATGATCAGAGTGGAACAGATGTGTCCCTGCGGATACAGCCACGGTATAACCGGATCGGCGCATCCCCGGATCTGCCTGGCAATCCGCACATTGATACAGGAAATATACTTCAGCGTCCTGACCCGGCCTCCTTCCAGAACGGCCTGACCGGCCACTCCGATCCGATGTCCGCCGGGAATCGTCAAAAATCCCTGACGCAGCTCCTCCTCAAAAGCATACAACGAATACCGGCTCATGTATTCCATGGTTTCCCGGATATCCTCCGCAGAAGCCGCAAAAGGCGGAATCTTCGTCAGCTGCTCCGGCTCCTTAAGCGGCTCCCATCCGTTTCCGTCTGCTCTCAGATACCATTCCCGACCTTCTGCTGCCATCAGAAAAGGCTGTCCGATCCGAAGGCGCAGCTCCTCAGGCCGGAACTTCCCTGTTCCGGCCCGAATCAGGGAATGCCTCAGACGCTGCGGAAAGATCTCCGTCACCTGCTCGATCTCATTCATCTGTCACGCCTCCTTTACCGCAAATATATGGACATCCTGCCCGTTTTATTCCAAAAGATCAGGTAATCTTCAAAAACTGCTGTTCGCGTCCCGGTCCATCACCTCTCTGACCGGCGAACGCAGACAGAATTCCCCATATCCGTACAGGAATTGACTTTCCCACCCGCTTACGCTACAATTATTATTTAGCGATATGAAAGGAGATTCTTATGAAACCAATTGGAATTGTCACAGACAGCCACAGCAGCATTTCCCGTCAGGAAGCGCAGCGGCTTGGCATCAAGGTGCTTCCGATGCCGTTTTTTATCGGAGAAACCTGTTATTATGAAGATATTTCCCTGACACGGAGCGAATTTTTCGACAAGCTGCAGTCCGGTGCCAACATTTCCACCTCCCAGCCATCTCCGGCCGATGTGCTGAAGCTGTGGGACGAAGCGCTGGAAGAATACAGGCAAATCCTGTACATTCCCATCAGCAGCGGCCTGAGCGGCTCCTGTGCCACCGCCTTCGCTCTCGCTTCAGAAGAGCCTTACAGCAACCGGGTTTTCGTCGTAGATAACGGTCGGACCTCCACCCCTCTGCACCGCTCCATACTGGATGCACTGGAGCTGATTCAGGAAGGCTATTCCGCCGCTCAGATTAAAGAAATTCTGGAAGAATCCAAAGATCAGATGGTGATTTATATCGGAGTCCAGACACTGGAGAACCTGAAAAAAGGCGGCCGCATCACACCGGCCGCCGCTGCACTGGGGACAATTTTAAATATTAAGCCTGTTTTAAAGCTGGGCCTGGGAAAACTGGATGTTTTCCGGAAATGCCGCGGCTTCTCAAAAGCAAAAACCGCCATGCTGGAAGCGATCCGGCATGACCTGGAAACCACCTTCTGCGAGGCGCAGGAAAAAGGAGAGGTCTCCCTGCTGGCCGCCTCCAGCGCTTCCCCTGAGGAAACGCAGGCCTGGATCAGCGAGATTCAGAGCGCGTTTCCGGACATGAAGCTGATGTATGACGATCTTTCCCTCGGCGTCTGCTGCCACATCGGCTACGGAGGTCTCGGAATCGGCCTTTCCTGCCGTCCGAAACGCCCGTCAGAAGGCTGCGCCTTCTGACGGGATTCCTGACCCGTCTGACTGCCAGACCCTCGGATTTTCGCTGGATCTGAAAGATCCGCAGCAGGAACTGTTCTGCCTCTGCCCAGGCTTCCCGACTCTCCGGAAACAGATCCAGACTCATCTGAAAGACATGGAACATGCCCTCATACTCCGAATACCGAAGGCGAACTCCCGCCTTTCGTGCCTTGTCCGCTGCCCGCCGGGAATCGCTCAAAAGCATCTCAAAGCTTCCCACCTGAAACAGCATAGGCGGCAGACCGTCAAAATCGCCGAACACCGGGGACAGGTATGGATTTTCCGGATCCGCCTCCCCGATGTAGCTGGAATGGTACAGCATGCTTTCCCTGGTTCTGCCAAACAGCGGATCCCTTTCAAAATTGGTATCGTAGCTTTCTCCGCTGCAGGTCAGATCGGTCCACGGCGACATCAGAAGCAGACCGGCCGGAAGAGGCATTTTCTGATCCCGAAGGTACATAGAAAGCGCCAGCGCCAGTCCGCCGCCTGCAGAATCTCCGGCCACTACAATCCGTGACGGCAGGTAATGCTTCTCCTCAGTCAGCCACCGGTAAGCCGCCGCCGCATCCTCCAGCGCAGCAGGAAACGGATGCTCCGGCGCTACCCGATAATCGATCGTCAATACATCCGCACCGAGACTCCGTTTGGAATAACGGACTGCAAACTTACGGTAGATATTTTTCATCGGTCCAATATAACCGCCTCCGTGAAGCTGCAGCACAACACGCCCCGTTACCACGTGGGACGGACGCAGATATTCCATCCGAAAGCCGCCCCCGTCTATTATCTCATATTCATAGCCCGGCGGACAGATCCATGCCGGTTCTACCGGATTTTTTCGAAATTCTCCGGTCTGAATCGGACCTCCCAGGGAAGTCTCCATCACATCGTGAATCAGATCCCGCATCAGTTCGCCGCGGGCGCTTACGTTCTTTGTTCTCACATTTTCCTCCGTCAGAGATGAAATCTCCGGATCAGCTCATTTTTCACGCTCCGTCTTCCCACCAGAATCGTTATCCCCAGCAGGACGACAGACAGCACTGCCTCCGCCACCGCACCGACCGGCCTGGCAATCCATCCGACCCCACAGAAAATCAGCGGTATCAGGCTCAGCACCGTAACGGCCAGCTGATACATCAGATAGCTCTGCCAGTTCGTCCGGTTCACCAGAATCAGCAGCAAGATAGACAGATCCGCCAGCAG
Source organism: Candidatus Caccovicinus sp. (assembly GCA_051878975.1). GTDB lineage: Bacteria > Bacillota > Clostridia > Lachnospirales > Lachnospiraceae > Caccovicinus. Next base: position 18,788 of record JBJELD010000044.1, read on the forward strand.
AAGCACCGCCGGCACGCCGAAATTCAGGGACCAGCCTGTATATCCTACGATGCAGTCTGTCAACACCATAAGAATCAGCAATATTACCGTTAAAAACATAACTCCCTTGCCCGGATTGGCTTTTTTACAAGAATTCCACCGATCCAGTGAAATTCCGACCAGCGGATAATTCCGCCGGAATGCTTCCGGCTTGGCAGTCCCGTTGCTCTCCAGCTCTGCCGGAACTCCCTCTTCCTTCAGCTTTCCGAAAAAGCGATCCGCCAGACGGCAGTCCGCAAAAATCGTGGCAAACGAAATCACCATCCGGTCCCCGTAGGAGCAGACGCCGCACTTGGCCGGCTGCTGGCGGGATACGCCGATCAACATCTGAAAATCCAGAATATCATCCCGGTAAGCCTCATCGATCTCAATCGGTCCAATATTGGATAAGGTAATCGTATGAGCCCGGTCGCTTCTCCGGAAAATCGGTCCAAGGGCCAGCCATTTGACACAGAGCGGGATGACCCGCACATACCACTTTTTTTCCCTGGAAACGTTATAGGCAATGGTTTCTTCCAGCTTTTCCCGGACAATCTTCTCGTCCATCTGGCGGCTCACTTCTTCCAGGATTTCCTCCAGACTGATGTGCTCCCGGTCAGGCCGAAAATCAATCCCGGTTACTGCAAAAAAGTTGGAAACTGTAGTTGAGTCAAAAAAAGCCCGCAGGTTGATCGGCAGATTAACACCAATATGCCGCTTTGCAGGCTGTCCTCCCAGATATTCCTCATAGATCGACCAGATCAGAACCGCTGTAAGAAATTTCGTGATGCTGACCTTTCTCTCCCGGCAGACCGCCTTCAGCTGTGATACGCTCACGCGTCCGTGAATGATATTCTCACCGCCTTTTTTCAGGACCGTTCCGGTCATCTGCACAGCCGGCCTGGAACTGTATCGTTTTGCCGGGCGCTTCCGGTAATTTTTCAGATAACTGTCCTCAAAGCCCCTCTGCTGCGGCTTCTGCCGGACTTCCTCCTCCCCATCCGGCCGCTTTGTCTCCTCCGCTTTCAGCTGCAGATACCGGCAGGTCAGCTCACGCAGAAAATTCGCGGCCCCCAGTCCGTCCGTCAGCGCATGGAATACTTCCAGATTGATCCGCCGCTTAAAATAGCTGACCCGGAATAAAAACAGCTGATTGCTTTTCGGGTCAATATAATGACAGGGGTAATCCGCTTCCTCTTCCACATGAGGTTTTCTCGGATTCGTCTCAAAATAATACCAGAAAAAGCCGCGTTTCAGCTTTACCCGAAATCCCGGGAAACTGGGAAGCACCTCGAGCAGCGCCTGCTCCAGTACCTCCGGATCCACGGCTTCCTTAAGGGTCGCCGAAATCCGGAACACATTGCTTAAGTTTTCATTTGCAATCAGAGGAAAAAGCTTCCCTGTATTGTCCAGCCGGCGCCATCGCCTTCCCTGCGGCCCTCTGTTTTCCATTCCCTCTTTCATGATTTCCGCCTTTCCGCCGCTCTATTTATGATACGGCTCTCTGCAGATAATGCGGTAGCTGCGGTAAATCTGCTCCAGCAGGATAACCCGCATCAGCTGGTGCGGAAAAGTCATTCTCGAAAAGCTCAGCTGATAGTCCGCACGGGAAAGCACCGCTTCGGAAAGTCCCAGAGACCCTCCAATGACAAAAACGATCTGGCTGATGCCGTCTATTCCAAGCTTCTCCAGCCTGGCCGCCAGCTGCTCCGAGTCCAGCATCTGCCCCTGAATCGCCAGCGCAATCACATATGCATCCGGCCGGATTTTTGCCAGAATCCGCTCTCCCTCTTTTTCCCGTATCTGCTCCTCCAGTGCCGCGCCGGCACCGTCCGGCGTCTTTTCATCCGCCACCTGGATGATCTCCAGCCTGCAGTACCGGCTCAGCCGTTTTCCGTACTCGGCAATGGCATCCTCCAGATACCGTTCCTTGATCTTTCCTACCGTGACAAGCGTGATCTTCATGCCTGCTGCTCCTCAAATTCCAGAATCATATCATACCAGACTGCTCCGCCGTGAACCGAAGCTGAAAGCCCCAGGTTCCGGTAACCGAATTTTTCGTAATAAGGAATCAGCCGGTCCTTGCAGGTCAGAATCAGACCTTTCCGGTTCCGTCTTCTGGCTTCTGCAATCAGATGCTCCATCAGATCTGCAGCCACACCGCGGCACCGATATTCCGGAAGCACATCCAGCCCGAACACCGCCTGATAGGCTCCGTCCGGAATATGCCAGGACACCTTCTCAAACATCTCGTCCCGGATGACCCGTTCATTCGTCACGCAGCCATTGATAAATCCAATCAGCTTTCCCTCAGACTCTGCCACCAGAAAGCTTTCCGGAAACGTTTCCATGCGAAGCTCCAAGGAATGTTCCGTGGCAGCCTCCGCCAAAGGAAAGCACCGAAGCTCCACCTGCGCTGCTTCTTTTAAATCGTCCGGACGTACCGTCCGGATCGTATAATGAAAATCCATATATCTGAAGTCCTCTCTATTTCACACGGAAGTAATAGCCCACGCCCCATTTTGTATGCACATATTTCGGATCGCTGGGACTCGGTTCGATCTTTTCCCGCAGTCTTCTCACATGAACATCCACGGTCCGGACATCTCCGGTATCCATCGCCTTGTTTCCCCAGACAAGGGTCAGCAGCGATTCCCGGCTGTACACCTTGTTCGGATGGCACACCAAAAGCTCCAGAAGGTCAAACTCCTTGGCTGTCAGATTGATCTCCTTATCTGCAATAAAGACTCTCCGGCCCTCTACATCCAGCTTTAAATCCCCGGCGGTCACCACCTTGTTCTCCGGCTCGCTGACCTTTTTGTTTTTCTTTGAGCTGCGGCGCATAATGGCTTTGATCCGCGCCTTCACCTCCAGAATATTAAACGGCTTGGTAATGTAATCATCTGCTCCGTATTCCAGTCCCAGAATTTTATCCATATCACCGCCCTTGGCCGTCAGCATAATAATCGGCATCTCCGAAAATTCCCGGATGGCCTGGCACACCTCAAAACCGTCATGCTTCGGAAGCATCACGTCCAGCAGCACCACATCATATTCCTTCGCCTTTGCCTTCTCGATTGCCTCTTCTCCATCGTAAGCGCAGTCCACCTCAAATCCATCCTGTTCCAGGCTGAAGCGCATTCCTTTTACAATTAATTTTTCATCATCTACAACTAAAATACTGGCCATCTTCCACCTCTGTCTTCACACCGTGATATCATCTTTTATCTTCTGAAATGCGGAATCCTTAATTCCGGATACCTGCATAATGTCTTCAATTCTGCGGAACGGCCCATGCTCCTTGCGGTAGGCAATGATATCGCCCGCCCTGGCCTTTCCGATTCCCCGGAGAGTCATCAGCTCCTCCAGGCCGGCTGTATTGATATTTACTTTTCCGTTTTGCTCTGTCCCGGTCCGGGAACCCGCAGCCTCTGCCTCTGCTGTCTCTGCCTCCTGTACCGTCAGAACCGTCACCTTCATCCCGTCCGCAATCGGCGCGGCAAGGTTTAAGCCTGTCTGGTCCGCCTCCGGCAGAAAGCCGCCTGCCAGCTCAACTGCCTGATAGATCCGGCTTCCTTCCTCCAGCTGATAGACCCCTGGCTGCACGACTGCCCCACAGATATGTACAAAGCAGAGAGGCTGCTGTGCTGCCGCTTCCCTGCCTTTCTGTTCCTCCTGCTCTTCCCGGCTTTCCTGTCCGTCCGGAACCATCCGATCCGGCCCGCCTTCTTCCGCAGCTGCGGTGAGAGAAAGAATTCCCTGCTCCCCGCCTTCCAAAGCCGGCCATGCCGCCTCCTGACGGGCACAGCTGTAACAGACTCCTGCCAGAATCCAGACAGCAGCTGTCAGAATCAATTTCATCCATCGTGATTGTAAATATTTCATAGTATCCTCCGTAAAATCGGATACCATTTCAGCCCGTACTCTTATTCTACTAGGAGTACCCATGAAAAACAAGTCTTAAATTCCTGCTTTTTTCTTAAGAAAAAGCCTGCGGTGTTGCGGTTCACCGCATCCCTGTGAACCGCAACACCCAAACTACGCAGAGTACTTGAAAATCACGATTCCGGCTGCAGCCACCAGCGCGCCGATCAGCTTTCTCCACTCAAAGGTGGCTTTTTCTACACCAAAGCATCCGAACAGCTCGATGACATAGGAAACCACGATCTGTGATACCACAATCAGCAGGGCAGACTGAGCCGGTCCCAGGCTGTCCACACTCCGAATCACCGTATAGGTAATCAGCGCCCCAAGGACACCGCCCAGCAGCAGATACCTCGGCTCCACCTGCCACAGCGCTCCGATGGGCTGCCTGCCGCTGAAAAACCACATGATCACACACAGAAAGAAGGCAGATAGCTGTACCCAGCCTGCCGCCGTCCAGATGCTGCTCTGCCTGGTTACCCCCGTATTCAAGACTCCCTGTACGCTCATCAGCGCCCCGGAAAGCAATGCAATGATGACTCCCATTTTTCTCTTCCTTTCGTCGGTTTCTGAGTTCTCTGTTTTCAGATTCTCTCCCTATTCTCCCATATTTCCGGTTCTTTTATTCGTCCGGTCCCTCTCCGTTTTCTCCCTTTCTTGACATTTCTTCGCCGCTGCGCTATACTCGAGCAAACTGTCATATGTACTTTCAGAATCTTTTTGTTCCTGGATCGGTGAGATGATTTTTTGTGTGCGGCTGGCAAAAAATCAGCCGCAAAGTCAGGCACAGAAGAGACTGCAGGAGTACATTCATAACAAGGAGGAATTTTTATGTCTGTCTTTTTCACCTACGATGCGGAAAATTACGAGTACATTCTGCAGCCCGCCGGCTACGCGGTACTGATCGTCATCCTGGCAGCTCTCCTGGCATGTATTCATGTATGCGGAAAAAAGGGCAGCAGACGCCAGATGAAAACCCGACAGCTGGTCTTCTGCGCCGTTTCCATCGCACTGGCCACCGTCACTTCTTTCATCAAGCTGGCATCTCTGCCCTTCGGAGGCTCCATCACCCTGTTCAGCATGCTGTTTGTCGTGCTGATCGGATACTTTTACGGTCCCGCAGCCGGTCTGATCACCGGTACCGCCTACGGCATTCTGCAGCTGATCACCGGTCCTTATATTTATGCTCCCCTTCAGGTTCTGCTGGACTACCCGCTGGCATTCGGAGCCCTGGGCTTAAGCGGCTTTTTCCGGAATCAGAAACATGGACTGATCCTCGGCTACATCACCGGCGTTCTGGGACGTTATCTCTGCCATGTAATTTCCGGCTACGTATTCTTTGCAGAATATGCACCGGAGAACATGAATCCGATGTTATACACCCTGGGCTACAATCTGACCTACATTCTTCCGGAAATGATCGCTACCATAGCCATCCTGTGTATTCCTGCTGTCTCCAAAGCAATCAGCCAGGTAAAACGTCAGGCCTGCGCATAACCGGCACTGCGGCAAAAAACGGACCTTCGGCAGTATTTTTGCATATCTGATCAGATGATATGTTCCCCTGCCGGGTCCGTTTTTATTCATTATTCCTTCTGCTGCGGATCGGATTCCCTTTCCTCCAGTTCTTCCAGCTTCTGCTCCCAATTCTCCTTGATGCCGCGCATTCTGCGGAAATAGGAGCTCATCTCATCCGCCATTCCTGACAGACGATTTAAAAGCGTTGAAAAATCCTTCAGCATGGCGTCATTGGTAAAGTACGGGTACACAATGTCATGGTCAATCTCGCTCCAGCCTTCCTCAAACAGCGTTCTTCCCTGAATCTCTACATAATATCCCTTATACTTGATAATATAATGCAGCGACCGGTAAATTCCGTCAGAGCGGATCTCAATCAGCTTCTCATCATAGATCCGGCTGTCCCCGTTTCTCCGGTATACCTTCGGGCGCTCTGCAATATAATAATGACTTTCATCCTCGTCAAAATCTGCAATCCGGTCCTCCACATAAAGAGCCGGGTCATTCTCAAATACGGTAGTAATGTACCGGTGAAAATAGATCCAGTCCTCCCGGTAAAGAAAGAATACACGGATACCGATCAGATCCGTAATATATTTGTAGTAATTAGTATGATCCAGCTGCGCGAACCGTTCATATTGTTCATTCCGTTTCCGGATGATCTTTTCCAGGAGATGGCCTGGATTTTTAGTCCGATAACGATAGGAATGTATGCCGGCCCGTTCAATGTCGTAAAGATAATCGTCTACAAAATCCTTGCCGATATCCCGCAGTTTTCCTTCCCTTGCACAGTAGTCCGCCTGTACTGCCATCAGTTCCTCCCAGCTGATGCCTGCAGCTTCAAAGGTCTCTGGTTCAATATTGTACTGTTTTAAAAATACTTCTTTTTTTAACATCCTCCGTATGCTCCGCCTTTACTTATTCCAAGAGAGCTGCCTTTACCAGATGCTTGGCAAGCACCGCCGTGGTCACCGCCCCGACACCGCCCGGCACCGGCGTAGCCATGGAAGCCTTCTCCTGAATCGAATCAAAATCCACATCTCCGCACAGCTTTCCGTTCTCATCAACGTTAATACCCACATCGACCACTACGGCATCCTGACCGACGTAATCCCCGTTCAGCATCTTCGCCCTTCCGGCTGCCGCCACCAGAATCTCTGCATTCCGGCATGTGCCCTTTAAATCCGCAGTTCTGGTATGGCAGATCGTCACCGTCGCATTTTCCTTCAGCATCAGCATGGACAACGGCTTCCCTACCACCATGCTTCGTCCTACTACAGTCACCCTCTTTCCGGTAATCGGAACCGCATTCGCCTTTAATACTTCAATGACAGCCTCCGCCGTACAGGGCGCAAATCCGGTTTCGTCCCCTGCAAACACCTTGGCAATGTTTTCGGGAGAAATGCCGTCCAGATCCTTCTTGGGATCGATCTTTTTCTCGATGCTCTTTTCGTCAATCTGTCCGGGAAGCGGTCTTAAAAGCAAAATCCCCGTAACCTCCGGATCTGCATTGATTTTTCCGAAAGCCTCCTGGAACTCCTCATTCCCGATCTCCTCCGGAAAAACGTAGGACGCGGTCAGAAGACCAAAATTCTCCAGCTTCTTTTTAGCTCCCCGCTCATAGGAAAGATCATCCGGCTTCTCTCCGACCCGGATGATGGCAAGCTTCGGCACAGGCGCTCCCTGCGCTTCCAGCTTCTTCAGCCCCTCTGCCACCTGCTCCTTGATTTTTGCTGAAACTACTGCTCCCTTTAATGTAATCATCGGTCTGTCCTTCTTTCTTTATCTCAGTTTGTTCCGCACCAGCGCGTAAATGTCATCGGCTTTTCTGGTTCCCTCTTCTGCCATCTGATCCGCATAAGCATTCAGTTCTTCTGCTTTTTCCCGATTTTTCATGGATTTTGTATTAATGTATACGTTCATCACCGCGCCCAGAAGCGCTGCGCGTGTAAACTGAACGCCGACGCCCACATCGCTGACCGCCATCCGGCTTCCTTTTTCTGCCAGCTCCCTGAGAATGTCCAGCATCTCCCCGGCTTTTTCCATAATCTGAATCGGCACCAGGCTGGCCTGAAGAAGATTTTCTTCCATCACACGGTCCTTATATGCCCGCTCCTCTTCGGTTGCATGAGGCAGGCCGTAGGAAGCCGCCAGCGGCGCAAAAACTCTTGCATCCTCATCCGCCAGATTCACAAAATCCTGCTGCAGCGTCTCCATCTGCTCCAGCAAAATCCGGATGTCTCCCTCCACATCCACATATTTTTTCTTTCCAATCGTCAGATTGGCTACCATCTGTCCAAGTGCATTTCCCATGGCTCCGCCCAGCGCAGATGCACCGCCTCCGCCCGGCACGGCTGCCTTTGAAGACAGTGCTGCGAAAAATTCCCGTAATGTATTCTGCTCAATCATGCTGTTCTCCTTTCTGCCTCGTCTGTGTAAATAATTGTATTTATCTTAGCACAGAACCGAAAGCACAGCAAGGAAAATCATTCAAACCGCACAATCTCCTTCTTCAGCCTTTTCATAATTTTTTTCTCCAGCCGGGAGATATAGGACTGTGAAATTCCCATCAGATCCGCCACTTCCTTCTGCGTCATCTCCGTTCCCTCCTCATTGGTCAGCCCGAACCGCAGCTCCACGATTTTTCTCTCCCTCGGGTTCAGGCGCCGGATAGCCGCATTCAGCAGACCGCGTTCTGTCTCATTCTCCAGGTCCTTATAAATGACATCCTCGTCCGTTCCCAGGATATCGGAAAGCAGCAGTTCATTTCCGTCCCAGTCCACATTCAGCGGCTCATCAATGGAAACCTCCAGCTTGGTCTTGCTGTTCCGCCTCAGATACATGAGGATCTCATTTTCAATGCAGCGGGAGGCGTAGGTGGCCAGTTTGATGTTTTTCTCCGGATTAAAGGTGTTGATCGCCTTGATCAGACCGATGGTTCCCACTGAGATCAGATCTTCCACTCCTACTGCCGTATTGTCAAATTTCTTTGCTATGTACACCACCAGCCGCAGATTGTGCTCAATCAGGCTGGATCTGGCTTCCTTTTCCTCCGGTCCTCCCAGCTTTCCGATCATTTCCTGCTCCATCTCACTGTTTAAAGGAGCCGGAAGAATATCAGCTCCTCCTATGTAATGGATCTCCCCTTCCTTCTGCATCAGCATGGTACAGAAGGTCGGCCTGGTCTTGAACTGAAAACGATTTGGTACGGAAACTTTTAATATCATGAAACTCCTCCTCCGGTCTTATCCGCATTTTTTCTGATTCTCAATCGGCGCTATTCATGCAGCAGCACCCGGCAGCCGTTTCTCATCTGCAGTGCTTTCGGGCTGGCCGCAACCAGCGGATGTTCGTACACCAGCCTTCGTCTGCCCTGTACCGCCTCCATCCGGTCCAAAGTAACGGCCTTCAGGGAGGAACCGCCTCCATCGATCGTTCGATAGGGAATCAGGCTGACTTTCTCCACCTTCGGGCAAACCGTTTCCAGAAGTACCCGGTCCGCCACATGGACCGGACGGCCCGTGACCGGCTCCTTCAGCCGGTTTCCGGTATCCAGAAATCCTTCTGCACAGACCTGTCTGCCCTGATGATACAGCGTCACCTGATAGCGGCAGGTCTGCTCCGCCGCTGCCTCATGCGTTTCTTTCCAGAGAACGTGCACCGCCAGGCAGCCGCCGGCTAAAAAAAACAGCCAGGCCGCCAGATTCTGCATCCCGGCCTCCTGCGCCTGCCCGGAAAACGCCGCCCAGCCGGCCAGCCCGCATTCCAGAAGCCCTTCTGTCAGGGCGGCACCAAAAAAAAGACCCGCACCGGCTTTTATAAACTCCCGGATCCCGGACAGCCTGAAGGCACACAGAAGCATTCCGCTGCCGATTCCGAGAACCGCTGTCAGCCACAGCAAAAGCCGCCAGATTCCTTTTGATAACCCGGACAGCTCCAGCCATAACAAAAGCCACTGAGCCAGGGCAGAAAAAATGGCGCCCGCAGCGCTTCCTGCAGCCAGCCGAAGCCGGCTGCCTTTTAACTTCAGAATCATTCTTAACAGCCAGAGGAGGAAAAAATCCATGAAGAAATTCACCAGAATCAGAACATCCAGATACAACGTAATTTCCATGAAAAAAAGTCCTCCCTGCCTATAACCATAATTATAGACAAAAAGGACTTCGAAGTCTGTCAAACGAAGGGATGAAAAACGCTTTTTTCATCGCCATATTTCGTCAAAAATACTATCTTTTATTTTTTAAAAAATCCGGAATGTTAATCTGTACCTCCGGAGTTCTCGGGCGATACGCGGTCTGTGTCGGCGCCGTGTAGGAAGGTGTCGTATAAGAAGGAGCGGTAGCTGCTGCTTCCGGCGCCGCCTTCGGTGCAGCCTGCTTCGGTGCTGTGTAAGCCGGAGCGGTCTGCTTCTGAGCCGGCTTATAGCCAAATCCGCTCATAGCCTTCGCTACCGGAGTGTTGGCCGCGTTATGTGCATCCAGCCCGGTTGCAATGACGGTGATCGTCACCTCATCCTGTGCATTCTCATCGTACATCGCACCGAAGATGATGTTCGCATCATCACCAGTCAGCTCCTGAACATAGCTTGCTGCCTCGTTTGCCTCGATCAGGCTGATGTCACCGGAAATGTTGATAATCACATGCGTAGCACCTTCGATGGTGGTCTCCAGAAGCGGACTGGATACAGCCTGCTTCACTGCCTCGAGCGCCTTGTCATCTCCCTTCGCATAACCGATACCAATATGTGCGATGCCCTTGTCAGTCATAACCGTCTGAACATCTGCAAAATCCAGGTTGATCAGACCCGGTACGTTGATCAGGTCGGTGATTCCCTGAACCGCCTGCTGCAGCACCTCGTCTGCCTTCTTTAAAGATTCCGGCATGGTGGTTCTCCGGTCTACAATCTCCAGAAGCTTGTCATTCGGGATTACGATCAGTGTATCTACACTTTCTCTTAAGCGTTCAATTCCGCGAAGCGCGTTATCCATACGGGTCTTTCCTTCAAAACGGAACGGCTTGGTCACAACGCCTACCGTCAGAATTCCCATGTCCTTTGCAATCTTCGCTACAACGGGAGCAGCTCCGGTTCCGGTGCCGCCGCCCATACCGCAGGTGACAAATACCATGTCGGCACCACGAAGCGCCTGTGCGATCTCCTCGGAACTTTCCTCTGCTGCCTTCTCACCTACATCCGGTCTTGCGCCGGCGCCCTTGCCGCCGGTCAGCTTCTCGCCGATCTGCATGGTAGTCGGAGCCTGACAGGTAGACAGGACCTGCTTGTCCGTGTTAATGCCGATGAACTCGACACCGATGATATCCTCTTCCACCATCCGGTTTACCGCATTATTTCCTGCGCCGCCCACGCCTACTACAATAATGCGTGCTGCACTTTCTGACTCATTTATCTTAATTTCCAACAAGATTGTTTCCTCCTTATTCTCCCTGTGTTCAGTTTTATTCCTCGGTAATTTATCGCCATTCGCATAGAAATTCTAGTCTAACTATTATCATATTTGATTTTTTGAAAAAAGGCAACTATTTTTTTGATATATTTCTGGCAATAATCGCCTATTTTTTTATGAAAGAGTACCACATTCCGCTGTTTGTTTCATCGTAAGTGTCCAGATAAAGCGTTCCGGCAAGGCCGGCAAGCTCCGGAAGCATATCATGAAGCTCCGAGATTTTCCCGTTCATATCCTTGTTGCTTCCCAGGTAGACATCCACATCTCCGATCACCAGCGTGGCATTTCCATGCGTATCATAGCGGATCTGATCTGCTTGAATCTCATAGATGGAAAGCACCTGCGTCAGGTTCATGATCTGCTCAAAAATTTGCTGATTTTCCACCGGCAGGGGCTGGTTCAGTACGATCTGTCCAAACTTCAGCCCCGTGACCCAGGGAACTCCCTCCAGACGGCTGCTGGTACTCTCTACAATGATGCCGTCCTTGTCAAAATACATGTAGCTGCTCATATAAGATACATATCCGACCACACTTTTCTCATACACGATCACTTCCACGCTGGAAGGACTCTGAAATGCAATTTTATAATCCTCCACAAACGGAATCTGCTTGTGCGGCCGAAACTTGTTTTCATAATAGCAAAACAGGCTGTTCCGGTCCAGGCGTTTTTCAAACAGCAGGTCTTCGATCTGCTCCGCCGAATATTTCCGGTTTCCGGTCACGGTCACGCTGGTAATGTTGACCGATACGACAGCCAGAACCAGCAGCAAAAACACGGCCAGCCCGATCCACAATCCGACATGACTCTTTTTTTCCTCGTCTTCTCTGTTGAACATATTCTCTCCTGTTGTATGCCGTTTTGGTTCTTCTACTCACGGATCAGGCGGACATTTCCGCCCAGCCCGCGCAGGTCCCGGCAGATATCTTCATAACCCCTCTCAATATGAATGCAGTCCAGAATCCGGGTTTCCCCTTCCGCAGCCAGCGCCGCGGCCGCCAGAGCCGCTCCGCCCCGCAGATCCCAGGCCCGCACTTTTGCGCCCCGCAGCCGGTCCCGGCCGCTGATCACTGCCTCCCGGCCGGACACCTCAATATCCGCCCCCATTTTCCACAGCTCGCCCACCGTCTTAAACCTGGCCTCAAATACATTTTCCGTCAGATGGCTGACGCCATCGGCCCGGCTGAGGACCGCCAGCATGGGAGATTGCATATCCGTGGGGAATTCCGGATACGGCCCGGTGGAAAGTGATATGGCCCGCGGCCGTTTCTCCATCCGGATCGCAATGCCTCTGCTGATTTCTTTTTCTCCCGGTATCGGCCTTAAAACAGCACCGCAGGCGTTCAGCGCCCGGATAATCTCCTGCATGGATCCCCATGGTGCACCCAGAAGCTCCGCCTGCCCGCCGGCTGCCGTGACCGCTGCCAGATACGTCCCGGCTGCGATCCGGTCCCCCGGAATCTCAAATTCCGTCTCTCCGAGACGGTTCACACCCCGGATCTGGATCCGGTCAGTTCCGGCCCCGCAGATCCCGGCGCCCATCTGATTCAGAAGCCGGCACAGGCTCTGCACCTCCGGCTCCCTTGCCGCCCCCTCGATCACCGTTTCTCCCTCTGCCAGTACCGCTGCCAGAATGGCATTTTCCGTAGCGCCCACACTGGGAAACGGAAAACAGATCGTCTCTCCCCGCAGACCGGTCCGGTTATCCGGACCGCCTTGCGCAAGTGCCTCGATCCGGCCGTCTTCCTCGTTCACCTTTGCCCCCAGGCGGGAAAACGCAAGCAGATGCAGATTGATCGGCCGGCTTCCGATCGAACAGCCGCCTGGATACCAGGTGACGGCTCTCCCCAGCCTGCCAAGCAGCGCTCCCATCACCAGAATGGAGGAGCGCATCTTCCCCACATATTCCTGAGGAATCTCCCAGCTGCTCAGTCCGGAAGCATCCACAGTCAGGCTGTGCCCGTCCAGAACGCATCTGCATCCCAGTGATTTTAAAATTCCCATCATGCAGGTGACATCCTGTATGATGGGGACATTGGTAAATTTTACGGTTCCCTTCTGAAGGATAGAGGCTGCCAGCATCGGCAGCACTCCATTTTTTGAACCCTGAATTTTTATCTCGCCTGATAACGGCCGGTAACCGCTGATGCGTATCTCCGACAAGCAAGCTCCCCTCCAGAAAACATTCCACTGTATGATACTATATGTAGGAACGCTTTTTTTAGAAAGTTGTCCGCGCTATTTCTGCAGGCGAATCTGGTTTGACACACTCAAAACCATTCCCATCTCCATCATCAGAAACATGACGGAGGTGCCTCCATAGCTGATAAAGGGAAGCGTAATTCCCGTATTTGGAATCGTGTTGGTCACAACAGCAATATTCAGAATAACCTGAATCGCAATATGCCCCATCACTCCCACTACCAGCATGGCCCCGAACAGGTCCGGCGCATTGCTGGCAATCAGCATAAACCGATAAATCATAAATAAAAAGATCAGGATAACGGAAATCGCTCCGAAAATTCCCAGTTCTTCGCAGATGATGGAAAATACCATATCATTCTGCGCTTCCGGCACAAAACCCAGCTTCTGAATGCTCTCGCCCAGGCCTTTTCCGACCAGACCGCCGGAGCCGATCGCATAAAGCCCCTGCAGTACCTGGTAACCGCCGTCCTGCGGATAAGCCTCCGGATCCAGCCATACATGGATCCGGCTCAGCTGATAGCCCTGCACGATTCCGATACTCTCCAGCACCGTGGCGATAGGACCTGCAAAAGCCACAATGACCCCGATTCCGGCCACACAGGCCGCAAAGGGAAGCTTCAGCTTGCTTGCCACAAACGCCATGACAAATGCAATACCCAGAATAATAATGCCGGAGCTTAAGTTGTTCTTTGCCACCAGTGCGGCAATCGGCACGGTGAGAAACACAATTTTGAGCAGGCCCTTGAAGGTATTGATCTGATTGCCCATCTGCGTGATCACCACCGCAATCAGCAGGATCAGCGCGATTTTTACCAGCTCGGTCGGCTGAAACTGAATCGGCCCCAGCGCCAGCCACCGCTTCTTTCCGTTCACCTGCTTGCCCAGCGGCGTCAGCATCACCATCAGCATCAGCACATAGGACAGTACGTAAGCCAGCATGGCAAACCGCGCAAAAAAGTGATAATCAATTTTCGAAATGACCAGCATAACGAAAAATCCGCCCAGGGCAATGATACCCTGACGCTTCATAAAATACCCGGCATCATGAAACTTAATCTGCGCGGAATACGAACTGGAGCTATAGATCATAACCAGGCCAAACACGGTCAGAAAAATGATGGTAAACAACAGGCTGTAATCATAAAACCGCCTGGTCTTCCCGCCTTTCTTTCCGGCTGTCGGCTGAGCGCTCCGGTACACCGGCGGACCAGGGCGTCCCTGCATCCGCTGTATCTGTGCTGTCTGCCGCACGTCCGGTCCTCGCTGAACCTGCTGCGGCCGCTGTCCGGACTTCTGCGCAGGCCTTCCTCCCGGCCTCTGCTGTTTTGCCATGCAGTCTCCTCCTATCAAAGGCTGAGTACGCATTCTTTAAAGATACGTCCTCGCTCCTCATAATTTTTAAACATCCCCCAGCTTGCACAGGCCGGACTCAGCAGGACGTAGTCACCCATATTGGCATAAGACGCACATACACGCACCGCCTCCTGCATATCCTCCGCATACATGATATCGTGGAAATCATGCTCCCTCGCGCACTGTGCGATCTTATCCCTGGTCTGCCCGATCAGCACCATATACCGGACCTTTCCCCCGAAGGACTCAATCCACTCATCATACTCGTTGTGCTTGTCATAGCCGCCGGCAATCAGAATGGTCGGTCCCGGCATAGCCCGGACCGCCTGAATCGCCGCATCCGGATTGGTCCCCTTGGAATCGTTGTAATACTTCACGCCGTAGCGCTCTGCCACAAACTCGATCCGGTGCTCCACCGCCTTGAACTGGACAATGGTCTTCTGAATCGAGGAGAGCGGAACTCCCATGGTCAGGCCGATGGCAACTGCTGCCATCACATTTTCATAATTGTGGCGTCCCAGAAGCTGCAGATCCTTGACGCATACCACGTCCTCCTGCTTTCCGTCATGACTCCAGACGATCTCCTCGCCCTCCAGATAAAGCCCGTTTTCCAGTTTGTTCCGGCTGCTGAAGAAAAATACCTTTGCCTTCAGTTCAAACTCCGGCTCCTCCGGTTGTTCTCCGTCCGGCTCCGCCTTCCCTTTTTCCTTCAGCCCGAAACTTCTCAGCACCGGATCGTCATAGTTCAGGACGATGGTATCCTCCTCCGTCTGATTCAGCGCAATGCTCTTTTTCACATTGATATACCGCTCCATGGTTCCGTGACGGTTCAGATGATCCGGTGTAATATTCAGGATCGCGCTGACCTGCGGCCGAAAATCCATGATCGTCTCAAGCTGGAAGCTGGAAACCTCCGCCACCGTCACGGAATTCTCCTTCGTCTCGAGCGCAACCTCGGTATAAGGAATCCCGATGTTTCCCACCACAAACACGCTGTCAAAATAGTCCTTCATGATCTGTCCGGTCAGCGCCGTTGTCGTGGTCTTTCCGTTGGTTCCCGTGATGGCGGCCAGGCGTCCCTTGGCACAATGATAAGCCAGCTGGATCTCTCCCCAGATCGGAACCTTCGCCTCATCCAGCACGGCTACAAAGGGAGCCTCCAGCGGAATGCCCGGACTGATGATGCACAGCTCCACGCCCAGAAGATCTGTCCGCTTCAGCTCGCCCAGTACAACGCTGACATTCTGGCTGTCTTCAAATTTTGCTTTTAATTCTTCCTCATTCAGCTTTTCATTACCGTCATAGAGCACAACTTCCCCGCCCATAGCCAGCAACAGCTTTGCCGCTGCGATACCGCTGAGGCCGGTACCTGCCACTAACACCTTCTGACTGCTCAACACAACAACCTCCTATAATCCTAAGTACGCCACCAGGCAGAGGATCGCCGTAACGGTGGCAAAGACTGCAACTACCCGTGTCTCCGACCACCCGCACAGCTCAAAATGATGGTGGATCGGAGCCATCTTAAAGAATCGCTTTCCCCTGGTCTTCTTAAAATATGTGACCTGAATGATCACCGACAGAACCTCTGCCAGATAAATAAAGCCGATGATCACAAGGAACAGCGGAATCTGCATCATAAACACACTGGAGGCCACAAAACCGCCCAGAGCCAGAGAACCGGTATCTCCCATAAACACCTTGGCCGGATACACATTAAACAGCAAAAATCCCAGAAGACTTCCCACCACTGCACCGGTGATCGGGCTGATGCCGCTGTCCTCGCCCAGCGAAACAATGGTGAGGAAGGTGGCAACCAGAATGGTAACACTGGTACATAAACCGTCCAGACCGTCGGTAAAATTCACGCCGTTATCGGTTCCCAGCACAATAAAAAACACAGCCGGTATAAACAGAATTCCCAGATTCAAGAAATATCCGCCGTCAAAACCGCCGGTGAACGGTACCAGCATCCCGGTTCCGACCTCTCCGCTGGTCACCAGATACCAGGCAAATATGCCCGTAATCACAATCTGCCCGAGCAGCTTCTGCTTCGGATTCAGGCCCTCTGAACGCTTCATCACAATCTTGATATAATCATCCAGGAAACCGATAATACCAAAGCCCACAGTTACAAACAGAATCGGAATAATCTTCGGATAACGGGGAATATAAAACAGGGACGTAATGATAATGCTGGTCAGGATCACCAGACCGCCCATGGTAGGCGTTCCCTGCTTCTTCAGATGTGCCTGCGGGCCGTCATCCCGGACCTGCTGGCCGAATTTCAGCTTATGCAGAAACGGGATCACCACCGGGCATAAAATTGCACTGATTGCAAATGCTATTATAATAGCTAAAATCGTTTCATTAATCATAGGACACCTCAAATTCTTATGTAGTTACTCCAGCTTCATGGGACAAGAGTCATTATGTAGTATACGTCTTTTTCCGGGAATAATCAACTGCTATCTCCCGTTTCTTGGATTCCCAGAATGGGAAGAATATTCCGAAATAAATCCGCAATTACCGGTGCCGCAATCGTGCCTCCGTAATAGATTCCCTCCGGCTCATCAATGGTAATCAGCGCGATAACCTGTGGATTATCCGCCGGTGCAAAGCCGATGAAGGAAGAGATATATTTCTTGAGACTTCTCGGCAGTTTCTCCGATGTGGCAGTCTTTCCGCCGATCCGGTATCCTTCCAGCGCCGCCTTCTTACCGCTACCCTCCGCCACCACCTGCTCCAGAATATAGCGCATGGCAGCGCTGGTTTCCCCGGACAGAATCTCCCGTCCCTGCGGATAGGAAAATTTTTTGATCCAGGTCTCATCTGCCGACCTTGCAGCCACGGCGAAATGCGGTGTCACCCGTCTTCCCCCGTTGATGATGGAGGATACGGTTGTAATCAGCTGCACCGGCGTAATCTGGAAGGACTGGCCGAAGGAGACTGTTGCCAGTTCCACCGGCCCCATATTTTCTTTTTTGTGCATGATAGTGGACGCTTCTCCCGGAATATCGATCCCGGTCTTTCCCTTCAGTCCAAACTGTTCAAAATACCGGCAGTAGGCATCCACCCCCAGTCGCTGCCCCACGTCGATCAGCACCGGATTGCAGGAATTCATCATCCCCTGCAGAAAGGTTTCGCCTCCGTGTCCGCCGACCTTGTGGCACCGGATCTTCCGGTCCTCCACGATCCGGAAGCCCGGACAGGAAAACCGGTCCTCAAGCGTTACCACGCCGGCTTCCAGTCCGGCCGCCGCCGTGATGATCTTGAAAGTAGAGCCCGGCTCATAGGTGTCGCTGACACAGGTATTCCGCCACATCCGGTTCCGCCGCTCCTGCTTTGTCATCCCGGCAGCCTCCTCCCCGGCAGCCTTCTGCCTGGCACTTTCACTGACCAGATTCTGGTCCAGGGTAAACGGCTCATTCAGATTAAATTCCGGCACGTTCACCAGCGCCAGGATTTCTCCGTTCTGCGGATTCATCACCAGAATCGAAACGCCCTTTGCATTTTTCTGTTCCATGGTCTCATAAGCCAGCTGTTGGGCATACTGCTGAATATTCACATCCAGACTGGTAATCAGATCATTCCCTGTGACCGGTTCGATCCGTTCCTCCTTTCCGTTCTCCAGCTCAACCCCTGCCGCATCCGCAAGCGTCAGAATCGTCCCGTTGGCTCCTTTCAGAAAAGACTCATATTTTACCTCCAGCCCAATCACGCCCTGATTGTCCCCGCCGGTAAAACCCAGCACCTTGGACGCCAGACTGTCAAACGGATAATAACGCTTGTAGTCCTCATCTACTTTCACGCCGGACAGGCCGTAGCTTCGGACCCGGTCGCCCGTTTCCTTCTCCACATTGGCAGCAATGACCTCCCTGGAGCTTCTCTTCTCGACTTTTTTGCGGACCTCTTCCTCCGGAAGCTCCAGTTCCCGGCACAAAACCTCAATGGTCTTCTCCGGCTCCTTGACCTGATTGTGGATCACGGAAATCGTACAGACGGTCCGGTTGTCTGCCAGCACCACCCCGTTCCGGTCCAGGATCCGTCCTCTGGCCGCTTTTATGGTCCGCTCCCTCTGATGCAAATCTTCCGCTTTTGCAGAGTAATACTGAGACCGGAAGATCATCAGATAAAAAAGCCGTCCTGCTAATCCAATCATCATAAGCGACAACAGGAAATAGAGAACGGCTGTTTTTCCCCGGTGACAGGTCTGATTTTCATTCATGCCCGACTCCTGTCTTTCCTCGGTTCAGTATATGGAAATTCCGGGCTTTTATTCCTTCTTTTCCGGCCTTCCAAAGAGCGGATCATTCCCTGGCAGGGACCTGTGTATCCGCAGCGGAAGGCTCCGGTGCCTGCGGACTTTCGCTGTGTTCACTTTCCGGTTCCGGACTCTCCGGCCGGCTTTCCACCACGGCCCCACTGGTTTCCGGTTCCGTCTGCGGTTCACTGCTCTGTGCGCTTTCCGGCGCCAGAGTACCGGTCTCCTCGGTCTGCTCCTCCCGGTCTCCGGCCTCCGCAAAAGCCGCTTTCCAGTCGGGCTCCGGCATCTCCTGGCTTTCCGGAACGCTTGGCAGATCCGCCGGAATACCGGATGCCTCACCGTCCGGCTCTACATACTCATCCGTCTCATAAACCTTGCTCTCCGGCTCGGTTTCCTCCTGCGTCTCGCCCGGCACCATCTCACCACCGGCAGAAATTCCTTCCTCCTGCGGAAGCTGACTCTCGATTTCTTCCGAAACCTCCGGAAGCTCCGTATCCGGGAAGACATTCATGTAAGGAAGTGCCTCCGTCAGAATCTGCTGGACAATATTGGTCGCAAAGGTACTGTGAGGCTGATCCTCCACATGCGGCACATCAATAATCACATAGACAAACAGCTGCGGATCATCTACCGGCGCAAAACCGGCAAAGGATACCAGATAATTTCCGGTTCCCCGCGGATACTTCTCGGCTGTACCGGTCTTCCCGCCTACCTTGTAGCCGGCCACCTGCGCCGCCTTTCCGGTTCCCTCGGAAACAGTCCGAAACAGAGCGTCTTTAATATAATTCGCCGTGCTCTCTGATACCGTCTCCCGCACCAGATTCGGCTCAATTTTTTTGACCACCGAGCCCTGCTCATTCAAAATCTGCTTCACCACATGGGGTTCATAATAGGAACCGCCGTTGATGACCGAGCAGTAGGCCGCCGCCATCTGAATCATGGTACAGTTAAAATTCTGTCCAAAGGAATTCGTCGCCAGCGAAGAAGCATTCATCTCGTCTGCATCATAAATCAGAGTACTGGTATCCGCCTCACCCGGAAGATCAATACCGGTTCTGGAGCCGAAACCGAACAGCTTCTGGTATTTCACAAAACGGTCCTTCCCCATCATGGCACCGATCTGCATCAGCGCGTCGTTGCAGGAATTCATCAGCGTCTCCGGCACCGTCTGCATCCCGTGTCCGGTCCGCTTTACACACTTGATGGTCCAGCCGCCCACCTCCTGGTATCCATCACAGTAAAAGCTCTCATTTCCCGTCAGGACGCCTTCCTCCAGCGCACCTGCAATGGTAAAGATCTTCTGCGGGGAACCCGGCTCATAAGTATCGCTGACACAGAAATTTCTCCAGATCTTATTCCAGGCTACCTGGGTTCCCAGGGATTTGATCTCATCCTCCGTGTAATGCTGGGACACCTGATCCTCCGTCAGCTTCGGCTGGTCCGGATTCTTACGTCGGTAATCATCGATAGCCTCCTTGATGCCGAACTGACGGAGCTCCTCATCGGTATAGCGCCCGCCCAGATCACGTGGATTGTTCAGATCGAAATGATTCTTGTTGGTCATGGCCAGCACTTCCCCGTTTTTCGGGTTCATGACAATGGCTGCACTCATATTGCTTCCTGTCGTGCTCTCCCACTGATCAATGTACTTTTCCGCGATTTTCTGTACATTCACATCAATCGTGGAAACGATCGTATTGCCGTTGGTCGCCGGCTTGATCACCCGCTCCAGGTTCGTCTCCTCATTCAGATAGCCGTATTCCCGTCCGTTCACTCCGATCAGCTGGCTGTTATAATACTGTTCAATACCGCCGCTTCCGCCTGCGCCGTCTGCCTGTGCAAAACCGATCACATTGCAGGCCAGACTGTTGTACGGATACACTCTGCGGTACTCATCTTCAAACCAGACGCCTTTCACCCGTTCCCTGGAATCGGCATCCTGATTCGCCTTGTTGATCTCGGTCTTCAGGTTCTCAAATTCCACCTTCTGGTCATAGCTTAATTGTCTGGCATACCGGATATAATAAGAATCCGGATGTGCTTCAATTAACGTCCGCAGCTCGGCGGCATCATAGCCGAATACCTGGGCCAGCGCATTGACCGTAGGCTCCAGATACCGTTCCGGTGCCGTCATGATCTGATTCGGATCCAGGATCAGGTTGTAAACCTTCTCGCTGGTTGCCAGAAATGTGCCGTTCCGATCCACAATATCTCCCCTCCGGTAAGGGATCACCCGACTATCATATTCCTGCTGGGATAGTACGATCTGTGTATAATCCTCCTGCTTCGTTTTTACGATATTATAAAGCACCATAACTAATGCAAACAAAGCCAGCGTAATTACCAGAACGGTAACCGCCAGCTTTTCCTGCATGTAAGTCACAAATAACCTCGGACCGTTTTTCTTACCCGGTCTCTTAGTGTTTTGGGATGTCTTCATACTGTCTTACATACTCGCTTTCTGTTTTGTTATACAAAATGACCTGATTCTTGTTGGCATACACCATCCCCAAATCTTTTGTCGCCACTTCATACACATGATCCAGATCCACGTATGTATTGATGCTGGTTTCCAGAGCATCATTCTCGGATTTCATGACCTCCAGCTCCTTCTCCAGCAGCTCAATATTGTGGATTCTGGACGTGATGGAAGACTGTACGTGCAGATAATTGACGCACAGGTATAACGTACAGATCGCTGCCACTGTAAGAATAATCACAAAAGGCAAATCCATCTGAAGAGCCTTTTCCTGGTTCCGCCGCACCGTGTAATCCACCGTTCTGCGGGTCTCCTGGTGTCTGACCTTGCCCGGAACCTGAGCCGGCTTTACTTTTCGAACGGTGTTCCCCTCAATATATTCTCTTGTCTGGTATGAACTCCTCTTCTCAGCCATCTCAGTCTTCCTCCCTTGCCTTTTCCTTATGCCTGTAATAAAAATGTCTAATGTTTCAATGCGATTGGCGCTCAAAAACTCTCAGCTTTGAGCTTTTGGAGCGTTTATTTTCTTCCTCTTCTGCCTCTGTGGGAAGAATGGGCTTTCTGGTAATTACCTTGCCCCTGCTGACTCTTCCGCAGACACACACCGGAAAATCCGGCGGGCAGATACAGGGATTTTCATTCTCCCTGAATTTATTTTTCACAATCCGGTCCTCCAGGGAATGGAATGTGATGATTGCCAGCCTTCCACCCGGATTTAAAAGCTCAATCATCCGGTCGATGGAATTGGTCAGGACATCCAGCTCTCCATTTAGCTCAATGCGGATTGCCTGAAAGGTCTGCTTCGCCGGATGGCCTCCGGTCGCCCGGATCTTTGCCGGAATCGCCGCCTTGATCGCGTCGATCAATTCGCCTGTAGTTTCAATCGGCTTCTCCTGCCGCTTCCTTACAATATGCTTGGCAATGTTCTTTGCAAATTTATCTTCTCCGTAATCCCGAATGATCCGGTAAAGGTCCAACTCGCTGTAGGTATTCACAATATCCGCAGCCGTCATCGTCTTCCGCTGATCCATCCTCATATCCAGCGGCGCATCCTCCCGATAGGTAAAGCCGCGCTCCGGTGTATCCAGCTGATACGAAGAAACTCCCAGATCCAGATAAATCCCATCTACCTTCCCGATCCCCAGGCTTTCCAGGACCTGCGGGGTCTCCACATAATTGCTTCTGACGATGGTTACCCGGTCTTTAAATTCCTCCAGCCGCTTCGATGCCGCTGCAATGGCATCCGCATCCTGGTCAATTCCAATCAGTCTTCCGTTCTTATCAAGGCGCCTGCAGAGCTCATATGCATGGCCGCCTCCTCCTAAGGTACCGTCCACATAAATGCCGTCTGGTTTCACATTCAGGCTGTCTATGGTCTCGTGAAGCAGAACTGATTTATGCTCAAATTCCATTTAAATTCCCAGTCCTTCCATATTTTCTGCGATTTCTTCCATGTCATCGTAGGAGTTGGCTTCCAGCCAGCGGTCCTTTGCCCAGATCTCAATCCGGCTTCCCACGCCTACCAGCACGGCGTCCTTTTCAATTCCGGCAAAATCCCGAAGAACTGCCGGAAGAAGGATTCTTCCCTGCTTGTCTACTTCGCAGACAGTGGCGCCTGCCAGGAAAAATCTTGAGAACTTTCTGGCATTGGCATTGGTAAGCGGGAGTGCATGGAGCTTTTCTTCCAGGGCTTTCCATTCGGTGTTTTCATACACAAACAAGCAGCCGTCCAGTCCCTTCGTAACAACGAATTCATCTCCCAGCTGCTCTCTGAATTTGGAAGGTACGATGAGACGTCCCTTCGCATCAACTGTATGATTGTATTCACCCATGAACATACAAATCACCTGGCATCCATTCCATACAGCCAATCCACTTGGCTACCCCTTTGTTCCACTTTCTACCACTTTCCACCACTCGTATTTTCATTTTAGTACATCCCCGGGAAAATATCAAGAAAATTTTCAAGAATTGAAAAAAAATCAAAGGAAGAAATAAGGCAGCTGCACCGGTGTCTGCAGCCGCCTCAACATATGCGATTTTTTTAAAATCCTGCCACGATATATTGTTCAATCCAATGGTCCAGTTCCACACTGTACTGATAAATCTGTTCGTAATCCAGTCCCTCGTCAATGCTGGCATTCAATACCATTCTTGCCGATTCAATTTTTTCGATTAATTCGTTTTTTGAAAGATTCATCCTATGCTCTCCTTTTTCTCGCGTTTCAGATGTTTGTGTTTCCAGATGAGGACACAGGCGGCGCCCGTCACAAGAAGGATGGACAGACACTGGGAGACCGGAAGTCCTGTTCCGAAAAACAGAAGCTGATCCGTCCTAAGCCCTTCAATCCAACTTCTTCCCAGACCGTAGCCCAGCAGATAAATCAGAAACATCTCACCGTCAAATTTTTTTCTCTTCCGGTACCATAACATAAACATCAGAAGGCATAAATTCCATAAGGATTCATATAGGAATGTGGGATGGACCTGTATGTATTCCACGCCCTGCTCCACGATCTTATGATCAATCAGCTCCTGTGATATCATGGATGGATTTACGATGGACATCTTGATCCTCATCGCCAGCAGACTGTCCGTATATCCGCCAAAGGCCTCGCAGTTAAAAAAGTTCCCCCAGCGCCCGATAATCTGGCCCAGAACCAGTCCGAGGACGCCGCTGTCTGCCATGGAAAAAAATGACACGTTTCTTACCTTTGCAAATACAATCAGAGTCAGAACCGCTCCGATCACGCCTCCGTAGATCGCCAGCCCGCCTGCCCGAAGATTGAAGATCTGAAGCAGATCATTCTTGTATGCATCCCACTGGAAAATCACGTAATAGGCACGCGCTCCAATGATCGAAAAAATGATGGCATATAATGCAAAATCCAGGTACAGTTCCGGATCCTGTCCCCGTCTTTTTGCATCCGACTGTGCCAGCCAGATACCCGCCAGCATCCCGCATCCGATGATAATTCCATAAAATGCGATGCGGAACCCAAAGACCGAAATGCTGTTTCTCAAATGCCCGATGGTAATCCCAAGATGCACAAAGCTTAAATCCGCTCCACCCGTTGTCATATGTAAAACTCCTCTCCACCTTTAAGCTTCTTACATTTTACCCTGAAATCTCCGAAAAAGCAACGTATTTCGATTGACAGAATATGGGAGAATTCGACAAGCAAAAATTTTCCTTTTCATAGAAGAAAAACTATGCTATTCTAATAAATGATGCTGTGCTTCTTTTCCTTTCGCTGCAGCATCGCCAATGGACAGATTTCCATAATAAACAGATAGGAAGGTAAGAAACGATGAAGTTAGGTATTGTAGGGCTGCCGAATGTCGGCAAAAGCACCCTTTTTAATTCTCTGACCAAAGCAGGCGCCGAATCGGCCAATTACCCGTTTTGCACCATTGACCCGAATGTCGGCGTGGTTGCCGTTCCGGATTCCCGCTTAAAGCAGCTGGCCGCTCTGTATGATTCCGAAAAAATCACACCTGCTGTGATCGAATTCGTGGATATTGCCGGCCTGGTAAAGGGCGCATCCAAGGGTGAGGGTCTGGGAAACCAGTTCCTTTCCAATATCCGTGAGGTAGATGCCATTGTTCATGTGGTGCGCTGCTTCGAGGATCCCAATGTGATTCATGTAGATGGAAGTGTCGATCCGATGCGTGACATTGAAACCATCAATCTGGAGCTGATCTTCTCCGATATCGAGATTCTGGAGCGCCGGATCGCCAAGACCTCCAAGGGCGCATTCAACAATAAGGAACTGGCAAAAGAGGTGGAGCTTCTTAAACGGATCAAGGACCGTCTGGAAGAAGGAAAGCTCGCAAGAGGCATGGAGCTTGCTGACGAGGAGGAAACGGAATTTGTCAATTCCTTAAATCTGCTGACCTGGAAGCCGGTTATTTTCGCTGCGAACGTAGCCGAGGAAGATCTGGCAGACGACGGCGCATCTAATCTGCACGTTCAGAAAGTACGAGAATTTGCTGCCGAAAACGGCTGTGAGGTATTCGTCATCTGTGCACAGATCGAGCAGGAAATTGCCGAGCTGGATGAAGATGAGAAGGCAATGTTTTTGGAGGATCTGGGCTTAACAGAGTCCGGTCTGGACAAGCTGATTGCTGCCAGCTACCGCATTCTGGGCCTGATCAGCTATCTGACAGCAGGTGTTACGGAGACCCGTGCATGGACCATCAAGGTAGGAACCAAGGCACCGCAGGCTGCCGGAAAGATTCACTCTGATTTCGAGCGCGGCTTTATCCGGGCCGAGGTTGTCAACTATCAGGATCTTTTAGACTGCAAAACCTACGCAGCTGCCAAGGAAAAAGGTCTGGTCCGCCTGGAGGGCAAGGACTATGTAGTAAAGGACGGAGATGTGATTCTCTTCCGCTTCAATGTATAAAATCAAAGTCGGCTCTGCCGCAGTACAAAAACGGGCTGTCACCTTTTCTTCGGTGACAGCCCTGCTGTTTGTTACGTTTTTTGTTATCTGCGTTTCCGCTCTTTTTAATCTTCCAGTTCGTCCTCTCCTACCAGTTCATCGTACTCGGCAGAATCCAGCATCTCGTCAAATGCGTCAGACACGATCTCAAATTCCTCATCATCTTCAATGTTTTCCAGATTCGGCTGACCGTTCTCATCCTCCGTATAACGGTACAGATAAACCTCGCCTTCCTCTGCAGCCGGACCTTCCATCGGGAGCAGCGCGATATACTCTTTGTCACCGGCCTGGAAGATATTAATCACGACACATTCCAGAGTCGTATCATCATCCAGAGTCAAGGTAACCGTCGTCTCCTCCGGCTCTTCTCCGTTCTCGCCTAAATTCCAGTTCAATTTTTCGTTGTCCTTCATTCGTTGGTTCCTCCTAGGCCCATTATTCTTAATACATTTTACCAAAAAACAGCAAAAAGCGCAAGGTCTTTAATATTCGATTCCTTCTCTTGCCCGGATCCCCCTCTGGAACGGATGACGGACCGCTTTCATCTCCGTCACATAATCTGCCAGCTCCAGAAGTCCGGGCCACGGGCCACGCCCGGTCAGAACTACCTCCAGCGTACCCGGCCGTTCCTTTAAAAAATTCTCAAGGGTCCGCTTTTCGATCAGCCCTGCATTGCAGGCCGCCAGAATCTCATCCAGAATCAGCAGGTCTGCCTCCTGTGCCAGGCAAACCGCCTGTCCAAACAACTCCTGATAATAAACCGCGGCCTCCGCCTTTTCTGTCTCCGTCATCTGAAAGGTAAAACCAAAAC
The DNA here is from genome assembly GCA_051878975.1 of Candidatus Caccovicinus sp. Taxonomy (GTDB): domain Bacteria; phylum Bacillota; class Clostridia; order Lachnospirales; family Lachnospiraceae; genus Caccovicinus. The sequence goes on from JBJELD010000044.1 coordinate 45,273, forward strand.
TCTTTTCACAGGGGAGCAGAACGATCCCCGGAATGGATCTGAGTACCCAAACCTCCCCGGAATCCTCCGTTTTCAGAAATCGTGCCATCAACACGTTTTTCCCTCGTCCGGCCGCCCTCACCGCCAGACCAACCGCCGCAGTCGTCTTTCCCTTCCCGTCTCCGCAGTACACATGGACAAGTGCGTTCTTCTCACTGTTCACAGCTTCCGCCTGCCTTTCCCGTTAATGTGCGGTTTCCTCCAGATATTCTCTCACAAACCGCGATACTTCCATTTTCTTATGATACCGTTCCTTCACATAATAAATATGAAGCCGCTCCCTGGCTCTCGTCATCGCCACATAAAACATCCGGCGCTCCTCTTCCAGATCCGCCTCCAGAACTGCCTTATGATGCGGCGTGACGCCTTCATTTGCATCCAGAATGTACACGATCCGAAATTCCAGTCCCTTAGCGCTGTGCATGGTCATCAGCGCAACACCTTCTTTCTTCCGGTTCCGGTCCCGGACCTGCTGCTGAAGCTGCTCCCGGTACTCCAGAATATGATGAAACCAGGCCTCACAGGTTTTATACTGGGCAGCGCTTTCCTGAATCTGATCCGCTACCTCATAAAGCTCCTCCGGTTTCATCCGACGCGCCCCGGCATATTCCTTCAGAAAATCATTATACCCAACTGCCTTCCGAATATAATTGATTGCGGCCGAAGGCGCCATTTTTCGAATGGCAGACAGATGATACTCCAGATCCTCGATCCGCTCCACCATCCATCCTTTATCCTGATAAAAGGATTTCACCTGCTCCCAGCTGATCAGCGTTCCTTCCAGAGCATCCCGGCTGATGTAGCGCTTCGGCCGGTTGATGACGGACAGCACCCGGCCCCGCTCCGTATGGCCCCTTGCGATCAGAATGTAATCCAAAAGGTTTCTGGCGATCCAGTGGTCATAGATATTCGGCAGCTCGTCCCGGATCTGAAACGGAATATTGTACTCCATCATCTTTTCCACCAGAAGGCGCGGGCCCTGATTGGTGCGGAACAACACGGCAATCTCCTCATACGCAGCTCCGATCCGAATATAGTCCCGGATTTCCCGGCAGATGTTGTCCACTTCCTCGGCCCCGTCCTTCCAGACCCGCGTGATGACCGGCCGGCCCTTCCCCTTCTGCGCCCGGATATCTTTTGGAAAGCGGGTCTTATTGTGAGCAATCACGTTCCCGGCCGCTTCTACGATCTGCGGCGTAGAACGGTAATTGATATTCAGAAGAATCTGTTCACTGTCCGGATAATCCTTCGGAAATCCCAGCATCAGCTCCGGTCTGGCTCCGCGGAACCGGTAAATGGACTGATCATCATCCCCAACCACAAACAGGTTGTTCTGCGGCAGCGCCATCATCCGGACCACTTCATATTGAATCCGGTTGATATCCTGAAATTCATCAATCAGAATATACTGATATTTTTTCTGCCAGGCAGAAAGGATATCCTTCCGCTCCCGAAACAGCTGCCAGCACATCACCAGCATATCATCAAAATCCAGAAGTCCCAGCTTCCTCAGACCTTCTTCGTAGCTCTCATAAAGCTGCTTAAAAATCTCCGCGGAACAGTTTTTTGCATAATAATGATCCAGCGAAATCATTTCCCCCTTCACCGCGCTGATCTCATTCAAAATCGAGCGGATAAACTCTCCTTCATCCTCCAGATCCAGAGCAAGATGTTCCATCTCCTCCCGGATCAGCCGGACCCGCTGCTCCTCTTTTACAATGCTGGACGCATCATACTGGTAAGCAAGCTTTAATATATGAAAAAACACAGAATGGAAGGTGCCAAAACTGACCCTTCCACCCATATGCTTCTCTTCCGAAGCCAGATACCTCTCTTCCATTTCGCTGGCAGCTGCCCTGGTAAAGGTAATCACCAGAATCGAAGACGGATTGACGCCCTGACGTTCCACCAGATTCCGGACCCGGCCCACAATCACCGTGGTCTTTCCAGAACCCGGACCGGCCAGAACCATCATCGGTCCCTTCCCGTGGCTCACCGCCCGGGTCTGTGCTTCATTAAACGGCATTGCTGCCCTCCAGTTTCTCAATTGCTGCCCGGATCCGAGCCAGAGACTCTTCCTTTCCAAGTACTTCCATAATTTCGGTAGCACCTGCAGGTGTCATCTGCCTGCCGGATACGGCCGTACGGATCGGCCACATAACAAAGCCGGTCTTATAGCCCTTCTCATTGACATACTCCATCAGCTTCTGATACAGCGCATCGTTGCTGAAATCCTCCTGCGCCTCCAGAATCGGCAGCACGTCCTTCAGCACGGCAAGCGAGGTTTCCGGCGTGCTCTTCATCTTCTTGTGCTGATACATGGACACGTCATACTCCGGCATCTTCTCAAAGAAATCAATGTGATCCGCAATGTCCGGGAAAATCTCGATCCTGGTCTTCACCATTTTTGCGATCTTCCGGAAATCCAGATCCTTGTGAATCACTTTCTGAATGTAAGGAAGCGCCATCTCATAGAACTTCTCCTCATCCATCGCCTTCATATATTCGCCGTTCATCCATTTTAACTTGGTCATATCGAATACGGCCGGAGATTTGCTCATACGGCGATAATCAAACTCCTTCACCATCTCCTCCAGGCTGAAGATCTCCCGGTTTCCTTCCGGTGACCAGCCAAGCAGCGCCACATAATTGACTACTGCCTCTGTTAAAAAGCCCTGGTCAATCAGATCCTCATAGGAAGAATGTCCGCTTCTCTTGCTCAGCTTCTGATGCTCCTCATTGGTGATCAGCGGGCAGTGTACGTATACCGGCACCTCCCAGCCGAACGCATCATACAGACGATTATACTTCGGGGAGGAGGACAAATACTCATTTCCCCTTACCACATGGGTGATCCCCATCAGATGATCATCTACTACATTGGCAAAATTATAGGTCGGATAACCGTCGGACTTGATCAGTACCATATCATCCAACTCGGAATTGTCCACCGTAATGTCCCCGTAAATCTCGTCATGGAACGTCGTAGTTCCCTCCGTCGGATTATTCTGGCGGATAACATACGGAATGCCGGCCTTTAAGTTAGCCTCGATCTCTTCCTTGGAAAGCTGCAGACAATGCTTGTCATAGTTCATGATCATCTCGCCGTTTACCTCATGCTTCAGGCTTTCCAGGCGCTCCGGCGTACAGAAGCAGTAATAGGCCTCGCCTTTCTCAATCAGCTTTTTGGCGTACTCCAGATAAATGCCGGCCTTCTGACGCTCACTCTGCACATACGGCCCGCAGCCTCCGTCCTTGTCCGGACCCTCATCATGGATCAGTCCGGTTTCCTGGAGTGTATGGTAAATAATCTCCGTTGCGCCTTCTACATAGCGCTCCTGATCCGTATCTTCAATTCGAAGGAGAAAATCTCCGCCCTCATGCTTGGCAATCAAATACGCATATAATGCTGTTCTTAAATTTCCTACATGCATCCGTCCGGTCGGGCTGGGTGCATATCTGGTTCTAACCTTCATGTTCGTTCGCTCCTAGTATTTTTTATGCGATAGTGAGGAAGAAGCCGAAACCCGGGCATTCTTTCAAGTTACGGCCCGCCGCAGCCCGTTTCTTCCCCATCCTCATCGCTACCATTATAAATCAAAGCCCCCGAATTGACAATGCCTTCCTCCTACGAAAGATGGAGAAACTCCACCGCCAGGCGGAAATATACCATCAGACTGACCGCGTCTACAATGGTGGTAATCAGCGGCGCCGCCATAATGGCCGGATCCAGCTTCATGCACTTTGCTGCAATCGGAAGCAGGCAGCCAATGGTCTTGGCAATCACAACCGTAACCAGCAGGCTGAGCACCACCGTCAGGCAGACCATGCTCTGGCCCGGATACATGATGATCAGACGAAGGAAATTCACTGCGCCCAGAATCGCACCGACCACCAGTCCGACCCGCAGCTCCTTCCAGAACACCAGGAAGACATCCTTTGGCTGAATCTCCCCGACTGCCATACCACGAATGATCAGCGTGCTGGACTGGCTGCCTGCATTGCCGCCCGTATCCGTCAGCATCGGAATGAAGGTCACCAGCAGAGGAAGCACAGCAAACGCTTCCTCATATTTTGCCAGAATCCCGCCGGTAATCATACTGCTGAGCATCAGAACCAGAAGCCAGGCAATCCGGTTCTTGGCCAGCTGAAACACGCCGGTCTTTAAATACGGCTTTTCGCTGGGATGCATGGCCGCCATCTTTTCAAAGTCTTCGGTGGCTTCCTCTTCCATAACATCCACCACATCATCGACTGTGACAATTCCCACCAGACGATTTTCATGATCCACTACCGGGAGAGACAGGAGATCATATTTGTGGAACTGCTCCACCACCGCCTCCTGATCCTCCGTGGTCACCGCCTTGATGACATGCGTATCCATAATGTCCTCCAGCACCGCCTCATAAGGATGCATCAGAAGATCCTTGACCGTCACCACACCCTCCAGACTCCGCTTTGCATCCATCACATAACAGGTATAGATCGTTTCCTTATCCACACCATGCTTCCGGATATAAGCAAATGCCTGTTCCACCGTCATATTCTTTTTCAGTCCCACATACTCCGCTGTCATAATGCTTCCAGCACTGTTCTCCGGATAGTTCAGAAACTGATTGATCAGATTCCGGGTATCCGGCGACGCATTCTGAAGAACACGTTTCACCAGAATCGCCGGCAGCTCTTCCAGCATATCCACCGCATCATCCACATACAGATCATCCACAATGCTGCGAAGCTCCTGATCCGTAATACTTTTCACAATGTGCGTCTGCTCCTCCGGCTCCAGATTGGCAAATACATCCGATGCCAGTTCCTTGGGAAGTGTCCGGAATACCACAACCATCTGCTCCGGATTTAATTCCATCAAAAACGATGCCACATCAGCCTCGTTCATTTCGACAAGCTGCTCCTTCAGTCTGCGGAACTGCTTTTCCTCTACCATTTTCTTAAATTCTTCCATGTCAAAAAGCTTCTGCATGTTTCCTCGCTCCTTTCCGTTTTTCTACCGATCAGGACAGAACGGATATCCGGGAGCGTTTTGCTGTCAAAAAACAATACATTTTTACACAGCAAAAAGCTGCCATCTATCCAGATGACAGCAGTTATAAGCGCAGAAACAACAGTCTGATCAAATCCCCTCTGCCAGACTGCACGAAACAGCGCGGCGCAAACTTTCCCCGTCTTCATACTCTGCGCACTTTGGCAGGGAAAGCTTACCAGATTCTGTTAAACTGCAAAGTGCCACAGGCTGAAAGGCCCGAGTCTGCAGCTCTGATCTGCTCGTTCCGTCTTTCTTTTTCGTTTATAACTGCGGCATATGATCTCCATCCTCTGACTTCGGCCTTCCATCCTGTTTCACTTCCTTTCATTTTTATCGCTACCAACAGCTTAACGGACTGTATTCCATTTGTCAACAGGCAACGTTCATTTTTCACAAATTTTACGTTTTTCTGTATTCTACCGGTTCATGACCCATTCCATTGCCACTGCCCAGGTCAGACGGTTCTGACTCCAGATCATCGGGTATTCTGACAGCGGCATCGGGCAGGCAACCTTTCCGGTTTCCAGAGTCACACTCGGAACCGGGTTGTTTCCCAGCTGTATCCAGTCCTTGTAGCCGCCGCCCCCCTCTGACGGAAGAAGCTGGTAACCGCCGGTAGCAGCGGACATCAAATTTGCCAGCTCCGCCGACTCCGCCTGCACTTTGTTTCCTAAAATATCCCAATAGATCACATCTCCCATGGAATGATAATGAATCACCGCCTTCCACGGGTACTGCGGATTCTGATACAGATTCATCAATGCCTGCGTTTCCGGTTCCGTGCCGGGGGCACTTCCCCGATAGCCGGAATAAGAAGGAAATTCCGTCGTATTTACATTCTGCCACAGCGCATCAAAATTCAGATTCAGATCCACACCGCGGGCGTTTGCCTTCCATTTGCTCAGATAGCTTCCCAGATCACCGGCCCTTCCTGCTGCCGTATCCATCACATAACAGGTACTGACTGCATCCTTCAGCTCCTGAGAACGGATTCCGTCAATTCCAAACTGACTGATCGTCACCCCATCCGGATTGCTCATCGGGACAAAATGAATCGCTACCTGGTCAAACATGCTGGACAGGGAAACGTTATGGAAGGATCCGCTGTCATAGTTTGCCAGGGCCAGCTCCATTTGCTGCATCATCAGCATCGGATTCAGATATTCACGGCCATGAATGCCGCCCTGAATCAGAATCTGTTTCGGTGCGGAAGGATTTCCAATGATACAGTCAAAGATCGTTCTTCCGTCCAGAGAAGTTCCGATCCCGTTGATCTGAATCTTGTTTCCGTAACGTTCCTTCAGCCGGTTCATATCACTGACCATCTGATCATAGGAATATTTTTCCGTCATCACCACGATCGGGTTCGTCACATCATAAATCTGGATCCCGTCATCTGCAGCAGCCACAACGGTCGTCTCAGCAGCCTGATTCTGAGGCTGATTAAATGCACCCGGTCCTGCAGAATAATCTACATTGCCGGAAGAAGTCTGACTTCCGGAGGACTGACCGGAAGTCTGGCCGCTGCCTCCTGTGGTGCGGATCACTCGGGTCGAGCTGCTGCCTCCCGATGAAGAACCGGCCGACGTGTTCTGGCTCTGCTGGCCGGAGTTTGCGGCCGTTTCTGCCGCCTGATTCTGCGTTCCGTCTCCGGTCCGGATTACTCTGGTGCCGGTTCCTGACGAGGTACTGCCCGATACCGTATCACTCACAGGCACCGGCGCTGCCGTCGTTTCCGTCCCTGCAGCCTGGCTATTCTGGAACTCCGGTACCAGCGTGGCGGTCTCCATGGTAGCCCCTCCCTGCACCAGCTCATCTGCCCAGGCAGCGGATGTATTGGAAAAGGCCAGTACGACTGCGCCGGCCAACACTGCCCATCTATAGTATGTTCTCATTCTTTGATTTCCTCCTCAGATCACACTTACATTGCGCTTTCTGCATTATATCACAATTTCATTGCTTCCACATTTACAACTTTCTTACAAAAAGGAATATATTTCTGAAAAACAAACGAGTGTGCGCAAAAGCGCACACTCGCGGAAACAAAGCCTGTATGCTTCTATTGATTCTTCTTAATCTTCTTTCTTTGCGGCGTTCTTGTCTGCCAGATCGCCCGGCTTCATGCTCAGGTTGATACGCCCCATCTTGTCTACCTCAATGACCTTTACCGTAACCTCGTCACCGATATTGACCACGTCCTCCACCTTTGCCACTCTCTTGTCCGAAAGCTTGGAAATATGAATCATGCCATCCTTGTTCGGAGCCAGCTGTACAAATGCACCGAAATTCATGATCCGCACAACCGTTCCGGTCAGGATCATACCAGCCTCGATGTCTGTTACAATGCTCTCAATGATCTTGATCGCCTTCTTGATCATGGCAGCATCCGTACCGCATACCGATACGGTTCCGTCATCTGTAATATCGATCTTAACACCGGTCTCATCAATGATCTTGTTGATTACCTTGCCCTGCTTGCCGACTACATCACCGATCTTGGTCGGATCGATGGTAATGGTCTCGATCTTCGGAGCGTACTTGCTTAACTCCTTGCGCGGCTCTGCAATAACCGGAGCCATCACATGATCCATGATATACATTCTGGCCTCTCTGGTTCTCGCAATCGCTTCCTCCACGATCGGACGAGTCAGTCCGTGAATCTTGATATCCATCTGGATCGCCGTAATACCCTTGTGAGTACCTGCAACCTTAAAGTCCATGTCTCCAAAGAAATCCTCCAGACCCTGAATATCCGTCAGCACCAGATAATCATCATCTGTATCTCCGGTTACCAGACCGCAGGAAATGCCGGCTACCATGTCCTTGATCGGAACACCGGCTGCCATCAGGGACAGAGACGATGCACAAACGGATGCCTGAGAGGTCGAACCGTTGGACTCCATAGTCTCGGATACGGTGCGGATCGCATACGGGAATTCCTCAACAGAAGGAATCACCGGAAGCAGCGCTCTCTCCGCCAGAGCTCCGTGACCGATCTCACGGCGACCCGGTCCGCGGCTTGCCTTTGCCTCGCCTACAGAATAGCCCGGGAAATTATAATGATGCATATAGCGCTTTTCTGTCACAAACTCATTCAATCCGTCTACCTTCTGCACTTCCGACATAGGAGCCAGCGTACAGATATTCATGATCTGGGTCTGTCCGCGGGTAAACATGCCGGAACCGTGTACTCTCGGCAGCAGATCGATCTCGGCAGCCAGCGGACGGATCTCCGTGATCTGACGGCCGTCCGGTCTCTTGTGATCCTTTAAGATCATCTTGCGGACCGTCTTCTTCTCATACTGATAAATGGCATCGCCCAGCATTGCCAGCGCTTCCTCATCCTCTGCAAACGCCTCTTCCAGACGCTCGGTAATCTTTGCAATATTCTCCTCGCGCTTCTGCTTCTCATCCGTGAATACGGCTTCCTCCATCTCTTCCTGAGGAACCAGCTCCTTGATCCGTGCAAACAGCTCCTCCGGAACTGCGTAAGACTCGTACTCGTGCTTTACCTTTCCGCACTCTGCAATAATCTGATCAAAGAAGGCAATGATCGTCTGGTTCACATCATGAGCCTTGTAGATTGCCTCAATCATTTTTGCCTCCGGAACCTCGTTGGCTCCGGCCTCAATCATGATCACCTTTTCTCTGGTAGAAGCCACTGTCAGCGCCAGATCTGATATCTGCTTCTGTGCATTAGTCGGATTGATCACCAGCTCACCGTCAATCAGACCGACCTGAGTAGCGGCACACGGGCCGTCAAACGGGATATCAGAAATGCAGGTTGCCAGAGAGGAACCCAGCATAGCCAGAAGCTCCGGAGAAGCATCCTGATCTACGCAGAGAACCAGATTGTCCAGAAGCACATCATTCCGGTAATCCTTCGGGAACAGCGGACGCATCGGGCGGTCAATGACGCGACAGGTCAAAACCGCATTCTCCGCAGCCTTTCCCTCTCTCTTGTTAAATCCTCCCGGAATCTTTCCGACGGAATACATCTTCTCCTCATACTCCACTGACAACGGGAAGAAATCAATCCCGTCCCTCGGTTTTTCCGATGCTGTTGCCGTTGCAAGGACAACCGTATCGCCATAATGCATCAAAGCTGCGCCGTTCGCCTGTGCGGCTACTCTGCCAATGTCAACGGTCAGGGTACGGCCAGCCAGTTCCATACTATAGCTCTTATACTCTTTTGCCATTTTTCGTCTCCTTTACTTTTCTTTCCTTTTCTGTTGATTTTCCATTCTTCGCACAGTATGCCCGAAATTCTGCAGGAGACACCGAAACTACTGAACTGAACACCGCTTTTTTCCGATGTTTACTTCAGCGGTCTCGGAGGATTCCTCCTGCCGGCCTTCTGCGCGAAAAGCACAATAGGGTGGAGAAAACTCCACCCTACAGATAAGATTACTTTCTGATGCCTAACTTTTCAATTAATGCACGATAACCTTCCAGGTCAGTTTTCTTTAAGTAGTTTAATAAACCACGTCTATGACCTACCATCATTAACAGACCACGTCTGGAGTGATGATCCTTCTGGTTGTTCTTTAAGTGCTCGGTTAACTCTGCAATTCTTGCAGTCAGGATTGCAATCTGAACCTCTGGTGAACCGGTATCGCCTGGCTTTCTGCCATACTCAGCAATAATAGCTGCTTTCTTTTCCTTTGAAATCATCGTGATTTCCTCCTTATAATTCTCTCATTTTCTTACCGAACAACTAAGCCGCGGCCGGAGAAGCCTGCAGCCGAGTCCCGGCGTAAACTCATACTGTACCACTATACCATAGGCTTTCATCCTTGTCAATTTCTTTTTTTATTCCGTGAAAACCTCCATGAAGGACTCTCCGGCGCCCCATATTACACGCCGGAGCTTCATGTGACAGACCGAACCGCTGTCAGACCAGGAAACCTTACCATACAGCCGGGCTGCCTGCAATCTCCGACCCCGATTCGATCATTTTTTCATACGATTCGTCAGACTTTCCCAGACCTCTTTTCTCTTTCGGCAGCTCACCGTCAGCTGCATTCCATTAGAAAGAATCAGCTGATTTCCTTCCATTCCCTGCACATGTTCCAGATTGACCAGGCAGTTCCGGTGAATCCTCAGAAACGTCCCTCCAGAAAGCTCCTCCTGTGCCTGCTTCATGCTGGAACTGATCCGATAGCTTCCCTTTTCGGTATAAATACTGACTGCACGCCTGACTGAAATCACACAGTAGATTTCCGATTCTGCCAGAAAAATACTTTTACTTCCGAATTTCCATGTATGCCGGTCCGCATGTTCTGCCAGTCGCTGCTCCAAAATATTTACCTCCTGCAGAAAGGTTCCCCAGGTCACCTTCCGGCGCAGCGGCGCACAAATCAGCAGCAGATCATATCTGGTTTCTCCTACCGCATGCAAAAACTGGTCTTCGGTGAGCAGATAGTCCACCTCCAGCGGCTCCACAAGTTCTTCACACATACGGAATCCAGATCTCAGATGCATCGTCCATTCCCTGTTATTGCAGTACACTGCAATCCTCATTCCGCCCCTCCTTTTGTTCATGTACCCAGAAAATCCCTCCCGTGACAAAGAGCTTCTGAATATACACGTTATTTTTTCAGGAACACTTTTTTCGTTTTCCCATGATAGTAACGCAGCGAATTCAGATCTGTTACCAAAAAAGGCTTGACCAGGTTTGGATAATTCCCAATATTCCGGGGCGCTTTTCGAAAGGATTCTGAAAAAATTCCGGTTTCTCCCTCCTTGAAGCTATGAACTTGCGTTTTGGAGGGAATCCGCATAGGAATGGAAATCCGATCCGATCTATGGTAAAATGAAAAGATGTTGGGGTCCCAAGGTCAGAAATCCTCCTGCAGGCCAGCTTGCATCGGATTTCCAACCTTTTGACCCTGGTATCATAAAAGCAAACATATCAAACAGAAAGAGGATTCCTGCCACTATGATATCTTTTGATTCCTACAAAGACTGTACCCTGTGTCCGCGCATGTGCCATACAGACCGTACCCGCCGGCCCGGCTACTGCGGCTGCACCGATGACCTGAAGGCAGCCAGAGCTGCCCTTCACGCCTGGGAAGAACCCTGCATCAGCGGTATCTCCGGAAGCGGCACAATTTTTTTTACCGGCTGTACCCTTCGCTGCTGCTTCTGTCAGAACTATGCAATCAGCAGCGAAGGAAAAGGAAAATCCATCTCTTCAGAAAAGCTGTCCCAGCTGTTTTTTATGCTCCAGGACAAAGGCGCACACAACATCAATCTGGTCACGCCCACTCAATTTATTCCTCACATTCTGGAAGCGCTGGACCGCGCCCGTCCCAGACTGACCATCCCGGTTCTCTATAACTGCGGCGGCTACGAACGTTTGGAAACCATCGATGCATTAAAAGGCTATGTGGATATCTATCTGCCGGATCTGAAATATAACAGCGCAGAACTGTCCTGGCGCTATTCCCGCGCTGCCGACTATTTTTCCGTTGCCCAAAAAGCCATCATCCGCATGATCGAACAAACCGGTGCCCCTGTGATCGATGCTGAATCCGGACTCATAAAAAAAGGCGTCATTATCCGCCACATGGTACTTCCCGGCGCCAGAGAAGACTCCATCCGCCTGCTGCGCTGGATGAAGGAACAGCTGCCGGAAAAACAGTATCTGATCAGCCTGATGAGCCAGTACACCCCCTTTTATCATTCCAAAGAGTACCCGGAAATCAACCGGCGTATCACCACCTACGAATACAATAAGGTTCTGGATGAAGCGATCCGCCTGGGCCTCACCGAAGGCTTCATGCAGGAAAAAAGCAGCGCCAAAGAAGAATACACGCCGCCCTTTGATTTTGAAGGACTGGAAGATGATATGCCGGTTTGATTCAGCAATACCAGGGCCGGCAAGGAAACGGCACTGTCCAGACAAAACGTCAAAGACCCCGGATCCTATCCTTTCCGAGGTCTTTGACGTTTTCTGTATGTTCCTTCTTCTGATTCTCATATATTCCTGTCTGATTGCAACCGATTTAACAATTCTGCTTCCGGCATTTGAGAAAATTTTGCTTCCGAAGAACGCAGAAACTCCATCGCAGATGATTCTGCCAGCGCTCCCCGCGCAATCAAATCCTTTAAAGTATGGAATACACCAACTTCTATTCCTTCTTCTCTGCCTTCTTCTCTGCCTTCTTCTCTGCCTTCTTCTCGCCCTTTCTCCAGTCCTGCCTCCAAACCCT
>JBJELD010000045.1:0-57437 GCA_051878975.1 Candidatus Caccovicinus sp.
ATATTTTTTATTCTTTTTCTTTTGTTTATTTTATTTTGAATTTTCAGAATATTCTATTGTTGTTTATCACGCAGCAGACTCTGCGGATGAACCCTTCCGCTTCACTGAGCCATCCCAAAATACACGCTCACCGAATTAAAAATCGTAATCATGCGTTCTCCTCTTCCCCTCCTCGCCGGGTACTTTCATCTTATCTGCACTCCAGAGAGAAAATATCTCCGCCGGTTCCGATCTGAAGATACGTCCCGGCCTGCAGAATGGCAGGCCTTCCTTTTTCCAGACGTCCCTGCTGCATATGAAACGTACCGGATTCGGAATACGGCCTTCCTCACAGAACTCCACCTGCAGATGCTTGGCTGCAGTCTGCGCACCGCCGATCACCACGTTGCAGATCTGAGGATTTGTTCCGATTATCAGCGGCGCCCCCGCTTCCACCGGAATATTGGCTCCACACAAAATATCCTGTGCAAGAAAGCCTCTTTTTACGGACTCTGCATCCCTCGGAAGCTCTACCTCCTCTTTAACCGTCTGGAGAAAACGGGTCAGCCCTGCTGCCGACGCAGAATCAGCTCTTGCTGCAGTCCAGCGTAAACCAGAACCGGACACCTCCTTCCACATTTTCCACACCGCACTGCTTCTTGTGGGAATCCATGATTGCCTTCACAATGGATAGTCCGATTCCACTTCCGCCGTAGGCTCTGGTCCGGGCCTTATCGACCTTATAAAATTTCGTCCACAGATTCGGAATATCCTCCTCCGGAATCCACTCTCCGGTATTGTAAACCGAAACCTCGACCTCTTCTCCCTGCAGCTTCAGCCAGACAGAAACTTTCTTCTCTCCGCTTACATGATTCAAAGCATTGTTCAGATAATTTGTTACGACCTCTTCAATTTTAAATTCATCTGCCCAGACATAACAGCTCTCACTCTGCTCAAACCCTACCTGCGCCCCGGTCTGCTGAATCAGAATCTGCACCGAAGCCAGAACGCCGCGGATCAGTTCAGTCAGATCAAACCGCTCCATCACCGGCGCATCATGGCCGGACTCCAGCGCGCTCAGCGTCAGAAGCTGCTTAACCATTCGGTTCATCTTACTGGCTTCGTCCATGATCACGCCGCAGTAATAGTCCCGGTTTTCCGGATCCTCCGCCATTCCTTCCGTCAAGCCTTCGGCATAGCCCTGAATGAGGGCGATCGGTGTTTTCAGCTCATGGGATACGTTGGCAATAAACTCCTTGCGCATTTCATCGATCTGGGTCTTCTCCTCAATGTCCTTCTGCAGCTGCAGATTGGCTGTTTTCAGTTCCCCTATGGTTTCCTTCAGCCGTTCCGCCAGCGTATTCATACTGTGTCCCAACACTCCGATTTCATCAGAGGCATTCCCATCATAATGCGCCTCAAAATCCAGATTGCTCATCCGTTCTGAAATCTCAGTCAGTGACAGAATCGGAGAAGTAACCATCTTTGTCGTAAAATAGATCAGAATGCTTCCGCCGGCCAGAACTCCCATCCCCACATAGGCCAGGAAACGGTTTGAAAGCTCCGCACTTTCCCGGATGCTGGCTACCGGCATAGACATGATAAACCGGGTGCTGTCATCAGAAAAGAACCCCCAGCATTCCAGATAGAAGGAACGGGTCCTCGGCTCAAAGCTCTGCTGAATGGTGTACTGATCCGTCTGCGCTACAACCTCAAACGGCCGCGGATTCTGTCCCAGGATATTACGCAGGAAACGATCACTTAAATAATCGCCTCTTCTCTCTGTGGAGATCACCGTTCCGTTCGCGCTGTCCATGATCAGCATGGTAATATTCGATCTTTCATTCAATTCCCGGACCATTCGGACCCATTCCGGTTCTTCGATCTCATCGCCGTCAGCGGTGTCACTGCGTTTTCGCTCATCAAATATCCGGAATTCCTCTGCCAGATCATGCCCGTCCGCCTGCTCTCTGCAGATCACATCATCTACCTGCTCGAAGGCTTCCACCAGGTTCTTGATCTTCTCATTCATGTAAAATCGTTCCAGACACCAGTTGTTCACCGCCCAGAGAATTACCAGCATGGCCGCCATCAGACCAATAAAAACCATAGTAAAGCGGATGCGTATGGAATGCTTCATGCTCCCACCTCAAACTTATAGCCCATGCCCCAGACCGTCTTGATATATTCGCCCTTTTCTCCCATCTTGCTTCTCAGCTTTTTCACATGAGTGTCAATGGTCCTGGCGTCTCCGAAGTAATCATAATTCCACACATTATTTAAAATTTTTTCCCTGGAAAGCGCCAGTCCCTGATTTTCCACGAAATAATTCAGAAGCTCAAATTCCTTGTAGCTTAAATCAATCGGCTTTCCGTCAATGGTGACCTGTCTGGCGGCCTTGTCAATGCAGATTCCTCCTACACTCACCACGTCCGTACTGATCACATTGGACCGGCGGAGAATCGCCTCCACCCGTGCCACCAGGATCTTGGGACTGAACGGCTTGGAAATGTACTCATCCACGCCGAGATTAAAGCCCTGAAGCTCATCCCTCTCCTCTCCTCTGGCCGTCAGCATGATGATCGGAACACTGGAATGCTTGCGGATCGTCTTGCATACCTCCCAACCATCCATCTTCGGCATCATCACATCCAGAAGAATCAGTGCAATATCTTTCTGGTTGAAAAAAATATCGACTGCTTCCTCTCCGTCCGCCGCCTCGATTACCTGAAAGCCCTTGACGTTCAGGAAATCCTTGACCAGCTTTCTCATTCTGGCTTCATCATCTACTACTAATATCTTTAATGCACTTGCTTCCATGCCTGATTCCCTTCTTTCCTGCTGAAACTCTGTTTCTCCCTCCTATTCTAACAGTTTTTTTCTGCTTTTGCTACAACTTCACAGACATTTCACACTTACAATGCAGAAACAAGCAAAAAAATCCCTGAGCGGCACTTATCAAGCTTCAGATTCCAAGCTTTCCGCATCAGGGATTTTTTCTTCACGTTTCTGATAATGATCTCAATTTTATCTCAGTTCTGTAGTTGGGATGTTATCCATGTCATCAAATGCCTGGTTTTCTCCGCCCATTGCCCAGATGAAGGTGTAGTTGGAGGTGCCGGCGCCGGAATGAATGCTCCAGGACGGGCTGATCACAGCCTGCTCATTCTGCATGACGATGTGGCGGGTCTCCTTGCCCTCGCCCATCATATGGAATACCACATTGTTCTCCGGAATCTCGAAGTACATATAGATCTCCATACGTCTTTCATGAGTGTGGCTTGGCATGGTGTTCCATACACTGCCCGGCTCCAGAGCAGTCATACCCATAGAAAGCTGACAGGTCGGAAGTACATCCGGATGAATGAACTGGTTGATGGTGCGCTTGTTGGCAGTCTCCATTGCGCCCAGAGGCCTCTTTACCGCCTTGTCAATCGGCAGATACGTAGTCTTGTATGCACAGTGCGCCGGTGCACTTACCATATAGAACTTTGCCGGATTGGACGCGTCATCACTTGCAAAGCTGACCTTCTTGGTTCCCTGTGTAATATATAAGCAGTCCTTGTAATTCATGTGGAAGGTCTCGTCATCTGCCTTGATGGTACCTGCGCCGCCGATGTTGAAAATACCGATCTCTCTTCTCTCCAGGAAATAGCTGGTGCCGAAGTTTGCCCACACATCAATGCCCTTATCGATGGATACTTCCTCGGTAGTCGGCATACATCCCAGTGTCACCATACGGTCAACATGAGAATACACGGCTACTACCTCATTTGCCACATACAGATTCTCGATCAGGAACTCCTTGCGGGTTTCCTCGGTGGTGTAGCGTTTGAAATCTCTCTGATTGCAGGAATAACGAATGTCCATTTGAAATAACTCCTCCTTCTGATAAAGTGTTTTCCCCCCGAAAGCCTTCTGCTTTCGGACAATTTCTGGTAATTACAATGTATCATAGAGAAAGAAGAAAAACAAGAGGTTTTCCAATCTTTTTATACAAAATTATATATTTGTATTCAAACAAAAATTTTATATACAATATTTTGCATTCAGGTCAATCCTACAGTTCACCCCATTACGGTCCTTCCTCAAGGAAAATCCCATACGCAGACGGCAGCACAAAAAGGCAGGCGGCACGGATGATGCGAGCCGCCTGCCCTGCGCATTTTGGATCACTCCAACTTTATTTCTGCGACAAATATTCGTGAATTCCTCTGGCCCCGGCTTTTCCTGCCTCCATAGCCAGAATTACCGTAGCAGCTCCGGTAACCGCATCGCCGCCGGCATAAACGCCTTCCTTGGTGGTTTTGCCGTTTCCTTCCTCTGCGATGATGCACTTCCACTTGTTGGTCTCCAGACCTTCCGTGGTGGAGGAAATCAGCGGGTTCGGGGAAGTTCCCAGGGACATGATTACGGTATCCACCTCAATGGTATAGTCGGAACCAGGAATCTCCACCGGTCTTCTTCTTCCGGAAGCATCCGGCTCGCCCAGTTCCATCTTGCGGACTACCATGCCCTTTACCCAGTCATTCTCATCCGTCAGAATCTCAACCGGGTTCGTCAGCAGATTGAAGATTACGCCCTCTTCCTTTGCATGGTGAACTTCCTCCACACGGGCCGGAAGCTCCGCCTCGGAACGGCGGTAAACAATATGAACCTCTGCCCCCAGGCGGAGTGCCGTTCTGGCTGCATCCATCGCCACATTTCCGCCGCCTACGACTGCAACCTTTTTGCCGCGCATAATCGGAGTATCATACTCCTCGCGGAATGCCTTCATCAGGTTGTTTCTGGTCAGGTACTCATTTGCGGAGAATACGCCGTTGGCATTCTCGCCCGGAATGCCCATGAATTTCGGCAGACCGGCACCGGAACCGATAAATACAGCCTGGAAGCCTTCTTCCTCCATCAGCTGATCAATGGTAACCGATTTGCCGATAATGACATTGGTCTCGATCTGAACGCCCAGCTTCTTTACGTTCTCCACTTCATGGCGCACAACCGTATTCTTCGGAAGACGGAACTCCGGAATGCCGTAGATCAGCACGCCGCCCGGCTCATGAAGGGCCTCAAAAATGGTAACCTCGTAACCCATTTTTGCCAGATCGCCTGCGCAGGTTAAGCCTGCAGGACCAGAACCGATCACGGCCACCTTCTTTCCGTTGGTCTTCTCCGGCCGGGCCGGAACAAAGCCGTTCTCTCTGGACCAGTCTGCCACGAAACGCTCCAGCTTGCCGATGGAGATCGGCTCACCCTTGATCCCACGGACACACTTTCCCTCGCACTGGCTTTCCTGCGGACATACACGGCCGCAGACTGCCGGAAGAGCCGAAGATTCTGCAATGATCTCAGCCGCCTTCTGGAAGTTTCCTTCCTCCACTTCCTTGATAAAGCCTGGAATATTGATGGAAACCGGGCATCCGCCCATGCATCTTGCATTGTTCTTGCACTTTAAGCATCTGGAAGCCTCTTCCATAGCTTCCTCTTTATTATAGCCTAAACAAACCTCTTCAAAGTTCGTGGCACGAACCTTCGGATCCTGCTCACGTACCGGTACTTTCTTTAATACATCCATTAGTTGTCACCTCCGCAATGTCCGCATCCGCCGTGGTGGGTTGCGCCCTCCTGTGCCTTCAGCATCGCACGGCCTTCTTCTGTCTTATAAAGCTGCTGACGTTTCATCGCCTCGTCAAAGTTTACCAGATGACCATCAAACTCCGGTCCGTCTACACAGGCAAACTTGACCTGGCCTCCTACACTCAAACGGCAGGCACCGCACATACCGGTTCCATCTACCATGATCGGGTTCATGCTGACGATGGTCGGAATATTTAACTCCTTGGTCAGCTTGCAGACAAACTTCATCATGATCATCGGGCCGATGGCTACACAGACATCATACTTTTTGCCCTGGTTTTCAACCAGATCCTTTACCACCTCCGTTACCATGCCCTTGCGCACATAGGAACCGTCGTCGGTCGTAATATAAAGGTTTCCGGCAACTTCCTTCATCCTGTCCTCCAGAATCACCAGATCCTTATTCTTTGCACCTACGATCACATCCACATCAATGCCGTGCTCATGCATCCACTTTACCTGCGGATATACCGGAGCCGCACCTACGCCGCCTGCAACGAACAAATATTTTCTCTTTGCCACTTCTTCCAGCTCTTCCTTGACAAACTCGGAAGGCTGTCCCAGCGGTCCGACGAAATCCTGGAAAGAATCTCCGGCCTGCAGAGCAGACATCTTCAAGGTCGATGCGCCTACGATCTGAAATACAATGGTGACAATTCCTTTCTTCCGGTCAAAATCACAGATGGTAAGCGGGATTCTCTCTCCTACCTCATCCATCTTTACAATGACAAATTCTCCCGGCTGACATCTTTTCGCTACCCGTGGTGCTTCTACATCCATCAGGTAAATCTTATCCGCCAGTTTTTCTGCTTTTAAGATCTTGTACATAGCTTTCCTCCTGCTTTTCTCCTCGCCAATTGCTGTTTTCCTGGCTATTTATGAATCTCAATAACATAGTCGGCAGTAAAGGTCTGACCGGCAGCCAGCTTTCTTTCGCCTTCCCTGTCTTGCAATTCTCCCTGGTATCCATCCTTGTCGCAGCGTCCGAACCATGGTTCCAGGCAGACAAAAGGATGGGTTTTTTCCATCGTCCACACGCCCAGATAAGGAATGCCCGGACAATGGATCGTGACATAAGGTTCTTCTCCCGGCAGCAGCAGGCTGATCCTGCCGACCTGTCCCCGGTCAAAAATATACGTCAGAGCCGTATCGAAAAATCCCGGAACGATCCTTGCCTTTCCCTCCGTCAGCTCCAGATTTCCGCTCAGAGAATCCTCCTGAAAACCATCCGCATTCGGAGACTGGTAATGAACCGGTCCTTCTTCTCCGGTTCGGTGAAAATCCAGCGTAAAATCGTGAACGGTCAGGCCCTCCGGTGTCTTAAATGCCGGGTGTCCTCCCAGCATGAAATACATCGGATCCGCACCGGTGTTGATTACCTTCCACATAACCCGAATCCGGTTTCCCTCCAGACGGTGTCCGGTCTCCAGCCGAAACGGAAACGGATATTTCTTCAGCGTCTCCTCCGTACTGCTTAAGCTGTACCAGACCTCATCCGCCGTCTGTGACAGTCGGGTGAATTCCATATCTCTCGCAAATCCATGGGAACTCATCGCGTAGGTTCTGCCCTGATAACGGTAGGAATCCCCGGCACACTTTCCGATAAACGGGAACAAAATCGGTGCATGACGGCCCCAGATCTCCGGCTTTGCCTCCCACAGCACTTCGCGGCCATGGTTCTTATCAAAAATCCGACTCAGCTCTCCGCCATGCTGATTGATTTCCAGAATCAGATCCTGATTTTCCAATGTTGTTTTTGCTTCTCCCATCTTCCGGCCCCTTTCTTTTCCTTATTTTCATCCTGTTTTCTGATACCCTCATCGTACCACAGAATGTCAATTTATACAATATTTTTTTGATTTTAGATAAATTTCTAACAAAATTTTAGAATTTCATTTTAAATCCTTTCTCCCAATCTTACCACGAAATGCGCAGTTGTACAGTACTTTTTTGCCGTTCTAGCTCTGTTTTTCCTTCCGGATTTCCTCCGCAATCCGTTTCCATGCAGATTTTCTGCAGTACATCCGGAATTCATAGCACAGATCAAAATAGGTCTGCTCATCGCTTTCCGCTGCCAGAATCCATTCCGGATCCTGATCCAGATTCGGAAACCAGGTATCTGCCTGATAAGCATAATCGATGTAGGTCACATGAGCCACATCACAGTAGGGGAGAAACATCTGATAGATTTCCTGCCCTCCGGCGATATAAACCTCCTCAGACGGATATTTGCGGCATTCCTCCATGGCCTCTTCCAGGCTGCGGCACACAACAGCCCCCTTCAGCTGGTACTCCGGATCCCGGGAAAGCACCACATTGACGCGCTTTGCAAGCGGCTGACCGCCAGGCAGACTTTCCAGCGTTTTCCGTCCCATGACCACGACTTTTCCGATGGTCTCTTCCCGGAACATTTTCTGATCCGCCGGGATGTTCACCAACGTGCTTCCATGATATCCAATAGCCCAGTTTTTGTCCACTGCTACGATTAAATTCATAAACTCAGCCCTCTTCCTCCGCTGCAATCAGCTCGCTTCCGTACGGCAGGGATAAAATCCAGTCACAGAAGGTATGCCATTCTGCCAGCTTGTGATTCTTTCTTGCATGATACATATTGATCAGCGTTTCATAATTAAAGGAGCAGGTCCGCATCTGATTGTAGCTGGCCGGAAGAAGCTGGATCATATCATACCAGTCCTCCTTCTTTTTTCCTTCCTCCACAAAACGGATTCGGATTTCCTCCAGTTTTGCAATAATCTGATCCATAAACGCCAGCGTTTCCTCTGTCATATGATCCACACTGAAATCCTCCCTAGAAAACGGCTTGCTGTGGATCTTGTGCATGGTGCTGGTGGAATTGGCTACGGTTGCCACTTTGTAGGTATCATACTCCTTCCACCAGTAAAGCGGCGCCGTAATATCCACCGAAACAAATACCTGCCGCAGGAACTTCCGGTGATCACTTCCGGCCCGGCGCAGCCGCTTTGCCAGATCCAGATCATTCGGTCCCAGAATAAACTGATGGTTTTCATCGTAATAGCTGTCCATCCGCTCCCAGCTGTTCATAGGATTTCTGGCCCCCCGCATGGCGTTTTCCAGATTCATCACGCTGGTTCGTTCTAATTTTATCATAAACACGTTCTCCTCTTCTAACGAATAGTATTATTGATTATACAAGATTCTCGGAAAAATGCAATATGTGGACCTCCTCCTGCAGGCGAAGCGAATACAGTACCGCCTGCTTCACCGGCCTTCCGGTCACCTGCTCCAGTGCCCGGACGTAATACCGGATCTGAACCTGATAACGTTCTGCCAGCTGCTGCGCCTTGTCCACGCGGTCTGTCTTGTAATCCACCAGAATCAGGCCGTCCTCCTCTTCGATATAAGCATCAAGAATTCCCTGGACTAAAACCAGCTCATCAGAATCAGCCAGCCCCATCTCTCTGGCCGGAATTCCGATCATGAACTGCTGCTCCTTATGAAGCCGTCCCTCTTTCCCTGCCTCCGCCATCCGCCGTCCCAGCGGACTCTGAAAAAATTTCCAGATCACATTTGCATCAATCAGACGTCTGGCACTTGCCGGGAAACGTCCCTCCTTCACCAGCCGGTCCAGACTTTGAAGCACATCCGAAAAGGAAGAACATCTCCAGGCATCCAGAAGCTCCAGTGCCCGGTGATAGGCGGTTCCGCGTTCTGCGCCGGAACCGGAAGCAGAATCGAAACCGGAAGCCGGCGTCGGACCGGGAAACAGCTCCTGTGTCCCTTCCGTTTCTTCCATACTGCGCCGCTTCAGCTCGGAAACCGACATCATGGCATAAAGCGTCGTATCCTCCTGGTAGGGATAGACAGCCTGCAGCGATTCCTGAAGCTCTGTGCGGTACTTTTCATCATAAACCATTCCGTCCGGCTGATTCAAAAGCATTTCCCTGGAATTCTGCTTTTCAATCTGCCGCAGCACCTCCCGCCCGATCAGATCTTCCACCGGCACCTGACAGCAGGAAATGGTGCCGGATGTACCAGAAAGAGCCAGAAGCAGCCAGTCCAGACAGGAGCCGGCACCGGACAGGATCGTGTAGGGGATCGTCTTTTCTTTCCATGGACATTTTCCGGCCAGCAGCTTTCCGTCCTGCCCGGTCCGGATCCCCCATTTTTCCAGCTTATTTTCCAGATAAAGATCCGTGCCGGTCATGATCAGCTTTTCCTTCGCTCTGGTCATTGCCACATAGAGGACCCGAAGCTCTTCGCCAAGCCCTTCCAGCTCCAGGCGGCGCTTCAGCACCTGTTTTTTTAAGGTAACGCTTTTCAGCCGCCGGTCCAGATCCAGATAATCGGCGCCCACGCCGAACTCCGGATCGATCAGAAGACGACGGTAGGCATCCTGTTTATTGAATTTTTTCCCCAGTCCGGCCAGAATCACGACCGGGAACTCCAGGCCCTTGCTCTTGTGGATGCTCATGATCCGCACGGTCCTTCCCTGGGCTCCTGCCGCAGCAGCCTCACCGAAATCCGTGTCCACCTTCTTCAGCCGCTCAATATAGCGGATAAAATGAAACAGTCCCTGATAGCTGGTGCTCTCATAAGCCGCCGCTTTTTCCACCAGCAGATCCAGATTGGCCTGCCTGGTTTCCCCTGCCGGCATAGCCGAAACGTAGGCATAATATCCGGTTTCCCGGTAAATCTGCTCCAGAAGCTGATGAATCGGGAAAATGCCGGACAGATAGCGGAAATGCGTCAGCATTTCTTCCAGCCGGGAAAGCTTTCCGTAAATCGTCCCCTCCGGATTTCCTTCCTCCAGCCACAAGCGCCATGCTCCGTAGATTCCACGGTCCTGCCCTTTCTCTGCCTTTTGTTTATACCGGGCCATCATCCAGGCCAGCTCCTCGTCGGTCATTCCGATCATCGGAGAGCGCATGACCGCCGCCAGCGGAATATCCTGAATCGGATTATCAATCACCGCCAGCAGACTCAGCATGGTTTCCACCTCCGTAGTATCAAAATACCCGGACTGTGACTGGACGTAGGCTGGAATTCCTTCATTCATCAGGCCGTTTACAAACACCTCAGCCCAGCCGGAAAGGCTGCGGAGCAGGATCACAATATCCCCGTATCCGGCTTTCCGATAGCCGCCCAGCTCCTTATCCCAGACAGACAGGCCCGTCTCCGGATCCGTAAGCCGGCGGATTTCCCGCGCCGCCAGCCGGACCTCGATCTCCCGGCTGGTAAAATCCCGTGCCTCCTCATCCAGTCCGGCCAGCTCGCTGCTTCCCGTGCCGGCCACAAGAAGCTCCGTCTGATATCCGGTCTTCTCGTCTTCTTCCCTCATTCCCGGCACCGGCACAAAGACCGCCCCCGGATACAGAGCATTTTCTTTTGTATAGGCAATTCCGCCCAGATTTTCTCCCATGATCTGATCAAACACCTGATTGATGCTTTCCAGAACCGCAGCCCGGCTTCGGAAATTTTTCTGCAGCTCAATCTTCTGGTACCGGCTTTCTTCCGTCGTATAACGCTTGTATTTGTCCAGAAAAAGCTCCGGGCGCGCCTGACGGAACCGGTAAATGCTCTGCTTCACATCTCCTACCATAAAAACGTCCGGTCGGCCGAAGCGTTCTGCGGAAACCGCCCGAATCAGCGCCTCCTGCACCTCATTGCTGTCCTGGTATTCATCTACCAGAATCTCCTCATATCTCCGGCTCAGCTCATCAGCTGCCCGGGAAGGCACCCCGTCCTCATACAGAATCTCCAGCGCATAATGCTCCAAATCGGCAAAATCCACCAGATTCCGTTCTTTCTTGGCCTGCTGATACCGGTCCGAAAATGCCTCTGCCAGATCAAGCAGCTCGCAGACCGCCGGAGCGCAGCCTAAAATGCCCTCCCGGATCTCTTCTCTGGTCTGAGAAGCAAACTGTTCTCTGTATTTTCCCACCGCCTTTTTAACCCGGTCCCGAACCGAGGAGACGTATTCCTTTTTCTCTTTGCTGATCTCTTTCTTCCGAATTGCCGTCAGCCGGCCAAAGGAAGCCAGGGAAAGCTGCTTCTGCAGCTCCTCAAAATTCTGCGATGCCGCGATCCGCCCAATCATGGCCTGCTCCTCCCGGATCGTCGGAAGGTAGGCTTCCGGCCCGTCCGGCTCCTGACACACCAGCATGGCATCCGAAAGCTGTCTTTGAAATTCTTCCATCTGAATCCGGATATCCTGTATCAGAAACTGCATCCAGCCGGACTCCTCAAACCGTTCCGCTCCTTCTTCTCCGAATTCCCGGCGGCACTGATCCAGCCATTTCTTCGGCCACGGATGGCTGACAGAAAACCGGTAAATCTGGTCGATGACCTCCTCAATGCCCAGATCCGTCTTTCCTCCCCCGTAGGTTTCTACAAATCGCTCGAAAGCTTCGCTTCCTTCCTCGTACCGCTCCTCCAGAAGCTCTGCCATCACGTCTGCCCGAAGCAGCGTCAGTTCTCCCTCATCGCCGACCCGGAAGGCCGGGTCAATGTCCAGGCCCGCATAATGATTCCGGATCAGAGACAGACAAAAGCTGTCAATTGTCTGAATCTGCGCATGAGGAACCAGCGCCGCCTGAAGACGAAGACGGCTGTTTTCCGGGTGCTCCTCCAGCTTTTCCGAGATCGCCCGGCCGATCCGCTCCCGCATTTCTGCGGCCGCCGCATTGGTAAAGGTCATCACCAGCAGGCGGTCCAGGTCTGCCGGGTGTTTTTCATCGGTCACCATCCGCACAATCCGCTCCACCAGGACCGCCGTTTTGCCGCTTCCGGCTGCCGCGGACACCAGAAGATTCCGGCCCCGGCTGGTGATCACCCGTTCCTGATCCTCAGTCCATCTCACTGCCATGCTGTTCCCTTCCTTTCTCCCCGGCAAGGATTTCCTTCCAGATTTCCTCCGGTTTCATGCTTTTGATCTTCCGGTATCCAAAGCCGG
This sequence comes from Candidatus Caccovicinus sp., assembly GCA_051878975.1. Lineage (GTDB taxonomy): Bacteria > Bacillota > Clostridia > Lachnospirales > Lachnospiraceae > Caccovicinus. Next base: position 12,548 of record JBJELD010000045.1, read on the forward strand.
CCGTTTTCCGGTCAAAGCCGCAGACCGCATGATACGGACAATAATCACATCCGGTCCTTGTTCCCTGCTTGTAGGGCTGCATCCGGATCTCCCCATCCAGAATCTCCTGACCGACCTTCCTGCACCGGGTCCGGACATAATCGCGCAGAAATCCGAACCGCTTCCGGCTGGCTACCGAAGACCGTGCTTCCTGAATCATACCGGTTTTCAGGGCAACGGGAATTACATCCGATTCTCCTTCAATCTCCCGGTCCAGCTTCCGGATCACTTCCAGATCACTGTTTACCAGACCGTTCATTTTCAGCTGCTTTTTGATCTGCGCTTCGATCTCCTCCGACGTCATCTCCTCCTTTTTTTCCACCATGGGATCCTGAATGCGGTAATAAAACATGCCGGCCGGCACGATCTCCTTGTCCGGATGGCGCCGTTCTTCCATCTCCATGGCTGCATCCATATATACCACCAGCTGAAGCTGCAGACCGTAATAAACCGCAGCCAGATCAAAGCTGGTCTGACCGGATTTATAATCAATAATCTTTACATAAACATGAGTCTCATCCTCGCACAGGTCCAGGCGGTCGATCCGCCCCTTCAGATACAGCGCCTCTTCCTCGGAAAGTGCAATCTTCATGGCATTTAAATTGTCGGCTGCAGAAAAAGATACCTCAAAGCCCACCGGATGAAACTCGCCCTTTTTCAGCTGCTCTCCCAGCGCCCACACGGTCCTCTCCGTAATTCTGGAAATCCGTCGGATCAGATACTGGTTGCGGGAAGAGCTGTGCAGAATCGTATTTCCGTACTGCTCCGCCGCCTTTTCCACACTTTCCCGAACCAGCTGCTGCCGTTTTTCCTCTGAAAGCTCCGTCAGCCGGATTCCCCGGTTCTGCATCGATTCAAAGCACATATCCAGGGACTGATGAAACAGGTTTCCCAGATCGACCGTTCCCAGCTCATACTCCTGCCGTTCCATCAGCTCCAGACCGTATCGCAGGAAATGAGCGTAGGCGCAGGCGGCATACTGCTCCAGCCGTGTAACGCTTCCCTGCAGAATGTTTCCGTAAAGCGCCTTTGCCGCTGCCCTTCCGATTCCATGCTCCTTATACGAATACGCAAACGCTTCTGCCAGTTTTTCCGCCTGCTCCCGGTATTCCGCGGAATGATACAAACAGGAAAACAGCTCCATCACTTCTCCTTTTGTCCTCTCATCTGCCGTCTCCAGCCCGCGAAGTCCTTCCGCCAGAAAGCGCAGTGCTTCCCCGCCGGAGCCGGGAAGCATCTTATGTTCCGTCCCGGAAAACGGTGCATCCGGAAACATGGCCATCAGTTCCCCGATCAGCGGAGAGGGCCGAAGTTCTTTCCCGCTTCCCGTATAAGCCGCATATGTGACCACCAGCTGACCGGACGGCTTCGTCATCACCAGATACAGATAAAAACGCTGCATCAGACCGCTCTCCTTCTGCGACGGAGCCAGCTCCATCTTACAGCTGGCAAAAAATTCCCGTTCCTCATCGGTGAGCAGACTTTTATTCTCCTTTCTCTGAGGCACTACCCCTTCATTGACACCTACAAAATACAGGATCCGGATCGGATTCAGACGGGTTCTGGTGATATCGCCCACCACAACCCGGTCCACCGTTGCCGGAATGGTTCCTACCTTGATTTCCCCGAATCCGGCATCCAGAATCTCGGCATATTCCCGAAGGCTCATGGATTCCTCTCCCAGAAGCCCTTCCAGCCGGCCAAGAAGCTCCAGCACCAGCCCGTATACCTGACTGTATTCCTTGGCCAGCTCGCTTCGCCCCTCCTCCATCAGGCGGTCGGCCCGTCGGGTCATCTTTTCTTCCAGATTCAGTTCCTCCAGAAATGCCATAAGCACCTGCGTCATAGAGGCACCGGTACCGTCTTTTTCTTTCATGCCCTCCCGCAGGCGGGAAAAAGGCTCCATTACCGCCTCACGAAGCTGATTCAGTTCATTCAGATTCACATCCTCCCCGCCGCGGTACAGCCGTTCCCAGCATTCCGACCATCGCCGAAATCCCCGGATACCCAGCGCCTTTACGTAATTTTCCATCCGATCCAGTTTTTCCTGCAGGGAACTCTTTTCTTCAGGCGGCCCGACCATTTCCTCCAGCATCAGCCCGGTTTTCAGACAGCGGAACAAACTTTCATATGGAAAGTCCAGACGCACCGTTTCCAGCGCAGAACGGATCAGCTCCACAAGAGGATTTGCCAGGATGCTTTTTTTATCATCCAGATAATACGGAATCCCCAGCTCTTCAAACTGCTTTCGGATCTCCCGGCCATAGACCGCCAGATCTCCGGTGATCACAGCCATATCCCGGTATCGGAGTCCGCTGCGCAGCGCCTCCTTGATCTGCCTGCAGACAAACTGTACCTCACCGGCTGGATTTTTCCCGGAATAGATCCGGATCTCCCGGTTTTCTGATTCTCCCGTCCCCGGAAACGCCTTTTCCTTTCTGTAATAACGGCTGATATTGTGCTCCAGATAAGCCAGACGCGGATGATTCCGGAAACGGACCGGAAAAGCTGCGTCCAGCATGACATCCTTTTCATGAACAGCTCCCACGCCGGAAGCCAGATCGATCAGCCGGCAGATCATGTGACGGCTCATATAAAACAGCTCCGATTTGTCCGGTTCCGAATAGACCGGCTCCCTGAGGTCGGCTGTAACTGCCGCTCTCACCTGCCGGCAGTGCTCCAGACAGATCTCCAGAATCCGGTACTGAATCGGGGTAAAACCGGTATAGCCGTCCAGATAGATTTGGCAGCGGCTCAGCTTTTCCCACTGCGGAAGCACTCTGCAGCAGAGATTCAGCACCTCTTCCTCTGTAATATATTTTTCCCGGGTATACTCCTGAAAGCTGCGATAGATCAGTCCGAAATCCGCCAGCTTCTCTTTCAGGATCGGCTGATCTGTCTGCCCCCGCAGCTCTTCCAGCATTTCCGGTGTGATCCCATACTGCTGCATTTCTGACAGCAGAGATTTCAGCTGGTTCACAAACCCCATCTGGCCCAGATGCTTCTGATAATAATGCAGCTCCCGCTTTCTGGCCGCCGCTACCTTTCGAAGGATCATGGATTTTCCCATATCATCCAGCACCCGCAGCGTTTCCACAGCCAGATCCTCAAAAACCCGGTGCGCCAGGCGGTTAAAGCTGAGCACATCCACGTTGGTCAGACCGTGACGCGGATGCAGAAGAATGAGCTCCTTCTGCGTCTGCATCGTATACTGCTCCGGAACCAGAAACAGATACTGCGTCTTCGGATGTGCCATGGATTCCCGAATGATTTCCTCATATAAATAACGTGTCTTTCCTGACCCGGACGGGCCTAAAATAAATTGAAGAGACATGTACTCACTCCTTTTCCTTTCTGCCGAATAAAAGCATAAACACAGTATACCATACTTTGCCTGTCATTGCCGCAAAAACCTCCCGGCCGAAACCACGGTTCTAATCAGGAAATCCTTTCATAAATTGTAATAAACGAATACGGAGGTTCCCCATGAGTGCCAAAACAAAAATCGTCGTCCTGCGCATGAAGGAAATCGTCTACACTGCCATCTTTATCGGCCTTGCCCTCCTTCTGGTCGCCCTGTTTCTCATCATGTTCCGCCGGGACCAGGCTGCCTCCCCGCCGGAATCTTCTTCTGCCGAAGCCAGCTACATCCCCGGAGTCTATTCTGCCTCCCTGACTCTGGCCAATGAACAGATCAATGTAGAAGTTACGGTAGATGCAGACCACATCAATTCCATTGCCGTCAAGCCATTAAGCGCTTCGGTTGCCGCCATGTATCCGCTGGTAGAACCGGCCATGCAGAATCTGGCGGAGCAGATCGTAAAAACCCAGTCCCTGGATTCTGTCACCTGGCAGGCCGAGCAGAAATATACCTCTGCAGTTCTCCTGAAGGCAATCCGATCCGCGCTGGAGAAAGCGGCCGTCCGGCAGACAGACTCATTCCGGGAATAAAACAGAGCAGGAGACCGGCGCATCCATCTGCCGTTGCCTCCTGCTCTGTTTATTTTCAGACCTGTTCAGGCCTTCTATCATCATCTCTGTTCCGCAAATTTCCGGATATTCGAAGCATTCACATATTTCCTGATTTCTCCGTTCTGAATCTGAACCAGCGTCGGCGCCTGCATCACACCGTACTGTTCACTCAGCTCCGGATGTTCTTCCGCATCTACCAGAATGTAATCCATCTGCTGCAGCGCTTCCTTCGCTGCCCTGCAGTTCGGACAGGTCTTGGTGGTAAACAAGTACATCCGGCTGACAGATGCTGCCGTTTCCGATACCGGAGCTGCTGCCGCTTCCGTTTTTCTTCCGGAAGGCTTTCGAACAGAACGCATCGGAACATAGGTCTTCCGATTTTTATATTCCTGTGTCTTTCCCTCGTTCCAGTTCTGTACCGGACGGTAATATCCCGTAATCCGGCTGTAGACCTCCGCCTTCTCTCCGCAGTGCGGGCAGGTAAACTGCTCTCCGCTCAGATAGCCGTGAGTTTTGCAGATGGAATAAGTGGGTGACAGTGTATAATACGGAAGCCGATAATTTTCCGCAATTGCCCGCACCATCTTGGCCGCTGCCTTCCAGTCCGGAAGTTTTTCACCTAAGAACGCATGGAAAACCGTTCCGGAGGTGTACAATGTCTGCAGCTCATCCTGAATGTCCAGCGCTTCAAATACGTCTTCCGTAAAATCAACCGGAAGATGAGAACTGTTCGTATAATAAGGAGTGTCCCCCTCCTTTCCGGCGGTCCGGATATCCGGGAACCGTTCCCGGTCATGCTTTGCCAGACGATAGGTGGTGGATTCTGCAGGAGTTGCTTCCAGATTATAAAGGTCACCGTACTGCTCCTGATAATCCGACAGACGCTCCCGCATATGATTCAGCACCTCTTTTGTAAACTGCTGCGTCTTCGGATCGGTCATATCACCGCCCAGCCATTTTGCATTCAATCCTACCTCGTTCATGCCGATAAGACCAATGGTGGAAAAATGATTATCAAAAGAACCCAGATACCGTTTCGTATACGGATACAGGCCGTTTTCCAGAAGACGGCTGATGACCTCCCGCTTCGTCTTCAGAGAGCGGGCCGAAAGATCCATCATGTGATCCAGACGCCGGTAAAATTCTTTCTTATCCCTGGACAGATAGGCAATCCGCGGCATATTGATCGTTACCACACCTACGGAGCCGGTGCTTTCTCCGGAACCGAAATATCCGCCCGTTTTCTTTCGAAGCTCCCGCAGATCCAGGCGCAGACGGCAGCACATGCTCCGCACATCACCGGGTTCCATGTCACTGTTGATGTAATTGGAAAAATAAGGGGTCCCGTACTTGGCCGTCATCTCGAACAGCAGCCGGTTGTTTTCCGTATCAGACCAGTCAAAATCGCGGGTGATGGAGTATGTAGGAATCGGATACTGAAAGCCCCGTCCGTTGGCATCGCCTTCTATCATCGTCTCGATAAAAGCCCGGTTGATCATATCCATCTCCGCCTTACAGTCCTTGTACTTGAAATCCATTTCTTTCCCGCCGACGATTGCATTCATCTCCGCCATGTCATCCGGAACCGTCCAGTCCAGCGTAATGTTGGAAAACGGAGCCTGCGTTCCCCAGCGGCTCGGCGTATTCACCCCGTAAACGAAGGATTCCAAACACTTTTTTACCTCTGAATAGGACAAATGGTCCGCCTTGACAAACGGAGCCAGATAGGTGTCAAAGGAAGAAAACGCCTGTGCGCCGGCCCATTCATTCTGCATGATGCCCAGGAAATTTACCATCTGATTACAGAGCACGGACAGATGTCTGGCCGGTGAGGAGGTGATCTTTCCGGTGATGCCTCCCAGTCCCTCGAGCAAAAGCTGCTTTAAAGACCAGCCTGCGCAGTATCCGGTCAGCATGGACAGATCATGAATATGGATATCCGCATTCCGGTGTGCGTCTGCAATTTCCTGATCATAAATTTCCGAAAGCCAGTAATGCGCCGTCACGGACCCGGAATTGCTCAGAATCAGACCGCCTACAGAGTAGGTCACCGTGGAATTTTCCTTCACACGCCAATCCTCCACCTTCACATAGCTGTTCACCACATCCTTATAATCCAGAATGGTGTTCTTCATATTCCGGATCTTCTCCCGCTGCTTCCGGTATAAAATATAAGCCTTGGCCACATCCGTGTAGCCGGTCTGCTCCAGCACACGCTCCGCGCTGTCCTGAATATCCTCTACGGAAATGGTTCCGTTTTTCATCTTTTTCTGAAAATCCGCCGTTACCCGCAGAGCAAGAAGCTCTAAAATCTCAGGATTATACTCGTTTCCGGTTGCCTGGAATGCCTTCCGGATCGCTGTCATAATTTTTTTCAGTTCAAAATCGGCGGTCTCCCCGTCACGCTTTAATACTTCAATCATCACTTCGACCCCTTTCCTGCTTTTACCATCTGCCGGATTCCCCCAAAAACATCCGGCCGGTGTATATTGTGTCTTATTCTCTTGCCTGATCATTTCCTTCCCGGTCCCGGCAGGTCAGGAAAAGAACAGATGAAACAGTTCTGCCGGCACATATGCCTTCACCAGAATACCGTCCCCGGTGTATTCCTCTGCCAAAAGCTGACCTAATTTCCGGATCAGCTGAATCTTTCCGGCATCGCTGTAGGGGAAGACCTTCTCCAGATAGACCCGCTGGCTGCGCAGAATCGTTTCCAGAATCTCCTGCAGCTCCTCCAGTCCCTGACCGGTCTTTGCCGAAATCTTCACCTGATAATCTGCCGTAAAGTCCCGGAGAATCGCATTTTCCGGAAGCTGATCCATCTTGTTGAACACGGTGACGATCACCTTATCGTGCACCTCCAGCTGCTTTAAAGTATCATACACCACATACATCTGCATTTCCATCTGCGGATTGGAGCAATCCACCACATGGAGAATGATATCGCTGTATTTGGCCTCCTCCAGCGTACTTTTAAACGCCTCGATCAGATGGTGCGGAAGCTTTCGGATAAAACCGACGGTATCCGTCAGAAGAATCTGCTGCCCGCTGGGAAGCGCCAGATTCCGGGTGGTGGGATCCAGCGTTGCAAACAGCTTGTCCTCTTCCAGAATACCGGCATTGGTCAGCCGGTTCAGCAGAGTAGACTTACCGGCATTGGTGTAGCCTACAATGGCCGCCACCGGCATATGATTCCGGGTCCGCTGCTGCCTGGCTACATCCCGGTGCCGCTTCACATCCTCCAGCTCCGCCTTCAGCTGACCGATGCGCTGATGGATCAGACGGCGGTCCACCTCCAGCTTCGTCTCGCCCGGTCCTCTGGTTCCGATTCCGCCGCCGAGACGAGACAGGGAATTCCGCATTCCTACCAGACGGGCCGCCCGAAACTTAAGCTGAGCCAGCTCAACCTGAATCTTTCCTTCTCTGGTATTTGCCCGCGCAGCAAAAATATCCAGAATCACGATTGTCCGGTCCAGCACCTTCGTATCCAGCGCTTCCTCCAGATTCCGCAGCTGAGCCGGCGAAAGCTCATCGTCACAGACCACCCCGGTTGCACCGGTCTCCCAGATCTGCCACTTTACCTCATCGATTTTTCCTTTTCCCAGATACGTGCCCGGATGCGCGGCCTCCCGGTTCTGAATCACTCTGCCGACCGTCTTGGCTCCGGCCGTCTCGACCAGCTCAGCCAGTTCATCCAGAGAGCCCTCGGTGTCGTCTCCCTCTCCGGTACAGATACCGATCAGGATTACTCGTTCCTCTACTTCTTTATTTTCAAATAATTCTGCCATATCTCGTTCCTCATAACCGGGTTTTCAGGAAATTGATTTCCTTTTGTGCTGCCTCATCCGGGCCGAATCGGGACACGTATTCCTCAAAAGCTTCCAGTGCCTTCTCATACTGCCCCAGATACTCAAACGCTGCCGCCCGGTTAAAGCTTGCTTCCTGAAGAACCGGACTGCCTTCTTTCCCGTCAGACTGGAGCGCCTTCTCGAAAAACTCCAGTGCTTCCTCATACTGCTGTGTTTCTATCAGAGAGCATCCCAGCTCGTTCCACACAGCCGGACCGGCGGCTCCGTCCTGAATGGCCTCCTCATAAAGCTGCTCTGCCTGCCGGGTCTGCCCGGCCTTTCTGCAGGCCTCACCGACAGCCGCCAGTACATCCGTCCGGCCAAAGCCGGCAGCTTCCTCCGGTGCCTTTTCGTCCTTCTGTTTCCGCCTTCGCTTCGATTCCGACGCTTTCTTTTCCAGCTCAACGCCTTCCTTGTAAGCGGAAAGAGCTCCATCCGCATCTTCTCCCAGCGCCCGCATCAGGGCCTCACCGTACAGATAAGCGGTATCCGCCCCGTCCACCTGCGTCAGAATCTTATAGGTGTGCGCGGCTGCCTCGTAGTCCTCCAGCTTATATTCTGCCTCAGCCCGGTATTTTAATACATCAATCTCAAAGTCACCGACTTTTCCTCCGGATGCCTGAATGGCTGCCTCAAAATCCGCAGCCGCACCAGAATAATCCTCTGCATCCAGCTTTTCAATTCCGGACATACGAAGCTCCATTTTTTCCGACTGACGGCTCCCACATGCACTCAAAACCACGGCGCCCGCCAGAAAAACGGCTGCAAAACCAACTTCAACTGTCCTCTTTTTTCCTCTGTCTGCCACGTCTTCTGCCTCCACCTTTTCCGTCTTCTTCTCTCAGGCCCGGTCCGTGCTTCCAAATCCGCCGTTTCTTAAATCCGTCACATCGTCATCCTCCGTAATGCCGTATTCCAGGAAAATTCCCTGTGCGAAGGCCATGCCGGCTTCCAGCTCCACGGTCTTTCCCTCCCGGCCGTCATTCATCATTTTAATAAAAATATGCCCTTCATTGTCCGAATAGAAATAGTCGCTGTCAATAATTCCCACCGTATTATTCATCTGAAGACGGTACTTGAAGCCCAGACCGCTTCTCGGATAAATCTGAAGGACCCATTCCCCGCACATCTCTGCCCGGATTCCGGTCGGTACCTTGACCGACTGCCCCGGCTCCAGCCTGACCGGAAGCGTCAGAAAAAAGTCATAACCGGCACTTCCTGCCGTAGCGCGGCGCGGAAGCCGAATGGATTCATAGATCCGGTGAATCTCTTCCGTTTCCGTCTCCTCTCCAAAGGTATCCCGCCAGTCCTGCATAAACTGCTTCTCACTTACTTTATAAAATTTCGCAACTCGTTTCATGAATTTGTCCTTTTCTCTTTTCGTCTTATTCTTTTTCTTTCACAAATTTTCCGTCCACTACCACATCCAGCAGACGAACCTCCTGGTCCAGTTCCTCCAATTTCATCTGCAGTTCCTCTTCGACCTCAGATTTGATTTCTTCCTCCTGTTCCGGATTGAGTCCCGGCAGATCGCCGGTGGATCCGATTCCGAAGCGGCGGAGAAATTCTTCGGTCGTGGCAAACAGAGCCGGGCGGCCGGGGGCATCCAGACGGCCCGCCTCATAAACCAGATTATATTCGATCAATTTATTCACTGCATGGTCTGATTTCACACCCCGGATCTTTTCAATCTCCATTTTCGTTACCGGCTGCCGATAAGCAATAATGGAAAGCGTTTCTAAAACCACCTCGGTCAGCACCTGCTTTTTCGGCGCAGCTGCCACCCGGATCAGATTTTCATAATACTCCGATCGGGTACACATCTGAAAAGCGCCCTCCAGTTCGATGATCTGAATTCCTCTTTTTCCCTGTTCGTACCGCTTCTTTAAACGCAGCGCAGCATCCCGGGCACATTCCTCGCTCATTCCGATTGCTGCCGCCAGCTGACGAAGGTCCACCGACTGCCCCATCGTAAACAGAACGGCCTCAATGACTGCCTCCTGCTCCCGTTCATCCTCTGTGGGCGGAAACTCCATCTCCAGCTGCTGATACTGCTTTTCCTCTTTTTTGTCTGTTTCCATTTGCCTTCAAACCTTTCCCCGTTTCCCAGACAAAAATCACCGCAGCCCACCACTTCTGTTGGTAAATGCCACGGCAATTTTTCGTCCTGTCTATTCCATGAAATCCTCCAGGCCTTCCAGATCCAGCTCTTCCTCCTGTCCCTCCGGCTCCAGTGTCTCTATTTCCATATCATCAAAAATGTGCTCCTGGGTCAGATAAATCTTGCCCAGCTTCATCAGTTCCAAAATAGCCAGAAACGTCACCACCACATCCAGCTTGTCTGCGCCGGTTTCCAGAATCTGGCGGAACCGGAAATGACGATGCTTTCGGGCATAGCCCATGACAGCGCCGATTTTTTCTTCCAGGCTGACCGGTTCCCGCCGGATCGTACCGAACGAGCTTCTCACCCGGTCAATCTTATCTTCCTTCCGCTTCATCACCTGCTGAAAGATCGCCTGAAGCTTTGCCAGCGTCAGCCCATCCAACAGCTTGTCCAGATCCACCGGCGGCTCATACTTTGCCACCTCCGGCGGAACCGTGGATTTCTTATAAAGGTGTATGCCGGCTGAATCCTCCAGCTCTGCCAGCTCCTGCGAAATATATTTAAATTTTTTGTACTCCAGAAGACGGGCTACCAGCTCCGCTCTCGGATCGCCCTCTTCCTCCTCTGCCTCTTCTTCCTTCGGGAGAAGCATTCGTGCCTTAATGTCAATGAGAGTGGCAGCCATCACCAGGAAATCGCTGACCACATTTAAGTCCTCTTTTTCCATCTGACTCACATAATCCAGATACTGGCTGGTAATCTCAGCAATCGGAATATCGTAGATATTCACTTTATTTTTCTCGATCAGATGCAGGAGCAGATCCAGCGGCCCTTCGAAATGCTCCAGCTTGTACGAAATTTCCATGAAGTTCTCCTGTGCCTGAATTCATGCCGCCCAATCAACGGCGGACTTGCACAGTAAGTATAACAGAAAGCCGCTTTTCTGTAAATCCCAATCATCGCCTCAGCAAGTGCCCTCCGGCATCAGCCGCAGCACCGGAAGCTGCGGTCTGTCATTCAGGCGAATATTGATCGAATGGGTTCCCAGGCCCCGTCCTACCAGCATCCGGCTGCCGTTCTCCTCAAAATCTCCCGCACACCAGGGCAGAAAGAACTGGTACTGCGGCGTCATCAGCCCGCCTGCTCCCGGTATCCGGATCGTTCCGCCGTGAAAATGGCCGGCCAGAATCAGATCGGCTCCCCACCTTCTTCCCGCCTCAAAATAAAGAGGGGAATGCATCAAAAGGATCTGGTACCGTTCCCGGTCCGCCCTTCCAAGCTTCTCCTCCAGATAATCATTTGTCATCACCGGCGGTTTCCGGAAAAACAGCTTCTCGTAATACCGCTGGGACAGATTCACCCCCGTAATCGCAATATCCTCCTGAAACTCTGCCGTCTGATCAATCAGCATGGTAACCCCAAGCTGCCCGGCCCGGTCCAGAAGTTCCTGATATTTTGTTCCGTACCGCCAGGTCTCCAGACCAAGCCGCATCTCGTGATTTCCCAGGCTGTAAAAGACCGGCCCGAGCTCTGCCAGATTTTCCAGCAGCCGGAACGTGATATCCAGACAGCCCTCTTCCTTGCTGACCATCATATCTCCGCCGATCAGAATGGCATCCGGCCGGATGGCCTCGACAGCCCGAAGAAGCTTTTCATTGCCTGGTCCGAATTCCTTATCATGGATATCCGTCAAGAATACCATCCGTTTTTCCTTGCGCAGCTTCGTGGAGAAAAACACCGTCTCCTCCACGACAAAATGATTTTTCTCATACTCGGACCGCAAAAGGCAGCCGGCTCCGGCTGCGGCAATCCCTGCCGCTATTGCTTTCCACATATTCCGTTTTCTCCTTTCTGCAGCTGCCTTTTTGATCCGGCATACACCGGACCGATACGCTTTTTTTCTTTATTTCTGCCGGAATACCGGATCCGCCGGATAACTTCCCACCAGCTTCTGCATAGTGCGCGGAATGGCATCCCTGGAATTTTTCCAGTCTGCATCCTGATTCTGATAATCAAATTTCTCAATGAACCAGTCAATATCTTCCTGGATCCGCTCCAGATTCTTCTCCATCAGACGATACAGCTCCGGAAGGATCTTCTCTGCTTCCTTCTCCGGGAAGGATTCCTCACAGGCGCTTAAAAGGTCCGCAAAATGCGGCAGACAGAAGCCCTTGGACTGGTTCAGCTTCTCTAAAAAATCCGGCTCCGTCTTCAGAAGATGTAAAAATGTACGGATGATCCGCCCGTAGGTATCCTCAAATTTCCGGCACACATAGCAGGTTTCCTCCGACGCTTTCATCCACGCAGATTTTCCGCTTCCGGCATTTCCGGAAGGCGCCTTGGCTCCTCCGCCTGCTCCCAGCTTCCATTTGGAAAACAAGGAAGGCTTTGTGCCGGGTATTCCGGCCACCGGCCCGGATGCTGCCGCCGGAGCCACCATTTTCCCCTGTGCCTGCGCGGCAAGCTGTTTGCGCATATAGACCATTCTGGTCTTCAAAATCCAGGCATTGCCCAGCGCGTTTCCGTAATCATACATCATCTTGGTATGATGCCGGCAAAAGCCGGCCTGATCGGTGGCCGCCCGGATATCATCCTCCATATAGGAGGCCCCCAGCACAAAGCTGATCGTATCCTGCTCAATTTTTCTTTCCAGATAGCAGCAAGGACACTCATCTGCTGCCTTCAGTGCATCCATCACTTCAATTGTATACAGTTTTTCCTTCATAAATTCCCTTCTCCTTTCTTATAAAAATTCCGCTGCCGGGCGCATGAAGGTTTACTGTATCCAGACTCCGTCCGCGCCAACCCGGTATCCGTCCGGTGTAACCGTATTTTTCAGAATCGCACCGCTGCTGCCTGCATAAAACCATTTTTCTCCGTCCTTCACCCAGGCATTGGCTGCCATGATTCCGGATGCATAGAAATAATAGCTCTCCCCTTTCACTGTCAGCCACTCTCCGGCTGCTTTTGATCCGTCGGCCTTCTGATAATACCAGTCTGCTCCGGACAGAATCCATCCTTCCTGAACCGTCTGCACTGTGCCTGGCCCCTGACTGTAATCGGCTGCCGCAGCGGCGTCAGCCGTACCTCCTGCCGCTGTAGCTGCCCCCTGCAGTTCTCCGTTTGCGGCCAACGCAAAACCGTAGTCCAGCATTGCCTTCGTATCTGTATAATGCGTTCCCGATGCCTTCATTACAACAGCCACCAGACGGACACCATTCTGCTCCACACAGGTCACCAGCGTATTCAGCGCCTTGGAGGTGTAGCCGGTCTTTCCTCCTACCATACCCGGATAATAGCGGGAATCGGTCGGATAATTCATCTTATGTCCCATGGTAATCGTCTTTGCCGCTTCGTTTTTCGTCGCCGGCATCTGATAGGACAATGTGGTGGAAATCCTGGAAATTGTCGGACTTGCGTAAGCCGCCCGGGCAATCAGAGCCATATCATACGGCGTTGTCATGTGCGTACTGTTATTCAGGCCATTGGGATTTGCAAAATGCGTTCCCGTACAGCCAAGCTGTGCTGCCCTCTCATTCATCTTGTCTGCAAAAGCGCTGACACTGCCGGAAATATGCTCTGCCAGACCGTTTGCCACCTCATTAGCCGATTTTAACAGCAGCGCATACAGGCATTGCTCGACCGTCAGCTGATCCCCCTCCGTCAGATTGATCGTCACAGCGCCGGATTCCAGATTGGTGGTGGCCTCCCTGGAAAAGGTTACAATATCATTCAAATTACAGTTTTCAATCGTGAGAAGTGCCGTCATGACCTTGGTAATGCTGGCCGGATAAAACTGCGTATGGCAATTCTTCTCATACAAAATCTGTCCGGTGGCACAGTTCAGCAGTACGGCTCCCTCTGCCTGCACGGCCGGAGCTGCAACCTGAGAGGAGCCGCCAAACACCGTGCCGGTCAGATCCTGTAAAGAAGCAGCTGCGCCGTCACTTCCTGCCGCCTCCTGATTGGTGCTGGCTGCCGGCTGACTCACGGCGGCTTCCGCTCCCGGACCCTGTACCGTTCCCGAAGCCGCCCCCTGACTCCAGGAATACAGTCCGGAAGTCAGAGGATTCGGCGGAACAAGCTCCGCTGCAAAAGCAATATTCGTACATAATACACTGATCGCTGCTCCCAGGCAGAGCAGCCGTTTTCCTTTTTTCATGTTCTTCCTCCGTCTTCATTTGCTACTGAAAATTATAGCATAAAATTCCGGACTTGTTTGCATAATCTGCTTACGATTTTCTGTCGATTGCATTGTCCTGCCGCATAAACCGGAAATTTTCTCATAGATTAAAAAGAGAATCGTTGATCGAGGATTGATGTAATGAAACCGTGGCTCTCCTTCCTTCTCTCTCTCCTGCTTCTTATTCAGACCACATTGGGGGCCGTTCTTCCCGTATCTGCTTACGGCGCTTTGCGGCACACGCATGCACAAGCCGTGCCTGCAGACCAGCCCGGCGACGCCATCCTGGCAAGCGCCCAGGCTCAGAATGCCGGTCCGGAAATATCCGCTCCCAGCGCTCTGCTGATGGAAGCCTCCACCGGTCAGGTCCTGTACGAAAAAAATGCTGACGAGCCGCGAAGCCCTGCCAGCATTACGAAAATTATGACGCTGATCCTGATTTTTGACGCCCTGGAATCTGGAAAAATCAAGATGACGGACCCGGTCACCACCAGCGCCCACGCCAAATCCATGGGCGGCTCCCAGGTTTTTTTGGAAGAAGGAGAGGTACAGACCGTAGAAACACTGATCAAATGCATTGTCATCGCCTCGGGAAATGACGCCTCTGTGGCCATGGCAGAATACATAGCCGGCACTGAATCCGAATTCGTCAGCCAGATGAACCAGCGCGCCGCCGGTCTGGGAATGACCAACACACATTTCGAGGATTGCTGCGGCCTGACGGATTCCCCCACCCATGTGACCACCGCCCGGGATATCGCACTGATGAGCCGTGAGCTGATCAATCATTACCCGCAGATCCACAACTATTCCACCATCTGGATGGACACCATTACCCATGTGACAAAGCAGGGCACCAAGGAATTCGGACTGGCCAATACCAACAAGCTTTTAAAAATGGCGGCCAATTTTACTGTCACCGGACTGAAGACCGGCTCGACCTCCCTGGCAAAATACTGCTTCTCCGGAACGGCAGAAAAGGACGGCGTCCGCCTGATCGCCGCTATCATGGCCGCCCCGGATTTCAAAGCCCGCTTTGCCGATGCCATGGCACTGCTCAACTACGGCTTTGCAAACTGTCGGCTTTATCAGGACCGGGAAATGCTTCCTCTTCCGGAGCTTCCTGTTAAAAACGGAAAGGAGGACTCCGTTTCTCTGACCTATGACGGCACCTTCTCCTACCTGAGCTTAACCGGAGAAGATTTTTCCTCCATAGAAA
Source organism: Candidatus Caccovicinus sp. (assembly GCA_051878975.1). Taxonomy (GTDB): domain Bacteria; phylum Bacillota; class Clostridia; order Lachnospirales; family Lachnospiraceae; genus Caccovicinus. Next base: position 27,913 of record JBJELD010000045.1, read on the forward strand.
AGGAACTGGTCCTCCAGGAATATGCCGAAGCCCCGATCCATGCCGGCGATCAGGCCGGATGGCTGAATTATCAATTAAACGGCACCAAAATCGGCCAGCTTCCGGTCCTGTTCAAAGAAGACGTAGCCGAAGCTTCCTTTTCCGATTACTGGAAGCGTCTTCTTTCCCGGTGGCTTTTCTAATTCCACACAACTGGAGTCGGTCTTGCCGGATCAAACACATCCTCCGCCCGGAACAGATCATCCAGCCTGCGTTTTCCGATACCGCCCTCCTGATCGGCACTGATATCCTGCCACATCCGATAGCCGTCCAGATTTCTCCGGCCCTGACGCATATAGTCATCCCCGATCTGTACCCAGTACGGGCTGGAATCCACATTGCAGAAATACCGAAATCCCTTCTCATGCAGATAGGCAAACCGCTCGTTCTCCGCACTGTACGGATGCCAGTCTGAAATATCATCGCCAAAAGGATACAGTATGATATCGGTAGGACCGATCAGAGACTCGACCTCGGCCTCCCACTTGTCCGTATCGATCCGGAAGCTGTCAAAATCAATCTGTCCCAGATAACGGTGGCCCCAGCTGTGGGAAGCCAGCTCCCAGCCGTTATCCCGCAGGCACTGAGCCACCTGCGCTGCCGCCTGGCAATCCGCCTCATAATCCGGATTCTGTTCCTGATAGGAGGATGCCGTGCGGTAGCCCAGAATCCCTTCATATCCGGTAAAGGCGATGACGGCCCGCGCTCCTTTATAGGAGAAATCCGGATGCTCTTCAATAAAATCTTCCAGAAGCGGGACCAGATCATACGATCCGGTTGTCACAGAGCCGTCCTCCTGCACCATCTCACAGGTCGGCTTTCCGTCTGCTCCGATCACGATCCGCTTTGCGAATCCGTCTCCATCCATGTAGGGATAATAGCAGACATCATCCTGAGACATGACAAAAGCCTTTTTCCCTTCCGGAAGCAGGATCTTTCCCTTCACCATTTTCGTAACTCCGTTTTCATCCGTCTCCTCATGGGCAATATCATGGAGCCGAACCAGCACATAGCCGCGGTCATACATGATATTCAGGATCTTCTCAAACTCATCCTTCGTGGTCATGACCTGATTGTAGCCGTTGGCCCGGGAATCGCCGTCAAAAGCCTTTGCCGTATCCATGATCAGCGAATGAAAAAAAACATGCGTGATCTGGTTCACATCCTGCTCCACCAGAGCGGACTTTTGATCCTCATAGCCGGCAATCGCTTCCGCCGCCCGGGCATGATCGGAAAATTCACTGTCCGACCGAAGAAGCGCAATCGCTCCATCGTAATCATATCCGACAGCCAGACGCCCGGCCCTGGAAAGAAGATGATCCAGACGGCCTTCCGGCGTGGTCAGATTCGCATCCTCTTCTCCAGCCGAAGCTGTTCGATCCTCGTCCGGAGCATTTTCTCCGGGCATCGGTTCTTCCTTCAGACCTTCCGCCTCTTCCATATTCTTTTTCTGTTCCGGAGTCAGCACCATGCCGTTTTCCAGTACCAGGCCTTTATCTGACCGGACAAATGCGCGGCGCAGCCAACCCAGCAGCGTCCGGATTCCGCCCTCTGAATCCTCCTCCGTGATCCCATCCGTCTGCTCCTCTTTCCCGCTGTCCGTCCGAGCCGTTTCATCTGCACTGCTTTTCGAGGCCACCTGACCGATCGAACGCTCCGGTCCCTTTTGGCTGTGCAGCAGTCCGTAGCCCAGCACAGCTGCTCCCAGCACAGCTGCAAGGATCAGAAGATACATCAACATGACCTTGCGCCTGCGGCGCATTTTTTCCTGATGACGGCGTTCTCTTCGCCGCTCTATAATTTCATCATAATTCGATTCTTCCATATTCAATTCCCCTGTTCGACTTTTTTCTTCCGTTATATTCAGTATAGCATAGAATATTCTTCCCACCTATATGATTTTCCTTACAAATTTCCGTCATAAAACAGAATTCCAGCTGTGGAGAAAGAAAAAGGCCGCCGCATTCTTCATGCAGCAGCCCATTGTTCAGAACTGTACATATCCCTTGATCTCTTCCGCAGGCTCAACGCTCTCCGCGTAGAGAACCGGACCTTTGTCCCCGTAATCCTTCCAGTACTCGTAGGCCACCTTTGCCTTCACGTGAACCCACTGTCTGGTTTCCAGGTTTCTGGCCTCTCTGGCCTTGCAGATATATCCGATAAACGTCGTATCCGCCTCACAGCAGGTCATGGCCATCCGCCCGGGTACAAAATAATTATTTGGAAAATCCGGAGCCTTCAGCACCATTCCGGTAAACTCCACCGTCTTTCCAAGATAGCGCTCCGGCACATCCATGCAGTCGAAATACCAGATACCGTAATCCTCCGGCTGAATGGTAATCACATCTGCATGAATGTCATACGGAAGATCCTCCTCCAGCATCTCCTGCTGGATCTCTCCCTCCTTATCCTCCAGAACCAGCTGGCCGTTCTGACACATTGCCCGAATCGTGCGGCGGTAGCTGGTCAGCATCTCGTCCGAAACATCATCGCAGCGGTTGCAGATGACCAGCTCTGAATTCCGCAGCATAGCTCCGAGAAGCGGCTTCATATTCGCAATATAAAGGTTCAGGGTCGAGCCGTCCAGAATCGTGATCTGCTGGTAAATGCTCCAATCCTTCGGCAGCCGGAGTTCATCCTGATTCCACATGCCGTTCCATTCAATCAGAACCCGTTCCGGGTTGTTCAGCAGCTCTAACTCGGTCAGATAATCCGGAGTCAGCTGTTCGGGTTCCTCCACATAAACCACTGTGGTTCTGGTACGCTTCAGCAGCTCTTCATCATATTCGGTATCTCCCTCTTCGCAGACGATCAAAAGTGTCTTTCCCTCCGTCTGGAAATAATCCTGCGCCATGGTAAACTGCAAAAACTGAGTTTTTCCAGCTTCCAGAAAACCATTAATCAGAAATACCGGTATCATATCTTCCTCTAATTCATAATCTGCCATACACTTAACTCCTGCCAAATACTTTGTTTAATTCTTCTTCCTTCAGGCGGGCGCCAATCACGCAGACCTTGCCTGTATAATCCGGCTGGCCTTCCCGGATCTCATACTGCTCCGGAACCAGATCAAAATACAGCCAACATCCTTTCTCCGCAGTTGGAAGCATGCCCTTGGCACGAAGCACCTCTCCGTAAGCCGTTGTCTCTGCCAGCTTCTCCAGAACCTCTTCCAGTCCCTCTCTTGTACAAGGTGCTGTCGTCTCCAGGCCCCAGCTGGTAAACACCTCATCCGCATGGTGATGGTGGTGATGATCATGGCAGCCGCAGCCGCACTCCTCACCGTGCTCATGATCATGGTGATGCTCGTGATCATGGTGATGCTCGTGATCATGGTGATGCTCGTGATCATGGTGATGTTCATGCTCCTGATACTCTGCCTGCACCTGAGCCAGCAGATCCGCCATCATGGTATCCGGCTTTTCAATAATCTCCAGAAGCTGCGCGCCGGTCAGCTGGCTGATCGGAGTAGTAATAATCGTAGCCTCTGCATTATGCTCCCGGATCAGGGCAACGGCTGCCTCCACCTTCTCCGGTTCCGCAATATCCGTCCGGCTCAGCACGATATTTCCGGCATATTCAATCTGATTGTTAAAGAATTCGCCGAAATTCTTCATGTACATTTTGCATTTTTTTACGTCCACAACCGTAACCGAGCTGTTCAGCGCAACATCCAGATCGGCTGATACATCCCGTACCGCCTTCATTACATCTGACAGCTTGCCTACACCGGACGGCTCGATGATAACACGCTGCGGCTGATATTTGGTAATCACTTCTGCAAGAGATTTTCCGAAATCGCCCACCAGAGAGCAGCAGATACATCCGGAATTCATCTCCCGGATCTCAATGCCGGAATCCTTCAGGAATCCGCCGTCAATACCGATCTCACCAAATTCATTCTCAATCAGCACTACCTGTTCTCCGGCAATTGCTTCCTCCAGAAGCTTTTTAATAAATGTAGTCTTGCCGGCTCCCAGAAAACCGGAAATCACATCAATCTTTGTCATAATATTCTATCCTTCTTTCTAAACCTTCACGCACCCGAACTTTGTACCGCCTGTTCGGCGGCAGGACTTTCGCAGTAAACCTTCCGTTGAAACAAACAACCTCATTTTTGCACAACCGACGGAAAAAGTCAACCCGTCTGCTCTAATTCATCCGATCCAGCAGCTTTTCTACATCTTCATTTCGTCCGATTACCATCAGATGCTCGTTCGACTGGATCACATAATCCGCCTTCGGCATCATTCCCATGTCACCATTGCTCCTCTTTACGGCCAGAATGCTGATGTTGTACGCATTCCGAAGCTTCAGATCCTTCAGGCTCTGGCCTACCCATTCCGGAAGCGGCGGAATTTCATAAATGGAAAACTCATCCGTCAGCTCAATATAATCAAAAACATGGTTGGCGCTGTAGCGCACTGCCAGCTTCTCTGCCATATCCCGATCCGGATAAATCACCTCATCGGCGCCGTTCCGGAGCAGGAACTTTGCATGGATATCCCGGTTTGCCTTGCTGACCACATACTTTGCGCCCAGCTCCTTTACCATGCTGGTAATTTCCAGACTGCTCTGGAAGTTTGTTCCGATGCACACAAAACAGATATCAAAATTCGCCACTCCAAGGCTTTTTAAAACCGTCTCATTCGTACAGTCTCCGATTTTTGCGCTGACCACCAGAGGCAGCATCTCTTCCAGCCGCTCCTCCTCCTGGTCCACGATCATGATCTCATTGTCCAGCTTTGCCAGGTTCCGGCACAGATGCTGACCGAAACGTCCCATACCGATAATTAATATTGACTTCATATCCTTGTCCTCCTATCCCACTGTAATCCGTTCTACCGGCTGCATCACAGGCGGCTTTTTCTTGGACTGGGTAAAGGCCAGCGCCGAAGAAAGGCTTCCTACTCTTCCGCAGAACATCAATATAATCAATCCGATTCTGGATGCCGGAAGCAGCGCCCTGGTAATTCCCGTGGACATGCCTACCGTACCCATTGCCGAAAAAGTTTCAAACAGCACATCTGACATCAAAAGATCCGGCTGCAGCGCTACCAGCCAGATGGATGCAATCAATGCAAGCGTCAGATTGGTGGTCAGATTCAGACTGGCCTGCCGCACCACGTCCTCGTCAAGTCTGCGGTTATAGACATTGACACCGTAGGTCTGCTTCACTCTGGCACGGACATTCAGAAGAAGCACCGCCAGCGTAGTCGTTTTGATACCGCCGGCCGTAGAACCGGGGCTGCCGCCGATAAACATCAAAATCACGGTCAGCAGCTTGCTTCCGTCCGTCAAAGCCGCCGTATCCGTGGTATTGAAACCGGCCGTTCTCGCCGTAACCGAACTGAACAGCGAAGTCCAGATCTTTGCGCCGAAGCTCATATCTACCAGAAGGTTGTTCCGTTCCAGCACGAAAAACATGGCTGCACCGCCAAACAGCAGCGCACCAGTCACAACAAGCACGATTTTCGTATGCAGCAGATACTTCCGGAATTTCAGTCCGTGGCGCTGAAGATCATCCCACACCACAAAGCCGATTCCGCCGATGACGATCAGACTCATGACCGTCAGGTTCACCAGCCAGTCATCATAATAATAAGTAAGCGAGCTGTAAGGCTCCCGGACTCCCATCAGATCAAAGCCTGCATTGCAGAAAGCCGAAATAGAATGGAAAATCCCGTAATATATTCCGTGCAGCAGTCCGAATTCCGGCACAAAACGGATCGAGAGCAAAATCGCTCCCACTCCCTCAAACAGCGCCGTTCCCTGAATGATCTTCTTTGCCAGACGCACCACACCGCCGATCTGCAGCGTGTTGACGCTCTCCTGCATCAGACCTCGCTCCTTCAGACCAATCTTTCTCCGCAGAATAATCGAAACAAACACGCCGATCGTAATAAAGCCAAGGCCGCCGATCTGAATCATGACCAGAATAACCAGCTGGCCAAACAGCGTCCACTGGCTCCAGGTATCCGCCGCAATCAGACCAGTCACACAGGTCGCACTGGTGGCCGTAAACAGGCAGTTGAGAAAGCCGATGCTCTGTCCGTTCCGATTGGAAATCGGAAGCATCAGAAGCAGTGCTCCGATCAGAATGATCCCAAAAAATCCGTACGCGATAAACTGCGTCTGAGAAAGATGGTTCTGCAGATGGAACATGTTCCGGAAACGGCTCCAGAGCAGCCGTTTCTCCCCCTGCTTCCTGCCTTGTTTTGTTTTCTTCTGTACATTCCGTATTGTATTTCGTTCCATAAATTTTCCTCTCCGCAGCCTTCCTTTTCAGCCTCTCAGCCGACCGGCCGCCTGCCATGCAGCAAACAACAGAAAACAGATCAGATTCACTACCACCACACTGGCTCCGGCCGGTGTGGAAAACGTATAGGACGCCACCATTCCGATGGCAAAGCAGATGACCGAAACCAGTCCGGAAGAAATGATCACGCCCCGGAAGCTCTTAAAAATCCGCATCGACGTCAATGCCGGGAAAATGATCAGACTGGAAATCAGCATGGCTCCCATCATCCGCATTCCCAGAACAATGGTCACCGCAGTCAGGATGGCGATCAGTATATTATAAAAATCCACCCGCACGCCGGTCGCCTTGGCAAAGCTCTCATCAAAGGTCACCGCAAACATTTTATGGTAACAGAACACAAACAGTCCCAGCACCACCACCGACAGGATGATTCCAAGCCGCACATCGGAGGGACTCATGGCCAGAATGCTTCCGAACATATAGCTGCTGATATCGGTGGTCATTCCCGTCGTCATTGAAGTGACAATAATGCCGATTGCCAGCGCACTGGCAGAAATCATGGCAATGGCCGCATCGCTTTTCAGCTTCCCATTCTCCGTGATCCTCAACAGAAAAAATGCTGCGAGCACCACCACGGGAATCGAAACCGCCAGCGGCGACCAGCCCACTGCAATTGCCACCGACAGCGCGCCGAAGGATACGTGGGACAGCCCGTCCCCGATCATGGAATAGCGCTTCAGCACCAGGCTCACACCGAGAAGAGACGCACACAGAGAGATCAGGATTCCGCCCACAAATGCCCGCACCAAGAATGGATAGGACAGCATTTCAGCAATGATACTCATTCTTCCTCACCTCCCAGAAAAAGTCTTCCCAGCTCACTATTCCGATACTCCTTTGCACTGCCGTAAAACAGCACCTTACGCTGGAGATGAAGAACCTTGTTGGCCTGGCTGACCACATTCCGGATATCATGAGATACCATCAGAATCGTCACCTGCTCCTCCCGGTTCAGCTTCCGGAGAATGGTGTACAGTTCCTGAATCGCAGACGGATCCAGCCCGGTAATCGGCTCATCCAGAATCAGAAGCTTGCTGGTTGCACAGAGTGCTCTGGCAATCAGTACGCGCTGCTGCTGCCCGCCGGAAAGCTCCCGGTAGCAGTGATTCTTCAGCTGGGCAATCCCCAGCTTTTCCATGCATTCCATGGTCAGCCGCTTCTCCTCCCTGGAATAAAAGGGCCGGTTTCCTCTCCGGCTTAAGCACCCGGACTGAACTACTTCAAAAACCGTAGCGGGAAAATCCTTCTGCGCTGCTGTCTGCTGCGGAAGATAACCGATCCCGGTCCGTTTCAGCTCTTCATTCACCACAAGCGTTCCTGCCGTCGGTTTTAAAAGACCTAAAATTCCTTTCATCAGCGTGCTCTTTCCGGAGCCATTCTCTCCGACAATGCACAGATAGTCGCCCAAATTGATCTCCATACTGACATCAATTACCGCATCATGGTTCTCATATCCAAAATCTACATGCTCACACGTAATCAGTGTATTCATAATCCTTCCTTCCGCTGCCGCTGAATCAATCCAGACCCAGCCCTAAATTTACCACATTCTGCTCCATCAGCTGCAGATAGGTGATCCCTTCGTCAAATTCCTTCCTGGTCACATTATGGCAGGAATGAAGAAGAAGCGCTTTCGCTCCGGTCTCCTCGCTGATGATTTCCGCTACCCGATGACTGGAAAGCTCCAGATAATACACGGCCGGAAGCTGCTGTTCCCTCACCTGATCAATCAGATACGCAATGGTCCTGGCACTTGGCTCTGTATCTCCTCCGCAGCCGGCAAATGCAGCCCGATACTCAAACCCGTAGGTATCCGCCAGATAGCGGAACGGAAACTTATCTCCTACCACAATCATATCCCGTTTCCGGTTTTCCATCACCTTCCGGAAGCCCTCGTCCACATTTTTCAGTTCAGCCAGATACCGTCTGGTATTCTCCTCGTAAAACTCCTGATGGACCGGATCCTCCTCCGTCAGAACCTCGCAGATCGTCTTCACAATCTGCATGGCATTAACCGGTGAGGTCCAGATATGCTCATCATACTCGATTTCCTTCAGCTGCCCCGGTTCATAATGCTCGTGGCCTTCCTCCGCTTCGTGCCCATCTTCTTCGTGTTCGTCTTCTTCATGGTCATGTTCTTCATGACCATGTTCCCCTTCATGGTCATGGTGATGCCCGGTGTCTTCCATGCCTTCTACCAGTTCTTCCTCCACCACATCCACATATTCCATCATGCTCACCGTACGAATATCCGGATTTCCGATGGATTCCAGGGCATCCTCCACCCACTGCTCCATCTCTCCCCCATTATACAGGAAAATATCCGAATTCTGAATCTCGATCATATCGGCCGGCGTCGGCTCAAAGGAATGACTGTCCATTCCGGCAGGTACGATCAGCTTGATCTTTACACGGTCGCCGGCAATCTGACGTACAAAATCATAATAGGGAAACAGCGTGGTAGTCACACACAGACGGCTATCTGCTCCTTCCTTGTCCTCTTTGGCCGAACTGCTGTTCAATACGGCCGCCTGCCTGCAGCCCCACAGCCCGAAAACGGCCGCCAGGCAAAGGCCAAGGAACGTCACTGCCGGTTTCCTTTTCTTTCGCACAACATACTTCTTTACGTTCTTATTCAAACAAATATCCTTTCTAAATCCGGACCAACGTCCATTTTCCTGACCGGAACCTCCAGGTTGTCAGAAGGAACCGGCTCAGCTGATCTCCCAGCACGCCCATCCAGACACCGATCAGCCCAAAGCCCAGCACATATCCCATCAGATAGGATACCGATGTCCGGACCAGCGTTACGCTGAAGGTGGAAGCCGCCATGGTAAACAGAACATCCCCGGCCCCCCGCAGGCAGCCCATATAGATGACCTGCGCAATCTGCAGGATAACGACCAGTACCATCAGCCGCATAATGAGCACGCCCATCTGAATAATCTCCTCCTCGGAGAAAAACATGCGGTACAGCATCCTGCCGCCCAGAAGATAAATTACAGACAAAACCAGAGAAATCAGGTTTCCGATTCTCTGACAGATATTTCCGTAACGCACAGCTTCCTCCGGCCGCTTCTCTCCCAGGCTTCGCCCGATCAAGGCAACCGCAGCCGCCTGCATACCATCTCCGAAAGAGAAGGACACACTCATAATATTCATGCCTACCTGATGCGCTGCCATGGCAGAGGTTCCCAGATTGGCTGCCATCACCGCCGTAGACATAAAGCCGATCCGCATCAGCACCTGCTCCGTAAAAACGCTGGAGCTGATCCGGATCATACTCCGCACCGGCTCCAGAGACAGCTGAAGCTTTTCCCGCAGCATATAGGGAATGCTGACAAACCCATCCTCCCGAAACAGCGAACGAATGCTCATCACACAGGCAACCACCGTTCCGAATACAGTTGCGATCGCCGCACCCTTGATGCCCAGTGCCGGAAAGCCGAAATGTCCGTTAATTAACAGGTAATTCCCAATCATGTTCATAACATTGGAGGTCACATTCGTTTTCATGGCAATTCTGGTATTTCCGGCGCCGCGCTGGGCCGCATTGATAACCAGGGAGATGATATGAAACAGCATGCCTCCCATAATAATCCGAAAATACAGCACCGCACTGTCGTGAGTGTCTGCGCCGGAACCACAGAGATCGATAATCGGATCTGCCAGAAACACGCAGAGCAGACTGACCATGGCTCCGGCCGCCACCGTAAAAAGAATAGCCATCATCAGAGCCTGATTCGCCCCTTTTTTATCCTTTTCTCCGCGCCGCCGCGCCACGATTGCTGAAACCGATACGTTCAATGCGATAAACAGCGCCATTCCCAGAAATTTCGGCTGTGTTGTCAGCCCCACCGCCGCTACCGCGTACGCTCCCAGTGAGCTTACCATCAACGAATCGATCAGACCGGCCAGCGCCACAAAAAAGGACTCCAGGACCGAGGGCCATGCCATCTGCACCGCAGTCCGGATCCTCTCCTGATTTTCATTCCAATACTCTGATATCCCTTCCATCCTCTATAATCCTGCCTTCAAAAATGAACCGTCGGTAAAACTTTGCATTTTAGTATAACACAGAACGTTTTCGGTGGCAAGGAAGGAAGCGCAGGAAGCCAAAAAACATCCAATTCGCTCACTCTATAGAATTATCCACACAATTATCCACATTATCAACATTTTTCTGTTGATAACTTTATTGAAACACAATTTACAAAAATTGCACTTATTTTACCGAATTCGACCACAAACGACATCATGTCGTCATTTTTGACAAAACAACTCCCCGTTTTTTTCTTCTCCGTCTGTCTGTAAGAAAAAGCAGGTTCCATTCGCTCACCTCAATATCTCAACAGAGGTAAAATTGCGCAATAATACGGTTGTTTTTTGCCATATGGAAGCATTCTTCCGAACATGTAAACGCCTCCCTGAGACTGGATTGCGTGAAGAACCGAATCCGCACCGGTCACATTCATCAGAACGTTTCCTCCTCCTGAACGCAAAAACACAAGCAGTGCCAAAATCTGATTCCTGTATGTTCCCCATTACCGTAATCAGATTTACGTGCTCAGCACTACTTGTGTCGTTTATGCGTTTCTCTTTTCATCTCCTGCTCTTACAGCGTTGCTGTACACAGATTTTCTGCTCTCACAGCCGCTTTGTAATTCCCAGACCAGGCAGAAACCGCTGATATTCAGGGTCAACGCTCTCCCCTTTCAGCTCCGGCTGTGCATACACGATCTCGGCGCTGTTCATGGTTCCGGCGCTGATTCCGGGAAAGGCCGCCTTCCGGAACCGGACAGATCCTGTTTTTGCCTTATATGTTACGCTTCCTCCACAGCCTCCTTCATTGCCTTCACATATTCCATTAAAGGCTCCTTTGCTTCCGTTCCGTATTTTGCAATCAGCTTCACAATGGCACTGCCCACAATGGCGCCGTCGGAAGCAGCCGCCATGGCTTTTGCCTGCTGAGGCGTACTGATTCCGAAGCCGACCGCCGCCGGAACCTCCGTTACCTTCCGCACGGCATCCACAATAGATTTCACATCCGTTTTAATCTCCGAGCGGACTCCCGTTACGCCCATAGAGGAAACGACATAGATAAAACCGGCGGCTTCCTTTGCAATCATCTGAATCCGCTGCTCTGAGGTCGGTGCAATCATGGAAATCAGATCCACACCGTGAGCTTCTGCAATATCCAGAAGCTCACCTTTCTCCTCATAAGGCATATCCGGAATGATCAGTCCGTCCACCCCCAGCTCCTCACAGCGGCTGCAGAACGCCTCGTATCCATAGTGGAATACCGGGTTTAAATACGTTAAAAACACCAGCGGAATCTGACTTTTTTCCCGCACTCTCCGCACAATATCAAAGACGCCCTCTGTAGTCATACCGGCCCGCAGCGCCCGGATATTGGCATCCTGAATCACAACACCCTCTGCCGTCGGATCCGAAAACGGAACACCGATCTCCACCAGATCTGCGCCGGCCTCCTCCATTGCCAGAATATATTCCACCGTACTGTCCGCTCCCGGATCCCCGGCAGTCAAAAATGCGATAAATGCCTTGCCGTTTCGGAAGGCGTTTCCAATCTTGCTCATGGTTTTTCCTCCTCTGTTCTCATTTCCCGAGCCATAAATACGTCATACACCTTATTCATGAATATCTCTTCCTCGGTATCGGGCAATCGCCGCCACATCCTTGTCGCCGCGGCCGGAAAGGCAGATGATGACGCTGTCCTCCGGACTCATGTCCGGCACGATCTTCATGGCATGCGCCACTGCATGTGCGCTTTCAATCGCACAGATAATGCCTTCCTCTTTTGCCAGATATTCAAATGCATCCACTGCCTCATCGTCGGTCACCGGCACATACTGTGCCCGGCCAATATCGTGCAGATACGCATGCTCCGGACCGATTCCCGGATAATCCAGGCCGGCCGATATCGAATATACCGGCGCAATCTGACCGTTTTCATCCTGGCAGAAGTAGGATTTCATTCCATGGAAAACGCCCAGACTTCCAGTGGCAATGGTTGCTGCCGTTTCTGCCGTATTGACACCTCTTCCGGCTGCCTCGCAGCCGATCAGCTGCACACTTTCATCCGGAATAAAATGATAAAACATGCCCATGGCATTGCTGCCGCCGCCTACGCAGGCCAGAACTGCTGCCGGAAGCTTCCCTTCTCTCTCCAAAATCTGCTGTCTGGCTTCCCGGCTGATCACGCTCTGGAAATCCCGGACGATCGTCGGAAACGGATGGGGTCCCATTACCGAGCCCAGCACATAGTGAGTATCGGCCACACGGTTGGTCCACTCCCGCATAGTCTCATTGACGGCATCTTTCAAGGTCTGTGTTCCGCTGGTCACCGGATGAACCTTGGCGCCTAAAAGCTCCATTCGATACACATTCAAAGCCTGACGCTCCGTGTCCTCTTTTCCCATATACACTTCACATTCCATTCCCATCAGCGCGGCAGCCGTTGCCGTTGCCACGCCATGCTGTCCGGCTCCGGTCTCTGCAATCACTCTGGTTTTTCCCATCTTCTTTGCCAGAAGCACCTGCCCGAGAACATTGTTGATCTTATGCGCACCGGTATGGTTTAAATCCTCTCTCTTTAAGTAAACTTTCGCACCGCCCAGATCTCTGGTCATGTTCTCCGCATAATACAGCAGAGACGGCCGATTTGCATATTCCCGGAATAAGGTATCCAGCTCCTCGTTAAATTCCTTGTCATTTTTATAAAATTCATAAGCCTCCTCCAGACGGATCAGCTCATTCATCAGGGTTTCTGAAATATACTGTCCGCCATGGATTCCAAAACGTCCCTTGCTCATCTTTGGTTCTCCTCTCTTACTCGCTTTACAAAGTCCTCTATTTTCCCCGGGTCCTTTTTCCCGTCTGTTTCCACCTTGCTGCTGACATCAACGGCAAAGGGCCGGATCGTCCGGATCACCTCTGCAACATTTTCTCTGCTGATGCCGCCGGCCATAAAAAACGGTTTTCGGATCTCCAGCCCGGAAAGCAGCTGATGGTCAAACGTCGTTCCGGTTCCTCCCGGTCCGTTATCCAAAAGCAGGTAATCCGCTGCCCCTTCCTGCTGCCGTGCAAGCTCCTGTGCCGCCGCTTCCCGATCCATCCGCACCGCTTTGATAATCGGCACCTTTCCTTCCGTGCGTTCCTTCAGTTCCAGGATGTGAGCCTCCGTCTCCTGACCATGCAGCTGAATCAGGTCAATGATTCCCGCCCGGAAAAGCTCCGCTTCTTCTTTGGCCCTTCCATTCACAAACACCCCGACGGCACAGATATCCGGCCGAAGCTTCTTCTTAAGCTCTGCAGCCTGCTCCCAGCTTACCTTCCGGCGGCTTTCTGCAAAAACAAAGCCGATAAAATCCGGATTCCAGCGGTTCACCGCCATGATATCCTCCGGCCGGGTCAGGCCGCAAATCTTGATTTTGGTCATATCCGCAAACTCCTGTCTATTTTCCGCAGAGCATCTGAAGCATTTCCTTCTTGTTCTTACTCCGCATGAAGGTTTCTCCAATGAGAACCGCATCTGTTCCATTTTCATAAAGACGACGGATATCTTCTGCGGTCCGGATTCCGCTTTCCGACACGAACGCCACCGTATCCGGCACCAGCGGCCTCAGCCGAATGGAATTCATCACATCTACCGTGAAATCCCTCAGATTCCGGTTGTTGACTCCGACGATCCCTGCGCCGGCATCCAGTGCCTGATGAATCTCCTCCTCCGTGTGCGCTTCTACCAGTGCCGAAAGCCCCAGACTGTGCGCCAGCTCCAGATAGCTTTTCAGCTGTCCGCCATCCAGAATGCTGCAGATCAGAAGCACTGCCGAGGCGCCCATCACTTTTGCCTGATAAATCATGTACTCGTCCACGGTAAAATCCTTCCGGAGAACAGGAATGCCCACATTCGATGCAATCTCCTCCAGATACCGGTCCTGTCCCAGAAACCGCTTCGGCTCGGTAAGAACCGAGATTGCTGCTGCGCCTGCCTGCTCATATTCCCTGGCAATGTCCAGATACGGAAAATCCTCTGCAATCACCCCTTTTGAGGGAGAGGCCTTCTTGACCTCACAGATAAAAGACAGCCCCTCTTTTTTCAGCGCCCGATCAAATGGGAATCCAGTATCCGCTCCCATCCGTTCTGCCCGGCTCCGGAGTTCTGCAAGCGGCATTTCCTGTTTCTGCCTGCAGATCCGTTCCCGGGTCAGCCGTGCCAGTTCATCTAAAATCTGATCCATTTCGTCCTCCCATGAATGATGACACACCGTTATGAATTGCTCATCTTGATGAATTTCTCCAGCTGCTCCATGGCCTTTCCGCTTTCAATCACTTCCCGCGCCATTTTGACACCATCCTGAATACTGTCTGCCTTGCCGGCCACATAGAGAGCCGCGCCGGAATTCAAGACTACCGCATCGGTTTTCGGTCCCTTTACTCCGGAAAGAATTGCTCTCGTGATCGCTGCGTTTTCCTGCGGAGTTCCGCCGACCAGCTCCTCCTTGCTGCAGCGCTTCAGCCCGAACTGCTCCGGTGTGATCTCATAGGAGGTAAAGCTTCCGTCCCGGACCTCACACACCTTCGTCGGCGCGCTCATGGAGATCTCATCCAGACAGTCCGTTCCGTAGACCACCAGAGCCCGCTTAACCCCCAGATTGTTCAGGACTTTTGCAAGCGGCTCTACCAGGCTTTCCTCGTAAACACCCATCACCTGCATATTAGCTCCCGCCGGATTGGACAGCGGCCCCAGAATATTAAATACCGTGCGGATCCCCAGTTCTTTTCTGACCGGTGCCACATATTTCATGGCAATGTGGTAATTCTGCGCAAACAGAAAGCAGATTCCCAGCTCCTTCAGCATTTCTGCGCTGCGCTCCGGAGAAATGGTAATGTTCACGCCCAGCGCTTCCAGTACATCCGCTGCCCCGCATTTACTGGAGGCCGCCCGGTTGCCGTGCTTGGCCACCGGAACACCGGCTGCAGAAATCACCAGAGAGGAGGTTGTGGAGATATTAAAGGAATTGGCTCCGTCGCCGCCGGTTCCGACAATTTCCAGCACATCCATATCATGAAGGAGGCGGATACAGTGCTTTCTCATACCGGCTGCCGATCCGGTCACCTCATCGATGGTTTCTCCCTTTAAACTGAGTGCCGTCAGATATGCACTCATCTGTACCTGGCTGGCCTCTCCGCCCATGATTTCATTCATCACTTCTTCCGCTTCTGCATAAGATAAATTTTCTTTTTTTGCTAATCTGGCAATTGCTTCTTTGATCATCTTTGTTTCCTCCGTATATGTTCTATAAATGCTCGTTCCTATTATTTCAGCAGATTTTCAATCATACGTTTTCCGTCCGGCGTCAGAATGGATTCCGGATGAAACTGTACTCCATAAACCGGATATTTCTTATGCTCCACCGCCATGATCTCCCCGTCTGCGGTGACTGCTGTCACATGCAGACAGTCCGGCAGCGTTTCCGGATCTGCCGCCAGGGAATGATATCGTCCCACCTGAATCTGCGGCTCCATCCCGCAAAACAGCCTGGAATCCGTATCCAGCTTTGCCATGGAGGTCTTCCCGTGCATCAGCTGCTTTGCATAGCCAACCGCCGCTCCGTACGCTTTGCAGATGGCCTGATGACCCAGGCAGACTCCGAAAATCGGGATTTCTCCGCCAAGCTCCTTTACTGCCTGAATGCAGATTCCCGCATCCTCCGGCCGTCCCGGCCCGGGAGAAAGAAGAATCAGTTCCGGCGACAGCCCGCGGATTTCTTCCACCGTAATCCGGTCATTGCGTACTACCCGGATATCCGGCTGCACCTCGCCGACCAGCTGATACAGGTTATAGGAAAAACTGTCATAATTATCAATCAAAAGAATCATAATTCTTCTCCCTTCTCTGCGGTTTTCAAGGCTTCCAGCACCGCCCCGGCCTTATTCAGGCACTCCTGATACTCCTTCTCCGGTACGCTGTCTGCCACAATTCCGGCTCCGCTTCGCACAAATACTCTGCCGTTCTTGGCAAATGCGATCCGGATAGCAATGCACACATCCAGATTTCCGGAAAAATCCAGGTAGCCGATGGCTCCGCCATAGATGCCCCGCTTGTTCTGCTCCAGCTCATGGATGATCTCGCAGGCGCGGATTTTCGGCGCTCCGGAAAGAGTTCCGGCCGGAAGAATGGAATCCACCGCGTCCACTCCGTCCAGTCCGTCCCGGATCTGGCCGCTTACGGTCGAGCCGATATGCATCACATGGGAATACCGCTCGATGCTCATGTACGTTTCCACCTTCACCGTTCCGATACGGCTGATCCGACCGATATCATTTCGTCCCAGATCCACCAGCATGTTGTGCTCCGCCCGCTCCTTTTCGTCCGCCAGAAGCTCTATCTCCAGTGCCTCATCTTCCGCAGCCGTCTTCCCTCTCGGCCTGGTTCCGGCCAGCGGGAAGGTGTAGAGCGTTCCGTCCACCAGCTTAACCAGCGTCTCCGGGGAAGCGCCGGCAATCTCAATGTCATTGCTGGTAAAATAAAACATGTATGGCGACGGGTTTGTCGTCCTGAGCACCCGGTAGGCATCTAAGAGGCTTCCCTCCATATCTGCTTCAATCCGGTTGGAGAGCACTACCTGAAAAATGTCGCCTTCCCGGATGTACTGTTTTCCCTTTTCCACCATGCTGCAGTACTCTTCCTTCGTAAACAGCGGACGGAAATCGCTTTTTAATACCAGCTTCTGGTCCGGAGCCGCTGCGCCGTTTCGAATCAGCTGTTCCATCTGCTGCAGCTCTTCCTCCGCCCGGCGATAATCCGCTTCCAGATGTTCCGTATCTACATTGGCAATGAGGAGGATTTTCTGTCGGAAATTGTCGAAAGCGACCACCTTGTCAAACAGCATCAGATCCACATCATTGAACCGCTCCTCATCTCTGCACTCCAGCTTCAGAGAAGGTTCCCCGTATTGGATGTAATCGTAGGAAAAATATCCTACCAGACCGCCGGTAAAAGATGGCATTCCTTCAATTTTCGGGCTCCGGTACTGCTTCAATACCTTTCGGATCTCCTCCCCAGGATGAACCACCTGACGCACCGTTTTCCCTTCCGGACCGGTAACGGTCAGCTGCCCGTCCTTGCAGGTCAGCTCCAGGGAAGGATCATAGCCCAGGAACGTATAACGCCCCCATTGCTTGGAATCCTCCACGCTTTCCAGCAGATAACAATGGCTGCTCACATTTTTCAGAATCCGCAGCACCTGGATCGGCGTAGTCCTGTCTGCATACAGCTCACGGCTCACCGGAATCCGTTTAAAGTTTCCTGCAGCTGCCAGTTTCCTGACTTCCTCTAATGTCATCATCAAAATGCCCTCCTGTCTCTTCCCATATGTGCCCGGCAAGGTTTTTACACACAGCAAAAAACCCGTCCCTGACATAGATATCGATCTCGAAATCCAGTCAAGGACGGGTTTTTTATCAAAGAAATTCAATGGACTTTCGTCCTGAATTGAACCATCCGGATAAAACTAAGGCCCGCGGTGCCACCTTGATTCACGTAAAAACGTGCGCTCAGCAGAATACCAACATATTCCCGTCATCTGACGCGTGACTCACGTCGCTGAATACTAGGTCTGCTTTCTGAAAAACCAAAAAGCCGGCTTTTGACAGCGCCCTCCGTGGTCCATTTAACAGACTGCGTTCTGCCCGCTCTCAGCATGCCGGGCTCTCTGTAAGTGCACGTTCCGTTTTTATCTCCACTTCATCGGTTTAATGTACTGATTTACTTTTAAAAATAAAATACACGAATTTCCGTAAATTGTCAACCACTTTTTTTAAAAACTCCGGCCCACAATCACTTCCTCCGCAAAATTCACAGAAGCCATGGCATCCCGGCAATACCGGTCTGCCCCGATGGTATCGGCATATTCCTGCGTCAGCACTGCTCCTCCTACCATCACCTTCACCCAGGGCGCATCCCTTCTCAGCTGACGAATCGTTTCTTCCATGCTTGGAACGGTGGTGGTCATCAGCGCACTTAAGCCTACGACCGGGACCTGCTCCCGGATGGCAGTCTCCACAACGGTTTCCGGCGGCACATCTTTTCCCAGGTCAATCACATCATAGCTGTAATTTTCCAGAAGGACCTTCACAATGTTCTTGCCGATATCGTGGATATCGCCCTTTACCGTAGCCAGAATCACCTTACCCTTGGGTTCCTGAACCTGGCCGGAAGCGCTCATCTGCTCCTTGATCACCTCAAAGGCACTTTTTGCCGCTTCCGCGCTCATGAGAAGCTGCGGCAGGAACATGGTCCCCTTTTCAAAGCCCTTACCAACTACATCCAGAGCCGGGATCATTTCCTGATTGATGATCTCCAACGCATCCCGGTTTTTTAGCTGCTCCCGGACTGCCTCAGCCGCTGCCTCCCGCAGGCCCTTGACAATGCTTTCTGAAAGTCCGATTCCGCCAAAGGCGCCTGATGCCGCGCTGCTTCCCGCAGCAGCCGGCACAACCATGCCGGCCGCCCCGCCGTTCTTTCCGATAGTCGCTCCCAGTCCTGCATTCACCTGTCCTCCGTAAATGGCAATGTAGTCTCCGCACTGGGCATCCAGATCCGACAGGGCACGGAAGCTGTAATAGGCCCGCATCATGGCCTCATTGTTGGGATTGACAATCGCGGCGCTTAAACCGTCATGCAACGCCATGGTAAAGAATGCAGCATTGATGATCTCCCGCTGCGGCAGACCGAAGGAAATATTGGACACCCCAAGAATCGTCTTTCCGCCCAGCTCATCCCGTACTCTCCGCAGCGTCTCCAGCGTTGTCAGCGCTCCGCGGCTGTCGGAGCTTACGGTCATGCAGAGACCGTCAATCAGAATGTCCTCCGGACCGATGCCATACTGTGCCGCCGTCTGATAGATCTTCTTTGCGACCCGGATCCGGCCTTCTGCCGTCTCCGGAATTCCGTTTTCATCCAGCGCCAGGCCTACGACCACGCCGCCGTACTTGGCCACCAGCGGGAAGATCGCCTCCATGACCTCCTGCTTTCCGTTTACAGAATTTACCAGTGCCTTTCCGTTGTAACAGCGAAGTGCCCGCTCCATGGCCTCCGGGCTGGAGGTGTCGATCTGCAGCGGAAGGTCGATCACCGCCTGCAGCTCCCTGACCACCTCTTCCATCATCGCAGGCTCGTCAATCTCCGGCAGGCCCACATTCACGTCCAGCACATGGGCGCCGTTATCCTGCTGCGTCACACCCTCTTTCAAAATATATTCCAGATTGTGATCCCGCAGCGCCTGCTTGAATTTCGATTTTCCGGTAGGATTGATCCGTTCTCCGATCAGCACCGGATTTGTTCCGAATACCACCGCCTGGGCATAGGAAGAAATAACCGTCCGGTTCTTTTTCTCCGGCTGGCATACCGGAAGATCCCGGCATAATTTCACGGTCTTCTCAATATGCTCCGGTGTCGTTCCGCAGCAGCCGCCCATCATAAACACGCCCAGCTGCGCAATTTTTTTCATCTCCCCGGCAAACTGATTGGAATCGATATCGTACACCGTTCTGCCGCCCTCACTTCTGGGAAGCCCGGCATTCGGATTGACGATCACCGGGACTGAAGCAACCTTAAGAAGCCGCTCTGCAATCGGACGCATCTGCACCGGCCCCAGACCGCAGTTTAAGCCAAGCGCATCCACGCGGAGTCCTTCCAGAAGGGCCACAATGGATTCTACATTTCCGCCGGTTAAAAGCTTCCCCTTCTCATCAAACGCCATGGTAGCGAATACCGGAAGACTGCAGCTTTCCTTCGCCGCCAGCACCGCGGCCTTTACCTCCAGGCTGTCGCTCATGGTCTCGATCAGAATCAGATCCGCTCCGGCCTTCGTTCCGACTGCAATCACCTCTTTGTAAAGCTCCACCGCCCGCTCAAATTCCAGATCACCAAGCGGCTTTAAAAGCTTTCCTGTCGGCCCCAGATCCAGAGCAACAAAAGCCGCCTGCTCCGAACTATTTTCCCGGTAAAATTCTTCTCTGGCCTGCCGGCCGTTCTGGACGGCTGCCTCCACCAGCTCCTCCAGCTGCCAGCTGCCGCCCGCCGGATATTTTAAACGGTTTGCACCGAAGGTATTCGTGGTAATAATATTCGCCCCGGCCTTTAAATAAGCCTTGTGAATCTCCACCAGAACCTCCGGATGAAGCAGATTCCAGGTTTCCGGCAGCTCTCCGGCTGCCAGTCCTCTTTCCTGCAGAAGACTGCCCATGCCTCCGTCAAAAAATACATGGTGCGTCTTCATCCACTGTAAAATATTCATTCTATCAAGCCCAACCTTCCTGTTTCCTTTTTTCCACATCGGTCTTTACGTCTCCCTCCGGTACGCGCAATCTGTTTTTGCACAGGCTTCACAGCCCTTCACGTCACACCGGTAAGGCTTCCGGCTGACACCCATCACCGCCGTGACCGATTTGGACGGCATCATCAGACAGCTGTCTGTCAGCTTGATCCCGATCCGCTTCCCGGCCTCCAGGCCATCCAGCAGCATCGGCTGGCAGCTTAACGGGAAATCGCCGTATCCCGGACTGAATCTCGGCCTCAGATACAGTCCGCGGTTCTCGTAGTCCTGCCGCAGCTGACTGCAGACCATGTCACAGTATGCTTCGATCATGGCCGCCGCAGCCGCCTGCATCACCACAGCACGGCTCATCTGAATCCGATTGTATTTCTGAATCAGATGATCGACTCCGGTTCCCAGCGTAGCGGCAAATACAATCACCTGGCTGCAGTCCTTCAGATTCCGGCTTAAATTCCGGCTCTTTGTCCGAAAACAGCCGCCGTCCGTCTCCCCGTCCGCTCCCAGACTTAAGGGATATTCCCGGAATAAATGCTTCGGCTCCGCAGCCCGGGAAAGCTCCTGCAGGCAGGCCTCCGTCAGCGCTGCCACCGCCTCATCCGGCTGCTCCTTTCCGTATCCCAGATACCGGAATATCTCTCTTCTGTCAACCGTCATCCGGCCCACCTCCCGCACATTTTTGCCTGGATTTCCGTCCCGGCTTCTTCCTGTTACAGAATCTCCGACAAGCTGTCTTTAATTCGCGCCGCCACATCCGGCTTGTTCATAGAATAAATATGAATGCCGTTCACTCCGTTGGCAATCAGGTCAATGATCTGCTCGGTGGCATAAGCGATACCCGCCTGCTTCATGGCTGCCGGATTATCCCCGAACCGGTCCACAATCGCTTTGAACCTGGACGGAAGGTAGGTGCCGGACATCTGGCAGATCCGCTGGATCTGCGCCACATTGGTCACCGGCATGATTCCTGCGATCACCGGAACCGTGATGCCCTTCTCCCTTACACGGTACAGATAATTGTATAAAATATTGTTGTCGAAAAACATCTGCGTCGTCACAAAATCACAACCGGCCTCCACCTTTTCCTTCAGGTGCTGAATATCTGCCGTCTTGTTGGCCGATTCCACATGTCCTTCCGGATAACAGGCCGCTCCGATACAGAAATCACCGCTCTCTTTGATCTCATGAATCAGCTCCGACGCGTACCGATAATCATGCTCCACCCGGCCGTTTGCCGGAATATCGCCGCGAAGCGCCAGCACATTCTCAATGTTTCTCTCTTTCAGCTGATCCAGAACCTGATGAACCTTTTCTCTGGTAGAGGAAACACAGGTCAGATGTGCCAGAGGTGTCACGCCGTACTCCTCCTGAATCGTCGAGGCAATCGCCACCGTATACTGGCTGGTTCCGCCGCCGGCTCCATAGGTCACACTCATAAAGGATGGCTTAAGCTTTGCAATCTCCGATGCCGCTTTCTCCACGCTGTCATACTTATCTTCCGTCTTTGGAGGAAACACCTCGAAGGACAATGTTGGCTTTCCCTGTGCCAGAATATCTTTAATCTTCATCTCACTTCTCTGCTCCTTGTCTGTTGTATCTGAAACCTTATTTTCAAAAAAGCCTGCCTTGTCCGGTCAGACAAAACAGGCTTTCTGCTGAAACCTATCATAGCACAGGCTTTTTTATTTTTCAATCCGGTTTTTCGCCTTCGCCTCTAATTTCCCAGTATTCCTCTCGGTTTTCTCAGATTTTTCTCCATTTTCCGCTAATTTCCCATAAAGATCCCGGCCAGCGGGGAATCCGCCGGAAGAATCAGCGTGTTGTTATTTCCCGTCAGAGAAGCCTTTGCCGACTCCAGTGCTCTGGTAAAGGAGTAAAATTCGGCTTTTTCCGGCGAACCGTAGGCCTCAGCCAGAATCCGCATATATTCGGCCTCGCCTTCCGCTTCCACTGCGGCTGCCTTTGCCTCCGCGTCGGATATCTGGATGGCAATTTCCTTATCCGTGGTGTTCTGGATCACCTTCGCCTCGGCCTGTCCCTCTGCCGTGTAGGTGGCGGCAATCTTATCCCGTTCGGAGATCATCCGCTCATAGACCGCCGATTTGTTATCCGAAGGCAGGTCCAGGCGCTTGGTTTCCACCGAAAGAAGCTCCAGACCGTACTGACCCATAGTATCTCCGATATGGGTCATGATCGCTTCGGAAAGCTGTCCGTCCCGTCCGCTGATCACCTCGTTCTGGCTCATGCTGCTGATCACATTTTTGATCGCATTATACACGGCTGTATCGATTCTCCGCTCTGCATTTGCCACGGAGCCGTTCAGCGTCTGGGCAAACTTCAGCGGATCCGTAATCCTCCACAGCGCATAGGAATCGCAGAGCATGGTTTTCTTGTCCTTGGTGATGACATCCGACGGAGCCAGATCATAGATCAGGATCTCCTTCGGCAGCGTATCCGCCGTCTGAATAAAGGGAAGCTTAATGCTTAAGCCCGCCGTATCAATAACCCGTTCGATTCGTCCGAACTGGCGGATCAATTTGTATTCATTTTCCTCCGTTACGACTATGGAACCGGTCGCTGCCGCCAGAAGACAAACCAGCACCACGATCACAACTGTTCTTTTTATTGTCTTTATCATAGCCAATCCTCCGTTATTTGTTATGTACTGCCCATCTTCATCTGTTTTCGCTGTCCTCTGACACACGGTTTTCCTGGTTCCGGCCGGCGTTCTGGCCAAGGCCCTGTCCGTCGCTTTGTCCTGCACCCTGCCCGCCAATCTGCGTAAAGCTGTCCAGCGGCAGAATGGTGCTGGTCTGATCCGTTCCATCGATGATCACCTTCATCCGCGGAAGAATGTCCTCCATGGCTTCATAAAACATTCTCTTTTTCGTCACTTCCGGATTTTTTGCATACTCTGCATACATGGCATTGAATTTCGCCACCTCCGCGTTTGCTTCATTGATCCGCTTTACCTTTCCGGATTCCGCCTCCTGCATGATCTGGTCAATGCTGGCCTCTGCCTGCGGAAGCTTTTCATTCCGGTATTTGTTCGCATTGTTGATTGCCGTTTCTTTTCCCTGCTTGGCTGTCTCCACCGCCTTAAACGCTTCCATGACTTCCTGGGTCGGCGGCTCTGAATCCTGGATCGTCACGTTTACGATCTGCAGGCCGATGTCGTGCTCTTCCAGCATGCCGACGATCATTTCCTTGATTTTTGCCTGAATCTCGTTTTTTCCGGTAGTCAGGACCGAATCTACATCATATCCGCCGATCACGGTACGGATGCAGGACTGAGTCATATTCCGCAGAATCAGGACCGGATCCTCCGAAGCATATACGGCCTTGACCGGATCCGCCACCTTGTACTCCACGAAAAAATCCACATTGACAAAATTATAATCGCTGGTGATCATCAGGGAATCCTCTTCCTGGCTCTCGTTGTCCTCCGGGTCATATCCCATGGCAAAGCCCTGAATCGTGGTATTCACCTTCCTGACCTGCTGAATCAGCGGAATTTTAACATGCAGGCCCGGCTCCGTCACAGCCCGGGCAGCACCGAAGGTCGTCAGAACCGCCTGCTCCTGTTCCTCAATGTTGTAAAAGGCACCCATTCCCAGTACCGGAATCAAAAGCAGCAGCACTGCAAGGATTCCCGTGTGCTTCAGAAAACGCTTTGCCTTTCCGGCCTTGTTTCTGGCATTCTGTTTCATTTCCTCAAATTTTGGATCAAATGTCTCCATAACCCTCCACCTTTCTTTTTCCTGTACGCCGGGAACTCCGAACGCACCATTTCGTTTGTCAATTATTTAACGGTAATATCAATTTTTACAGAAATTGCAGAAAAAGCTTGCCTTTTTTTCGTCCTCCTGATAAAATACGGACTAAACTGCTTTGACAAACAGCCAATGTCAAATGTGTGCACAAATACATATAAGGAGAATCCAACAATGGAACAGACAGGAATCAAGGCATTCTTAAAGAGAAAGAATGTCAACATCACCGTCCAGACCTATCTCATTGATGCATTAGGCGCCATGGCATTTGGTTTGTTTGCATCTTTGTTAATCGGGACGATCTTCGCCACTATCGGCGAAAAAACGCAAATTGAAGCATTTCAGGTAATTTCAGACTACGCAAAAAGTGCGACCGGCGCAGCGCTGGGCGTGGCAATCGCCTACGCTTTAAAGGCTCCGCAGCTGGTACTCTTTTCTGCTGCAACCGTCGGCATCGCCGGCAACGCTTTAGGCGGTCCGGTAGGGGCTCTGGTTGCAACCATCCTTGCGACCGAACTGGGCAAAATTGTCTCCAAGGAAACCCGTGTGGACATCCTGGTGACACCTGGCGTGACCATCATCTCCGGTGTTCTGGTGGCGCAATTTGTAGGCCCCGGCGTGGCAAAATTCATGGATGCCTTCGGCATGATGGTAAAAACCGCAACGGAAATGCAGCCATTCTTCATGGGCATTCTGGTTTCCGCTCTGGTCGGAATCGCATTGACCCTTCCGATCTCCAGCGCCGCAATCTGCATTGCACTGACTCTGGACGGGCTGGCCGGAGGCGCTGCTACTGCAGGCTGCTGTGCGCAGATGATCGGCTTTGCCGTCCTTTCCTTCCGTGAAAACGGGGTAGGCGGACTTCTGGCGCAGGGACTGGGAACCTCCATGCTGCAGATGGGAAATATCGTGAAAAACCCCAAGATCTGGATTGCCCCGACTCTGGCATCCATGATCACCGGCCCCATCGCAACGGTTGTCTTTAAAATGACCAATATTCCGGCCGGCTCCGGCATGGGAACCTGCGGCCTGGTAGGACCGATCGGCGTTTACACCAGCATGGGCGGCGGAGCCAATATGTGGCTTGGAATTCTTCTGGTTTGCTTCGTACTTCCTGCTGTTCTCACCGCTGTATTCGGAGAAATCTTCCGCAAAATCGGCTGGATCAAGGAAGGCGATTTGAAGCTGGATCTGTAATGTGACGCCTTCCCCTTCTCTCAATTTGTCAAAAATCCTTTTCCAATGATCTCGCTGGAATTCGTAATCATGATGAATGCGCTGGGTTCCACAATCCGCACATAATTCCGCAGACGCACCGCCTGGCCGCGGGACAGCGTTGTCATGACCACCGCCTTCTTGTGATGGGTAAACGCTCCCTGCGCCTCATAAACCGTTGCGCTCCGCACCAGCTTTTCAATAATAAACCGGCAGATCGGCTCCGGATCATCACAGACGATGCTGAAGCATTTACACTGGTTGATGTTTTCAATCACCCCATCGATTACCAGAGATTTTGCCAGCAGGCCAAGCGTCGAGTACAGGCCGGTGCTTACGTCGAATACGAAAAATGAAATCACAACAGAAGTCATATCTACCAGAAACAGCACCGAACCGATATTCAGGCTGCTGTGCCGTTTCAGAATCATGGCAATGATGTCTGTGCCGCCGCTGGACGCGCCGATATTAAACAGCACTGCAGAGCCGACCGCCGGCAGAAACACCGCAAAAATCAGCTCCAGCAGCGGTTCATCCGTCAAAGTACGGCTCATGGGACAGATACGCTCCAGAAACGAAAGGCTCACAGAAAGCAGCATGCTTGCATAAATCGTCTTGATGCCAAACGCTCTGCCCAGAAAAAAGAAACCGATAACCAGAAGTCCGGTATTCACCGCAAACGTAAAATCTCCGGCACTGATCCGGCTGATTTTGCTGATGATCGTCGAAAATCCGGTGACGCCTCCGAATGCAAAGTTATTGGGGAACTTAAAAAAATAGATACCGACTACCATCAGCCAGATGCTCAGGGTAATCATTCCATACTCAGACAGTGTTTTCTGCCACGGATGTTTCCACGCCTTTATGAACAACATATCCTACCTCTCTTTTCTCTGCCCCCTTGCTGTGCCATTTTCAGCACATTATAAAAAAATGAAGCGGTATCGGGAAAGCAACAAGGGAAGGCAGTACCTTTTGCCTTCCCCAGTATAGCACAAACTTAAGATTGTTAAAAGCTTCTCTGCGCAGTTCCTTTTTCGTCCTGTTTTTACAGCTTACGCATCTCCCGGACCTTCTCCAGCTCTTTTAAAATTTCCTCGAATCCCATGCCTCCCACAGAATTCACAGAAGCCACTACAGCCCCTTCCACCAGCGGACAGTCCGCCATGGCCACCTTTTTGTCTTCCATCATTTCCAGCACCATCTCCGTAGTCATCACCGCACTTCCCAGATCCATCAGCACGATCACGCCGTCCTCGGAATAGACACGTTCAATGGCATTCTGAATCCGCTCAAAGCTGGTGCCGAAGCTCCCGTCCTCCAGACCGCCTGCCGGTGCAATCGGGGCATCCTTTGCCATCATCGAGGTCAGCTCCACTACGCTTTTTGCCAGATTCTCACTGTGGGAAACAATCACCAGTCCAACCATGTCCCTCGCCCTCCTTTTCCGTTACCGCCTTTTCCAGCATATCCCGGATCACTTCCAGCATAAAGGAGAAGGAAGTAGCACCGGGATCCTGGTGTCCAAGCCCCCGCTCGCCCACATAGCTGGCACGGCCCTTGGTTGCCACCAGATCTTTCGTATGCTCTGCACCGGCCCAGGATGCTCTGCATCCGGCCTCCAGCACCGCTCTGGCCTCCGCTCCGGCCTTTGCTGCCTCCTTCATTGCATTCAAAGCCGGAACCATCGCGTCCAGCATGGTAGCTTCTTCCACGGTAGCCTTGCCCCGCTGCTTCACAGCCTCCACTGCAGCATCCATTCCCTTCAGAAATTCTTCCATATGAATTTCCTGCATGCCGTTTAATGCCATGCCCATCTTCATATAAGCGGAACCATACAGCGGACCGGAAGCGCCGCCCACCGTAGAAACCAGCGCCATGCCGGCAGTTTTCAGGATCGTTCCGATATCCTTGTCCGCCAGCGCCGGAAGCTTCTTCTCGACCTCCGCAAAACCTCTTGCCAGATTGATTCCGTGGTCGCTGTCACCGATTGGCTGGTCCAGTTCTGTCAGGTACTCCTTCTGCTCCTCGATTTTTTCTCCGATCTTCTGTAAGACGGAAATCACCATCTTGTTGTCTGCCATTGTTCTGTCCTCTCCTTTTGTCTGTTCTTCCTGTTTATTCTTTCCAGGCCGGAGTATCTGCCTTCGCGTCCAGAAGCTCCTTCATCTGCTCATCCAGTCTCAGCAGCGAAATGGAAAAGCCCTGCATCTCGATCGAGGTCATGTATTCGCCTACCAGCGTGCGGTAAACCCGGATCCCCTTTGCAGCCAGCACATCTGCCACATGGTTGTTGATAATGAACAGCTCCATTAACGGAGTTGCCCCGGAGCCATTGATCATCACTGCGACCTCGCTGCCGCTGTAATCAATATCCGCCAGAATCTTGTCCAGAAGCAGATCCGCCACCGCGTCGGCCGATCTCATCGTCTCTTTATGGGTCCCCGGCTCACCGTGAATGCCGATTCCCACTTCCATCTCGTCCTCGCTCAGCTCAAAGCCCGGTTTTCCGGCTGCCGGAACGGTACAGGGTGCGATTGCCGCTCCCATGGTGCGCACATTGTCGATGACCTTCTGCGCCACCGCCCAAACCTCGTCCAGTTCGGCTCCCGTTTCTGCCAGTGCACCGGCAATTTTATGAACAAACACGGTTCCGGCCACGCCTCTGCGTCCTACGGTATAAAGACTTCCATCCACGGCAACATCATCATTGGTCACAACATGCTTTACCGTGATGCCTTCCATCTCTGCCATCTCTTCCGCCATCTCGAAATTCATCACATCACCGGTGTAATTCTTTACCACCATAAGAACACCTTTGTCCGTTGCAATGGCTTTGATGCCTTCCAGAATCTGATCCGGCGTTGGGGAGGTAAACACCGCTCCGGCTACAGCTGCATCCAGCATGCCTTCTCCGACGAAACCGCCGTGAGCCGGCTCATGGCCGCTGCCGCCGCCGCTGATCAGGGCAACCTTGCCTTCCTTTTTCACGGCGCGAACCACCACATTTGCGCAGTCCAGCTTTCTTAAATGCTTCGGATATGCCTTTACCATACCCTGAATCATCTGATTCTCCACCTGATCTACCGCATTGATAAATTTCTTCATTCCGCAAACCTCCCTTACTTATCAGCCAGACAGTTCATGTCATTCAGACTGCAGGTCTTGTCCTCCTCATTTTCCAGACAGTTCATATCATTTAAGCCACAGGACTTGTCGTCTTCATCCTCCAGGCAGTTCATATCATTCAATCCGCAGGTTCTGTCGTCATCGCTGATTCCATTCAAATTGCCCCAGCCTGCCGCTTGTTTTTTCTCTCCCATAGTTGCCTCCTTCCTTTACTTGAAACATCCGCTGCCGCATCAGGCAGCCTCCCTTCAAAGATGCCATCAGCGTCCTTCCACATTGCTGGTGGCAATGATGTCCACGCCGGTTCCGGCCGCATCCGCCACAATCACATCTCCAATGTGAACCGGAGCCTTTACGGTGATTCCCTTTAATGATCTCACACAGTCAAAAATCTTTCCCTTTGGTACATCAGACCGGGTCTTCACAGAAACCGTCACATCCGTTCCGCCCTCTACCCTCACGGTGCTGGTCACGATCCGGGTGGGATTGGTCACTTCTTTTCTGGCATAATCCTCTCCCCGTTTACAGGTATTTCCTTCTACCTTCTGCACTTCACCGGCTTCCATGGTTACCGTCACCGGACAGCCAAGAGGACAGCCGATACAGATCAATTCTCTTTTTTCCATCGCTTATGCCTCCTCAATCTTTACGGTTATGGTCTTTAAGTCCGGATACTCCAGAAGC
>JBJELD010000046.1:0-55873 GCA_051878975.1 Candidatus Caccovicinus sp.
CCATTGTAAATAATGTTATGACAATTATGATTCTTGCACCAATTGCAAAAGAAGTAGGGGAACGTTATAACATTAATCCCAGTAAACTCGCTTATCTTCTGGATATAGGTGCATGTGTTGCCGTTATGATTGTACCCCATGGAACAGGTGCTATGATGGCGCAAGAGGCAGTAGGCTGTACTTATATCGAGGTGCTAAAGTATCAGTTTTATCCTTTGTTGATTATGATTTTTAGTGCTGTTAGTATTCAATTTGGAAATATCTTATCAAAGTTAAAAAAGAATAATAAAAGTGGAGGAGACAAATAATTATGAAAATTACAAAAATTGATCTGTTATTTTCCAATCCGGTAGAAGATGGATGGAGACCTTTGTTTTGCCGGATTTATACCGATAGTGGTATCTATGGAGACGGAGAACTGGCTTTATCCTATGGAGACACATTAGAGGCAGCTTTTGGCATTATGAAAGATCTGGCTCCAATGTTGATTGGCATGGATCCGCTAGATCATGAAGTAATTTGGCAGAAATTGTACAGACATTGCTTTTTTGCTTTGAATGGGGGACCGTTGACATTTGGCGGTATTAGTGCATTTGATATAGCACTTTGGGATATTAAGGGAAAAGTTTTTCAAGTTCCGTTGTATAAACTGCTTGGTGGGAAACAGAGGAATAGTTTGAGAGCCTATGCCAGTCAGTTACAAAATGACTGGGGTGAAAACAGAAAGCCTGCCAGAACTCCGGAAGATTATGCCCGTGTTGCCAGAACTGCTGTAGAAAAAGGCTTTGATGCTTTAAAAATCAATTTTTTGACATTTCATCCGAATGATGGTCGTTATCCAGAAACAGAACAGACCGCATTTTTACATCCTTCTTACATGGAGACGGTAGAAGCCCGTATTGCAGCAGTTCGTGATGCTGTAGGAAAAAATGTTGATATTCTTTTGGAAAACCATTGCTATACAGATAAATTATCAGCTGTTCAATATGGAAACATGGCAAAAAAATATGGTATTTTGTATTATGAAGAACCGACAACACCTCATCCGGATTTGTTGTCTTATGTGCATAGGGAAACTGGAATTCCGGTAGCCAGCGGAGAACGTATTTATTCTCGTTGGCAGTACCGTCAGTATTTTGAGAATGATGCTATTCAGGTAATTCAACCGGATATCGGAACATGCGGTGGAATTACAGAAGTAAAGAAAATATGTGATATGGCTTATTTGTATGAAGCAGGAGTACAGATTCATGTATGTGGTAGTCCATTGGTTACAGCAGCCTCTTTACATCTGGAAGCGGCAATTCCAAATTTCGTATTGCATGAATATAATGTAAATACGGTGATGCCCAAAATGACTGGTCTGACTAAATATGATTATCAGCCTGTGAAAGGTAAAATGCCTGTTCCTGAATTGCCCGGTATAGGAAATGAAATTGCAGACGAAACCTTTGCACATAGTGAAGTAGTAACAATCTTTTAAATATAAATATTTCCACAGTGATTCTGCTGTCAAGAGAATGTGAGTGATAGTTTGGAAATCGCGAGAAAAGAAAATATTCTTTGTTATTATTTGCTTTGTGTGAGATTATTAGGCAATCTCTTTGTCTAGGAGGAATATTGAAAAAATTAGAAAGCGTTTAACAGACGCTTTCTTTTTTGTCGCTTGTTAGTAACTTAAACCTCGCACTTGAATAAATGCTTGTGCGCCTGTTTCCAACTTATCTCATTATCCATCATGTTTCTCCATCCTTTTCAATCCCAGATATTCTAAAATTCTAAGTTTCAGCACTATTTGGGCTCATATTCCGAACCTGTTTCGCAATTACCTAATATAGTCTATTCTCCTATATTTGAAAGTGAAAAGGGGAATAAACTGGTATTTTATGGGGGTTTTAACCAAGGTTGAGTATTCAAATACTTTTTCGGATAAAAAACAATAGTTATCTGTGACGCGGCAAATTGAGGGAGACGATAGTGTCAGATTATTTTTCCAAGCCGCAATGGCAGATTTGCAGGTGGGAAACGATCTGCAGAGTTGCATAATAATTTGATGAGAAAAAATATAAACAAAAAATTTTATGAATTGCTATTAAAACATTTTAGCAGTATAATCGACATATGTCGTAAAAGGAGAGATGTACTATGCCAAGACCGCAAAGATGCCGGAGAGTCTGCACGGAACCGGAATACGCAAGTTTTGCCCCTGATGGAGTTGAAAACCCTGACAGCAATATTTTATCTGTGGATGAGTTTGAGGTAATCAGACTGGTTGACCATGAGAAACGAAGCC
Organism: Candidatus Caccovicinus sp.; assembly: GCA_051878975.1. GTDB lineage: Bacteria > Bacillota > Clostridia > Lachnospirales > Lachnospiraceae > Caccovicinus. The sequence goes on from JBJELD010000046.1 coordinate 2,294, forward strand.
ACGAGCAATGCGCTAAGATCATGGATATATCAAGGACTACGGTAACGGAAATCTATGAAAGGGCACGGTTTAAAATAGCAGACGCACTTGTGAAAGGGAAAGGGCTGCTCATTTCCGGAGGAAACTATCGGATCTGTCAGGGAAAACCGCAGTTATCTTGTGGGAAAAATTGTTGGAAATTAGCAAAAAAAGAGAATGTAAGAAGAAAAGGAGATAGGATATATGAAGATTGCAGTTACTTATGATAATGGAGAAATATTCCAGGATCTTGTGGAAGGAAAATTAGATTATAATCCGGATGTGCATTGCAGTCATCACGACCATGAAGAAGGCCATAGCCGTGGAGATCATGGATGTGGAAACCATAGCTGCCATTCATGAGTTATTTAGAGGCAGGGAAAGAGTATGGTATCTGAAACCTATGTAAGCCAATTGCCATATTGGAATGATCTGGAAGATGATGAGAAAGAGACTGCAGCAAGAGGTGCAGTAATACGCAGGTATAAAAAAGGCGCCTATATTTATGGATTGCATGATGCATGTTTAGGCATGATATATGTGACAAAAGGCTCGATCCGTGTCTTTATCATTTCTGAAGAAGGACGGGAAGTTACACTTTTCCATATATCTAAGGGAGAGAGCTGTATCCTGTCAGCTTCCTGTGTGCTGGACGAAATTTCTCTTGAAGTCCAGCTTATGGCAGAAACAGACACAGAAATACTTGCTGTACAGGCGGGAACCTATCAGAAAATGCTGGAGAACAATCTTAAAGTAAAATGTTTTTCCTATGAGCTATCTTCAAAAAGACTTTCTTCCGTTGTATGGGTTATGCAGCAGATTCTGTTTGCACATTTTGATGAGCGTATGGCAAGATTTCTTGTTATGGAATATGAAAAGACGGGGAATGTGACAATACGAATGACACAGGAAGAGATTGCCCGGGAGGTCAATTCTGCCCGGGAAGTGGTTGCAAGAATGCTCCGCCAGTTTGCGGAGGATGGATGGATAGAAATGGGAAGGAGAACAATTACTCTTAAAGATATCAAAGCGCTGAAACAATTAATTTCATAATTTTTCTCTAATGCGACCTGGTTACAGAAAAAAAGTCATTCTGCCGATATACTATAGTCAGAAATGAGGCAACAACACACAAAGGAGGACAAATATATGGCAGAAATGAAAATAACAGGACAGAATTTTCAGAAAGAAGTGCTGCAGTCAGGCCAGCCGGTTTTATTAGACTTCTGGGCTCCATGGTGCGGACCCTGCAGAATGCTCTCCCCGGTAGTAGAAGAGCTGGCAGAGGAATACAAAGGGACGGTTAAGGTCGGAAAAGTGAATGTGGATGAAGAAACTGAACTGGCATCTGCATTCAAAGTGATGAGTATTCCTTATTTGGTGATGATAAAAGATGGCAAAATCGTAAACACAGCAGTTGGCTGCAGGACGAAAGCACAATTGAAGGATATGCTGAAGGCATATTGAGGGCGGTATCAGCAGATATCGCGGGAAAATCGTGAGGTGAACAAATGAAGGTTGTAATCGTTGGCGGTGTTGCAGGAGGAGCCACAGCAGCGGCCAGAATCAGAAGGCTGGACGAAAAAGCGGAAATCCTGATATTTGAGCGTTCTGGTTATGTGTCTTATGCCAATTGCGGCCTACCATACTATATTGGAGGCGTGATAGAAGATCCGGATCTATTGACTTTACAGACACCGGAAAGCTTCTGGGAAAGATTCCATATTCGTGTTAAGACGAAGCATGAGGTTACCGGAATTCATCCTGAGACAAAAACAGTTACCGTGCTGGATATGGAAAGCGGAAGATCATTCGAGGAAGCCTATGACAAATTAATCCTTTCCCCGGGGGCAAGGTCGATTCGGCCAGATCTTCCGGGGATGGAGAGTGACAGGCTGTTCTTACTCAGAACAGTGGAGGACACATTCCGTATCAGGCAGTTTGTCGTAAATGAAAAGCCTGGGAGAGCAGTGGTTGTAGGGGGAGGCTTCATTGGACTCGAGGTGGCAGAGAACCTTTGTGACATGGGGGTAAAAGTTACAATTGTTCAGAGGCCGAACCAGTTGATGAATACACTGGATTATGATATGGCTGTCCTGGTTCATGCAAAGCTGCGCTCCAGAGGAATTGATCTGAAACTGGGGGGTGATGTGATTGGTTTTGAACCAGGAGAGGATGGAATCCGTGTCCTTCTAAAAGATGACCGACCAATTTCGTCGGATATGGTCTTACTTGCAATCGGCATCAGTCCGGAATCTGCACTTGCAAAGGATGCGGGCCTGAAACTTGGAATCAAAGGTGCTATCGTTGTAAATGATCAGATGGAGACATCTGCAGCAGATATTTATGCGGTTGGAGATGCGGTACAGATAAAACATTTCGTTACCGGTGCAGATGCCGTTATATCTCTTGCGGGGCCGGCAAATAAGCAGGGACGGATTGCTGCAGATAATATATGTGGATATGAGAGCCATTATAAAGGTTCTATGGGCTCCTCCGTGATCAAGCTGTTTGACATGACTGCAGCATCCACAGGACTTACTGAGAAAGCCGCAAAAGCAGCGGGTATCGATTATGACAGAATCATTCTTTCTCCATCTTCGCATGCGGGGTACTATCCGGGAGCGAAAGTTATGACAATGAAAGTCGTGTTTGAAAAAGGAAGCCTGAAGCTTCTGGGGGCACAGATCATTGGATATGATGGTGTGGATAAACGTTTGGATGTGCTGGCAACTGCAATCAGTGCGGGCATGAAGGCAAATGATCTGAAGGATCTTGACCTGGCATATGCACCGCCTTATTCCTCCGCAAAAGATCCTGTAAATATAGCCGGATTTGTAATCGAAAATATTGCAGCCGGTAAGATGAAGCAGTTCCATTGGGACGAGGTCGCTTCTCTTCCGGAAGATGGAAGCGTAACTTTGCTTGATACAAGAACTGCACAGGAGTATAACCGGGGGCATGCAGAAGGGTTTATCAACATTCCGGTTGATGAGCTAAGAGAACGGCTGGGAGAACTTGATATGGCAAGACCTGTATATGTTATGTGCCAGAGCGGTCTCAGAAGTTATATCGCCTGCAGGATTTTGATGCAGAATGGATTTGAGTGTTATAATTTTTCGGGAGGCTATCGTTTTTACGAGGCAGTATCAAAAGAGAAAACAATTGCGGAGTATTCTTACCCGTGTGGTATGGATAAATAAAAGAAAAGGGGGAAGAGAAGTCATGAAATATGTATGTCAGATCTGCGGTTTTGTCTACGACGAAGCACAGGAAAAAGTACCATTCAGTGAACTGCCGGATTCATGGAAATGCCCGCTTTGCGGTGCGGCAAAATCAGATTTTGCACCTGAAAAATCAGAAAGCATCTTAGAAAGGGCGGAAGCTGTACCAATGGAAGCTGACCTGAAAAAACTCTCTGTCGGGCAGATGGCAGCGCTTTGTTCCAATCTTGCCCGTGGATGTGAGAAACAGTACAAGGCATCAGAAGCGGAGCTTTTCAGGCAGCTGTCGGATTATTTTACTGCTGTTACTCCTGAAATCATGGATGCATCCGTGGAAAAGCTGGCTGAAATTCTGAAAAGCGATGCGGAAAGCTATGCAGGTGTCAGGGCAACGGCAGATGCCAACAGCGACAGGGGAGCTGCCAGGGTATGTGTCTGGGGAGAGAAGGTTACAAGAATGCTTTCATCTCTGGTAAGCCGTTACTTAAAGGAAGGTGAGAAGATGCTTGCTGACACAGATATCTGGGTATGCACTACTTGTGGATTTGTATTCATCGGAGACAATCCGCCTGAAATCTGCCCGGTATGTAAGGTTCCGGCCTGGAAATTTGAAAAAATAGAGGGGAGGGCATAGATGTGGATAAGGTAGCAGTAAGAAATTTAAGGCTTTGTACAAAAGACTGTTTGTGTTTGTATGTTTGTCCTACAGGGGCAACAGATACAGAAAACAGTGTGATCGATGTGGAGAAATGTATCGGCTGCGGCGTGTGCGCACAAGCGTGTCCCAGCGGTGCTATTAGTATGGTCCCTACAGAATACCCGGCACAGCAGCCAAAAACAGACCAGGTAAAAGCAGTTCTGAATGCAATGGCACAGAGTAAAGCAGACGGTGAGAAAATGGCGCTCCAGACTGCAGAAGAAACTGACAAGGACGGCTTATACCGCCTGATGACAGCAGTGGCAAAATCCGAACGGTTTGTAGCAGAAGATATCATGCGGGAAGCAGGTTTTATGCTTCCGCAAAGTAATCAGACACATGAGATGCTGCAGGATCTTATTATGAATCCGCCAACAGCAGAATTTCCTGTGGATGCTGCAAAAAAGCTGCTTGAAAGGATTCCTAATAATGAAAAGAGTAATATAAAGAAAGTGGTAAAAGCAATGAAAAAATGGGTTTGTACAGTATGTGGTTATGTTCATGAAGGAGAAACAGCACCGGAAAAATGTCCTGTCTGTAAGCAGCCGGCAGAAAAATTCAAATTGGTAGAAGAAGAGAAAGTAAATCCTTATGCCGGAACGCAGACGGAGAAAAATCTTGAGGCGGCATTTGCTGGTGAGTCTCAGGCCAGAAATAAATATACATACTTTGCATCCGTAGCGAAAAAAGAAGGCTATGAGCAGATATCTGCATTATTTTTAAAGACTGCTGACAATGAGAAAGAGCATGCAAAACTGTGGTTCAAAGAATTAAAGGGGATTGGAGATACACCTGCAAACCTGAAGGCTGCAGCCGATGGTGAGAATTATGAATGGACGGATATGTATGATGGTTTTGCAAAAACTGCTGAAGAAGAAGGATTCCCGGAGTTGGCAGCGAAATTCCGTATGGTAGGTGCTATTGAGAAACACCATGAAGAACGTTATCGTGCGCTTCTTAAAAATATTGGGATGGCAGAAGTATTCGCGAAGAGTGAGGTGAAAGTATGGGAATGCCGAAACTGCGGCCATATCGTGGTTGGAACCAATGCCCCGGAAGTTTGCCCGGTATGTGCCCACCCACAGGCATACTTTGAAATCAATGAAAAGAATTATTAATTATCAATGATCCTAAATATATTCTGAGAACCGATGAATTTGCCGGGGCAATTATGAAGGCATCAAGAGTATGCACGTTACAGACGTTCTCTTGAGCAAAGAATACTAAATACAGCAAGAGGCAGCTTCGACTGCCTCTTTTTGCCATGCATTGCTATGTTCTGGATGAATGAATCAATGCGATGGAGGATATCTCTGTGAGTCAGAAGAAAATGGTGATCGATGGAGCTCAGGCGGAGCAATTGGCGATATTGCCTGCATTACCAGATTTCTAGAAGCATACGGAAAAGATATGGAATTCGGTCAAATCGAGCTGAACTATTTTGACTATAAGTTTCAGAATGCGAAGGGAAAAGTCGAACTCCTGACAAAATGGAATATCCCTGTCTGGGTTATGGAGCCCGTAAGAGGCGGACAGCTCGCTTCTCTTTCTGAAGAAGCAGCTGCGAAGCTGAAGGCGGCACGTCCTGATGAAGAGATTCCTGCATGGGCATTCCGTTTTCTGCAGTCTATCCATGGAGTGACCGTGACCTTATCCGGGATGTCTAATCTTCAGCAGGTTAAGGCCAACATCGCAACGTATGAGAGTCGAAAGCCTCTGGATGAGCAGGAATGGGAACTGCTCCTTGACATTGCAGACGACATGATCCGCAAGACCACCGTTCCATGTACCGGCTGCCGCTACTGCATAACGCATTGCCCGAAGAAGCTGGATATTCCTTTCCTTCTGAAGCTTTACAATGAGGCTATGGTTGCGGGTTCCGGTACGTTTATTGCGCCGATGGCGCTGGCATCTGTTGATGCAGACAAACAGCCGGAATGCTGCATCGGCTGCCATAGCTGTGAGAAGGTATGTCCTCAAACCATCCATATCCCAGAGGAACTGAAGAAGTTTGCTGCAAAGATGGGCAGGTAAACAATCTCTTCTGGTGATTGCTATAAAAAACGGAATCAAACCGCGTATCCATGATCGGTTACATATCGAATGGATACGCGGTTTGCTTTATCTGTGTGAAAAGAATCCGTGGATTTTTGAAACAAAAGTATACACCGAAGAAAACCACTAAAAATTTTTGAAAAAACAGTTGACATTTCGTATAATTCTGGTATTATAAAACTATAGTTGTTGTAACAACAAATAATGAGTTGTTGAAACAAAAAATAATGAAAGGAGATTTTATTATGATCTGGACTGTAACATTGAATCCGGCTCTGGACAAAACGGTTGAGATTCCGTCGCTTACGATTGACAGTGTTAACCGTATTACGACGATGCGTACCGATCCGGGCGGAAAGGGCATCAACGTTTCCAAGGTGATCAGCAAGCTGGGCGGAAAAAGTATTGCGGCCGGTATTCTGGGCGGCGATACCGGAAGTGCGATCCAGTCGGCACTGAAGACAATGGGATTAGAAACCAGCTTTCGGTTTGTTGAAGGAGAAACGCGTACCAATCTGAAAATCATTGATCCGGTATGTCATACCAATACCGATATCAATGAGCCGGGCGTCACCGTATCCGAGGAGATTCTGGACGGGCTTCTGCAGGAGATCGCAGCGAAGCTGTCGGAAGAAGACATTGTGGTGATTTCCGGAAGCCTGCCAAAGGGAGCGCCGAAGGATACTTACCGGACCTGGGTAAGTGCGTTTAAGAAAACCGGGGCAAAGGTGATCCTCGATGCAGACGGGGATCTGCTGGCTGCAGGTATTGAGGCATCGCCTTATTTGATCAAGCCAAACAATCATGAGCTGTCAAAGCTGATGGGACAGACACTGGAGACGCCGGAGGAGCTGGAGAAAGCGGCGCGTGGTCTGATGAGCCGGTATGAAATTGCAAAGATCGTCGTGTCTATGGGCGGCGCCGGTGCATTATATGTGACGGACAAAGAAACGGTCTATGCAGAGGGGCTGAAGGTTCCGGTCGGAAGTACCGTCGGCGCAGGAGACAGTGTGGTAGCGGCGCTTGCTGTTGCAGAGGAATCGGGTATGAGTCTGGAAGAAACGGTTCGCCTTTCTGCCGCGACGGGAGCGGCAAATGTAATGTGCAGCGGAACGCAGGCGGCAGAGTATGACGTGATCGAGAGCCTGATTCCGCAGGTGGTATTTCATAAGCTGTAAGGCTTTTGCCGGAAGCGGCAGAAAAGATCCTGAAAATTGTTATTGCAAAAGTATATAGTGGAATTGTAAAATGAAAAGGAGTTTTAATATGAAAGCAAAAGGTGTCAGACTTCACGCAGCAAATGATTTGAGACTGGAAGAATTTGAGCTTCCGGAGATTACAGACGATGAGATTCTGGTTAAGGTTGTATCGGACAGTATCTGTATGTCTACCTATAAATGTGCAATTCTTGGTACGGCACATAAGCGTGTGCATGACGATGTGGCAGAGCATCCGGCTATCATGGGCCATGAGTTTGCCGGCGATATTGTAGCAGTTGGCAAGAACCACCAGGACCGATTTAAGCCGGGCATGAAGTTTACCCTGCAGCCGGCTCTGAACTACAAGGGAACCATGTGGAGCCCGGGATATTCCTACGAGTTCTTCGGCGGAGATACTACCTATTGCGTAATTCCGGCAGAGGTAATGGAGCTGGGATGTCTTCTGGAGTACAACGGACGTGCTTACTATGAGGCTTCTCTGGCAGAGCCGATGTCCTGCAGCATCGGTGCATTCAATGCAGCTTATCATACGCAGATGGGCGTATACACACACCAGATGGGCATCAAGGAAGGTGGAAAGCTGGCAATTATGGCAGGCGCCGGCCCGATGGGACTGGGAGCCCTGACCTATGCGCTGAACCGTGATGTCCGTCCGGCTATGGTGGTTGTGACCGATCTGAATCAGGAGCGCCTGGACCGTGCGGCTATGCTGTTCCCGCCGGCAGAGATTGCCAAGACCGGAATTGAGCTGCACTTTGTAAATACCGGAAATTATGAGGATCCGGTGGCAGAGCTGATGAAGATTTCCGGAGGAACCGGCTATGATGATGTGCTGTGCTATGCACCGGTTGCCTCAGTTGTGACACAGTCCAGCGCGATTCTGGGCCGTGACGGCTGTCTGAATTTCTTTGCCGGTCCAACCGACAACAAGTTCAGCGCAACCATGAATTTCTATGATGTACACTATAATTCCACTCATGTAATGGGTACTACCGGCGGCAATACGGATGACATGCTGGAATCCCTGAAGCTGACTGCAGAAGGACGCATTAATCCGGCCGTAATGGTAACACATATTGGAGGACTTGATTCCGTAGCGGAGACGACCCTGAATCTGCCGAAGATTCCGGGCGGCAAAAAACTGATCTACACCCATCTGTCCATGCCTCTGACGGCACTGAGCGATCTGCGCGCAAAGGGCGAGGCAGAGAAAGATGATCGCCTGATTGCTCTGGCTGATATTGTAGACGCACATCAGGGCTTGTGGTGTCCGGAAGCGGAAGAGTACTTACTGGCTAATTTCATTCAAGAATAATGAATGCCGTGCCTCTGGTCTGCGTATACAGGTGTACCTGCTGCGGAGTGCAGACACAGACTGGAGGAAATATATGGATTCAATGGAAACACGCAGAAATGCGATTGTGGAACTGATTAATGAAAAAGGGACGGTCAGCTTTTCACAGATCAAGAATGCTTTTCCGAATGTATCGGATATGACGCTGCGCACAGACCTGAAGGCTTTGGATGGGGCGAAGAGAATTCTGCGTATCCACGGGGGAGCAAAGTCCGTACAGGTTATTATCGGCACAGATGATTTCCTGAACCGGAAATCCGTCATTAATATTTCAGAAAAGCAGATCATTGCGGAAAAGGCCCTGACCTTGCTGCGCAAGGATACCACGGTTTTTATCGATTCCGGCAGTACCGCTACCATGTTTGCCCGACAGTTTCCGGATCAGTCCAATCTGATCTATACGACCGGGTTAAGCTGTGCCACGGAGCTTGCGGATCTTTCTACACCGACCGTGATGCTTCCTGGCGGCAAGCTGAACCGTTACAGCCAGAGTGTATTTGGATTTTCTGCGATTAAGGAGCTGGAGCGGGTGAATTTTCATCAGGCCTTTCTGGGGATCACCGGTTTTCATCCCGCTTCCGGTTTTACCTGCGGAATCAGCGATGAGGCATTCCTGAAGCAGACTGCGATCCGGCAGTCGGAGCAGGTGATCCTGCTGATGGATTCCTCGAAAATCGGAGTGAAAAGCAGCTTTGGCGTATGTGGTTTTGCGGATATTGACGTAGTGGTTTCGGATGGAAAGCTGCCGGACAGCTTTCTTTCGGAATGCAGAAAGCACGGCGTTCAGGTTTTGTAGACCGCTCGGAAGATAACAGTTCCATTCTCCATTGATAGTTCCGGTATGAGGATGACCGTTTCAATTAGAGGAGGGGACGTTTTGAAAAATAGAGTACAACGCTTTGGTAAATTTTTATCCGGCATGGTTATGCCGAATATCGGCGCGCTGATTGCCTTTGGATTTTTGGCTGCGCTGTTTATTGACACGGGATGGATCCCGAACAAAGGCTTCAACAGCATGGTCAGCCCGATGCTGACTTACCTGATTCCGATTCTGATTGCGTCTACCGGCGGCCGTATGATCGGCGGAGACCGCGGGCGTGTGGTTGGTGCGATCGCAGTGATCGGTGCAATTATGAGCAATACAGACATTACCATGCTGATGGCAGCCATGGTAATGGGACCGCTGGCCGGCTTCTGCATCAAGAAATTTGATGAGGCCATGGACGGACATATGCCGGCGGGCTTTGAAATGCTGATCAACAACTTCTCAGCCGGCATCATCGGAATGCTTCTGGCAATGGTGGGTTATGTGGTAATCGGACCGGTCATGAGCGGCATTCTGGCAGTTTTGTCCGCAGGCGTCAATCTGCTGGTAAATTACGGTCTGCTTCCGCTGGTTGCGGTATTCATTGAGCCGGCGAAGGTACTGTTCCTGAACAATGCCATCAACCACGGTATATTTACTCCGATTGCGACTGCTCAGGCAACCGAGGCCGGAAAGTCCATCATGTATATGCTTGAACCGAATCCGGGACCTGGCCTTGGTGTTCTGCTGGCATATATGTTTTTCTGCAAGGACAAGACAACGAAGGATTCTGCACCGGGCGCGATCGTCATTCATCTGCTGGGTGGTATTCATGAGATCTACTTCCCGTATGTTCTGATGAATCCGCTGGTAATCATCGCTCCGATCGTCGGAAATATGGCGGCAATCTTCTGGTTTAATATGACCGGCTGTGGTCTGGTTGGCCCGGCATCTCCTGGTTCCATCATTGCCTATCTGATGATGACACCGGGATCGGATATGCTTAAGGTTATTATCGGCGTGCTGCTTTCTGCAGGCATCTCCTTTGCGATTGCTTCTCCTCTGGTGAAGATGGCAGGAGGAAAGAGCCTGGAGGAGGCACAGAAGGAAATGGCGGCCATGAAGGCAGAGGCAAAGGGAGAACGGGCAGTTCCGGGCACCATCGAGAAGTCCTCTGCGATTCGCAAGATCGTTTTCGCGTGCGATGCCGGAATGGGTTCCTCCGCAATGGGCGCAACCAAGTTCCGCAACCGTATTAAGACAAACCGGCCGGATATTACGGTTACCAATACCTCAGTTGACAACATTCCGTCGGACTGTGATATTGCAGTCGTACAGCACACGCTGGCTGAGCGTGCAGAAAAATCAGCTCCGCAGGCACAGCTTATTACGATCGGCAACTTCCTGGCGGATCCGGCGCTGGATGCGTTGTATGTTCAGCTGACCACCGGTGACGCTCCGGCTGCACCTGCCGGCGAAAATACGGATATTACGATTCCGGATGTTCCGGTAAAGAAACAGATTATTGTTGCGGAGGGCGTCAAGCTTGGCCAGAAACCGGTTACCAAGGAAGAGGCGATCCGCGCTGCAGGCGAGCTGCTTGAAAAGCTGGGATATGTGGATAATACTTATATTGCTGCCATGCAGGAACGTGAGAAGCTGGTTTCCACCTACATTGGCATGGGTGTGGCAATTCCACATGGCACCACGCAGGCAAAGGGTACCGTGAAGAAAACCGGTATTGTATTCTTCCAGTATCCGGAAGGCGTTGATTTTGGCGCAGAGAAGGCGCAGCTTGTTTTCGGTATCGCCGGAATCGGCGATGAACACCTGGATCTGCTGAGCAATCTTTGTACCATGCTGGAGGATCCGGAAAAGCTGGAGACTCTGAAGACCACCAACGATGTAAATTGGGTTTTAGAGCAGCTGTCATAAAACGTGATGAAAAAAGGACTGCCGGAGAATGATCCGGACAGTCCTTTTTTGCGGGTAAGGTGGGAATGAGTCCGAAGCAGTATCAAAAAGTAACTGCTCAGGATTCCGATAAAACATCATTCAGGCAGAAAATGTTAAGAAAAAGTTCAGCGTATTTCAAGATATTTCATGTTCGGTTCTGCTAAAATAAAAGCATAAACAGTGTAGCGTGTGTATTTTCAGAATGAGGAACATAGCGGGAAGCTGCGAATAAAAAATTTTGCGAATGGAGGCGTTTTTATGTGGAATTTCAGAAAATGGTGTATTGGAATGCTGACGGTATCGATGCTGGCAGTGGTTTCGATCACTTCGTTCGGAGCGACCGGAACCAGTATTCAGAGTGTGTCTTTAAAGATCGATTCGGACATTGAAGCGGGAGACAGCTCCAGCGATGTGGAGGTTACGACAAGTTCCGGAAAATACTATGTGGATGATTATGAAGTAACCAATGAGCCGGATGATGAATGGGAGGAGGATGATAAGCCGAAGCTTAAAATTACGCTGGAGGCAGACGATGATTACTATTTTCCGTCTGGTTTTTCAAAGAGCAGCGTCAAGCTGAGCGGAGATGACGGCAAGGTGACCTCGGTCAGCCGCAGCGGAAGCGATACGCTGTATGTCTATGTAACGCTGGATGCCCTGGAGGATGACGATGATGACGACGACGATGATGATTACGATCTGGATGTGTCGGATCTGGAATGGGATGAAGACAGCGGCATTGGAAGCTGGGAGGACAGCGAAGATGCAAAGCGCTATGAGGTGCGCCTGTATCGGGGAGGAAGTCTGATCACCTCTTCGACGCTGACCACTTCAGATAACAGCTATGATTTTTCCGACTATATTACGCAGAGCGGAACCTACATGTTTAAGGTCCGGGGCGTTTATAATTCTTCGAATAAAGGAAGCTGGGAGGAGTCGGATTCCTGGTATGTGTCCTCCAGTGAGGCTGCGGAGATCTCCTCGGGAAGTGGTTCACCTGGTATATCAGGCGGCGGTTACAGCGGAGCCTGGCTGAGGGACAGCATTGGCTGGTGGTACTGCAATGCAGATAAGAGCTATACGGTCAATAACTGGCAGTTGATCAATGGTGACTGGTACTATTTTAATGAAGCCGGGTATATGGTGACCGGTTGGGTTTACTGGAATTATAACTGGTATTATTGCGGATCGGACGGCGCGATGCTTACCGATGCGAGAACTCCGGACGGCTACTATGTAAACAGTGACGGAGTGTGGCTGGCACCGTAATGGTTATCGGATAAAAAACAGAATAGGCATTTATCAGGCATCGCCTGCGGCATCGAGACGGATGAGCAGGCGGTGCCTTTTTATATAGCAAAAATTGAACTGTAAAAATTGTCATATTGTGATGAAAAACGAAAGAAATCAAACAAAAATATGGTCAAAATGCGATAATGAACAGGCGGAAATCTCCAGGCACAGACGATAGAATAAGAGCATCAAAAGAAAGGAGATTTCGTTTTATGAAAATGGAAAAAGAACAGAAGCTTGGGGGCGGGGAAAAGCTGTGCTACGGCTTGGGTGACTGTGCCGGTCAGATCTATGTGGCGCTGTGCACTTACTTTCTGACCGGGTACTACACGGACACGGTCGGCATTGCGGCGGCGGCCGTCGGTACCATGATGATTGTAGCGCGTGTGTTCGACGGCACCAGCGACCTGCTTATGGGAGCGCTGATTGACAAGACCCGGTCCCGGTACGGAAAGGCACGTCCCTGGATATTATGGACCACGCCGCTGATGGCCCTTGCGCTGGTGGCCCTGTTCAGCGTTCCGGCATCCCTCAGCGAAGGAGGAAAGCTGGTATATGCTTATTTTACCTACATTCTTCTGAACTGCATCATTTACACGGCAAACGGCATTGCCTATAACTCTTTGCTTGCCCGCATGACCTTCGACGTGCAGGATCGCTGTTCCTGTACCTCCATCCGCTTCGTTCTGGGCACAGTCACAACGTTGATTGTCAACGCAATTACAGCAAATCTGGTTACGGTCATGGGGTGGACCGGCCTGGTTACGATTTACGCCGCTGCGGAAATGATTCTGCTTTTAATCTGTTTCTTTGGCTGCAGAGAGCGCATTGGGGAAGGCAGTGACGATGAGGAGAAAAAGGCGGCAGAGGAGAAGATTCCGCTGAAAACGGCCATTCCGGCTCTTCTGAAAAATAAATACTTTTTCCTGCAGGCGCTGCTGATGGTCTTTCTGTACATCAATATTATGTCCGTGGGCAGCATGACTTACTATTTCTGCAACACGGTTCTGGGAAGTCTGGCCGCCATGACCATGCTGACCATGGCCTACAACGTTCCCACCATCATGGGCAGCCTTGTTAATCCGTATCTGGTGGAGAGAATGGGCAAGCGTAAGGTGCTGATCGGCTGCTTCGTTCTTTCTGTCATCGGCAGGCTGATCGTTGGCATCGGCGGCACGGCGCTCCCGGTGGTTCTGTTTGGCACGGCGCTTCACGGTCTGGCGCTGGGACCGATTTATTCGGATGTATTTGCCATGACGCCTGATATCGTAGATTATGGTGAGTGGAAGACCGGAATCCGCTCGGAAGGTCTGGTAACCTGCTGTGTTTCCTTCGGCATGAAGGTCGGCATCGGCATCGGCGGCGCGGTGGCCACCTGGGTACTGGCGTTTGGAGGCTATGTGGGAACTGCTGAGGTGCAGGCGGCTTCTGCGGTTTCTGCCATCCAGTTCGGCTTCAGCTATCTGAGTGTGATCTTGTCTGTGATCTGCCTGATTATCATTCTGCTGATGAACCTGGACAAGGAGATCGATCAAGTGCAGAAGGATCTGACGGCAAAGCACGGCCGGGGCGTTTCGGAAGCATAGTGCAAAATTCGCATATTAAATCTTGCACTTTCTGAGAGGCGGATGAACCTGCCTTTTGTGAAAGGCCAATTTTGAATGGGAATCCGGCTTGAAATCGAATGGAAAGAAACGCGGAAAAAACGTACACTTAACTTATCAAAAAAAGAAAAACAAATGAAAAAGTATAAGAAATGAAAGAGGAGGAACAAGCATGTTTGATAACTTTCTGATCCGTAAGGACAGCCTGAAAAACGATGTGGACGAGAACGGGAAGGTCATCGGTTTCCAGTTTGCTGCCCGCAACGCCAACTACCGCGGCGTGTATCTGTCGCTGCACAACGGTTATTACATCAAGGTGGACGGCGTTCCGTATAAGCGCGATGTCCAGACCTTTGAGGTCAACGGCCAGAAGCCGCGTACCTTTGAGGAGATCAGGACGGCAGTATGGGAGCATTGGGATTACGATGACGAGGGCATTATCCATGTAAAGAAGGAAGGCGGTCTGGCTCCCGGCGAGCATGTGATTGATTTCCAGCAATCGGTTCTGGCGGCTTACGGCTACCTGCCCACCGATGAGGAATGGGTGAAATGCCCGCCGGAGCCGGGTACCGGCGCCGGTTCAGATAAGACCAAGAATATCGTCAGCTATACGCTGACTTTGCAGGAATAGGAGGAGATAAAAATTATGGCAAAGATTAAAAGAGGCGTTTCTCTGTACAGCTATCAGCAGGCACAGTTCTTTAAAGAGCTGGATCTGGAAGGTCAGATTCGGGAAGTCGGCACCAACCTGTACGGTGCAGACGGCATTGAAATGCTGGATGAGCAGGGTCTTAGAAAATATCCCAATCCCCCTAAGGAGTTCTTTGACCAGTGGTTCGGATGGATGGAAAAGTATGGTACTACTCCTGTTACCATGGACGTTTTCTGTGATGTACTTCAGTTCCGTGACCACGTTATGAGCATTTCTGAGTGCGCGGACCGTTTAAAGAGCGATATCCGCCTTGCAAAGAAGCTGGGCTTTAAGAATGTCCGCACACTGGCAACGACGCCTGCAGAGGTTATGTTTGAAGCGCTTCCGGTGGCGGAAGAATGTGATATCCGCATCGGTAAGGAGATCCATGCACCGATTCCGCTGAACGGCCAGTATGTCAATGAAATCGTGGAATTCGTTCAGAAAACCGGTACCAGACATCTGGGCATTGTTCCGGACTGGGGCATCTTCGCATTTCGTCCGTCGGAGGTCACCATGGACTGGTATGTGCGCCAGGGGGCGAAGCGGGAAAGCTGTGATCTGGCGGTTCAGCTGTGCATGGACAATTACACCGGAAAGAGCCATGAGCTGACGGACATTGATCTGTCGCTGTACAGTGCAGGCAATGTAGAATCCATGTTTCACCGCTATTTAAAACACGGCGATGCGCCGGCGGATCTGATTCCGGCGTTCCAGAAGATGCAGGGACTGATCCGTGACAATGTTCCGGGCTACACCGATATTGACTTTGAGGTGATGGGACAGGCTCTGCTGTTAAGCCACACCAAAGCGTCGGACTTAAAGGATCTGATGCCTTATGTGGTCAGCATTCACGGCAAGTTCTACAACATGTCGGAGATTCCTGGAAAGCCAGGCCAGTATCAGGATATTTCCGTAGATTATGAGACTCCGATCCGGATGCTCAAGGAATACGGCTATGAAGGCTACATCAATTCGGAGTATGAAGGGCAGCGCCGTTTCCAGGACAGAGGCGTAGAGGATCTGATCAGTGAAGTGGACCAGGTGCGCAGGCATCAGGAGATGCTCAAGCGCCTGATTGAAGAATAAAGAAGAATCCGCTAAAATCATCAAATTATCAGGAGGAGAAAGATCATGAAAAAGTTAAGACTGGGTATTATTGGCACCGGCGGTATCTGCAACAACAAACACCTTCCGTCTCTGGCAAAGGTTGCGGATCAGGTGGAGGTCGTGGCGCTCTGCGATCTGATTGAGGAAAAGGCAAGAGCAACGGCAAAGCGGCATAATCTGGAAAATGCGGCGATCTATACGGATTACAAGCAGCTGCTGGCTGATCCGACCATTGATATTGTACATGTCTGCACCCCGAATGTGGCGCACTGCCAGATTACGGTGGACGCTTTTGAAGCTGGAAAGCATGTTCTGTGCGAGAAGCCGATGGCAGCGACTTCTGCAGATGCGCAGAAGATGATTGACGCGTGGAAGAAATCCGGAAAGAAGTTTACTGTCGGCTATCAGAACCGTTACCGTCCGGATGTTCAGGTGCTGAAAAAAGCCTGTGATGCCGGAGAACTGGGGGATATTTATTACGGGGAAGCAAATGCGATCCGCCGCAAGGCGGTTCCGACCTGGGGCGTGTTCCCGGATAAGTCCAAGCAGGGCGGCGGCCCGCTGATCGATATCGGCACGCATGCGCTGGATATTACACTGTGGTGCATGGGTAATTATGACGTGGATTCCGTTTCCGGACAGGTATTCTATAAGCTGGGCAACCTGCCGGAGGCCGCACAGGGCAACACCTATGGTCCGTGGGATACGGACACCTTTGAGGTAGAAGATTCTGCCATGGGATTTATCAAGATGAAGAACGGAGCTCTGATCAATCTGCGTGCATCCTGGGCATTGAACTATATGGATGCTCGTGAAGCTTCCACAACGCTTTGCGGTACGCTGGAGGGCGCGGAGATCAAGCACGGCGGCAGCTATCCGAAGAGCCTTTTAAGCTTCAACCATGTCCGTCACGGCAAGATGACCCATGAGGAGCTGGATGGCGAGGCACTGGTGGATTACTTTGAGGGTGTCAATGAAGCTCCGGGAGTTGTAGAGGCAAAGCAGTGGATCCGTGCGATTCTGACGGATACCGATCCATGCGTAAAGCCGGAGGAAGCGTTCCGCGTTACGCAGATACTGGAAGCGATTTACAAGGCCGCAGAGACCAACTCTACAATCAAGTTTGACTAAATGAATCTCGAATTCCGGCGGTGGGGTCTGTTGAAACAGCAGGCTTCGCCGCTTTTGTAAAAATGTAAGGAGGGCAGGATATGTTTCGATATGCAGTAATTGGTTATGGCTTCATCGGAAGACGCCATGTTGCAACATTAAAAAGTTTTGAAGAGTCAGACTGTGTGGCGGTCTGCGACATTAATCCGAAACGTCTTGAGGAGGTAAAGGAGCGGTATCCGGATATGGCGGTTTACCGCAGCGCAGAGGAGCTTCTGGCGAGAGACGACATTGACGGGGTGATCATTTCCGCAAACAACAATCAGCACAAGAAGCTTGTCATCCAGGCGGCGCAGGCCGGAAAAAATATCATTGTGGAAAAACCGGCCGCCATGACCGTTGCGGAATTGGATGAAATGACAAAAGCGGTAGAAGAAGCCGGCGTGAAATTTACGGTGCATCAGCAGCGCCGCTATGACAAGGATTTCAACTGTGTCAAGGAATGCTATGACAAAAAGCTGGTGGGAGATATTTATACCATTCAGAGCTCCCTGTACGGCTACAACGGAAACATGCATGACTGGCATGTGTACAAGGCAGAAGGCGGCGGTATGCTTTACGACTGGGGCGTTCATCTGATCGATCAGATCTTATACATGGTGAACAGCCGTCTGGTATCGGTGTATGCGGATGTACGGAATGTGATCAACAAAGAGGTGGATGATTATTTCAAGATTATTCTTCGCTTCGAAAACATGGTAACAGCAGAGATCGAGCTGGGCACTTATTTTTTATCAGACCGGAAGGACTGGTTTGAGCGGCACTGGTATGTCGGCGGCAACAAGGGAAGTATGTATGCGGATAAATTTGAACCGGAGGGAAAAATCGTGCGCACTACCCGGCTGCTGGAAAATGTCAATGAGGACCAGGACAAATCTGCCAAATCCTACGGACCGACCCGTTCCTTCGGCGTCCCGGCTCCCGGTCTGATCGTGACGGAGGAGATTCCGCAGGTAGACGTGGAGCAGAGAGATTATTTTGTCAACTATTTCAAGGCGCTTAAGGGAGAAGAGGAGTTTCTGGTAACCATTCCGCAGGTGCGTCGTGTATTGGCGGTCATGGAGGCCTGTAGGGAATCGGCACGAACAATGAAGAGTGTTGATTTTGAATAAAAAATAATTGACGAAAAGCGGGTTTTTTATTAAAATTTTATAAAAGCGAGGGGAAAATTATGGTGATTGATGCACATGTTCACATTGCAACAAATGAAACGGAAAATCCGAGAGCCAGGGTGGAGCATGTTATCCGCAGCATGGACCAAAACGGAATTGATCTGGCAGTCTGCTTTCCATTTGCAGCCGGGCTGGACAAGCAGAAAAAGCTGGCGGAGCTGATTCGGCCGTATCCGGGACGGTTCCTGCAGCTGGCATTCATTAATCCGAATGACCCGGATGCAAAAGATCAGCTGCTTTATTGCCTGGATGAGCTGGGATGTAAGGGAATCAAGCTGCATCCCTGGTTCGGAAATTTCAGTCTTGCCAATATTGACCTTCTGCGGCCGTTGTTTGAGATTCTGGATGAGCGGAAGCTGTACGCAGTGATCCACTGCACATCTGAGGATTATCGGGTACATCCGGTCATGTTTGAGCGTCTGGGGCGGGAATTCCCGAATGTAACGATTCAGATGGCCCATATGGGAGAGGTTATGGCTGGTGAGTTTGCGATTGATGTGGCAAAGCGGGTTCCCAATGTGTATCTGGATACGGCGATTACTTCTTTTATGGCGGTGGTTCATGTCCTGGAGCAGTGTCCGGATAAGGTTTTCATGGGATGTGATTACCCGTTTTATCCGTTTGAAATGGAAATTCAGAAGCAAAAGCTGGCAGCTGCCGACCGGCAGGATCCGGAAGGAATGAAAAAAATTATGGGCGGCAATTTTGCCAGAGTATTCCATCTGGAATAGTCCATACCGATAAGAAAACGTTCAAAACAGGAGAGGGGTTCATGGAACGCAATTACATGAGAGCAGATTCCCTGGTGGAGCTGGATTTTACCACGGAACGGCATACAGATATACACTGGCACGAAAATTTTGAACTGCTGTTTGTGATCAGCGGGAAGGTGGCGGTTACGATCGGAGAGGAGACCTGTCAGCTTGGCTCCGGGGATATGGTGGTCGTAAATGTGAACCGCAAGCACAGCTATGACGGAACCGAGGATCTGGTGATGGGGCGATTCGTCATATCGGATATCAAAGTCCGGGAACTGCTGGGCCTGAACCATGTGCTGTTCTGGTGTAATTCCACGGCGGACCGAAACGAGGCGTATAATGAGCTGCGGAGGGTAATTGGGAAAATCTTTAATCAGACGATGCGGAAGAACGACCGGAATCAGCTTTATATCAGCAGTATGTATTATCAGCTGCTGCACATTCTGACAGAAAATTTTACGCTTGCACCCAATGATAAGCGCTATGAAACGGATGCGGGAAAAAACGATGACCGCATTCAGCAGATTTTTGCCTATATCCGCGCCAATTACCGTCAGAATATTACGCTGGATGACCTTGCAAAGCATCTTTATCTTACCCCTACTTATGTTTCCAAATATATCAAGCAAAAATGCAGCATCAATTTCATGGATCTGCTGAATTCCGTCCGGCTCAGTCATGCCATGGAGGATCTGATCTATTCAGAGGATTCCATCATGAAGATTGCGCTGGAGAACGGATTTGCCAGTGTGGCGGCCTACAACAAGGCGTTTAAGGATACCTATCAAATGACGCCCTCTGAGTTTCGGAAGGAGCACCGGCCCGGGAAGAAGAAAGAGGAAGAGGACAAAAGCCGTGCAGATATACGGATCCGCCAGTGTGTGGAGGAGTATCTGGAGCGGAATCCCGGCAGACCCGATTTGGATTCGGTTCTGGTCAGTCTGGATGCACAGGTGGACATGAATGCGCCTGCTGTGGCGGAATGGGATCGCTGTACCTGCCGGATGATCAATGCGGGCACGGCAGCGGACCTGATGAATGCCACCTTTCAGGAGCAGATTCTGGCGCATCAGGAACAGATGGGCTTTGAATATGTCCGTTTTTGGGACATTTATGCGCCGGAGATGTATCTGGATATTCACGCGCCGGGAGGAATGCCGAATTTTGGAAGGCTGAATGCTGTGACGGATTTTCTGGTAAAGCATCATCTGAAACCATACATGGAACTGAGTTTTAAATCCAGGCGGCTTCTGCGCAATGCCAACACGGTATTAAAGGCCGTTCCGCGCAGCGAGGATTTTGAGTCGGACGAGGAAATGAAAACCTTTTATCAGAAGCTGATCTGGCATTTTATCGAGAGATACGGCTCCTGGGAGGTCCGGGGCTGGTATTTTGAGCTGTGGGAGAATTTGGATCGGCAGAGCATTGGTCAGAATTATCATCCGTACACTGCGATGACAAGGGAGCAGCATAAGCGGTATTTTCACCGGTTCAGCGTGATTGCTGAGGCGCTGCGAAGCTGTCTGCCGGAGGTAAAAATCGGCGGAGCCGGATTTCCGGTCCGTTTTTACGGCGAGGAAGGCTTTGCGCAGATTCTGGAGGACTGGAATCAGGAGCCGCAGAAGCCGGATTTTCTGTCTCTGAACTGTTTTCCCTATCAGCAGCAGGAGGAAAACGGTACCTGCTATGAAAAGCGTTCTTCGGACATGGATTTTGTGCGGTATAACATTGATACGGCCTCCCGGGCAATGAAGCAGGCCGGTTTTTTGGATATTCCGATTCATGTCACGGAATACAGCTTAAGCCTCTCTAACCGGAATGCGCTGAATGACAGCTGCCTGAAAGGGGCTTTTATGCTCAGCAATACATTCTCCTGTATGGGAAAAGCTCAGCTTCTGGGGCACTGGCTGTTCACAGATGCCTATGCGGATGAACAGGATGCCAGAACGGTGCTTTTTGGCGGCTGCGGCATGCTGACGAAGGACGGCATCCCAAAACCAAGCTGTTATGCGATGGAATTTCTGCACCGGCTTTATGTTCCGGTACAGAGCCTGCACCCAAACTACATGATTACCAGAAATGAGCGAGGCTCTCTGCGGCTGGTCTGCCATAATCTGAAGAAGCCGAATATCAGCTATTACATGACGAAAGAGGATGAGCTGGAAATCCAGGCCCTTCCGGGTATGCTGGATAACCGGGAGTTTCTGACCATTCATCTGAAGGCCGATGGGATGGCCGACGGCGTTTACACGATCAAGAATCATCAGGTAAACAGCCATTGCGGCAGCGTTCAGGACAAATGGCTTTCTCTGAATATGGAGTCGGAGCTGACGAAGGAGGAGATGGATTATCTGCACATGATCAGCATCTGTGATATTTCCATCTGCGAGGCGGAGGCAAAAAATCATCATCTGGAAATGGACATTGTGCTGGAGCCGAATGAAATCCGATACATTCATATTTTGAAAAAGCGGGTAGAATAAAAATCAGATAGCAAATCTTGTCTTTTCGATAAGCGGGCGATTCTTATGTGGGGAATCGCCTGTTTTTTTTGTCAAAATTCCGGTGAAATCCGAACAGCAAAGCGGAAGAAAGAAAAGCCGGTTTTCGGTAAAATGAAATCAATCTGAGAGAGGAGGAAAAATCAGATGGGAAAAGAAAAAAGGATGCCGGCCCGGATTCTGATCTATGTGCTGGGAATCATTCTGGTTTCACTGGGAATTGTTCTGTGCAAGAGATGTAATCTGGGCATTTCTCCGGTAAGTGTTATACCCTATGTGCTGGAGGAGCTTGTTCCGCTGACGTTCGGCAGTCTGACAACCTGTTTCCATTTTGCCTGCATTTTGCTGCAGATGCTTTTGCTGAAAGATTTTTTGAATGCCAGGCTGTGGCTGCAGGTGCCGCTGGCCTTTGTTTTTGGGTGGGTGATTGACGGGATTGCCGGGCTTGTTCAGTTTGACGCAGCGATACTGGCGTATCAGATCCTTGCCCTGATCCTCAGTGTATTTTTCACCGCGCTCGGCATGGTATGCATGATCAGCATGAACCTGATCCAGAATCCGCCGGACGGACTGGTGAAGCAGATCAGCATTCGGATGAATAAGGAGCTGGGAACAGTCAAGGTCGGATTTGATGTTTCCTGTGTGCTGATTGCAGTTCTGATCGGATTATGTTTTCTGCATCAGGCGAAAGGCTTTGGCGCGGCAACCATTGTCTCTGCGATTTTCGTCGGAAAAACGGTTACATGGCTGAAGCAGCTGATTGGCATGATTCAAAAAAAATGATGAAAAGGAGAAAGAGAAGATGTTACTGGGACTTGTTAGTGCAATTGCGGATACGATGAATTATGAAGAAATGATCGATTTTGTTGCGGATTCCGGACTGGAGTGCGTGGAAGTGGCCTGCTGGCCGGCAGGAAAGGCGGAGCGCCGCTATGCCGGTGTTTCCCATATCAATGCGGATGCAGTTCTGGAGGATGACGCGTACGCAAAACATGTGACGGACTATGCGGCTTCCCGAAATGTGAAGATTTCCTCTCTGGCGTATTATCCGAACACGATGGATGCGGACCTGGAGAAGCGCGCGGCCGCGGTGGAGCACATAAAAAAGCTGATCTGTGCGTCTGCAAAACTGGGAGTGAACATGGTCACCACCTTTATCGGCCGCGACCAGTTCAGAACCGTTGAGGAGAATCTGGAGCTGGTGAAGGAGATCTGGCCGCCGATTGTAGCTCTGGCGGAGGAGAAGGGCGTAAAGGTGGCCATTGAGAACTGTCCGATGCTTTTCGGAAGGGACCAGTGGCCGGGCGGACAGAATCTGATGACGACTCCGGCAATCTGGCGCAGAGTTTTTGAGATTCTGCCGTCGGACAACCTGGGCCTCAACTACGACCCGTCGCATTTTGTATGGCAGATGATCGACTATATTCAGCCGATCTATGAGTTCAAGGACAAGATCTTTCATGTTCATTATAAAGATATCAAGCTGTATCCGGACAAGCTACAGCAGGTTGGCATTATGGCATATCCGTTGGATTTCATGTCTCCGAAGCTGCCTGGTCTGGGCGATGTGGACTGGGGCCGGTATGTTTCGGCGCTGACCGATATCCGATACAGCGGCTGTACCTGTATCGAGATAGAAGATAAGGCTTTCGAGGGCAGCACAGAAGACGTAAAGAAATCGGTACGGCTCAGCGCCGGATATTTGAGAAACTTTGTCATTTAGCTGCGGCAGGAGGGAGAGGAAGTCATATGAAGACGTATGCATTTGGTGTAGATATCGGCGGCACGACGATTAAACTGGGGCTCTTTACGACCAACGGAGAGCTGCTGGAACACTGGGAGATTCCAACCCGAACGGAAAATGACGGTGCAGGCATTCTCGGTGATATCGCAGAAGCGGTTGAGAAAAAGCTGGAGGAGAAAAAGATTTCCAGACTGGATGTGGAAGGCATCGGTCTGGGAGTGCCGGGTCCGGTCGGTCCGGACGGAACGGTGTTCCGATGCGTGAATCTGGGCTGGGATGTATTTAATGTGGAGCGCCGGTTAGGCTCTCTGACCGGGTTAAAGACCAAAGCGGGAAATGATGCCAATGTTGCGGCGCTTGGTGAAATGTGGCAGGGCGGCGGCAGAGGCTATCAGGATATTGTCATGGTGACGCTGGGAACCGGCGTGGGCGGCGGCGTGATTATCGGAGGGAGGATTCTGGCCGGCATCAACGGTGCTGCCGGCGAGATCGGACATATTCCGATGCAGGATGAGGAGCCGGAAACCTGCGGCTGCGGCAAGCATGGCTGTCTGGAGCAGTATGCCTCTGCCAATGGAATTGTCCGGATCACAAAGCGGTATTTTGCCGAACATCCGGAGGTATCAAGCAGTCTGAAGGCCATGGAAAGCTATACCGCAAAGGAAATTT
Organism: Candidatus Caccovicinus sp.; assembly: GCA_051878975.1. Classification (GTDB taxonomy): domain Bacteria; phylum Bacillota; class Clostridia; order Lachnospirales; family Lachnospiraceae; genus Caccovicinus. Next base: position 26,335 of record JBJELD010000046.1, read on the forward strand.
TTGATGAAGCAAAGAAGGGCGATGTTGCGGCGCTGAATATGGTGGATGAGGTTGGGCGTCTTCTGGGGAAAGCGCTGGCTTCCATTGCCTGTGTGACAAATCCGGAGGCATTCGTAATTGGAGGAGGCATGAGTAAGGCCGGCCCGATTCTGACGGATGTGATCCGCAGGGAATTCAAACGCTGCGCGTTCCATGCTTCCCGTGAGACAGAGTTTAAGCTGGCAGAGCTGGGGAACAATGCCGGAATGTACGGCGGAGTGCGGATGGTTCTGGAGTAGAGAAGAATAAAAAGAAGATTCAGAGGGGCAGGAATGAAATGTTTTCAGACACAAATGGATTCGGTTGATAAAATCCGGTATTTTGTAGAAACGGCCACAAGGTTTGCATGTGAAATTGATGTGAAATCCGGAAGATATGTGGTAGATGGAAAAAGTATTCTGGGCTTGTTTTCTGTGGATGGCAGCAAGCCTGCGGTAATATGCTTTTACGGCGGTGAGGAGGAAGCGAACCGGTTTCAGAAGCTGCTGTCTGTCAGACTGAGGGTGCAGGCAGAGGAAGAAAAGCAGCCGGAAGAAGATGCACAGGCAGAAGCCGCCGGGGAAACGACGGCTTTGGCAGAAATCGATGCGACAAAATGGAAGTATCAGGAAGAGGACGATGTGTACTGGCAGGTGGGAATTTCCTACTGCTCCAATCCGGCAGATGCGCAGTATGAAACGCTCGGAATTTTTGTTCCAGGAGCGTATATGAATGCTGAGGACAATGGAGACGGTACCTATACCTGTACGGTGAATGAAACGGCGCAGATCGGCAGCTATACGGCGGAAACGGCTCCGGTGGTGATTCCGGTTGATACGCCAGGCTACTCGGCAATGGCAGCGCCTTCCGATTACAACAGCCGGGTAAGCGCTTACACGGAGGCCGGCTTTGTCTATGTGAATGCCGGATGCAGAGGAAGGGAAGCCGGCGCTCCGGCCGGTGTGACGGATCTGAAGGCAGCAGTCCGCTATATCCGCTCTCGGCAAGGAATGATTCCGGGCAGCATGGACCGTATTTTTACCTTCGGTATGAGCGGCGGAGGCGCGCAGAGTGCGTTAATGGGTGCAACTGGTGACAGCGAGCTGTATACGCCTTATCTGGAAGCAATCGGCGCGGTTTCCGGCGTAAGTGATGCGGTGGCCGGTTCTATGTGCTGGTGTCCCATTACCAATCTGGATTACGCAGATGAAGCGTATGAATGGAATCTGGGAATGACCCGCAGGGACCTGGATACGGAAGCACAGGAGCTTTCCGACCGGATGGCAGAGGCATTTGCTGCATATATCAATGAACTGGGATTGAAGGATGAGAACGGCCAGGTGCTGGCTCTGGAAGAGTCGGAGGAGGGCATTTTCCAGGCCGGCAGCTATTATGACTATCTGAAGGCAGTGACGGAGGAATCCCTGAATCACTTCCTGGAGGATACTACGTTCCCGTATACGGTGGAGAGCCGGGGTATGATGGGCGGCATGGGCGGTATGCAAGGCGGCCCGCGTGGTGACGGCGGCCCGCGGCCGGAACCGGGCGAAATGCCGGAAATTTATCAGCGGGACGGCGTGAACCGGCAGGAGTCAGCCGGCGGAGTCAGCCTGTCAGGAACCTATGAAACGGTACAGGATTATATCCATGCGTTGAATGCAGAAACGGAATGGGTAAGCTATGATGAGGAGACCAATACGGCTTCCATCACAAGCCTTGCGGATTTTGCGGCGGCCTGCAAGAACGCATCCAAGAATGTGGGAGCGTTTGATGATCTGGATAAGGGCCAGGCGGAAAATGTACTGTTTGGGGACGGAGACGGAAACGGCGGCCACTTTGACTTTATTCTGGCTGAGCTTCTGAACGGTCAGGAAGAGTACGGTCCGGCTTATCGGGAGGATCTGGAAAAGACGGATGCGCTTGGCAATTCTGTAAAATACCGCACCAGCATGTATAATCCGATGTATTATTTGAGCGATTATTATGAAGGCTTTGGAACCTCCGAGGTGGCAAAATACTGGCGGATCCGCACCGGCATCAATCAGGGAGATACGGCGCTGTCCACGGAAGTGAATCTGGCGCTGGCGCTGGAAAATTACGGCGGCAGAGAGGTCGATTTTGAAACGGTATGGGGACAGGGACATGTAGAAGCAGAACGAAGCAAAGATTCCACATCAAACTTTATTGAATGGGTAAACCGCTGTCTGGAATAAGCGAAAATTGTACGGATATTTCGGCTCACAAAATATGGAATTATATGGTATGATTATACTAAACGAGGGGGCTGAAATGGTAATGTACAAATTAGTGATTATCGACGATGAGGAAAAGATTCTGGATGGAATCTGCAATCTTTTTCCGTGGAACGACATCGGCTTTGAAGTGGCAGGATCCTTTACGGATGCCCGGAAAGGCTGGGATTATATGGAAAAGAACGGCACGGATGTAGTCCTGACGGATATCGAGATGCCGGGAATGAGCGGTCTGGAGCTGTGCCGCAGGCTGACGGAACGCGGGGATATAATTGCAGTGCTGTTCAGCAGCTATACAAACCATGAATATTTTCAGTCGGCTATCCGTCTGGGCGTGGTGGATTATCTGATTAAGCCGGTGCGCTATGATCAGCTGCTGGAATGCTTTGAGCGGGTGAAGGCCAAGCTGGATCATAAGCATTCGGCGGAGACGCCGGTGTCCAGGGTTTATTATGACCAGATTATTGAGAAGGTGAAAAACTATCTGTATGCCAATTACCGGCATGCTTCTCTGGAGGAGGCGTCTGCCTGTGTGAATCTGAGTCCGACCTACCTGTCTAAAATCTTTAAAGAGAAAAGCGGCATGAATTTTTCGGAAATGCTGACGAAGGTGCGGATGGAAAAATCCTGTGAGCTTTTAAAAGACAGCCAGTATAAGGCTTACGATGTGGCGTTTTATGTGGGCTATGACAATCCGAAGAATTTTTCCAGAGCATTTAAAGCATATTTTAAGATCAGTCCTATGGAATACCGCAGACAGGTGCTGGAAAATGAGGCGGAGAGCGGAAAATGAAAAAAGTGTTCCTTTTCAAACGGCTGGGAAATTTTCTTCTGCTCATGCTGGTTCCGATGACGGTCCTGCTGATTTTGTTTTCTGTCAATACCGGATATCAGATTACCAGGGAGCTGGAGTCCGAATGCGGGCAGACGGTGTCCAGTGTGGATGCCAGTCTGGGACAGGTGATTGCCGGAGCGGTGGAGCAGAGCAAGAGTCTGTCGGCCAATATCCGTATGTCCATGGCGCTGCGGCATGCGCTGATCAATCATGATGTTCTGTACGGGGATATCCTCTATCTGGACAGCCTGCAGATGGCGCTGTACAGCACGGTCAGCTCCTGCGGATATCTGGAATCCTCCTACATTTATCTGTTCGGAGGGGATCGGGTCGTGTCCTCAGAAAACGGGCTGGAGGCGCTGGCCTCGGTCAGTGACCAGGGATGGCTGGAGGTCTGCAATTCTATGGATGAGTCCGAAGATTCCTGCATACGGCCAAGAATCTATGCGGAGGACAAGGTCTATGCACATAGTCTGCTGACCATCTGTCAGAGACTGCTGGTCCAGAACGGCTGCATTGTGCTGAATATCAATGTGGACAAGCTGCAGGCAACCATAGACAGTCTGAAGCGGAATGCCGGCGAGGTGATTTACATTGTGGACACCGACGGCAGGATTCTGGCATCGTCGGGAAACAGCAGGGAAGAATACCGGCAGCTGGTGACCGGTATGTTTGAAGACGGCATGTTTGCAGATGGAAAAAGCGGCGAAGACGGGTGGAGGAAAATCGGAAGAAGATATTTTCAGATCACCACCGCTCAGATGGAAACGCCGTCCTGTTTTATTCTGTCCATTCTGCCCAGAACCGTATTCTGGAGCAGCATGGCAGCTGAGCTGGCGCGTTGGGGACTGATCTTTGCGGCGATGGCGGTTATCATTGTGATGCTGGCCTATTATGTGACCAGCCGTTCCTTTCACAACATCAATGCGATTCTGGACATGTTTGACAATGCAGAGCGAGGTCTTCCGGTGGAAGGAAAAACCGATTCTCCGAAGGATGAATATGAGCTGATTTTGAATAATATTGTGCGGATGTTCATCAACAATTCTTATCTGAAGCTTCAGCTGAAGGAAAAGCAGTTTAAGCAGGAGAATGCGGAGCTGATGGCGCTGCAGCTTCAGATCAATCCGCATTTTCTGTACAATACCCTCCAGACGCTGGATATGGAGGTTCAGAAGATTGACCGGAGCGGTTCTACCGGTCTGATCATCCGATCGGTGTCCGATATTCTGAAGTATGCACTGGCAGGTCCGGGTCAGCCGGTTCTTCTGGAGGAGGAGCTGGAGTATCTGAAGAAATACGCCAGAATCCAGGAGTACCGTTTTGGAGATTTTATTATTTACTATGAGGTGGAGCCGGATGCGATGGAGGCAGAGGTATTTCGCCTGATGCTGCAGCCGGTGGTGGAAAACAGTCTGATTCACGGGCTCCGGAATCTGGATCGGAAGGGATATGTGAAGGTCTGTGTACAGTGCAAAGGGCAGAGGCTGGATATCCGGGTTGTGGATAACGGCCGTGGCATGAGCCGCGGGGAGCTGACGGCGCTTCGGGAAAAGCTGGAACAGAACGAGGGATCCAGCATTGGGTTGATCAATCTGAACCGGCGCCTGCTTCTGCGGTACGGTCCGGTAAGCTGCCTGAATGTGCGGTCGAAAAAGGATTGGGGCACAGTCGTCTTTTTTACAATTCCGTTTACAAAGCCAGATTCAGCCGAACCGGAAGCTTCAAATTAGAAAAAGTATAAGAAAAGGTATCTTATCTTATGAAAGATCATCAGATAAGATACCTTTTTGTGTTTTTGCATAAAAAATGAAGAAAAAATGAAAAATATGAGTAGTTTTTACACAAAAAGCAAAATGATATAATGGTATCAGCTAAAAAATGAAAAGGGAGGTTTTTCAATGAAAAAACAGGTAATTGCTGCCGCACTGGCAGCGGTGACAGCGTTTACGGCAGTTGGATGCGGAAACGGGAGCTCCGGTTCTGCAGCAAGCACAGCAGCGCAGAAGGAAACGGCGGCAGCTTCAGAAGCAGCAGCTGACAGTTCCGCAGAAGCTTCTTCGAACGGAGACCAGAAAGAACCGGTAAGCCTGCGTTTTTCCTGGTGGGGAGGCGACGAACGGCTGGCAGCTACGCTGAAGGTAATCGAGCAGTTCCAGGCGAAATATCCGTATATCACGATTGAACCGGAGTACGGAAGCTCGGACGGATATAATGATAAACTGGCCACCCAGCTGGCAGCCGGAACCGAGCCGGATATCATCCAGATTGAACCAGGCAATATGTCGCTTCTGGTATCCGATGAAACCAATTATTTTGTAGATTTAAAGGAAGCGGGATTTGATCTTTCCTTGTTTGAAGAGGATTATATTTCTCAGAGAATCAACGGCGGCTTTGATGGAAAGCAGCTGGGACTTCCGACCGGAATTGCAGGTATTGCCATGCTGGTGAACCAGGATCTGGCAGATGCCATCGGTCTGGATTTCACACAGGATTATACCTGGGAGGATCTGATTGAGTGGGGCAAGAAGGTTCGTGAATATGATGACAGCATGTATCTGCTGTGCGCAAATAAAGATTATCTGGCAAACATCGTTGCCCGCAATTATGCGAAGCAGATTTCCGGTGAGCAGGCAATCGGCGATGATGACAAGGTTCAGAAGATGACGCAGGAAGACTGGAAGAGAGTTTATGAATATGTTCAGGAGCTGTACGACAATGAGGTCGTTCCTCCGGCATCTTACATGGCTGCTTATTCCGGTGACAACATGCAGTCCGATCCGAACTGGATCAACGGCAAATATGTGTGCTGTTTTACCTGGGTATCTCTTTCTGAGGTCATGACAGCAGCCAATCCGTCTGCAAATTACATTGCCGGCAAGTTCCCGGTTGCAGAGGATGCGAAGAACGTAGGTTTCTTTGCCAATACACCTCAGATCATCTCCATTTCTTCCCGTTCCAAGCATCCGGAAGAAGCATTGATGTTCCTGGATTATTTCTTTAATGACGAGGAGGCAATGGCCACTCTGGGAACCGTTCGTTCAGCTCCGCCTACTGAACGGGCACGTGAGATCTGTACGGAGACCGGCTCCATGAGTGAGCTGCTGGCTTCCATTGTGAATGTAGCAGCCAGCTATTCCGGTATTGTAGATGATGCGATTTCCTACTCTCAGGAGGGACGTCAGATCATGATTGACCAGATTGAAGCGCTGGGCTTCTCCTCTACAACGCCGGACAAGGCAGCGGAGGATACCTATTCTCTTTATGAAAATCTGATCGCAACAATGAAATAGTGAAAAACAGACAGGGGCTGCCGCAAATTGGGACCAACGTTTGCTGCAGCCCTTTATGTCAGAAGGAGAGTGGACTTATGAAAGGAAAGAAAAAATATTCCAAAAGGAATCAGCAGGCGTACTTGTATCTGCTTCCGTGGATCGCGGGATTTCTGCTTCTGCAGCTGTATCCCTTCTGCAGCTCCCTGTACTATTCCTTTACGGATTATCAGATTACAACCAGCCCGGTGTGGTGCGGCCTGAACAATTACAAGAACCTTTTTACGAAGGATACGGAATTCTGGAATTCTCTCTGGGTAACCATTAAGTTTACGCTGATGACGGTTCCGGGAAAGCTGGCGCTGGCTCTTGCGGTTGCATTATTCCTGAACCGGGATTTAAAGGGAATCAACCTGATTCGTACTCTGTACTATGTTCCCTCGCTGTTTGGCGGCAGTGTGGCGGTAGCAATCCTCTGGAAGCTGATGTTTATGGATACTGGTGTGGTCAATTCGCTTCTGAGTATGCTGCACATCGGCCCGATTCAATTCTGGGGAAATCCGAAATATGCCTTAAAAACCATCTGCGCGCTGGAGATCTGGCAGTTCGGCTCTTCTATGGTCATGCTTCTGGCGGCCTTAAAGAATGTACCGCGGGATCTGTATGAGGCTGCGGAGATTGACGGAGCAGGAAAAATTCGTTCTTTTATCAGCATTACGTTTCCGCAGATCACGCCGATCATTTTCTTTAATCTGATCATGCAGACCATTCAGGCAATGCAGAACTTTACGTCCGCATTCGTCATCACTAACGGCGGTCCGATGAAATCCACCTATGTGCTGGGAATGAAGCTGTACAAGGAAGGCTTTACCTACTTCCGTATGGGCTCGGCAAGTGCGATTTCGTGGGTGATTTTTGCCATTATCATTGTCTTTACGCTGGCACTGTTTAAGTCCTCCTCGGCGTGGGTATTTTACGGCGATGAGAACTCATGACCGGATTTGCGGCGGATAAGGAGGAATATTGAATATTATGACTTCAAGAAAAACAAAAAAAGTAAGAAAACTGATTCTGAGCTATCTGATCATTGCCGTGATCGGCGTTGTGCTTTTATATCCGATTATCTGGATGTTTTTTGCATCGTTTAAAACCAATGATGAGATTTTCGGTTCCACAAAGCTTCTGGCCTCTTCCTACTCGCTGAAGAATTTTATTGAGGGCTGGAACGGAATGGGAACGACTACATATGCCACCTATTTTGTTAATACCTTCAAGCTGGTGCTGCCGGTCACGATTTTGACTTTGATTTCCAGCACGCTGGTGGCCTATGGATTTGCACGGTTTGAGTTCCGCGGAAAAAAACTGATGTTTGCGATCCTGATCGCCACGCTGATGCTGCCGAACTCCGTTATTATCGTGCCGCGGTACACCATGTTTGCAAAGCTGGGCTGGGTGGACACCTATATGCCGTTCTATGCACCGGCGCTGCTGGCCTGTTATCCGTTCTTTGTTTATATGCTGATTCAGTTTCTGCGCGGACTGCCCAGAGAGCTGGATGAGTCGGCTTATATGGACGGCTGCGGAACCTTCCAGACACTGGTCCGGATCATCCTTCCGTTAATGAAGCCGTCGCTGTTTTCTGCAGCGCTGTTCCAGTTCATGTGGACCTATAACGATTATTTTAATCAGCTGGTATTTATCAATTCCGGAAAGAAATTTACGATTTCCCTGGCTCTGCGTCTGTCTCTCGATTCCGAGTCGGTTGTGAACTGGGGAAAGATCATGGCCATTTCCTTTATTGCAGTGGCGCCGCTTGTTGTGCTTTTCTTTGCGGCACAGAAATATTTTGTGGAAGGAATTGCAACCAGCGGACTGAAAGGATGATGAGGATATGAAAACGGAGACAACGAAGCGTTTGCAGAATATGCTGGAGAATGCTGTGAGGAATCAGGAGCTTGCCGGCGGCTGTCTGCTGGTGGTGCGTGGGGGAGAGGAAATCGGTTATCTGGAAGTCGGGATGGCGGACCGGGAAAAAAAACGTCCCCTAAGAAGGGATCAGCTTTACCGGCTTTATTCTATGAGCAAGCCGATCACCGGTGCGGCGGTTATGAAGCTGATGGAAGAGGGAATGATAGATCTGGCCCAGCCGGTTTCGGATTTGATTCCGTCTTTTGCCGGCCAGCAGGTAGAGGAGCAGGGAAGGCTGGTTTCCTGCCGCAGAGCGATGACTGTGCGGGATCTGCTGAGCATGACCTCCGGGCTGGTGTACGACGGCTGTGACGGGCTGGCCGGAACGTATGTGAATCAGGTGTTCAGGCAGTTAGATGAACGGCTTTTCGGTCCGGATCCCATGTCTACACTGGAATTTGCCGAGGCCATCGGAAAAGGGCCGCTTGCGTTTCAGCCGGGAGAATCCTGGCAGTACGGAACGTCAGCGGACATTCTGGGAGCGGTTGTGGAGGTCGTCTCCGGCATGACGTTTGGGGAGTATTTATCAAAAGAATTTTTTGAGCCGCTGGGGATGAAGGATACCGGATTTTCCGTTCCGGAAGAAAAAAGGGAACGTCTGGTGTCGGCTTATTGCCAGGATGAGGATGGCCGGCTGGTTCCTTATCACGGGAATCACCTGGGAATTGTCAATGCCATGGACCGGAAGCCGGCCTTTGAATCCGGCGGAGCTGGTCTGGTTTCTACGGTGGACGATTATGCGCGGTTTGCCCGGATGCTTCTTCAGGAAGGGGAGCTGGACGGAGTCCGGGTACTGAAACCGGAGACGGTTCGGTTCATGACCTCCGGCGCCTTAAGTCCGGCCATCGAGATGAAGCTGGTGAACGATTTCCCGAATCTTTCCGGTTATCATTATGGAAATCTTCTGCGGGTTCTGAAGGAGCCGGGACGCGCCTGTATGCTCGGACATGCGGGAGAGTACGGCTGGGACGGCTGGCTGGGCTGTCATTTCAGCAATGATCCTGCCACGCAGACCACCATTCTGTTTATGATGCAGAAGACCAATTCCGGTACGACCCATCTGGTGCGAAGACTGCGCAATGTGATCCTCAGCGAGTGAGGAAAGGCAGCTCAAAGCCGAATAGGACACCTTTTGACAAAACTGATTTTTTGCTTTATACTGGAGCTATCGAAGCAGCGCAAGCGTAAGTCCGGATGTAAAATGGACGTGCCCTTGCGCTTTTTTGTCGTATTTTTGTGATAAAGGAGAAAATTGGTCATGAGTAATCAAAAACAAAACAAGATGGCGGTAATGCCGATGGGGGCGCTGGTATTTCACATGTCGCTTCCTATGATGATTTCCCTGTTGGTGCAGTCGCTCTACAACATTGTGGACAGTATTTTCGTGGCGCGTTTAAGTGAACAGGCGCTGACGGCGGCGTCCCTGGCATTTCCGGTTCAGATGCTGATGATTGCCGTGGGAGTGGGAACGGCAGTCGGACTGAATGCGGCGCTGTCCCGGACACTGGGAACTGGTGACCGGGAAGAATCCTCACGGGTTGCAGTGACCGGAATTTTGCTGTCTGTGTTCAGCGCAGCCGTTTTTGCGGTTCTTGGATTTCTGCTTTCGGACCATTTGGCACACTGCTTTACTTCGGATCCGGACATTGCTGGTCAGTGCAGCTCGTACCTTTTTATCTGTACGGTATTCTGTCTGGGAAACTTTGTCTGCATGATTTATCAGAGACTGATGCAGTCAGCCGGGAAGGCGTTTTTGAGTATGCTGATTCTGGTGACCGGTGCGGTCACAAATATTATTCTGGATCCGATTCTGATTTTTGGATTGTTCGGATGCCCGGCTTTGGGAATCCGGGGAGCGGCCATCGCCACGGTGATCGGCCAGTGGTGCAGCATGCTGATGGGATTTTTCCTGCAGGCACGTTTTAATCCGGATATCCGGGTGACCTTCCGAAATTATCGCATCGAACGCTCCAGAGTCCTGGTGATCTATCAGGTAGGGCTGCCGACGATTATCATGCAGGCGATGAACAGCATGATGGTGACGGCTTTCAATGCCATTCTGCTTCCGTTTTCTTCCACGGCAGTTGCTTTTTTTGGTGTGTATTACAAGCTGCAGAACTTCCTGTTTATGCCGCTGAACGGTCTGGGGCAGGCCTCCATTCCGATCGTCGGATTTAATCTCGGAGCCAGAAACAAAACACGTATCCAGGAGGCTCTGAAGGTGATTTATCCGGCGGCCATTGTCATTGCACTGATCGGAACCGTTCTATTTCATGTGTTTCCGGCGGAGCTTCTGGGGATGTTTTCAGCAGGAGAATCCATGCTGGCTCTGGGAATTCCGGCGTTAAAAATCATCTCGGTTTCCTTTCCTCTGGCGGCGCTCACGATCATTACCGGTTATTTTGTGTCCGGTCTGGGCGACGGCGTTACGAACATGGTCGGCTCGTTCCTGCGCCAGTTTGTTCCGTTGATTCCGCTGGCATGGCTTCTGGCAAAATACAGCGGGATCGATGCCGTGTGGTATGCCATCTGGATTGCGGAACTGACCGGCGCGGTATATGCGGTGATCCGGATTCTCCATCTTCTGAAAAAACGGCTTGCTGATCTGTAGAGGCGGGCTTCGCTAAAACTTGTTCCGGTCCGGGCCGTTGCGTTCCCGGAGGACGGCCATCCGGAGCACACTTATCTGGAATTTCAGGAGGATGTGGGGAAGTAGGTGTAAAATACGAGATTTCCGACAGAAGGGGGGAGATGCTGGAAGCGGAAAGAACAGTTTTTCTAACATACACCTTAGAAATATTAATTTTACTTGCGAAGAAGTGCATTTTATAATGATAATAAAGCTGTAAAGCCAGCAGGATTTATTTAAAAGTTGCAAAACAAAAGGAAGGTGTGTGTTCATGAAAATTGTAAAGGGCGGCAGTGTTTCCCGTCTTTTAAAGGATGTGGAGATTCCGAAGATGTTTCATGCGGTTCAGGATTTTAAAAAGGATCACATAGAACCGTCCGAGATTCCGGCGGTGGTCCGCAGACAGCTTTCCAGACCGGAGATAGAAAAAACCATTCGACCGGGGATGTCGATTGCCATTACGGCCGGCAGCCGCGGGGTGGCGAATGTGGATATTATTACAAAGGCAATCGTGGATTTCTGCAAGGAGAAGGGAGCAGAGCCTTTTATTGTTCCGGCCATGGGAAGCCACGGCGGAGCCAATGCAGACGGACAGAAGGAACTTCTGGCCGGCTACAACATTACGGAGGAAAGCATGGGCTGCCCGGTTAAATCTTCTATGGAAACCGTTCTGCTGGGCTATTCGGAATACGGAAAACCGGTTTATCAGGATCGGAATGCCAATGAGGCGGACGGCATCATTGTTTCCTGCCGGATCAAGCCGCACAACGCATTCCGGGGGCCGTATGAGAGCGGCGTCTGTAAGATGATGGTGGTGGGACTTGGAAAGCAGAAGGGCGCAGAAAGTGTGCACAGCGACGGCCTTGGCAATATGGCGCGGAATCTTCCGGCCAATGCGAAGGTGATCCTGGAACATTCCAGGATCCTGTTTGCGATTCCGTGTATTGAGAATGCTTATGATGAGACGGCGATGATTGAGGCGATTCCGAAGGAGCGGATTTTTGAACGGGAGCCGGAGCTGTTGAAGATCGCTTTTTCCAATATGCCAAGCCTTCTGGTAAAGGAAGCGGATGTTTTAGTGGTCAATGAAGTCGGGAAGAATTTCAGCGGAACCGGTGTGGATCCGAACATTTCCGGAACCTGGTCCACCGAATTCGGCAAGGGCGGGCTGAACGTAAAGAGAACCTGCTTCCTGGATCTGACGGACTGCTCCCACGGCAATGCAAACGGAATGGGTCTGGCGGACATCATCACACGCCGCATTTTTGATAAGCTGGATCTGGATGTGATTTATACGAACTGCTTTACCAGCACGGTCCTTCGCTCCGGCATGATGCCGCCGGTGATGGCCACGGATAAGGAGGCGATTCAGGCCTGTATCCGCACGGCCAATCAGATCGATCGGGCGCATGTGCGCATGGTACGGATCAAGAACACGCTGCATGTCGGAGAAATCATGCTGTCGGAAGCGTATTACGATGAGGTTGTGAGCGGGAAATATCCGGGAGTCAGAGCAGTGTCGGAGCCGGAACCGCTGGAATTTGATGAAGAAGAGAACCTGGTTACCGGGATGTAATCAGATGAGGTTACGGTTTACTTCCCAGTCAGTCACATCGCCGACTGGCTGGGGCCATGATTTGTTTTTTTGTTGAGATTCTGGACTTTCTATGATACAATAAGAACATTCTATGTTTTGATCAGAAAGTGAGTGCGCCGATGGATGGGGGCATCGTGGTGCGAAATAGTAGTAGGAGTAAATCATGAATTATATTGTTTTTGATCTGGAATGGAATCAGAGTCCCCGCGGAAAGGAAGGGGCAGTTGACCATTTCCCATTTGAAATCATAGAAATCGGAGCGGTAAAGCTGAATCCGGATCTGGAACAGATCGGGGAATTCCGCCAGTTGATTTCTCCCACTGTGTATACACAGATCCATTATAAAATATCGGAAGTCACACATTTGGATATGGAAACTCTGAGACGGGATGGAATGCCATTTGATCAGGCGATGGAGCGGTTCCTGGAATGGTGCGGGCAGGATTACATGTTTGTCACCTGGGGTTCCATGGACCTTACGGAGCTTCAGCGGAACATGGTCTATTACGGACTGGAAATTCCGTTTCCCCTGCCGCTTCTCTATTATGATCTGCAGAAGCTTTACGGCCTTTTATATGTGGAGGGACGGGAGAAGCTTTCATTGGATCAGGCAGTGGAAGAGCAGAATATTGAGGTGGACGAGACGCGGCTGTTCCATCATGCGCTGGATGATGCTTTTTATACCGGCCGGGTGATGGCGAAAATGCAGTTTCATCTTGTAAAAGAGTTTGTTTCTATGGATTATTACCGGATTCCGCAATGCGAAGAGGAAGAGGTATATCTAAAGTTTCCAGGTTATTCGAAATATGTTTCCAGAGAGTTTCAGGAAAAGGAAGAGGTGCTGGCTGACAAGCACGTAACAGATATGATCTGCTGTGAATGCCGGCGGATGCTCCGCAAGAAGATCCGCTGGTTTGCGGTGAATCCGAAGCTGTATATTTGTCTGGCGGTCTGTCCGGAGCATGGGATGGTCCGGGGAAAGATCCGGATCAAAAAATCGGAGTCCGGAGGCGCCTTTGCAATCCGTACAGCCAAGTGTGTGGATGAGGCAGGAGCTGCTGCGGTGGCGCAGAAACGGGAAGAGGTCCGCAGGCGCCGCACGGAAAAAAATAAAATGAAAAAACAGGCAAAAAAGACCAGAACCCAGGTGTAGGCTCTGGCCTTTTTTCTTTATTGCTGGCTTTCCCTCATGCGGTAGCCGACGCCGATCTCGGTAAAAATATAATGCGGTTCTGCCGGGTTGGCTTCCAGCTTCCGGCGGATGTGCGCCATGTTTACACGGAGAATCTGGTTATTGTTGTTGTCTGCATAAGGCCCCCAGATGTGGCTGATGATGTAGTCATAGGTCAGGACCCGCCCGGCATTTTGGGCGAGCAGGGAGACCAGCTTGTATTCGATCTGCGTCAGATGGATCTCCTCGTTGTTTAACAGGACAAGACGCTTGGAAAAATCGATCGTCAGGCCGTCAAAGGAATAGACCGGCTCCGGGGCGGAGAGATTTCCGGCTCCGGTCTGCTGGTGATGCCGCAGTGCGGTGCGGATGCGTGCCAGAAGCTCGGAGGTTCCGAAGGGCTTGGTAATGTAGTCATCGGCACCGCTGTCTAAGGCCAGCACCTTTTCCTGTTCCTGGGTTCTGGCAGAGATGACGATGATTGGAATGACCGACCAGCTGCGGACCTGGCGGATAACGTTGATGCCGTCGATGTCCGGAAGTCCCAGATCCAGAAGGATCAGGTCCGGGAAGCAGGACGTAATCAGGGAAAGGCCCTCCTGCCCGGCAGCTGCGGTGAGTACCTTATAGTTGTGGGCAGTCAGTGTTGTTTCAATAAAGCTGCAGATGCTCTTTTCATCTTCTATTAAGATAATCGTAGGTTTCAGATTCATGCTTTCCTCCGTTCGTATAAATAAAACAGGTCAGATGACCGATTCCGGTGAGTCTGTTTTTTTCTCCTCCAGGGGCAGACAGAACGTAAAAATTGCCCCGTTCTTGTGATTGGAAGCCTGGATTTCACCGCCGTGGGCAATGATGATCGTTTTGCATATAGTAAGACCGATGCCCATGCCTTTTCGGGAATCGCCGCTTGAATTGGGCGTTGCGGGACTGCCGTCAAAAATCACAGGAAGCTTTTCCGGCGGAATGCCCGGTCCGTAGTCCAGCACCTCAAAGAAGACATGGTTCTCCTGCTGATAAGTATTCAGCAGGATCGGCTTGTCAGAGGCACCGTGGTAATAGGCATTTTCCAGCAGGTTGATCAGAACCTGCTCAATCAATGTGGCATCCATGGGGATCATGATAAAATCCTCCGGGATCTGTACCTTTACAATGGCGTCCGGAAGGCGCCTGTGGAAGCGCTGAACGGCCTCAGAAACCACCTCCTCCAGGAGCTCGGAGGTTTTGTGGATCGGAACGTTGTCGGTCCGGATCCGGGTGATGGTCAGGAGATTTTCCACCATGTTTAAGAGCCAGTTGGAGTCCTCGTAAATGTTCTGGATCAGGTCGTGCTTTTCCATTTCGGACAGGGTTTCCTGATTTTCCAGATAAGTGGAGCTGGTTCCGATGATGCCGGTGAGCGGTGTTCTCAGGTCATGGGAAATGGCCCGCAGCAGATTCGCCCGCATCGTTTCCTTTTCCGCTTCCATCAGAAGCTTTTCCCGTTCCTGAATGATCCGGTTCTGCATCTTCAGATGAGAGGTCATGGTACTGGTAAGGCTGGAAATAATGATCATGCCGCAGAAGGTGACGGGATATCCGTCCATGGTAAAATTGATCTTCATGAACGGGTAGGTAAATACGTAGTTGACGCAGATGACGCCGATCACGGAGGCAATGATGCCGGGAACGTATCCTTCGGTATATCTGGCAATGAAGACAACTGCCAGAATATAGATAATGGCCACGCTGGTGGTGTTGTTTCCCAGATGAAAAAAGAGGATGGCGATCAGGGTGGCAGCAGATAAAACGGTTATGGTAAGAATCGTGTTCTGAATCAGAACGTCGTGGGGCATCGGCTCCCTTGTTTTGTTCATAAAATCAAATCCTTTCATCCATTTGATTATAACCGAACCGGTGCATGAGTCCAATAGGACTTGTGTTAAAAAAATGCTAATATCGCAGGAGCAGAATCAGAAAAGCCTTCTCCGCGGAGAAGGCCTGCAGCTATTCAAAAAGGTTGGATTGGTCGGATTTGGAGCCCTTGGAGGAACGGCGCTTCCGTTTTTCAACCAGAAGATCAAAGTCTGCCTGGGAAAAGCCGATATCGCTGAGCCGTTTTTTTCGGCGTTCCCGGCGCTGATACCGTTCTTCTTCTTCCTTTTTTTCGATGTGTATTTTCACCAGCACGAAAATCGTGATCAGGGCGGCCAGGAGCATGGTAACGGCCAGGGCTACCCACAGGGTGGCCGGAATCCGGAGAGACAGCGGCTTCTTTTCTTCTTTTGGCACAGACCGGTCTGAAACAGCGGTTTCATTCGGCAGCGCTTCCTTTGCCGGATCCGGCGAGACGGCTTCCAGGCTTGTCTCGGCGGCAGCAGTCTGCTCTTCCATGGCTTTTGTGGTGGGCTCCGGAATTCCGATGGTTTCGGCCTCAGAAAGCGCCGCAGCTTTTTCCTCCGCCTGGAGCCGGGTGTCATGCATGCTTTTGACTGTCAGCCAGGCTGAGCCGATGGGGCGGCCTGCATAAGTGTAAAAGATTCTGGCAGCGGCCCCGTCCGGTGCGGCGGAATCCGGTGTTGTCTGATAGTCCAGCGTAGTTTCTGCATCGCCGAAATCGGCATACAGGGGCAGCGTGACACGGCAGTCTCCTGCCATGGAAAGCGTGGAGATCGGACTGGCAGTCAGGCCGGCGATGGTCATATCGTTTTCAATGGAAGTGTAAGACTGGTCGAAATCGGACACCGGTACAGTTTTAAAGTTTTTGAAGCCGTAGTCAAACAGCGCTTTTGTGTCCTGATAATGTGTCTGATGACCGTTTAAAATAACACAGATCAGGGTCATGCCGTCACGTTTTGCTGCGGTGACCAGGGTGTTCCCGGCCAGGGAGGTGTATCCGGTCTTTCCGGCAAAGGCGCCGGAATAATAGCGGGAATCGTTCTTTTTCAGCATGGAATGGTGACAGTAAACCGTATTTTCCGGGGCATCCGGATCCGGATAGCGCTTGATCGGGCCGTGCTTCCAGTACAGGGCACTGTCAATCTCCACAAAAACCGGATTTGCCAGGGCGGCCTTCATGATAATGGCCATGTCCCTGGCAGTCACATAGTGATCTTCATCATTTAAGCCGCTGGGATTGGCAAAGTGGCTGCCGGTGCAGCCCAGCTCTCTGGCTTTCTCATTCATCATTTCGGCAAAGGCCTCGACAGAGCCGGCGCAGTGCTCGGCCAGTGCATTGGCGCATTCATTTGCGGATGCAAGCATCAGACCATACAGGCAATCACGGACACTGAGCACATCTCCGTCCAGCGCGCCCATATTGGAGCTTCCGGATTCTACATTGTAGACGGCATTATAGGAGAAGGTGACCATCTCGTCCAGGTCACAGTTTTCAATGATGATCAGGGCCGTCAGGATCTTGGTGATGCTGGCCGGATAGTAGGCCTGATCGGCATTTTTCTCAAAGAGAACGGCACCGGAATCAGCATCGATCAGAATTCCGCCGTCGGCGGAAATTCCGGAAAATTCCGGCCAGGAGACCTCGGCATAAGCTGTCTGCGGGACGGCCAGGACGGCTGTCAGGGACAGCGTCAGAGCCAGGATCAGACTGAGCGGTCCGGAGTGCGGCTTTTTGCGGCAGCCTCGTCTCATCAGGAAAAAGGAAACGGCCAGCACGGCGGCCGCGCCGAGGCCGAAGGTGATCAGAATCCGCGCCGTTGTATCCATAAAGAACGGTTCCGGCACAATGTTGATCAGCATATCCACTGACGGATCCAGCATCCACAGGTCATTGGTAAAGAAAATATGGTGGAAAATGATAAAATATTTTGTAAAGTCTGTGGATATGATCAGTCCCAGTACGGCGGCTGCGGCGAAAAACAGCAGGGTACCGGCAAAAATCGTCTTCGGAAGGAGCTTTTTTAAGCTTCCCTTCGTAAAGAAAATCAGTCCGACTGCCGCAGCTGCAAGGAGCAGACAGATTCGCCGGAGGGCAATGGCAGCCAGAAAAAGGCCCTTTACATCCTCCATATGGGCGATTTCCCGTTCCGTAAAAAATTCCCGGTATTCTCCGCCCATGGTGGTAAAGACATGCAGATCTTCCCGCTTTCCGCGGAGATAGGCCATCATTTCATCGGTGACGGAAAGCAGATCGTCCATGGTCATTTCAGGAAGATCGTCCAGTACCTGGTATTTTTCATATTCGTTTTTATAGTAGTCGGGAGTCCAGTAGCATACGGCCTCGACCGATGTGATCAAAAGGATGAACATCAGGCAGAATGCGGTCAGGATTCCGAGCAGATGATGCAGGATCGTTTTCATCAATTTTCAATTTCACTCCTTACGCTTCAGATTCCATTCTTCTGAATCATATAACAGAATCCGGATGAATGCAAGGAAAAAGAAAAAACTGCCGGTTTTCCGGCAGCTTTTTCAGGATTCTTTCATTCGCTTGATGACCTTTAATCTGGTAAACTCTTCCCGCTCCTTTTCTTCCAGCGCGTTGGAAATCGTTTTGGTCAGGGTCTCATAAGTCGGAATGGTGATGTTTTTCAGCGCGTTGGCGCGTTTCTGTGTTTTCTTGATGCTGGCTGCCAGACGGTAAGCGGAATTTTCCACCATGGAAAGCTTGATGGTCAGATCCTTTACCTTTTCAAATTTCATTCTGGCTTCGTCCAGTGCCTGGCTGGTGTCGCCAAAGGCGTAGGTTGGGGTCAGAGGCGCCGCATCATACTGAACCAGCGGAATTTCCGTTCCCATGATGCTTCTGGCCTTGATCTTGATGGAAGTTTCTATCGGGACAGACATGCCGATTTCCTGGACATAGCTGATTCCCAGATCAATGTTGGCCTGCTGGAGCGCCTTGTAGGCTTCCGTAAAGGTGGAATCGATCTCAGACTGAATGTTTCTGGCCTCGTCGATCAGGCCCATCAGCTCACGGATCAGAATATTCCGCTTTTTGTCCATCAGCCCGTAGCCAAGGCGGGCCAGGGACAGGGAGTTTTTTGCAAGAATCAGATTTCCCTTGGTGGGAAAGGTATTGGGGTTCATCTGCCCACCTCCTGGTTTTCGTCAATCAGGCTTCCGTCCTCGTTTACAGGTGACGGCTTGTAATAAGCATCCAGGATTTTGGTGTCGATACGGTCCAGCTCCTCCCGCGGAAGCATGCCAAGAAGCTTCCAGCCGATGTCCAGAGTCGTTAGGATGGTGCGGTTGTCGTGGATCTCCTGGCCAACAAAGCGGTGCTCAAATTCTTTTCCGAAAGCCAGGTATTTCTTGTCGATCGGGGAAAGCTCATCCTCTCCGATAACGGAAGCCAGCGCTCGTGCATCCCCCACCTTTGCATAGCAGGAGAAAAGCTGGTTGGCTACGTCCTGATGATCCTCTCTTGTGTAGCCTTTTCCGATGCCGTCCTTCATCAGACGGGACAGGGAAGGCAGCACGTTGATCGGCGGGTAAATGGACTGTCCGTGAAGTCCCCGGTCCAGCACGATCTGCCCTTCGGTGATGTAGCCGGTCAGGTCGGGGATCGGGTGGGTAATATCGTCGTTGGGCATGGTTAAGATCGGGATCTGGGTCACGGAGCCCGGCCGTCCCGCTACGATACCGGCGCGCTCATACAGGGCGGCCAGCTCGCTGTACAGGTAGCCCGGGAAGCCTTTTCGGGACGGGATCTCGCCCTTGGAGGAGGATACCTCACGCATAGCCTCGGCAAAGGAGGTCATATCGGTCAGAATGACCAGGATATGCATGCCCTTTTCAAAGGCCAGGTACTCGGCTACAGTCAGCGCTACCTTCGGAGTGATCAGACGCTCCACTACCGGGTCGTTGGCCAGGTTGATGAACATGGCCACATGGTCGGATACGCCGCTCTCCTCGAAGGTGCGGCGGAAGAAATCAGCCACATCGTATTTTACACCCATGGCGGCAAAGACGATGGCAAATTTTTCATCCGAATTGTCTCCCAGGGAGGCCTGCTGTACGATCTGGGCGGCAAGCTGGTCATGGGGGAGTCCGTTTCCGGAAAAGATTGGAAGCTTCTGTCCGCGGATCAGCGTGGTCAGTCCGTCAATGGCGGAAATACCGGTTTGGATGTAGTTTCTCGGATATTCCCGGGTAACCGGGTTTAAAGGCTTGCCGTTTACATCCAGTTTTAAATCGGAAGAGATTTCGCCCAGCCCGTCGATGGGCTGACCAAGTCCATTGAACGTTCGTCCCAGCATTTCTTCGGACACAGCAATCTCCATGGGATGGCCGGTCAGGCGGGTGTGGGTGTTGCGGAGTGCCATTCCATCGGTTCCCTCAAAGACCTGGATCACGGCCTTGTCTTTGTAGATCTCGATAATGCGTCCCATTTTTTTCTGGGCACCGTTTACGGTCATTTCCACGATCTCATCATAGGAAGCGCCCTGAAGGCCTTCCAGAACCACCAGAGGCCCGTTAATGCCGCTTAAACCTAAATATTCAATTGCCATGATAAGCCTCCTTATGCGTTGCGTTCTACCACATTGTCGTAGAATCGGTCAATCTGCTTCTTATATTCATCAAACAGCTCCGGACGGTCATTTGGAACGTCATATTTGATGGAGATAATCTTGTCGAATATGTTGTCCTCCTTCAGCACAGACATCGGCATTCCCATGGAGATCAGGGAACGGGATTTCTGGTATAAGTAAAGGATCACTTCCATCATCCGGAACTGCTTTTCCATCGGCACACAGGTATCGTCCTTGTGGAAGGCGTTCTGCTGCAGGAAGCCGACACGGATGACTTTGGCGATTTCCAGAATCAGCTTCTGGTCGTCCGGCAGAACGTCGGCGCCGATCAGCTTTACGATCTCCATCAGGCTGCTTTCCTGGGTCAACAGGTATACGATCTGGTTCCGGTAATCCACGAACCGCTTGTCAACATGATCGGTGTACCAGGGAGCCAGGTCGGACAGGTACTCGGAGTAGCTGGTCAGCCAGTTGATGGCCGGGAAATGTCTTGCATAGGCAAGGGATTTATCCAGTCCCCAGAAGCAGCGGACGAACCGCTTGGTGTTCTGGGTGACCGGCTCGGAAAAGTCGCCGCCCTGGGGAGAAACTGCGCCGATGATGGAAACGGAGCCTTCCGTCCCGTTTAAGTTCTGCATCATGCCGGCTCTTTCATAGAAAGCGGAAAGTCTGGAGGCCAGATACGCCGGAAAGCCCTCCTCGGCAGGCATTTCTTCGAGACGGCCGGACAGCTCACGCAGAGCTTCTGCCCAGCGGGAGGTGGAGTCGGCCATGATCGCCACATGATAACCCATATCCCGGTAATATTCGGCCAGGGTCAGGCCGGAGTAAAGGCTTGCCTCACGGGCCGCCACCGGCATATTTGAGGTGTTGGCAATCAGGGTGGTGCGGTCCATCAGAGGATTTCCGCTTTTCGGGTCAATCAGCTGAGAAAATTCCTCCAGCACCTGCGTCATCTCGTTTCCGCGCTCCCCGCAGCCGATATAGATAATGATATCGGCATCCGACCACTTGGCGATCTGGTGCTGGGTCATGGTCTTTCCGGTTCCGAATCCGCCCGGTACGGCGGCAGTGCCGCCCTTGGCTAACGGGAACAGAGTATCCAGAATTCTCTGGCCGGTGATCAGAGGTTCAGAAGCCGGAAACCGCTTTGCAGTGGGACGCGGAACACGGATCGGCCATTTCTGGGTCATGGTGATTTCTCTTTCGCTTCCGTCCTGAAGCTGCAGCGTCAGAAGCGGCTCTGTTATGGTGTATTCTCCGTCCGGCTTCACCTCCCGGACATAGCCCTCCAGATTCGGAGAAAGCATAACCTTGTGGAGAATGGCTCGTGTTTCCTGCACTTCGGCAATTACCGTGCCGGGAAGCAGGTAATCGCCCTTTTTCACGGTGATATGGGCCTGCCATTTCTTTTCGGTATCCAGCGAATCCACATGGATACCCCGGCTGATATAAGGGCCTCCGGTTTTGGCAATTTCACTTAACGGCCGCTCAATACCGTCAAAAATGTTGCTTAAAATACCGGGCGCCAGTGTGACGGACACGGGTGCGCCGCTTCCGTAGACAAGCTCACCAGGCTTTATGCCGCTGGTCTCCTCATAGACCTGAACGGTGGTTTTTTCTGAGGTCAGTCCAATGACCTCGCCCACCAGATTTTCTTTTCCGACATAAACCATCTCGTTCATCTGGAAACCGGGGTCTCCCTCCAGGAAGATTACCGGTCCGTTGATGCCGTAGATAACGCCGGTCTTTCTGTTATCAGTCATGCTTCATACCTCCTGTTTCAAACCGGAAATCCCGTTTTGCTTCGGCCAGCTTGGTGTCAAAGGAATTGTCGATCAGAATGTGTCTGGACGGAATAACGGCTCTGGTGCCTCCTCCGAAGGAATACTGGCTGATTTTCAAGTTGGCGCTGTGGCGCAGAGCCAGGCGGTTGAGCTTGTCTGCGTCGCAGGGATCCAGATAGATGGTCAGCTCTTCAGTGCCGGCAAATTCCTTTGCATGACGGATCTGGGCGTCCAGAAGCTTCAGATACTGCGGGGTATTCATATAATTTTCCAGCATATCCCGCACCTCTACAAACAGTTTGTCCTTTAATTCATCATGGCGCTGGCTGAGTGTACGGCGGACATTGATCTGCCCGACTGCCAGTTCCTTGTTGATTTCCCGTTCAATTTTTTCGGTTTCTCCCTGAATCTGCATACCGGCCCGCCGCCGGGCATCCGTTTTGTGTTCCTCCAGGGTCTTTTCCAGAGCCTTTGCGTATTCATCAAACTGGCGGCCGCTTCGTTCTCTGGCATCTTCCATACAGATGTCTAAAAAATGCTGTAATTTCTCATCGGTTGTCAAATCAGTCACCTGCTTTCTATCCGTTTTCGCCGTTTGGCTGTCCGTTGTCCGGATTACAGCTTCAGGCCGATTGCTTCGTTTACATAGGAAGTGATAAAGTTTGGCTTGCGGCCGGTTCCGTGACGGTCGGGAATTTCTACAATCAGCGGGAACTTCCGGTTCAGCTTCACATGATCGATGATCTCCGGAAATTCCCGGCCGAACTTTTCAGTCAGCAAAAGAATCCCAATCTCCTTATCGGCCAATGCTTTATCCAGGGCTTCCTTTAATTCATTCCGCTCATGGACAACAGAGCCCTCCACCCCGGCCAGCCGCATGCCGGTCAGGGTGTCAATGTTGTCACTGATTAAGTACAGCTTCATGGATTACAGCTTGCCGATAATCATAAAGGAAATGATCAATCCGTACAGACAAACACCTTCGGCCAAGCCAACGAAGATTAAGGATTTACCAAGAATCGAGCCGTCCTCGCTGATTGCGCCCAGCGCGGCGGAAGCAGCAGCGGAAACGGCGATGCCGCCGCCCAGGCAGGACAGACCGGTAGAAAGAGCGGCAGCCATGCAGATCATGCCGGCAGAAGGATTTGCGGCAGAAACGGCCTCCTCCGCTGCGAATGCATTTCCGGTGAAGAACAGAGCGCTGCATACGATCATGGTTCCGAAGAACAGCATGGAGTTTACTGCCAGTGCGGTTTTATAGCGGCCGCGGGATTTTTCTCCTGCGGCAAAAGCGCCGAATGGAAGAACAATGCTTAACAGCAGTGCAAGGGATAATAAAAATTTAACAGCCATGGTAAAATCTCCTTTTCTGATTCATTTTTGTTTATTTATTTTCTGCAGTTTTTCCGTAAGGGATGAAGGCACGCCCGGTACCGCGGTAGAACCGGCTGAACAGTTCATAATATTCCAGACGAAGTACCTGGATACCGACAATCAGACCTTCCATGCCGCACACGAACAGGTTTCCGAGGACGACCACGATCCAGTTGATGCTGCCGGATTCGTAGCCGGCCAGCATCAGAACGACCTCCATCATGGCAGCGTGGCTGACGGCGAAAGCGCCTACACGGACAAAGGAAAGGGTGTTGGAGAAGTAGCTTAACAGCACTTCAAACATTTCAAAGAAGCCCTGAACGAAGAATATGCCCTTTCCGCCTTCCAGCTTGGCTGCTTTTTTCTCGACCATGGCGGTCAGCGGTTCTTTAAAGAACATGACAAGCAGTGGAAGGCCGAACATGACGGTCAGGAGAATCGTGGCAGGCAGCGCCTTCCCCGACATGTAAAGCAGGATGACAAGGGTCAGTGCAAAGTAAAATACCAGTCCGGCGGCGCCGTTGGTATCGAACCAGGCTTTTTCTGTGTCGTGCATCCGCAGGCTGTTGATGATATTCAGCACCATGGTCATCATGATGATTGCCATGCCCAGGGCTACGGTAATGACGAATACGGTGTTCAGCTTTCCGATGAACGGCAGGGTGCTCATGGCCTGTCCGGGACGGAGCCATGCGGCGTCGATCACATCTTCAAAGCCGAAGACACTGCCGAACAGGAATCCGAAAATGGCGGAGAAGAAGCCGCAGCAGCTGATGATGGCTGCCAGGTTCATTTTCTTTGCCTGGTAAAGGAGGAAGCCGCCGATCAGCAGGCAAAGCCCCTGCCCCACGTCGCCGAACATAAAGCCGAAGAGGATCGAGTAGGTGATTCCGATCAGGATGGTCGGGTCGATTTCATTGTAGTCCGGCAGTCCGTACATCTGAATAAACATCTCGAAGGGCCGGAACAGCTTGGGGTTCTTCAGCTTGGTCGGCGGCTTGCTCAGGACGTTGTTGTGATCCTCCTCGATGATCAGGAACAGGTCCTTTTCGCCTTCGATTTCCTTCTGCAGCTTTCTGGCATCGTTTTCCGTCATCCAACCGCAGAGGATAAAAAACGGGTGATCGTCATGGCTGGTGCAGACTGCCAGTTTGCGGACATCAAAGTTTCTGGAGAAGCGTTCCAGCCTTTGGCAGGCGCCGGCCAGACGTTCTTTCTGAGATTCCAGAGCGGTCCGGATCTGTTCGTTGATCTGCTGAATCGAAGCTTCGGCGGCATGGATTTTTTCGTCCAGCTCGTGGGAAGCCTCCGAAGGTGTTCCTTCGTATTCATCCGGGAGGAAGCGGCGCTCAAAATGCATGGAAGCGTAGATGGCGTCCACCTTTTCTGCAACCGGGGCGGGAACAAAGTAAACGACCCAGACATATTCCTCGTCCTCCTGGCATTTAAACATTACCGTGTCAATGGCGTCATAGACGAAAGCCTCGAATTTTTCAAAGTACTCCTTGGAAATCCGGCCGAAACGGAATTTAATACATTTAAAATGCATGATGCGGGACAGGTCATAGTTTAATCCGGTAAACGGAATGACCTGGTCGCGGGAAGCGGACAGCGTTTCCAGCTGCGTTTCCAGCTCAGCCTTCCGGCTGTTGTAATCGGCAATGGTCTGCTCCAGCGTATGAACGGTATCCAATGCCTGGTCGAGTGTCAGCTCCTCAGCGGAAATTTCCCGGCCGGAAAAGGTTTCCATCAGCTCCCGGGCCGTTTTTAATTCCCCGCGGTAAGGGTTGACTTCGACAAAAGGTCTTAAATCCTTCACGGTCTGGAGCTGGGACATTGCGTTTTCCAGGTGGATGTCATATTTGGAAAGATATTCATCCGTCACCTGGTCAAACTGCTCCTTTGGTCCGGTGAGATTTAAGAATTTCATCTTCTCAATCACAAAAATTAACCCCCTTTAACCATCATTCATTACGGAGGCCAGGATTTCCCTCTGTCCGAGTCCGTAACGAATGCTTTCTACAATTTTGATAATTCGGTGGATCTCCAGTTCCTTAAAGTAAAGATAGGAATTGACGGTTGCCACGGAATATGGATCCTTCTGCGCGGTCATCCGGTGGATCCGGTTCAGTACTTTCTCCTGAAGCTCCTCTGGATTGGGCCTGGCGCTTACATCGATGACAGGCAGATTTCCGTAATAGGTGGTCCCGAGAACCTGGAAAAATTCTTCCAGGGACCTGCATCCGGCCAGATGATAGATCTCCTCCTTTTTCAGCCGATACTGAATGGGAATCAGCAGGGAGCAGATTTCGCCCGGCTCCATGTGATAAAATTTGATGCAGCGGTAGATCCACTGGATGTTTAAAAGGTCCAGCCGGTCGCCGAAGCACTGTTCCAGCGCTTCCTTTTCCGGCTTTTTTATGGATTTGGTGATGACCTTCCACATGGTTTTGAAATAAATCAGATCCAGATTCATTTCGTAATCAAACAAGGTCAGCTGCTCCTGACTATTCAGGTGAGTCAGGATCCCGTAATACGGAGAGCCGGCCAGATTGGAAGTAAATTCCGCCAGATTTGCGGAAGCGGAAAGCCGGATCAGATCCAGCCGGGAATGGCGCTCAAAAAAGCTGCGGAACTGAGAAAGATCCAGCTCCAGAGGTTTCTGTCCCATGACACTGCGCAGGCAGCGCTTCAGGATGGCGATTTCATAATGCATGAAATACAGATCCAGAAATTTTCTCTGAGACAGGTTGGAAAAACGGTAAAGCTTGGAAAAGTCACGGTATTTGGACTGAAGCAGCAGCTCCTCGATCGCTGCGCGGTGCAGCTCGCCTGCCTCCGTTCCGGAAAAAACAGGGGAATAGGAGGGCAGCTTTTTCAGGTAATCCACCGAGCTGGTTACGGAATCCAGTGCGGCCAGTTCCTGATACTGACTGTCGGAAAGCAGATGGCTTTTCATGGCTTTTACCTTTGTTGCCAGGCCACTGTAGGTAAAAAGACTTCCCATAGCATCACTCCTTTGTCATCTGAGCAAACAGTTTGGCGGCAAGGGCAGCGTGGTGGGATTCATAGGTCTGGTCCAGCAGTTGCAGTGCTTTTTCTTCGTCTGCCTTCTGCCGGGCCAGCTTTTCTTTCATTTCGGCTTCCATCCGGCTGCGGAGCTGACTGATTTTTTCGGCAGTGTCTTCTTCCAGCCAGACATCAAAGTCATCTGTCTTTTTCTTCATCTCTGCGGCAAAAGCAGCTTTGCGCGCATTCATGTTGTCCATGACGGATGAAGCGGCAGTTTCAATCTCTGATATTTTGTTGATCAGGTTATCCACGATCGTCCTCCTTATCTTGTCTTATTTTTGTCAATTTTCCGCCCCTGAATTCGGATCATGAAAAAAAGGGGCTTCATATCCCTTCCATATAATACTACAAATGGAAGAAGAAAAGCCATGACAGAAATGACAATAAATTCACAAAGCAATACGATAATTTCGTGAATATTTTGCGATGTTAAAGAGATGTTAAGACGGAATTCAGAAAACAGATAAGCTGTCGTCAGAAATCAAAAATGCTGCAGATCCCGTAGGCAAAAAGTCTTTTCGGAATCTGCAGCAGAAAGCTGCAAAGTGTGCAGAATCATATGTGTACGCCTCATGCCGGGCCGGCTACTGAGTCAGATAAGCAGTAGCAACATAGGCATCCTGTCCTTCATAATTAATGATGGACCATTGGTCGTCATAGGTTCCCACGACATTTACCTCTGTGTCGGGAGCCAGCTGAACGAGAATTCGGGCTTCTGTAGATGGTTCTGTACGGACATTCAAGGTGCTGGTAGTCCGGTAAACGACGGTTTGCGGCTCTTCCGGCAGAACGTCATGGTCCTGTGGCTGATCGTCGGCCTGATAGGTCTCTTCCATCGTTACGTTTTCCTGCGGTGCCGAAGTGCCGGCCGGATCGGTTTTCTTCTTGTCGGGAAGAAGTGCGCGGATAATAAAGATCAGCAGGATCACACAGATAATCGGAATCAAAATCCGGAGAATATCTTCAACCGGGGATTTTTTCTTTTTGGAACGCTTCCGGCTGGAGCTGGTTTTCGGGCGGGCGGAAGAAGAACTGCTGCCGGATGTTTTGCGCCGTCTCGGACTGTATTCGTTTGCAAAAACATAAACTTCCTGTGAAAGAATGTGATAGGCCAGGTTGGCATCGGAGGCACTGCTGTTTCCCTCGTGGACAGCCTTGTTGCCGATCATGCGGAGCTTGTGATAATGTTCCTTGGTATTTTTTGTGATCCAGTGTCCGTCGTAGAGCTGATCAATAATGTCGGACATGTCGCCGTCTACGATACAGGCCTTTTCGCCGAGGCTTTTTACCATGTATTCCAGAGTCTGTCTGGCTTTGACCATCGCCATATTGTAGTTTTTCTGGCCGAGCAGCCGCTCAGTTTCTTTTACACCCTGCTGAATTTTTTCCCAGGAGTTTGTAATATCTGCCATATGTGGGTCCTCCTTATTGTCTTTATGTCGATGCTGTGTACTTCGTTTCGCGTTCCCTGACAGCATTTCATAATCTTTATTATACAAGATTTCGACAAATTGTGCATCTCATTTTGTAAATGTTTTTCTAATATTGCAAAGTTTTCTTACTAATGCTATAATTTTTGTGACCATTTAGAAGTACAGGCCAGAGACAAGGAGGGACAAAAAGTATGAGACTGCGCCATATCCCCGGTGCTGAAGAGAAAATTGCCGCCAGCCCGTTTGTTGTTCAGAACCCGAAGGAAGAGAAGGGACGCTGGGCAGAACGGTTCGGAAATTCCAATCCGATCGAGATCGAGGTTGGCATGGGCAAGGGCAGATTTATCATGGAGATGGCCCGGAATCATCCGGACCGGAACTATATCGGAATCGAGAGGTATTCCAGTGTGCTGCTGCGCGGCCTCGAAAAGAGGGAACAGATGGAGTTATCCAATATCTGGTTTCTGTGTATAGATGCGAAGGAGATGACCGAATATTTCGCTGAGGGCGAGGTATCCAGAATTTATCTGAATTTTTCGGATCCGTGGCCAAAGGATCGCCACGCAAAGCGCCGTCTGACTTCTCCGGAGTTTATGAAGGTGTACGAGCAGATTCTGAAAAGGGACGGCGCCGTGGAATTTAAAACAGACAACCGCCCGCTTTTTGAGTACTCCCTGGAGTCGATTCCGTCAGCCGGCTGGCAGATTTGTCAGTATACCTTTGATCTGCATCATTCCGACCTGGCTGAGGGGAATGTGATGACGGAATATGAGATGAAATTTGCTTCAGAGGGAAAGCCGATCTGTAAACTGACGGCAGTCCGTCCGGAAGAGCCGGCGAAAGCCTGAAAATGCAGGAGACCGGCTGAGGAATGCCGCATAGAATACTGGTAAGGAAAGAAGAAATGTGGTCCGATATGGGAATTTCCGGCAAGGTGAAGAAGACTCTGGAAAAGAAGTTCAGCGGCAATCCGGCGCTGAACAAGGAGGCACTTCGGTGGAGGAAAGCATTAAATGATGTAAACCAGACCTTAAGCGGAGCGGGAACGAAGACGGCAGAAGAGACAGAGAAGAAATAGCGAAAATGGCGGATGAGGAATGAATGCCTGAAAATGAGGCAGACTGATACAAGAGAGACGATTGCACAGGAGGGAACGATTGATGACAGGAAAATTTACAAGTGAAAATTTTGATGCGGAGGTTCTGCGTGCGGAGAAGCCGGTGCTGGTGGATTTCTATGCGGACTGGTGCGGCCCCTGTAAGATGATGGCGCCGGTTGTGGACGCGGTGGCAGAGGAATTCGGAAGCATGCTGACGGTGGGAAAGCTGAATGTGGATGAGAGCAGCGATGTGGCAGAGCGTTACGGCGTGATGACGATTCCGACACTGATCCTTTTCAAAAATGGAAAGGAAGTAAGCCGCATGTCCGGCCTTCAGCCGAAGGAAACGCTGCGCAGTTTTCTGAAAGCAGGCATGTAGATAAATTGTAAAAAATTGTCTGTTTGCGCATAAAATTTAAAAAAAATAAAAAAATTTGAAAAAAGGGGTTGATTTTTTCAGCCCCTTGTTGTAGAATAACATTCGTTCGGTGAACAACGCATGAACATGCGCCTTTAGCTCAGTTGGTAGAGCAGTAGACTCTTAATCTATTTGTCCAGG
>JBJELD010000047.1:0-13800 GCA_051878975.1 Candidatus Caccovicinus sp.
TTGAAGAAATGTGTACCGTAGCACAGGGCGTGCATCATGGCTGTGCTCCGATCCCAGAAGAAGCAAAATGGGTTCAGGCGAAAGAAGTAAAAGACATTTCCGGTCTGACACACGGTATTGGCTGGTGCGCACCGCAGCAGGGTGCATGCAAGCTGACTCTGAATGTAAAAGAGGGTATCATTCAGGAGGCGCTGGTAGAAACCATTGGATGTTCTGGTATGACTCACTCCGCAGCAATGGCAGCTGAAATCCTTCCTGGTTTAACCGTTATGGAAGCTTTAAATACCGACTTAGTATGCGATGCAATCAACACCGCTATGAGAGAACTGTTCTTACAGATCGTTTATGGACGTACCCAGAGTGCATTCTCTGAAGACGGTCTGCCGGTAGGTGCCGGTCTGGAAGATTTAGGAAAGGGCTTAAGAAGCCAGGTTGGTACGATGTACGGTACCTTAAAGAAAGGTCCTCGTTATCTGGAGATGGCAGAGGGCTATGTTACCGGTATCGCTTTGGATAAGGACGATCAGATTATCGGTTACAAGTTCGTAAGCCTTGGAAAGATGACGGACTTCATCAAGAAGGGCGATGACCCGAACACTGCTTATGAGAAGGCATGTGGACAGTACGGCCGCGTTGAGGATGCTGTTAAGATTATCGACCCGCGTAAAGAATGATAAAGGAGGACGTTAGAGATGGCTTTATTCGAATCATATGAGAGACGTATTGATAAAATCAATAGCGTATTAAACAGCTATGGCATCGCTTCCATTGAAGAGGCTGAGAAGATTACCAAGGATGCCGGACTGAACGTATACGATCAGGTCAAGAAGATCCAGCCAATCTGCTTTGAGAACGCATGTTGGGCTTATACCGTAGGTGCTGCCATTGCGATCAAGAAGGGCTGCCGCAAGGCTTCTGAGGCTGCTGCTGCAATCGGCGAAGGCTTACAGGCATTCTGTATTCCTGGCTCCGTAGCAGATACCCGTAAGGTAGGCTTAGGCCACGGCAACTTAGGCAAGATGCTTCTGGAAGAAGACACAGACTGCTTCTGCTTCCTGGCTGGCCACGAGTCCTTCGCAGCAGCTGAGGGTGCAATCGGTATCGCAGAGAAGGCAAACAAGGTTCGTCAGAAACCATTACGCGTTATCTTAAATGGTTTAGGCAAGGATGCAGCAAAGATCATTTCCCGTATCAACGGCTTTACCTTCGTTGAGACCGAGTATGATCCATATACCAATACCGTAAAGGAGATCGAGAGAATCGCTTACTCCGAGGGTCTTCGTTCCAAGGTAAACTGCTACGGCGCAAACAGCGTTCCGGAAGGCGTTGCAATCATGTGGAAGGAAAATGTAGACGTTTCCATCACCGGAAATTCCACCAACCCGACCCGTTTCCAGCATCCGGTAGCAGGTACCTACAAGAAGGAAAGACAGGAAGCCGGAAAGAAGTACTTCTCCGTAGCTTCCGGCGGCGGTACCGGACGTACCCTGCATCCGGACAACATGGCAGCAGGTCCTGCTTCCTATGGTATGACCGATACCTTAGGACGTATGCACTCTGATGCACAGTTCGCAGGTTCCTCCTCCGTTCCGGCTCACGTAGAGATGATGGGTCTGATCGGTGCAGGCAACAACCCAATGGTAGGTATGACCGTTGCAGTTGCCGTTTCCATCCAGGAAGCAGCCGAGGCTGGAAAGTTCTAAGAAGCACAGGAAATCCAATTCCTACACGATAAAAGACAGGAAAGGCGCATCAAATTTGGTGCGCCTTTTTTCATGTCGGAAGAACGATATTCAGGCAGCCTGCTTTTTATACAGCCTCCTGCAGAGCCAGGCAGTACTCAATGTAAAAAAGATTTCCAGTGCACTGCTGACGATTCCGGCAAGAAGCAGAAGAAAGGCGGAGAAGAGCAGAATAAAGGAAATTCCGACCAGATATGAAAAATATTCCTGCGGTGCTTCGCGGTAAAGCTGCCAGATGAGCAGAAGCAAACATGCAGCCAGACAGACTGCGGCAAAAAAGGCAAATATCACATGAAGAAAAGCCTTCACCGGCAGTTTTTCCGGCAGATAAGGCGTGGTGATGGCAAATACCAGCAGAAGCAGAGACAGGGGGATGAGAACGGTATATTTTGGCTGTGGGGAGAGCTTTTGAATGATCAGACGCAGGATCTGGAAATAATAGATTCCAACCATCAGCCCCCAGAGCACAAACGGATCTTTCAAATCGGTTCCGTTTCCAAGGACGGAAAAATTGGTGGTGAACCAATTGCCTCTTCCTGCGAAGCGGATGGTATAAAAAGGGATAAGAATGTATGCGGTAAGATCCAGAATCCGTTCTGAAAATTTCATAAGCGCTCCTTCTTGCTGCCGCCCGGTGTTTGGGTGTGTGCGTTAGTTCTTTTTTTCGTCGGTCCTGATGCCGGAGCATCCGGTACAGTATGGTAGTATACCGGTACATGAAAAAGAAAAACGTGTATTTTGCTGGATGGGAAATATTATTTTACGGCAAAGCCGGTAGAGGTCATATGTGCCACCGGTCTGCCGAGATCGTCGGAAACCTCTACCAGATAGTAGCAGGTGCTGCGCCCTTCTTTCATTTTCTGTGCTCTGGCAATCAGCTTTTTTCCTTTTGCGGTTCCCAGATAGGTAATCTGTGTGGTCAGGGACACGCGGGGGCCTTTATTCCAGTTGGAAGCTACGGCAAACGCAAAATCAGCCAGGGTAAAAATTGCCCCGCCCATGACCTGGCCCACGGCATTCATATGATGTGGGGTAAGCTCCATTTCGCATACGGCATATCCGTCCGCTACCTCGGTGATGACAGCACCGTTTTCGGTTGCAAAACGGTCGTTTTCAAAAATTTCCTGCACCTTCTGCAGAGTGTTCTGATCGATTTCCATTTGAATCTCTCCTTTATTTGATAATAAATCTGCCCTGTACAGTAGGTGCAGACAAAAAGCCCGGCAGAATGTGCCGGGCTTGTATGTTTCCAACGGAAATATTAAACGATCTGTCTCTTAGCAACAAATACCGGGAAGGTATCGGTGCCTTTTACTTCCTTTCCTTCACTGATGGTTACGTTCTTGTCGGTGATCAGGTATTCTACCTTAGCGCCGGCTTCTACAACGGTATCCTGCATCAGAACACAGTTCTTAACCACAGCGCCCTTGCCGATCTTTACACCACGGAAGAGAATGCTGTTTTCTACGTCGCCCTCGATCACGCAGCCGTCTGCAGCCATGATATTCTTGGCAACAGCGCCCTGAATGTAGCGGGTCGGGTTGTCATCACGAATCTTGGTGTAAACCGGATTCGGAGCGAATAATGCATCTACGTTAGCATCATCCAGCATCTTCATGTTCTCATCGAAATAGCTCTTCATATCGCAGATACGTGCTGCATAGCCTTCGAACTTGAATGCGTGAACATTCAGCTTATCCAGCTGCGGAGCCAGGATATCGCGCTCGAAATATGTAAGTCCGCGAACGAAAGCCGTGTTGATCAGATCGATCAGCAGCTCTCTTTCCAGAACATAGATATTCATGGACAGATTCTGAACACCGGCTTCCTTGGAGTTCATATAGAGCTTGGTTACACGGTCATTTTCAATATGCATGGTGTAGTATAAATCGTTGCCTACGGTCTGGGAATTCATCAGTCCTGCCGGAATCGCTTCTTCGGTGTAGGCAGCGGTTACATCTGCGCCGCTCTCGACATGAGCTGCAATCAGAGCATTGAAATCGAAATTCACTGCAATGTTTGCATCGGTCAGAATCACATATTTTTCCTTCTGGCTCTTCAGCATCGGAAGAATGCTTGCCAGTGCTTCCACACGTCCGGTGTAAACCTTGATGTTTTTCTCGGAATATGGCGGGAAAATCGTCAGACCGCCGTTTTTACGGGTCAGATCCCATTCACGTCCGGAGCCCAGGTGGTCCATCAGAGAATGGTAATTGCTGCGGACAACTAAAGAAATGTTGTCAATTCCGCAGTTAACCATGCTGGAAAGAATAAAATCTACCATGCGGTAACGGCTTGCAAACGGGATGGAGGCCATCAGACGCTCGCTGACCAGTTCCGGAACCAGATTATCATAACTGTTTGGGAAAATGATGCCCAGTGCATTGGAGTTGGAATTTACCATTGTTCTTCACCACCTTTTACATTACTATTTACCATGGCATTCGGGCCGATCTTTGCATTATCACCGATATATACACCGGAACCGATGGTAGCTACGCCCTTTTCCTCTTCGGTAGGCATTGCACCAACTACTGCATTCTCACCAATTACCACATTTTCTGCTACGATACAATGTTTTACAACAGCACCGGACTTGATGATGGTGCCGCCCATAATTACTGCATCCTCTACAACAGCGCCTGGCTCAACCTGAACGCCTGCAAACAGGATGGAGTGCTTGATTGTGCCGGCAATACGGCAGCCGTCGGTGATCATGGAATTCTCTACCACTGCATCGGCGGAAATCCGATGGCCGGTCATACCGCTGTTGCGGCTGAAGATCTTCCAGTTTTCATCGAACAGGTTGATGCCGCTGTGCTCCGGATCCAGAACCTCCATATTTGCTTCCCAGAGGGACGGAATGGTTCCGACATCCTTCCAGTATCCGTTGAAATGATAAGCGTACATCTTCCGGCCGTCACGCAGAAGGTTCGGAATGATGTTGTTTCCGAAGTCGTTCTCGGAATTCGGGTCAGCCTCGTCCTCGATCAGATACTTCTTTAAAATGTCCCAGTTGAAAATATAGATACCCATGGAAGCCAGGTTGGACTTCGGGTTCTTCGGCTTCTCCTGGAACTCGGTGATGCGGTCGTCCTCGTCAGCAACCATCAGGCCGAAACGGGAAGCCTCATCCCACGGAACCTCCATAACTGCCACGCTGAACTCTGCGCCCTTCTCCTTGTGGAAGCGAAGGAAATCGCTGTAGTCCTGCTTGCAGATCTGGTCGCCGGACAGAATGATGACGTACTGTGGGTTGTAACGCTCGATAAAGGAAATGTTCTGATAAATCGCATTTGCGGTACCCTTATACCAGTCAGAGCCGGAAGCCTTCTGGTAAGGCGGAAGGACATGCACGCCGCCGTAAAGACGATCCAGGTCCCAGGGCTGACCATTACCGATATACTCGTTCAGAACAAGCGGCTGATACTGGGTAAGAATACCTACTGTATCGATGCCGGAGTTGACGCAGTTCGATAACGGGAAGTCGATAATACGATATTTCCCGCCAAAAGGAACTGCAGGTTTTGCCAGCTTCTGGGTCAGCGCATATAAGCGGGAACCCTGTCCGCCGGCAAGAAGCATTGCAATCATTTCTTTTGCCATAATATTTCCCCCTGAATTATTTTAAATCTAATATACAAATTGTACCACAAAACGGAAGAAACTTACAGTGCTTTTGCGAAAAATAATAAAATTTTACCTGATTCTAACAGGAATGACTCAAAAAATGTACATACTGACGAAAGAGGCCGCTTTTTTGGCTGATTTTGAAAAAATAGTGTAATAAATCCACAAAACAGAATCGAAGCCGATGAAACAGAATTCAGCATATTTCCCCAATGGCAGCCGGTCAGTACTCCCGCATGGCAAACACGGCTACGGTCCGCGGACGCAGAACGTAGGAACCGATCACGGGGACTTCTTCACTTTCCGAATAGAAGAAGCGGCCGTTTTCATCTCCGTAGGTATCTACGCTCAAGTACCAGCGCCCGGTCTTCGGAAGGCGGGGAAGCGTGATGGTCACATTCTCCCAGTAGGAATTGACGGACACATAGATCATATCATCCCGGCCCTTGCTTTTGTCGTAGCCGGCAAAACTGATGGAGAAGGTTCTGGCATCCTCCGGGATGGTCAGCTTTTCTGCGTTCGTATCGTGGGCGTGGATCGGGTCCATGCCGCAGACGGCATCCGGGAGCCGCTTGCGGATGATGGGATGTCGCTTGCGATAATGGATCATAAACTTGAAAAATTCAAACAGGTTCTGGTTTTTCTCCAGAAGGTTCCAGTCCAGCCAGGATATTTCGCTGTCATGACAGTAGCAGTTGTTATTGCCGAACTGGGTATTGCCGAACTCGTCTCCGGCCAGAAACATGGGGGTTCCGCGGCTGCACATCAGAAGCGCACAGGCATTTCGGATCATCCGGAAGCGCAGCTGAAGAACCTCAGGGTCCTCTGTCGGCCCTTCCGCGCCGCAGTTCCAGCTGCGGTTGTCGTCGGAGCCGTCGGTATTGTTCCAGCCGTTGTTTTCATTATGCTTTTCGTTGTAAGAATAAAGGTCATACAGGGTAAAACCGTCGTGACAGGTCAGAAAATTTACGCAGGAATCGTATCCGGCATAGCTGCCGCTGTAGTTCGGATCCAGTCCTCCGTAAAGGTCTCCGGAGCCGGCAATGCTCCAGGCTGCCGTCCATGACTCCCAGAAATTTCCTTTTAGGAAGGCGCGCATGGAATCCCGGTAGCGTCCGTTCCATTCGGCCCAGCGCCGGTTTGCGGGGAAGCTGCCGACCTGGTACAGACCGCCGGCATCCCAGGCTTCCGCGATGAGCTTGACGTTGCTCAGCAGCGGGTCGCAGGCCAGGCTTTTCAGCAGCGGCGGATTGTTCATAGGAGAGCCATCTTCATTTCTTCCAAGAATGCTGGCCAGGTCAAAACGGAAGCCGTCTACCCGGTAGCTGACGGCCCAGTAGCGCAGGCATTCCAGGATCATCTGCTGGACGATGGGGTGGTTGCAGTTTAAGGTGTTTCCGCAGCCGCTGAAATTGTAATAGTTCCCTTCCGGAGTCAGCATGTAGTAGACATTGTTGTCCATGCCTTTAAAACAGAAGGTAGGACCGTTTTCATTTCCTTCTGCAGTATGGTTGAACACCACATCCAGAATGACTTCAATTCCGTTTTCGTGCAGATCCCGGATCAGCTCCTTCAGCTCTTTCCCCGCCTGGTTGTATTCCGGGTTCGAAGCATAGCTGGTTTTCGGAGCAAAGAAGCTGACCGTATTGTAGCCCCAGTATTCCAGCAGACACTGCCCGTCCACTTCTCTGGCATTGATGGATTCATCAAACTCAAAAACCGGCATCAGCTCCACCGCGTTGATGCCAAGCTCTTTCAGATATGGAATTTTTTCCCTCAGTCCGGCAAAGGTTCCTTTGTTTTTAACACCGGAGGAGGAATGCCTGGTAAAGCCTCTTACATGCAGCTCGTAAATGATCAGGTCGCTCATGTCGCGTGAAGACTGCGGCATATCTCCCCAGTCGAAGATTTCGCTTACCACGCGGGCATGATAGCTTCCTTTTTTCTTTTCACCCCAGGTGCGCTGCCCGGCAATGGCTTTTGCATAAGGGTCCAGAAGAATCTTTTTTCGGTCAAAAAGCAGTCCCCTTTTCGGGTCGTATGGTCCGTCGATCCGGTAGGCATATTCCAGATCCTGAATGTCCAGGCCGAACACGATCATTGCATAGACATCACCGATTCGGTAGGATTCCGGAAAAGGAAGAACGGCAAATGGTTCCTCCTCACCGCGGTGGAAAAGGAGAAGCTCACAGCTGGTGCCATAGCGGGTGTGGATGGTAAAATTGACACCGGAGGGCAGTGCATAGGCGCCATTTCGGTCATATACACCCGGGCGGACCGGAAAGCCGGAAATTTCACTGAGTGGGACAAGAGTTTTCATAAAAAAAGAAAAATCTGGTTCTTGTATGAGCGGTTTCAAGGGGTCCTCCTGTCTCCTGCTTAGATGCAGGTTTCGAACATTATTTGATGCTTATATTATAAATATGTTTTTAATATCCGTCAAATCCTGCAGAGGGAAAAAATTGTCGGATTTGTATACAAATGGTGGAAAAATCATGCAATCTATGGTAAGATAAAAGCAGTCAGAAAACAGAAAGGAAGGTATTTGATTATGATTTTAGCATCTTTAAAAGCCGTAGACTGTCCTTACAAGTATCCGGCAGCGATTCAGAAGGCGATTGACTGGTTAAAGAGCCAGGACCTGGAGACTCTTGCAGCGGGTACCTATGAGATTGAGGGACGCGACATTTATGCCATGGTTCAGGAGATTACCACGAAGCCGGTGGAAGAGCGCCGTGCAGAGAAGCATGACCTGTATCTGGACATCCAGTATATCGTATCCGGCGTAGAGCGCATGGGATACGTTCCGTACACCGGTTCCGAGGAGATTCTGGAGAATCCGGAGAACAAGGATGCCTGCTTCTACAAGAACTTAGAGGGTGAGAACTTTGTAGATGTAACGGCAGGTTCCTACTGCATTTTCTTCTCCAATGACATTCATCGTCCGGGTGCAGCAGCCGGAGAGCCGGCCGCTGTAAAGAAGGTCGTATTAAAAGTAAAGGAAGCGCTGCTGTAATTTTGAATGAAATTTCAGCAGACAAAAAACAGGCCGCAGCCGGCATCCTGCCGGGCGGCCTGTTTTTGTCCGTAAAAGCGGCAGTGCCTTAGTCCTGCCCATACAACTGATTGTAAATTTCTTCACACAGCGATTCAGCGTAGGTCTGGTCCGGCAGATCCTGTTCGGTGACCAGAAGATCCAAAATCAGCTCGTAGCGTTTCAGGCTGAGCTCTTCCGGACTGAGCATGTCCGCGGAGCGGTCTTTTCCGGAAGCCTGCGCCAGAAGCGCAGCCTCCTCCTCCAGCTTCTGGTCGATGCTTTCTGCCGAATGGGTGTCCAGAAACCAGCGGATCAGCCCGGCGGTCTTTTGATTCTCTTCTTTGGCTTCTGTCTTCATGGCCGCGGCCGCTTTCTTTGTCCGGACGCAGACGATCAGGCAGAGGATGCCCATGACGGCCAGAACTGCCGTAAAGGTGATGCGGACGGAAGCAGCAACGGGAAGAATTCCCGAGATGCTTAAAAGAGCCAGAGCCAGTGCCGCACAGCCGATCACGAGAAAAGCGGAAGCGGAGGATTTCATTTCCTCATAGCGTTCCTCCTTCTTTACATAGACGCCGGAAAAAGCGACGCAGCCGGCCCTTTCCCCTTCCTCCGGCATGACCGGTTCCATCTCCGGAACCTCCATTTCCTTTCTGGCCAGCTTCTCCTGCTTTCGCAGATATTGTCTGGCTGCTTCCTCCGATTCAAAGAGCGGTCCGCCGCAGTCTGAACAGACGGTGACCCCCTCAATAAATTCCATATCGCACTTTGGACAATAAGGCATAAAAATATCCTCCCATCTTTATCATGTCGAGACCGCACCCTTCGCTCTCGATATTTTCTATTATATAGCGCATCCCCTGCTTTCGTCCACTGAAAATCTTGTTTTTTGGCTCTTCCCTTTCTGTGTAAAATAAGATAAAATAGAAAACATCTCCGGGATGTGCGACAGCCGGAGAAACGAATGAAAAAACGGAGAAATGACATATGGCACAGCAGAGGACGCAGCAGAAGGCAGAGCCGGGGAACGGGCAGCAGAGAAAAAACCATCAGAAAAAAGCTGTCAGGAGCATGAAAACGACGGTGCTTCTGAAACGGTTCATGCCGTATTACGGTCCGTATAAAGCGTTTTTGTTTTTTGACCTGTTCTGTGCGTCGCTGACGACGGTCTGTGAGATGGTGCTTCCGCTGATTCTGCGCTATATCACGAATCAGGGACTGCAGGACCTGGCGGCGCTGACGGTGCACACCGTGCTTTTGCTGGGAGGTCTTTATTTTGGCCTGCGCATCATTGACGGGCTGGCCAGCTTTTATATGGCCTATACCGGTCATGTGATGGGGGCGGCGATCGAGACCGATATGAGGCGGGATGCCTTTGCCCATCTGCAGAAGCTGTCAGACAGCTATTACAGCAATACCAAAGTCGGACAGATCATGTCCAGAATCACCAGTGATCTGTTTGATGTGACGGAATTTGCTCATCACTGTCCGGAGGAATTCTTCATCGCTTTTTTGAAGGCAGTAGTTTCCTTCCTGATCCTTTCGCGGATCAGTCTGCTGCTGACCGTGGTGATTTTTTTGTTTATTCCTGTGATGGCGGTATCCTGCACTTATTTTAATCTGAAGGTGAGGGCGGCATTTAAGGAGCAGAGAAATCATATTGGGGAGCTGAATGCCCGGATTGAGGATAGCCTTCTGGGAAATCGGGTGGTGCGGGCTTTTGCCAACGAAGCGGTGGAGCTGGAAAAGTTTCAGAGGGATAATCTGGAATTTTTAAAGATCAAGAGGAAAACGTATTTTTATATGGCGGCGTTTGAGGACACGATCCGGATGTTTGACGGTCTGATGTATGTGGTTGTGATCGTGGCCGGCGGCGTGTTCATGGTGAAGGGGCTGATTGAGCCGGGTGATCTGGTAGCGTACACGCTGTATGTGAGCACGCTGCTGACTACGATCCGGCGCATTATTGAATTTGCGGAGCAGTTCCAGAGAGGAATGACCGGCATTGAGCGGTTCATGGAGATCATGGATGCCAGCATTGATATTTTTGACGAAGAAGGAGCGGCACCTCTGGATGAGGTAAAGGGTGCGATTTCCTTTGAACATGTCAGCTTCGAGTATCCGGATGATCATAATCCGGTTCTGGAGGACATTAATCTGGAGATCCGGCCAGGTGAGCGCGTGGCGCTGGTAGGCCCCTCCGGCGGAGGAAAGACGACTCTGTGCAATCTGATTCCGCGTTTTTACGATGCAACCTCCGGAAAAATCCGGATTGACGGAAAAGAAGTCAGGCAGATTACGCTGCAAAGCCTGCGTTCTCATATCGGAGTGGTGCAGCAGGACGTGTATCTGTTCTCCGGCACGGTGTTTGACAACATCGCGTACGGACGGCCGGGCGCGTCCAGAGAAGAAGTGACCGAGGCGGCAAAGCAGGCCGGAGCACATGAATTTATCAGTCAGCTGAAGGACGGATATGAGACGTATGTGGGTGAGCGCGGCGTGAAGCTGTCCGGAGGGCAGAAGCAGCGTATCAGCATTGCGCGGGTGTTTTTAAAAAATCCGGCGATTTTGGTGCTGGATGAGGCGACCTCTGCGCTGGATAACGAAAGCGAATATCTGGTCAGCCGGTCCCTGGAACAGCTGTCGGCGGGGCGCACGACACTTACCATTGCGCATCGTCTGACGACCATTCAGAATGCAGACCGGATTCTGGTTCTCTCCGGAAACCGGATTGCCGAGGAGGGAAGCCATGGAGAGCTGATGAAGCAAAAGGGTATGTACTATCAGCTGTACACTTCCGCGTATCAGGGTGAATTATCGGAAAAAGAAGATAGGGGATAAACAAATATGAAGATTGCAATTGTGACAGACAGCAACAGCGGAATTACGCAGGCAGAGGCTGCGGCGCTTGGTATACAGGTGCTCCCGATGCCGTTTATGATTAACGGAACAACTTATTTCGAGAACATTGATCTGGATCAGACAAAATTTTATGAAATGCTGGCATCGGATGCGGAAATTTCCACTTCTCAGCCTTCTCCGGAAACGGTGAGCAGATTATGGGACGGACTTCTGAAGGAGTATGAAGCCATTGTACACATTCCGATGTCCAGCGGTCTGAGCGGCTCCTGCCAGACGGCCATGATGCTTGCACAGGATTATGACGGAAAGGTGCAGGTGGTTAATAATCAGCGTATTTCCGTCACGCAGAGACAGTCCGTTCTGGATGCTGTGGAGATGGCGAGGGCCGGCCGGAGCGCGCTCCAGATCCGGGAAAAGCTGGAGGAAGTAAAGTTTGACAGCACGATCTACATTACCGTGGACACGCTGAAATATTTAAAGAAGGGCGGACGGGTCACGCCGGCAGCGGCAGCGCTCGGCACACTGCTTCGGATCAAGCCGGTTTTGACGATCCAGGGAGAAAAGCTGGATGCTTTTACGAAGGTGCGGACCATGAAGCAGGCCAGAGCTGTGATGATCAATGCGCTCCGTAAGGATTTTGAAACCAGATTTCAGGATCCGGAGGGAAGAAAGATGCATATTCAAGTTGCCCATTCGCAGAATCAGGAGATGGCAGAGGAACTGAAAGCGGAGCTGGAAGAAATCTTTACCGGCGCTCAGGTCTATGTCGCCCCGCTTTCCTTAAGCATTGCCTGCCATATCGGACCGGGCTCTCTTGCAGCTGCGGCAAGCAAGACCGTGGAATTTTAGCGGCTTGACGATATACAGCAGGAAGAGGGGGGAGAAACGTGTTTTTATTTCAAAAAAAGCTTCCTTCGGTTTTCCAGAAGAAAGGCGGGATCAGCATTAAGGTTCCGCTGATTTTGCTGCTTGTGGCAGTCGGGCTTCTTCCGGTGCTGATTTACGGCAGAGTTCTTATGACTTCCGTGGAAAAGAAGCAGGTGGCAAGCCGGAGCGTGGAAGTGCAGAATCAGTGCCTGATCCTGAGCAGCAAGATGACGAGAGCCGGATATATGACGGAGAACAGCAAGGATCCTTCCTTTGATACAGAAATCAACGTAACAGCCGATCTGCTGCACGGCCGCATTGTGGTGGTGGATCAGAATTACCGGATTATCAAGGACACCTTCGGGCTGGCAGAGGGAAAAATTGCGGTGTCGGAGGAGGTCATCCGCTGTTTTCAGGGAGAGAACAGCAACATTCACAATAAGAAAAAGCATTATCTGGTTCAGACCTTTCCGATTCATGAGAACAGCCCGGAGAAAAAAATTCAGGGTGTGCTGGTGGTGGCGGCTTCCACGGAAAGTATGAGCCGGCTGATGGATTCGGCGGCGGAGGAATCCCGGTTCCTGATCATGATCACAGCGGTCATCCTGGTTCTGATCGCTTTCAGCGCGGCGGGAATTCTGCTTCAGCCATTTCGGACACTTCAGGAAATGCTGGAAAAGATGACGGACGGCGATTTGAAGAGCGATATTGATGAGCATACCTATCGGGAGACCAGAAAGATTTCCGAGGCGGTCACACAGGCTATGACGAAACTGAAGGCTGTGGATCAGTCCAGACAGGAGTTTGTTTCCAATGTTTCTCATGAGCTGAAGACACCGATCACGTCGATCCGTGTGCTGGCGGATTCGCTGATGGGCATGGAAGGAGCCCCTCTGGAGCTTTACCAGGAGTTCATGTCGGACATTTCGGATGAGATCGATCGGGAAAGCAAGATCATCGATGACCTTCTGACGCTGGTTAAAATGGATAAATCGGCATCGAATCAGATGAATATCGCGCAGATTTCGATCAACAGTCTGATGGAGATTATCCTGAAGCGGCTGCGTCCCATTGCCAAGAAACGGAATATTGAGGTGATCTTTGAGAGCATCCGGGAGGTCAGCGCCGATGGGGATGAGGTAAAGCTCTCGCTGGCGTTCAGCAATCTGGTGGAAAATGCGATTAAATACAATCGGGATTCCGGATGGATCAAGGTCACTCTGGATGCAGATCATAAAGCCTTTTTTGTGACAGTGGAAGATTCCGGGGTAGGGATTCCGGCAGAATTTCAGGAGCATATTTTTGAACGCTTTTACCGGGTGGACAAGGCGCGTTCCAGGGAAACCGGGGGAACCGGGCTGGGGCTTTCCATCACCAAGAGCGTGGTGATGATGCATCACGGAACCATCAAGGTGGAAAGCCGGGAAGGGGAAGGCTCGGTATTTACCGTCCGGATCCCGTTAAACTATGTTCCGGACGGAGCCGGAAAGAACGGCGGGGCAGCAGCCGGGCCGG
Source organism: Candidatus Caccovicinus sp. (assembly GCA_051878975.1). Classification (GTDB taxonomy): domain Bacteria; phylum Bacillota; class Clostridia; order Lachnospirales; family Lachnospiraceae; genus Caccovicinus. Next base: position 13,654 of record JBJELD010000047.1, read on the forward strand.
CCAAAGGCTCGCCGGCTTTTAAGAGCTTCTGGGTCGGCGGCAGCTACGGAAAGAAGAAAGCGCTGCGGAAAAAAACAGAACAGAAGGAACGTCAGGAGAATATGTTAAGCAATTAAAAATATAGACAAATTATAAACCAAAAGATTT
>JBJELD010000048.1:0-55007 GCA_051878975.1 Candidatus Caccovicinus sp.
TGATTTTATAAGGAATTCTGGCATTCGTCTGCTCTTCAACTGTCAAAAACAGGAAAATAGCAATTCCTATGATGAAATTTTAAAAAATTTTATTGGATTTGAAAACAGGTATTGTAAAAATATGGAAAATATAGTAAAATATTTCCAGAGATGAGGGGCAGAACAGGAGGTGAGACAATGGGGATACGATTTTATCTGGAAAATATGAGCTGTGCCGTGTAATCGGAAGTGGGCGGACGGGAACCGTGTATCTGGTGCTTCACAAGGAACTGGAAGAGTATCGGGCGGTAAAAAAGGTAGGAAAAAGCAGCGTTCGATATGAAACGTTTCGAAAGGAAGCGCTTTTGCTGAAGGAGCTGCGGCATCCGGGGCTTCCGATGATCTATGATATTGAAGAAGATGAGGAGTACAGCTATCTTGTAGAGGAGTATCTTCAGGGAGATTCGTTGGAATCTCTGGTCAGCTGTCGGGGGCCTTTGCCTGTCTGTACCGTGCTTCGGTATGTGCTTCAGCTTTGTGACGTGGTAGGGTATCTGCATTCAGCAGGAACGGAGCCTATCCTGCATCTGGACTTACAGCCGAAAAATATCTTGGTATGCCATGAAACGATTAAGCTGGTTGATTTTGACCAGGCAAACTGGCTTACAAAAGCCAATCAGGTCGGACGGCGGTTCGGAACGGTCGGCTTCGCTGCTCCGGAGCAGTATGACTGCACGAAAAAACTGGACGAACGCACAGACATCTATGCCATTGGTGGTCTTATTTTCTATCTGGTGACCGGAACGTATCCGGACGGAGCGTGTTTGGCTGCTCGGTCCGGACAGAAAATGTGGAGCCGCGAAGTCGGGAGGATCGTAGCTGCATGTCTGGAGCCGAATCAGGAGGAACGCTATCAGTCGGTGAATCAGCTTAAGCAAGATCTGGAACAATTGACGGAAGGCTCCGCCTCATCTCTGATTGTGGCGGTGTACGGGAATGAACCGTGCATTGGCACAACCCATATCAGTCTGGCGCTCAGTGCTTGTCTGTGGCAGCAGGGAATTCCGAATCTGTATGAAGAGTGTCATATTTCCACAGATATCCGGAGCCTGCAGGAAAGCCGGGGAGTCGGAATGGATGCGTTTGGGAGTTTTTCGGTCTTTGGCTGTGTGCTGAAGCCGTATTATGGCCGGCAGGTTCGTTTTTTGCAGCACCATTATCCGGTTGTCATCCAGGATCGAGGCCTTTGGAAGGACAACGGAAGGCTGGACGGGACGGAGTGGGCTCCGGCAGCGCTTGTTCTGCTGGTGACGGGCGGCAAGTGGTGGAGCCGCCCGGCGGACACAAAATTTCTGCAGTCAGCCGGGAACCGGATGGTGATCTACAATTTTTCGGACAGCCGCATCCGGCTGAAACCGCCGGGAGGGACAAGGCAGAATATGCCGGGTTCTTATCGGGCACCGCTGTTTTCCAACCCATTTCGGCCGGAGCCGAAGGCAGAACGATGGCTGGAGGCGCTCTGGGCGGAGGCAGAACGGATGATGCATGCGGAAGCGGTTTGTGCAGAGGGCAGCGGCCGGTCAACGGCTGGAATGCTGCGGCGGACAGGACGAAGAGTCCGGCAGGCAGTACGGAGATTGGCAGTCTGGAGAAACGGGAGGTGAAGGGAATCAGCAGCAGAAAAAGGACCTGCAGACCGGACGCAGTGACGATTGGTGTTCTGGGAGCCGGTGCAGGATGCGGAGTGACGCATTTCAGCGTGCTGTTTGCCAACTATCTGACAGCTGTGGAGCTGAAAAAAACAGCTGTACTGGGCAGGAGCGGACGGAGCGACCTGGAAAAGCTGACAGCTGTCTGCGATGGCGTCCGGCAGGAGAAATGGCCGGCAAGAATCCTGGGGGTGGATTATTTCCCGCGAAGCGGCTCCGGAGAGCTGACAGCCTGCATGCAGGGAGGATATGAGGCGATCCTGCTGGATCTTGGAAATCTGAAGGACGGAAAGACGGCAGAATTTTTGCAGTGCAGGATCAAATGCTTTCTGGGGGCACTGAACGAATGGAAGATTCAGGAGCTGACGGAGCAGAAGGAGTGGCTGCTGACGGGACAGGGAAGCTGGAACTTTTTGACAGTATTTGGAAGTGAAGAAGCCAGAAAAGAGATGAAAAGGAGGTATTCTCTGTGTTTTGAAGCGGTGCCTTTTGCGCCCGATGCGTTTCAGATCGATTATGCAGCAGCGGTGCTTCTGAAAAAGATCTGGAGCAGGCAGGGATAAGGTGGGATCCGTGGTGAAAAGGAATATTAATATGTCACGATAGGAATCTCCTGAACCGGAGAACACAGAATCCCTGCAGTGAGAAAAGCCCTGAAGCGGGCATGGAGGCAGATATGGGGAATGACAGACGGAGAAAAAAGCATGGCACAGAGCAGGAGGACTTTGTGCAGCAGCTGAAAAATTATCGGAGACAAGGAGTGCCGATCTTTATTGACGGGAGGGTGATGCGGCAGGAACAGGACTGGTATAAGATTTTTGAGGTCCGCGACGACGGGGCGGTCTACATGGCGGATTATGTTAATTCGGACAGCGGACACCTGGAAGAGATCCATTTTGATCTGGTATATCTGGATCGGGATGTCAGGCAGGCCTGGGAGAATCAGAAGCGCCTGGAGGAACTGGTACGTAAGGCACAGCTGGAGCATTATAAAGCATTGCTGAGATCCTGCGGAAAAAGAGAATAGAGAGCACAAAAAGGCGCGAGAACGCATTCAGAACGGATCCATTTCAGCCCGGAAGGAACCGAAAAAGTGCATATCCCGCTGAGGATGCAGGCTTTGCGGAATCAGCAGCGTGCGGCTGTGAAATTCACGGAAAGTTTAAAAAAAAGTAAAACTCTTCCTATTGTTCTATGCTATAATGTTTATAATGTGTATTGGCCGTCTGCGGCCGAGGTGCATGGCGAAAAAGCGATGTTCGGAAACACCAAAGAAAATGGAAGGACGTGCAGATCATGAAAAAAGTAGTCCCGGTGCTGGCTGCGATCGGCCTGATTCTCTGTATCCTGATTGGTTGTCTGGGGTACACGGCATTAAAAAAATACTCGCCGACAAAGGAGCTGTCGGATTTGAAGAGCTATTATGGGGTATCGGAAAATGAGGTTGCCCTGTTTCTGAATAATGAACTTCAGGGAGAGACCGGAATTTTTCGGAATTCCCAGATGTATCTTCCGATCTCCTGGGTGAATCAGAACCTGAATGAGCGGTTTTACTGGGATTCTGAAGAGCAGCTTCTGATCTACACACTTCCGGATTCGATTGTTTATGCGGACGCGGAGACGAAAGACAGCAGCGGGGCACCGTTTTTGCTGACAGACGGGGGGCAGGTTTACCTGTCTTTCGTGCTGGTCTCGTCCTATACGGATATCCGGATTACGGAATTTACCGGTTCGGAAATCAAGCGGGCATTTATCGATACTGCCTGGGAACCGGAGGAATGGGCGAATCTGAAGAAAAACAGTGCGGTCCGGGAAAAAGGAGGAGTGAAAAGCCTGGTGGTGATGCAGGAGCCGAAGGGTACACAGGTAAAGGTGCTGGAAGCTATGGAACGGTGGGTGAAGGTGCGCACAGAGGACGGACACGTCGGATATCTGGAAAAACGTTTCCTGGGCGAGAGTGAGACGAAAACGTATGTAAGTACGTTTTCGGAGCCGGTCTATACGAGCCTTTCAATGGATGAGAAAATCTGTCTGGTATGGCATCAGGTAACCAGTCCGGAGGGGAACCAGTCCATAGGAAAACTGCTCGCCAATACTAAGGGTGTAAATGTAGTGTCACCTACCTGGTTTTCTCTGACCGATAACGAGGGCAATTTTTCTTCTTTTGCAGATCGGTCCTATGTGGAGGAGCTCCATCGGCAGGGGATCCAGGTGTGGGCGCTGCTGGATAATTTCAGCAAAGAGGTTCAGTCGGAGGTGCTTCTCTCAAAAACTTCAGTCCGCAGGAAGCTGATTGACGGCCTGATGGAAGAAGTGGAGATTTATGGGCTGGACGGCCTGAACCTGGATTTTGAGAGTCTGAAGGAAAGTGCAGGTCCGCATTACATCCAGTTTATCCGGGAGCTTTCCGTGGCCTGCCGTCAGAAGAAGATCGTGCTTTCGATTGATAATTATGTTCCGGCTTCATACAATGCATTTTATAACCGGAAGGAGCAGGGCATCGTTGCAGATTATGTGATCGTCATGGGTTATGATGAGCATTATGCGGGCGGTGAGGCCGGTCCGGTAGCGTCGTATCAGTATGTGAAGGATGGAATTGAGGGAACCCTTAAGATGGTTCCGAAGGAAAAGGTGATCAATGCGGTTCCGTTCTACACGAGAGTATGGAAAGAAGGACCGGACGGAGCCAGCTCCGACGCGCTTGGAATTGCAGATGCAAAGGCCTGGATTGAGGCGAAGCAGGTATCTCTGTACTGGCAGGATGAACTGGGCATGTATTATGGTGAGATCCAGGATGGAAGCGTGAGAAAAGAAATCTGGATGGAAGAAGAAAAATCTCTGGCATTAAAGATGGATCTGATCCGGGAACATGATCTGGCCGGCGTGGCTTGCTGGAAGCTGGGCTTTGAACCGGCTGAGATCTGGGATGTGGTGACCGGAGAAAATTGACAGAAACCAGAAATACCGGGGAAAGGAACGAGGGTTTTTATGAACTGCAGAATATGGAAAAGGTATGGCCGGCGTGCAGGCAGTCGGCTTCTGGCAGCCGGACTGGCCTGTTGTCTGGCCGCAGCCGGGATGTCTGGCTGTACGAGAAAGAAAGCGGAGGAGGAGCTGCCTTCTGAGACGAAGGAAGAACCGACGACAGAACCTCCTGTCATAAAGCCTACGGCTCCGATCCTGGAGACGATTGAACCCTTTCCGGATACGGAGACTTCTGCTGCCATGGAGGAAATTCCGGGTCTGAAGCTTTTGATTGCGACGGATATCCATTATCTGGCCAGGGAGCTTACGGATCAAGGGGAAGGCTTTGTTCATATGGTAGAACACGGCGACGGGAAGGTGACAAATTACATATGGGAAATCATGGAGGCCTTTACGCAGGAGGTGATCCGGGAGCAGCCGGATCTTCTGCTTTTGACCGGGGATCTGAGTCTGGACGGAGAGCTGAAAAGTCATCAGGAGTTTGCCGGATACCTGGAAAGAATTGAGGATGCCGGCATTCCGGTAGCGGTAATTCCGGGAAATCATGATATTAATAATGTGAGCGCGTCCCGTTATGAGAAAGGCCGGCGAATTCCGGCGGAGAGAACGACTCCGGAACAGTTTTACCAGATATACCGGGAGTTCGGATATGATGAAGCACTCAGCCGGGATTCGGAGAGTCTGAGCTATGTTTATCCGGTCAGCGACAAGGTGTGGGCGCTGATGCTGGATTCCTGTCAGTATGATCCGGTCAATCTGGTAGGCGGGATGATCGATACGGAAACGTATGACTGGATTGAAGATCAGCTGGATGCGGCATATGAAGCGGATGTCATGCTGCTTCCTGTCAGTCACCATAATCTTCTGGATGAGAGTCAGATTTATGTGGAGGACTGTACGATTGAACACAGCGGGCGCCTGGAGGAAATGCTGGTGGGGTGGGGAGCCACGATTTATTTGAGCGGGCATCTTCATGTCCAGCATTACATGAACAGTGATTCGGAATGGAAATGGGGAGGAGATACCGGAATTTATGAGATGGTTACCAGCTCCCTGGCTACTCCGCCGTGCCAGTACGGCGTTTTGTACTTTCAGGATAACGGAGATTTTCAGTATCATACGCAGATTTTGAATATAGATGCCTGGGCGAAAGAAAGCGGCCAGACGGATGAGAATCTTCTGAATTTTTCGGCATATCGGGTGCCGTTTCTGGAAAATGTTTTTTACAATCAGGCTTATGATAATCTGGAGAGGCAGAGCGAGGTGAAATTTGCTCCGGAACAGATGGAGCGGATGTCACGCGTTTATGCGATTGCAAACTGCTACTACTACTGGGGCAGAGCGGTAGAGATCGCGGATCAGATTTTAGAGAGTGATGAATATCAGCTCTGGTCCGAGGATGCGGCGGATACACCTCAGGCGGAATATCTGGATTATATTCTGGAAGAAGCTTTTACAAATTATAATACGCTGACCTGGGAATAAGCGTCTGAGGCATTTCATAAGCTTAGAAGAAGCAGTGCAGGCGGTGCGGAATGAGGAACAGGATTTGGCAGGATCTTCTGGGAGTGTTTATGCTGATTGTTGTAGCGGTGGTGTTCGGTTTGTTCCCGCAAAGAGAAGCGGGGGAAAGGCCGGTGTCCGGAAGCCCGGCATCCGACCGGGTTATTGTGCTGGATGCCGGTCACGGCGGTGCAGACCCCGGAAAGGTAGGCGTGGACGGGCAGCTGGAGAAGGACATCAACCTGAAAATTGTTCAGAAGATAAAATGCTATCTGGAAGCAAATGATCTGTCTGTGGTTTTGACGCGCGAAAGTGATGATGGTCTGTACACTGCAGCGGACAGGAATAAGAAAACGGCAGATATGCGGAAACGAATCGAGATCATTAACAATGCTTCTCCGCGGGTTATGGTGAGCATTCATCAGAACAGCTATCACGGACCGGAAATTTCCGGCCCGCAGGTGTTTTTTTATCAGAATTCCGAAGAGGGCAAAAAATTTGCCCAGCTGATGCAAAAGCGTTTTGATTATGTGCTGGGTCCGGCAAACCGAAGGCAGGCGAAGGCGAACAGTAATTATTATCTGCTGACGCATTCAAAGCCGGTGTCCATTATTGTGGAAACCGGCTTTTTATCCAATCCGGAAGAGGCCAGGAAGCTGGAAACGGATGAATACCAGGATCGTCTTGCATGGACGGTGGCGATGGGAATCCTGCAGTATGTGAACGGATCAGGAAGCGGAACCTGATGCGGAAAAACCATGCGGTATGAATGCATTTGATCCAAAGGCATTCATACCGCATGGTCTTTTCAGGCAGTCCGGCAAATAGCCGTACCACATGGTTTTAGTGAGTTTCCTTGTACTGCTTTAATGCTCTTGCCAGCTGATCTGGACAGGAAGTCGGACGAGGTCCGCAGTGAATGCCTTCCAGGCGGCGGATTGCCTCATCAATATCCATGCCTTCTACCAGACGAGCAACTCCCTGGGTATTTCCGGAACAGCCGCCGACGAAGGATACGTTGGTGATTTTGTTATCTTTTACCTCAAAATGAAGGGATCTGGAACAGACGCCCTGCGTTTTAAAATCCATATGTAAGCCTCCTTTATCTTCATAAATCCAGTATAATGGATTGAAAAAGATTGTCAAGCCCCTTATAATGGAGTAGATTGTGGTTAAAAATGAGTTTAAGATCAAAAGAAAACAGAGCAGGAGGAGTTTCATGTTAGGAATTATCGGAGCCATGGATCAGGAAGTGGCAAGAATCAAGGAATGTCTGGATGCGGTTTCCGTGGAAACCAAAGCAGGTATGGATTTTTATAAGGGAACCTTGAAGGGGAAGCCGGTCGTGGTAGTGCGTTCCGGAATCGGCAAGGTCAATGCGGCGGTCTGCACGCAGATTCTGGCGGACTGCTATCAGGTGGACGCAGTGGTGAATACAGGAATTGCAGGTTCCCTGAAGGCAGAGATCGATATCGGGGATATTGTGCTTTCTCTGGATGCGGTGCAGCATGATATGAATGCTACCGGCTTTGGCTATCCAGTGGGACAGATCCCACAGATGGAGCCGTTCTCCTTCCCGGCGGATGAAAAGCTCCGGAAGCTGGCAGAGGAGTGCTGCCGCCAGGTCAATCCGGATATTCATACCTGGGTCGGACGGGTTGTCAGCGGGGATCAGTTTATCTCGGATCCGGCTAAAAAACAGTGGCTGGTTGAGACCTTTGCCGGAAGCTGTACGGAGATGGAGGGAGCAGCCATCGCACAGGCGGCATGGCTGAATCGGATTCCGGTGCTGATTGTGCGGGCTATTTCCGATAAGGCAGATGACAGCGCCAATATGGATTATGAGACCTTTGAGGCAAAGGCAATTGAGCATTCTGTAAATCTGATGCTGGCGATGGCAGAGCGGTACGAACCGTGATGGAAAACAGGAGGAGGAACCTCCCGTGCGAATAGAGGCTGAATTTGACGAACGATTCTTGCCGTTCTCATCTTCCCAAATGAAAATTCGGTGTTTATAATGTACTCTATCAGGCGCCGTGACAGAAAGCAGGTGCCGGAAAGAAAGGGGAGCTATATGATGCTGGAATTTTTACAGACAGGGAAAGCAATCTACGTTCTGGCAGCGATCTGCCTGCTGGGTCTGGCAGGTAAGCTGACAGCGCGCAGCCTCTACAAACGATTAATTAAAGAATCAGGAAATATGATGCTGACGAAAAATAAATGGCTGCGGGAGTTTCTGCAGCGGGCAGAGGATACTTATCGGCTGAACCAGGGGATGGCAAATACCCGGATATTTGTGGAGAAACAGATTTATGAAGCAAAAATGGGACTGTTTACGCCGGGCGGCTGGACTGCGTTTTCCAATCAGATGACGGCACTTTGCTTTCTGATCGGCGGTGCGGCAGCATTTCTTTCCTACTGGTATCGGTGTGATTCCTACTACATCATTCTATATGGTTCTATGGGGATTCTGACCGGAATTTTTAATATTATGATCGACTATGGAGCCGGGCTGGAGGACAAGCGTCAGAGGCTCACAGCCTGCATTCAGGATTATCTGGAAAATACCCTCTGGAAGCGGATGGGAAGGGACCGTCTCCCGGATCCGGAAGAAGAAAAGGACAGTGCGGTCGTCAGACAGGCATCCGCAGCGAAAGAGCCGGTGCGCCTTCTGCGGGGGAGAAAACGGGAAACGGTGTCTTACGGTGCAAAGGGACATACATCGGGCAGCCGGAATCCGGAATCCGAAGAAGAGTCGGAAAATGCGGTATCGGATGAAGCATTGAGTCAGCTGCGGAAAAGTCTGGAGCAGGCGGCCGCAGGAAGGAGCAGTCAGCAGGCCAGGCCTTCGGAGAAGGGAAGCCGAACGTCCGGCGGGACCTCAGCCGGTGAGAACTGGATGAAGGATTTAAAGCCGGAGGAGATCAAGGTGCTGGGTGAGATCATAAGAGAATACCTGGGATAAAAGACAGCGGGCAGAGGACCTTTCTGGTTTCTGCCCGTTCCTTTACTCCTCAATTACCTGAATTTCCAGATAATCAAACGCAATCTCTTCCACAAAATTGTCCTGCGAAAACCGGGTCTTATCATGAAGCTGGAAAGCCCGGATGTTGGATTCCAGCCAGATCGGCTGACCAAGATCAAACTGATAGCAGATCTCTTCCAGAGACTGGAATACCATCTGTGTTCTGGACAGAGAGTAATCGGTCATGCAGATGACGGTATCCCGCATCAGATGATTGTCCTTCCAGATTTTTCCCCACATACGGAACATATACAAATTCCTCCTTTACAAGTGATTATTAGTATATCGGAATCTTTCGTCAAATACAAGTCCTCATTCCCCGCAGTCTGGAGCCGGAAGGCAGGCTATTTTGTTTGCAGATTGGGCGGAGTGCGGCAGAATGGATGAATTCTCCCTTGTAACACAGGCAGATTTGTAGTAAGCTTATACCCGAGGGAGAGCGTTTGCATGTGCAGCGCGGAAAAAAGATTGTAAACTTGGCAGATAAAAGGGCAGAAAAAGGACGGATGAAGGAGGACTGCATATGACAGAGCCAACGATGGATCAGGCGGCTTTTCTGGCAGAAGCGAAGGAAGCAGTAGAGGACCTGAATCAGATGAAGAAGGACTTAAGCCAGCTGAATCTGCAGGAAAAGCAGCAGGAAAAGCAGCTGGAGGCGGAGCAGAAGGCCGTGGATGATGCCATTGCTCTTACCGTAAAAAAACGGAAAGAGGAAATAAATGTCAGCTACGACAAAGAGATTGCCAGAGCCCAGGACCGGCTGAAGAAGGCAAGAACGAAGAGGGAAAAGGCGAAGAATCAGGGAATGAAAGAGCGGATTGCCGAGGAGACGGCAGAACTGCATACACAGAACAAGGAGCTGAAGGCTCAGATGAAAGGGGTATTCCAGAAAGACCGGCTGCCATCCTTCTGTATGCGGACCTGGTTTTACGCGCTTTATATGCCGCGGACTTTGAAGGAGCTGGGTATTCTTCTTCTCACCGTTCTGCTCGTATTTGCGGCCATCCCGGCCGGAGCCTATCTTCTGATTGCGGAGGGGACGAGGCGCAGCTGGATGCTGATTTTGATTTATCTTCTGGATATCATTTTGTTCGGAGGAATTTATCTGACAATCGGAAATCATACCAAAATGGGACACCATGAGGCGATCCGTCAGGGGCGGCTGATCCGGGATACGATTCATTCCAACAAGAAAAAAATCCGGGTTATTACCAATTCCATCCGGCGGGACCGGAATGAGACGATTTACGATCTGGAAAAATACGACGATGAAATTTCACGGATCGGACAGGAGCTTTTAGATTTGACAGCCAAGAAGCAGGAGGCGTTGAACACCTTCCAGACTGTAACGCAGACGATTATCTCAGATGAGATTGTCAACAACAGCAAGGACAAGATCGAACAGCTGAAGCAGGATCTTGCCCGCTCTGAGATAAAAGCCGGTGAGCTGGAGCAGAAAATCAAGGAGCTGTCGCTGAAGATCACCGATCAGTATGAAAGCTATATTGGAAAAGAATTCATGCAGCCCGATAAGCTGGCAGAGCTGGCGCGGCTGATTCGGTCCGGCCAGGCGGCAAATTTAAGTGATGCGGTCAGTCAGTACAAGGCCGGAAAAGCCACATAAATCAATGACAGGATAAAACAGCAAAAGGCGGTAATCTGTGCCGATGCAGCATGCAGGTACAGATTACCGCCTTTTTGACTGTGCTTTTGGGTTTGTTGTCCGACTCAGGTGATGACCACGTCTTTTACGCCCAGCGTCAGCGCAAGCTGACGGAGAGATTCCATCAGGGAATCGTCTGGAGTTGGGATCCCGGCAAACTCCGGCCGGACTCCGAACTTCCGGAACCGGATCAGCTTATAGCGGACATCCGGCCAGGCGGCGATCAGGCTGCTTCCCAGACGGACCGTTTTTTCATTGTCTGCAATGCCGGGAACCACGACGGTTCGGATCTCATAAAGCTTGTGAAGAGATGCGGTCAGACGAATGTTTTGAATGACCGTATCTACGCCAAGACCGGTGAGCGTTCGGTGGTCCGCTTCATCGCCGGCCTTTAAATCAATCATGGCTTTATCCGTAACGGCCAGAAGGCCGGGATACTTTTCCAGGGGAATCTGGCCATTGGTGTCGATATAGGTGGTTTTGCCGGCGGCCTTTGCCAGCGTAAACAGCTCGGTCAAAAAACCCGGCCGCAGCATGCATTCGCCTCCGGAGACGGTAATGCCGTTTATAAAGGGAAGATTGGGATGGATCTCCTGCCAGACCTGTTCTGCAGTCATCTGCCGGATCCGGGGAGAAGCGTTGTGCCGGCAGGTTTTTAAACAGGTGTCGCAGCCGCAGCATCTGGTCAGATCAAAGCGGATGCCGTCCGGGGTTCTGGTCAGCGCGCCTGTAGGACAGAGCGCAACACAATCCCCGCAGCCGATGCACATGGAAATTGTCTCCGGATTGTGGCAGTAGAGACAGTTCTGATTGCAGCCCTGCAGAAAGATTGCCGTCCGGTTTCCGTAACCGTCTACGCTGCTGAATGAAATGATTTTATTAACCGGAGCCATGATCGGTTCCATACGTTTCCAAACCTCCTCTTATTTCTCTGGTATTCCCGGGTTTATAGTCACCCCGGCCCGCCGAAGCGCCGTGCTCTGACTCCGTTCTGCTCAGATCTCAATCAGCTGATATGGAATCTGGTTTGCCGTCAGCATCTGTGCTTCCCGCTGATGGCAGGTAAACATGATGATCTGACCGTCGAAGGCAGAAACCAGCCACTTCAACGCGGTTTTCAGTCGTTCATCGTCGTAGAGTGCGAAGCTGTCATCAAAGATCAGAGGCATTTTCTCGGACCCGCTCTGAATCAATTTGGCGGCAGCCAGGCGCAGTGCCAGGTAAACCTGGTCCATGGTTCCGGAGCTGACCTGGTCAATGGGAACCAGCTTTTCCTTTGTATTCATAAATACATTCAGATTTTCGTCAATGCTCATGCTGCTGTAAATGCCGCCGGTGATGCCGTTGATCAGGTCGGAGGCTTCCTTGTTCAGATACAGCCCGAAGGAGTCCCGGATAGAAGTGGAAAGCTCCGTCATGGTATCCTGAGCCAGGTCGATGGCGGCCAGCTCCTGGGCAATGCGGTCATTTTCTGCCAGAACGTCTTTCAGCGCCTCCGCCTGTGTTTTGCAGCCGGCCAGATGCTCCAGCTTTTTCTCCAGTTCCCACTGCAGCTTCTGCTGCTTTTCAATCTCAGCCCCGAAGCCGGACTGCCGGATGTGCAGCTCATCGATCTTCCGGTTCAGCTCGGCTACAGTAGCCTCGGAGGAAAGAAGGGCCCGGCTCAGGCGACGGAATTCTGCCATCCGCTCCAGGAAGGCATTCATGGCCTCCGGGCTGACGGAGTCATCTCCCAGGTGCCGGGAAAAAATCTCCTGCAGCAGCTTCTGATTATATTCCAGGTCCTTTCGGTAGCCTGCATTTCGGGCAGTCAGAAAGCCGCCGGAAGCCAGAAGCAGAGCAGCCAGAAGCAAAAGGGTACCGGCCGGCAGCCAGCGGTTTAAGTGCAGCGGGGAGAGAATCGTTAAATACGGCATCCAGGAAGCGGCGGCAAAGGCAGCCAGAGAAATGCCTCCGGCTACTGCCAGAACTCCCAGTACCAGCGACACCATCGCTGAAACAGTTCGTGACTTTTTTTCACAAAGGCCTTTGGCAGCCGTGTAATCTTCATAAATTTCCTTTCCGTGATCCTCATAGGCCTGGATCGAGGCCTCATCGGTAAATTTGCTGCTTTCCAGTACTTGATGACCGCGGGCAATTTTCTGGAGCAGCTCCTCCTTTTCTCGCTGGAGCCGCTCCAGCTCTGCTCTGGCATCTGCCTTTTTCTTCTGATATTCCGTCAGGTGGTTTTCATATTCCGGCGCGGAGATTTCCCGTTCCATGTTCCGGATATCCCCCAGAAGCGTAGTATAGCTTCTGGCGGCTTCCGGTACCATCTGCCGCTCCAGCTCCTTTCGCTGTGCCTTCAGGAAAGCGGAGGCTTTCGTGATGTTCAGAGCCATATTGCCGGACGTATTCATATTGGCGATATAGTTTTTCAGTTCAGTCACCATGCCGCTGTCGGTGGCACTTTTCAGCTGGCCGATGCTGATCGTATTATTATATGCAGTTTCAGAAAGACCGCAGAGCAGCTGATCCATCAGGGATCGGGTAGGCTCCACCTCCCGCCCCAGCGTCTCATCCACGATAATGAATTCACGGATATTCTGGAAGTTCCGCTCAATGCGGTAAATGTGTCCGCCGGATTCCAGACGCAGCCGCCCCTCATATCCGTTTTTTAAATCCCAGGGCTTATATTTGCTGAACTGGTCTGTTCTGGCCGCCCGCCCTCTCTGCCGTTCCATGCCGAACAGCATGCTTCGGATAAAGGAATGGAGAGTCGATTTCCCGGCTTCATTTTTTCCATAGATGACATTCAGTCCATCCGTGAAGGAAAGGGAGCGGTCATGGAACTTTCCGAAGCCGTTAATGTGCAGATCAAGAAGTTTCATGGTTTAGCTCCTTTCGTCAGTAGTTTTCAGCAGAGCGTTGATTCCGTAATACAGTGCCTTCTTTTCCACCGGGCTCATTTCGTCCTTCTGCAGCGCGCGGATAAAAAAGCCAATCATATCGCCGGGATGCTCCGCAAACAGCCGGGAAAAATCGTACTGCGGCTCGGAACTGTCCCGGATCTCGGCAATGCGGAAACGGGATTCCAGCACATCCAGATCAAAGGTAATGTCCGGATCCCGCATACCGCGGATAAAGAACCGGTAGATGTGCTGCAGGCCCCGCGTCTGGATTTCCTGGGAAATCCGGGCAGCCAGTTCGCTGTTCGTGGTTTTCGGCGTTACATTTACAGCCAGGGAAATATACTGAGATTGGCACATGGGTACGAATTCCAGCGCTGTTACCTGCCGGGTTACGGAATTGATCTCGCCGACATAAATGCCGTGGGGACCGGTTTCGGTCTTGTCCAGGGGTTCCAGGGAGCCGCAGTAGGCGGCGCGCCGCTCCAGAATCACCTGCGGTTTGTGGATATGCCCCAGCGCAATGTAGGAAAATGGGGATAACGCCAGACTGCTCTTGTCGATGGGAAGATGGTTGGCATCTCCGCCGTGGGCAAGCAGGATCTGAATCCGTCCGTTGTCGGTGATGCCGGTTTGGTTCAGTCTGGCTTCCGTGATCTCGGCTGTGTAATAGCTGAAGCCGTAAATTTCCGTGTTGCAGTCTTCAAATACAACCGAGTCCAGATCTTCCTTCATCAGAAAGGTGACGTTGGGGCACCAGGTAAAGCTCATAAGGGCAGAATTGGTCCGGATCCGGTCATGATTGCCCGCAATGATTATCACGCGGACGGAAGGGATGGTAGAAAACAGGTAATTGACCTCTTTCAGATCTCTGGCCAGCGGCTGACGGTGAAACAGATCGCCGGTGATAAACAGGAAGTCCACGTCCCGCTCCTTTGCCTGGCGGATGACCTCCTCAAACGTTTCCTTGATTGCCTGGGTCCGTTCCCGGGACCAGGGACGGTCGCTGTCGGGACTCATGCCCCAGTGGATGTCGCCGGTATGTATAAACTTCATAATGCTCTCCATTCTGTGCCATGCGTGCACGGTTCTGAATCTGAAGCCTGGAAGCGGGGCTGCCGCTGCCGGAAACGCGGAATAAGGAAAGGGCGGGACCCCGGGCCCCGCCTATTTCTTATAATGTACGCTCAGAGTTTCTTCTGCACCTGGCTTTGCGGCTGACAAAAAATCATCTCACAAATTCAGGAACAAAGGGATTCCGAAGGTACATAATCCCCCGATGCTTTTACAGCTCACAGTTGTTGACGGTTCTTGGGAACGGAATCACATCGCGGATATTGGACATACCCGTCAGATACATCACGCAGCGTTCAAAGCCCAGACCGAAGCCGGAATGACGTGCGGAGCCGTATTTGCGCAGATCCAGATAAAAGCCGTAATCCTCTTTCTTAAGGCCCAGCTCATCCATGCGCTTAACCAGCTTGTTATAGTCATCCTCTCTCTGGCTGCCGCCGATGATCTCACCGATGCCGGGAACCAGACAGTCCATGGCTGCTACGGTTTTTTCGTCCGGATTCATCTTCATGTAGAAGGCCTTGATCTCCTTCGGATAATCGGTAACAAATACCGGACGCTTGAAGATTTCCTCGGTCAGGTAGCGCTCATGCTCGGTCTGCAGATCGCAGCCCCAGAATACCTTGTAGTCAAATTTGTCATTGTGCTTTTCCAGAAGCTCGATGGCCTCCGTGTAGGTAACATGTCCGAACTCGGAATTCAGCACATGATTTAAACGGTCTAAAAGCCCCTTGTCCACGAACTGATTGAAGAAGTTCATTTCCTCCGGTGCATTCTCCAGCACATAACGAATGATGTATTTTAACATGCTCTCTGCCAGCGCCATGTTGTCATCCAGATCGGCGAACGCCATTTCCGGTTCGATCATCCAGAATTCAGCCGCATGACGGGTGGTGTTGGAATTCTCTGCGCGGAAGGTGGGGCCGAAGGTATAAATGTTGCGGAAGGCCATGGCGTAGGTTTCGCCGTTTAACTGGCCGCTTACTGTTAAATTGGTTGGTTTGCCGAAGAAATCCTGGGAGTAGTCCACTTTTCCGTCGGCGGTCTTCGGAAGGTTGTTTAAATCCAGGGTGGTTACCTGGAACATTTCGCCGGCGCCCTCGCAGTCACTGCCGGTAATCAGAGGAGTGTGTACATACACAAATCCGCGCTCCTGGAAGTACTGGTGAATGGCATAGGCGATCAGGGAACGAACCCGGAATACTGCCTGGAAGGTGTTTGTTCTCGGACGAAGATGGGAGATGGTGCGCAGGTATTCGAAGGAGTGGCGCTTTTTCTGCAGCGGGTAATCCGGTGCGGAAGGCCCCTCCACGGTCACCTCGGTAGCCTGAATTTCAAACGGCTGCTTGGCCTGCGGGGTCGGGGTCAGGATGCCCTTTACGATCACGGCACATCCGACGCCCAGCTTTGCGGTCTCTGCAAAGTTCTCCATCGTATCATGATAAACAGCCTGAATCGGCTCGAAAAAAGTTCCGTCACTGATAACCAGAAAGCCGAAGGCCCTGGAGTCACGGTTGCTGCGGATCCAGCCGCCGATGGTGACCTCTTTATTGAAGTAAGCTTCCCGGTTTTTGTAAAGCTCTTTTACGGTTATTAAGTTCATGACAATCTGTCTCCTTTGTTTTTTAAGTTTGCCTTTGATACAAATTATACTTTATTTTTACAAGGGATTCAAGGTCCGCCGCCATAATTTCAAGGGGAATGCGATTTATCGGGGAAAACCGCGGATTTGTAAATTTTATGCAATAATTGGTAGGACAATGCACAAATTGCAAAAAGATTGGCGAAAATATTTGTTCACTATTTATGAAATATGTGATATAATGCTAGTACAACAAAAATATTACAGCAAGAGGTGATAACGTGATTAAGAAAGAAATGATAGCCATGCTTTTAGCTGGCGGACAGGGAAGTCGTCTTGGTGTTCTGACTGCCAAGGTTGCCAAGCCGGCGGTATCATTTGGGGGGAAATACCGCATCATTGACTTTCCTTTAAGCAACTGCATTAATTCTGGTGTAGATACGGTCGGTGTGCTGACGCAGTATCAGCCGTTACGTTTGAACACCCATATCGGAATCGGTATTCCGTGGGACTTAGACCGTAATGTGGGAGGCGTTACGATCTTACCTCCATATGAAAAGAGCAAGGGCAGCGACTGGTACACCGGCACTGCAAATGCAATTTATCAGAACCTGGAGTATATGGAGAATTATAATCCGGATTACGTTCTGATTCTTTCCGGCGATCATATTTATAAGATGGATTATGAGGTTATGCTGGATTACCACAAGGCAAATAATGCCGATATCACCATTGCTGCCATGCCGGTTCCGATTGAGGAGGCAAGCCGTTTTGGCGTGGTAATTACGGACGAGAACAACCGGATTACCGAATTCGAAGAGAAACCGGAGCATCCGAGAAGCAATCTGGCTTCCATGGGTATCTATATCTTCAGCTGGCCGGTACTTCGCGATGCACTGATCAAGATGAAGGACGAGCCAGGCTGTGATTTCGGCAAGCACATCATTCCGTACTGCCATGGAAAGGGAGACCGGGTATTCGCATACGAGTACAACGGCTACTGGAAGGATGTAGGAACGCTTGGTTCTTACTGGGAAGCGAACATGGAGCTGATCGATATCATTCCGGAGTTTAACCTGTATGAAGAATACTGGAGAATTTATACCAAGAGCGATATCATTCCTCCGCAGTATGTTTCCAGCGAGGCAAAGATCGAGAAGAGCATTATCGGTGAAGGCAGCGAGATTTACGGTGAGGTGATCAATTCCGTAATCGGCGCCGGCGTCACCATTGAAAAGGGAGCCGTTGTGCGTGATTCCATTGTGATGCAGGGCAGTGTGATCGGAGCGGGCTCCAAGGTAACGAAGGCGATTATCGCAGAGGACGTAACGGTTGGAGCAGGCTGTGAGCTGGGCGTAGGCGAGTATGCGCCGAGTACATATAATCCGAAGGTATATCAGTTTGATCTGGTAACCATCGGCGAACATTCCGTGATTCCGGATCACGTGAAGATCGGAAAGAACACCGCGATTTCCGGTGTGACGGAAGCTGCGGATTATCCGGATGGATTGCTGGCGAGCGGAGACTACATTGTAAAGGCAGGTGGCGTAAAATGAGAGCAATCGGTATCGTATTAGCAGGCGGCAACAGCAAGAGGATGAGAGAGCTTTCAAACAAGAGAGCCATTTCTGCAATGCCGGTAGCAGGAAGCTACAGAAGTATTGACTTTGCACTGAGCAATATGAGCAATTCCCACATTCAGAATGTGGCGGTATTTACCCAGTATAATTCCCGTTCCCTGAATCTTCATTTAAGTTCCTCCAAATGGTGGGATTTCGGACGGAAGCAGGGCGGTTTGTTTGTATTTACCCCGACCATTACTGCAGAGAGCAGTGACTGGTACCGCGGAACCGCAGATGCGCTGTATCAGAACTTAAGCTTTTTAAAGAGCAGTCATGAGCCGTATGTGGTAATCGCAGCCGGTGACGGCGTATATAAGCTGGACTATAACAAGGTTCTGGAGTACCACATTGAGAAGAAGGCCGATATTACCGTAGTCTGCAAGAAGATGAATGAGGACGACGATGTAACCCGTTTCGGCTGCGTGAAGATCAATGATGACGGACGAATCGTGGACTTCGAGGAGAAGCCGATGGTTTCCGATGCGAACACCATTTCCTGCGGTATCTATGTGATCCGCAGACGTCAGCTGATTGAGCTGATTGAGCGCTGTGCAGCTGAGGACCGTTATGACTTTGTGAAGGATATTCTGGTCCGCTATAAGAATTTAAAGAGAATCTACGCATATAATCTGGACAGCTACTGGAGCAATATCGCTTCCGTAGAATCCTATTATAAGACGAACATGGATTTCCTGAAACCGGAAGTACGGAACTATTTCTTTAAACAGTATCCGGACATCTATTCCAAGATCGATGATCTGCCCCCGGCCAAGTACAATCCGGGTGCACAGGTGAAGAACAGCCTGATCTCCAGCGGCTCCATTATCAACGGTACCGTGGAAAATTCCATATTGTTTAAGAAGGTTTATATCGGCAACAACTGTGTGATTAAAAATTCCATCATCCTGAATGATGTATATATCGGCGATAATACGGTGATTGAAAACTGTATCGTAGAGAGCCGTGATACGATTCGGGCCAACACCACCCATATCGGAACACCGGATAACATCAAGATCGTTGTGGAGAAGAACGAGAGGTATACGATATAATTTAAAAAGCAGGATTTACAAAGAGGCGGAGGGGTTTTTAGCATGCAGATAACAGACGTAAGAGTGAGACGAATTGAAAAGGAAGGAAAGATGAAGGCCATCGTTTCCATCACTCTGGACAATGAATTCGTTATTCATGACATAAAAGTAATTGAGGGAGAAAAGGGGTTATTCATCGCCATGCCGAGCCGGAAGGCAGCAGACGGGGAATACAGAGATATCGCACATCCCATTAATTCCGGGACGAGAGATATGATTCAGAGCGTAATTCTCGACAAATATGAATCCACTTTGCTGGAGACATCGGAAGAGGCATTTGCGTAAGAGGAAGCCGTATCCTGAATAAAAAGGATACGGCTTTCTTTTGCCCGCACGCAAGAGGATGGTTGTACAAACAAAAAGCAGGCACTGCTATTGCTTTTCCGATATGGTGTCAGTATACTTAAGATAACGTCGGTGGACAGGAGGCAGCATGTCTCATGGGCACAGAGCCGGATGTTTCGGACCGTGCTGTCCCCTGTTCACCGACGCCAAGAAAAGAATATGAATTTTCTGACAGGAGGTCATTGTGATGAACGAGAATAAGAAACCGGTGCTGGTAATTATGGCTGCCGGAATGGGAAGCCGCTACGGCGGGCTGAAACAGATTGATCCGGTAGATGAGTATGGAAATATCATCATGGATTTTTCGATCTATGATGCGCTGGAGGCCGGTTTTGAGAAAGTGGTTTTCATCATCAAGAAGGCAATCGAGCAGGACTTCAAGGAGGGCGTGGGAAAGCGCATGGAGAAGCATATTCAGGTAGAATATGTGTATCAGGAGCTGGACAAGATTCCGGAAGGCTTTTCTGTGCCGGAAGGACGTATAAAGCCCTGGGGAACCGGACATGCCATTCTGTGCTGTAAGGATGTGATCGACGGACCGTTTGCGGTGATCAATGCAGATGATTATTACGGCAAGGCGGCTTTCAAGGCTATTTATGACCAGCTGGCAGCGCATCAGGATGATGAAAAATATCAGTATGCAATGGTCGGCTACCAGCTTTACAATACACTGACGGAGAACGGACATGTGGCAAGAGGCGTCTGCAGCATGGACGAAAATCACAAGCTGACGGACATCCATGAGCGGACCAGAATTGAAAAGCACGGTGAGACGGCAGAGTATACCGAGGATGACGGCGCTACCTGGGCAGAGCTTCCGGAGGAAACCATTGTCTCCATGAATCTGTGGGGCTTTACTGCAAGTATCCTGAAGGAGCTGGATGCACGTTTTGCTGCTTTCCTGGAAAGATCTGTTCCGGAAAATCCGTTGAAGTGCGAATATTTCCTGCCGTTTGTGGTAGATGAGCTTCTGAAGGAAGGAAAGGCCGAGGTAACGGTTTTAAAGAGTGTGGACCGCTGGTACGGCGTGACCTATAAGGAAGATAAAGAGATGGTAGTTCAGGCGATCCGGGGATTCAAGCAGCAGGGTCTGTATCCGGAAACATTATGGGAGAACGAAAAATGAGTGCGGATTGCTGCGAGAAAGTGTCAGCAGACTGGATTCGGTTTTGATATTGGGTAAAAAAGAGGGGAGTCCGTTTTTACAGGCTTCCCTCTTTTTCTGACAAAAGTCGGATGGTCATCAGGACATCCCGGGTTTATGCGTCCATGCGCTTTAAAATGCTTCTTGCCACGCTGATTCCGTTTGCAGAAGCCTGCTGCAGACCTCTTGTCACGGAAGCACCGTCGCCGATGGCGCGCAGACCGTGGATGCTGGTCTCGAAATCCCGGTTTACGACAACCTTGTTGGAGTAGAATTTTACTTCGACGCCGTAAAGCAGCGTTTCATCGCTGGCAATACCGGGTGTCACCTTGTCCAGAGCCAAAAGCATTTCCTTGATATCCACCATGATACGGTGCGGAAGCACCAGGGAAAGATCGCCCGGCACGGCATCCTTCAGGGTCGGAATCAGATTGTTCCGGCAGAGACGCTCCTCGGTGGTGCGGCGTCCTCTCTGGAAATCGCCGAAGGTCTGTACCAGGATTTTGCCGTCGCAGAGCATGTTGCTTAACTGGGCAATGTGCTTGCCGTATTCGATCGGGGTCTTGAACGGTTTGGTAAAGTTTTTCGATACCAGAAGGGCAAAATTGGTATTATTCGTCTTGTACTCTTTGGATTTATAGGCATGTCCGTTTACCACGGCCAGGCCGTTTTCGTAGTATTCCGTAGCAACCTCGCCGGAAGGATTGGTACAGAAGGTGCGGACCTTGTCATCAAAGGTCGGCGTGTAGTAAACCAGCTTAGCCTCGTACAGGTTTTTATTCAAAAATTCCATGACCTCGTCGCGGACCTCTACCCGGACGCCGATGTCCACTGTGCCGACTTCCGTTTCGATGCCATGATCGCCGCAGAGGTGGGAGAACCAGTCAGAACCCTCACGTCCGATGGCGGCAACGACTTCCGATGCATAGTAGGTTTCGCCTTTGTCGGTGACAACGCCTTTTGCAGTGCCGTCCTCAATGAGAATGTCGCGGACCATGGTGTTGAATTCCATGGAAATACCGTGGCTTAACAGATGCTCCTGAAGGCGGGTATAGATCTTGTAGCCTTCCTCGGTGCCAAGATGGCGGATCGGACATTCGATCAGCTTTAAGTTGGCTGTAATGGCCTTGCGGCGGATTTCCTGGATCTCCTTCTGCTTATCAACGCCGTAAATATTTTTGTCTGCGCCGAATTTCAGGTAAATGCTGTCGGATTCCTGGATCAGACTTTTTGCTTCATCGTAGCCTAAGATTTCCGGCAGATTGCCGCCGACATCCGGAGACAGGGAAAGCTTGCCGTCGGAGAAGGCGCCCGCTCCAGCAAAGCCGGTGGTGATGGAACAGGGCTGGCAGCCGACGCAGACCTTGGTGGTACGCTTCGGACATACTCGTTTTTCGATAGGACGGCCCTTTTCGATCATCAGGATCTTCAGCTCTGGTTTTTTCTGAATCAGCTCGTAGGCGCAGAAAATACCGGAAGGACCGGCACCGATAATAATGACATCATAGGTGTTGGATGGGGTCATGATAAATTACCTCCTTTTCGAGTACATATGAATAATGGGTTTCGGCAAAGCTTTTTGTGAAACAAGAAAACCAGCTAGCCAAAAAAGAAGCTTATAGTCAACTATTTTCGGCAGCTGGTAGAAACGTTCATCCAATCATGAACTTATATAAGCACAACACTTAAATTCTAGCATAGTTTTTCCCGGCTGGCAAGATGGAACCCCATAAAAATGCGGATAAACGCAACGGAGGTCAATACGAAAATGGTTATCGGATTTCCAGAGTCAGCTCTGTCTGCTCAAGGATCACCAGTGTGCGGTACAGGTTGTGCTTCCAGGCAGTCTGCAGCCGGGCATCGGTGATGGGCAGCTCCTGGATGAAAACGCGGCGGGCGCCTGTGATGCGGCAGGTGCCGGCTGTGCCGACCTGCAGGGTGGAGGTTTCGGGATTCCATTCCGGCTTTTCATAGGTGATCAGAGACTGGACGGCCGGGAAAAGACTTCCGGTGTAGCGGTCCGTGATCGTGATCTGCTTTTCCTTCTGCAGAACCGCGCTGCGCAGGTAGGAGACGATCCGGCTGTCCGGATAGGCGCCGGCAATATCCATGGAGATGGAACATTCCGTTTCGCCCAGCTTCCAGGCAGTCTGATGTGCCTTATACTCCGGACCGTTCCCTTGCATGATTCCGGAAGAGGTGTCGGGAGCATGTTCGTCAAGCTCCGATTCAAAGAAGGTGGGCAGATTGTGATACTGGGACTGCATGGTCCAGATCTCATAACGCTGCGGGGAAAAGGTCTTTTTCGTGTAGCTTTCCACGCCGATGTCGATAAAGAGCGGCTTTCCGTCCTTGTACACGGTGAAGCTTCCGGTATCGTTGTGGTTGTGGCTGTCGTCATTGTCTCCGGCCTTTACTGCAAGGCAGAACCGGGAATCCCGCGCCAGAAACAGGCCGACGCTGGGGAAATAAAGATCCTTCTGAGGAAGCTTGTCCGCGGCCGGGTATTCCAGGATTTCCTGGCAGGAGAAAACGGCCTGAAGACGATACAGCAGATTATGTTCGCCCGGAATCAGCTTGTCCTCCCGGCTGCGGTAGTCGCGGGCTGCGAAGTCGGTAAGTGCCCGGCTGCCGATCCGTTTTCCGAAAAGAAATTCTCTGGCATCGCAGCGGCCGGCCACCGGCGAGCAGTCGGAGAAATTAATATAATAAATGTCATCTACATGTACATTCCGGATGTACTCGGCCATGTTTCGGATCTTTGTTTTTTGATAAAGCGAGGAGAAGGCGCTGTCGGTCACGGCATTCAGGATTTCCAGGCAGTTAAACAGGCAGAGACCGGCATGGCGGTAATACTGGGCGCCTTCGTCGCAGCAGCCGTCCTCGCCGTACTCGGCCAGAAAATAGTCCAGACTTTTTGCTGCCTTCTGCAGGATGGCAAGCCTGCGCCGGCTGTCCAGCGGGCAGGCAAAGGCCGCTATGAGAACGTTCTGCGTACACCATACAGTCCAGTTGTTCATGTGGCTTTTTCCGTCGCCCATCCACCAGAAATGCTCGGTCTGGTAAGGGGTCAGGATTCGTTTTTCCAGTGCGTCCCGGATCATTACGGAAACAGCCGGGCTTATAGAATCCAGCGCATCATGCAGCAGGTAATCGACAAGTGCAAGAACAGCACCGGTTTCTGCTGCAAACAGGTCCAGAACCGGCCGGGTCACATCCGGCAAAGGAAGCTGCACCGAATCCCGGATGTAGGAATTATGGGCGGGAAGCTGCCAGGCGGCTTCCCCGCAGATGGCGAACAGGCCGTTTATGACATCATCCAGGAAGCGGCCCTTGTTTTCTGCACATTCTGCCAGTACCAGTGTGTTCAGGACTGTGCGCCGCTTAAACATTTTATTTTCATAATTCGTCCGGTTTCCGGTTCTGGAAAATTCCAGATAATCCGTGGCGTTTAAAACCGGCCAGGAGAAGGAAAGAAACGCTTCTCCGTCGGTGATCAGCTGATTCCGGATTTCCGGCATCAGGCCTTCCCAGGCCTTCCGGTCTGTAATGGGAGCCGCAGGAGCAAAGTCCCGGAGCGCTCCGTGATGGTTCTGTGCAGATTCTTGAAACATAACGCTACTCTCCTTTTTATGTAATCAAAGCTTTTCTTCCGGTGCGGCGGTATGGCTCTGCAGATATTCTCTCGGGGAAATTCCCTCTACCTTCTTGAAGACCTTGCTGAAGTAAAAGGCGCTTTCAAAGCCCAGACGGTCGGCAATTTCGTAAATTTTCAGATCCTGCTCCAGAAGAAGCGCTTTGGCCTTGGTGATCTTTCTCTGAGTGATATACTCGGAGAATCCGATGCTGCAGGTTTTCTTAAACAGGGCGCTTAAGTAGTTGGGGCTGAGTCCGAAGACTGCGGCAACGTCGTTTAAGGACAGGCGGTCCTCGATATGATTGTTGATATATTTCTGGATGTTGGTGATTACATGCTCCTTGTAGGTCTTCCGCTTGTTTTTCAGCAGATCGCAGAGTCCGTCCCGCAGAGTGTTCAGCCACTGAATGATCTGACTGACATTATTCATCTGATAGATGGAGCGATAGCTGTCCGGGTAATCGGAAAAAATCCGGGTGATATTTTCTTCGCCCTCCGGAAGCAGGGACATGGACAGATAAAGGATGCTGCAGGCGCCGTCCATCACCTGTAAAAGGCGCTGCGGATGTGCGGCAAACAGATCGCTGATCTGAGTCAGCGTGTCATAGAGGATATCCGTATCAAATTCCTCAAAGGCCTGAGTCAGGGCTCCCTTGAAAATCGCCAGGTTAAAAGAATTTTTCAGGGATTCATCCGCTTTTTTCGTGAACAGAATGAGAGGGTGGGCCTTGTCTGCCTGATTGAAGGATTGACGGGCTTCCTGATAGGTTTCGCTGATCCGCAGGGGGTCATCCACCGCACTTCCCATACCTACGGTGAGCCATACATTAAAATAATTATGAACCATCTGGCAGGCATTTTCCCATGCCTCGCGGATCCGTTTCATGTCCATCTGATTCATGTCCGGGAAATGCATGATGACGGAAAAATGCCGCATATCCAGTGCGATGACATGGCTGGGCAGATGCTTTCCCAGGATCTCCCGAATCATCTGCAGGCTGCTGGAAAAGAGATTGACCTGCTTGGTATTGTCCATCTGATCGGCGGTGTCGCTGTGGATTTCTCCGTGAAAGGCCAGATAGCACCGGTCGGAGAAATCCAGACGCAGATCGTCTGCCTGAAGGCGGAACTGCTCCCGGCTGTCAAACAGATTGTGCAGCAGCCGGAGAAAGAATTTATCGTGATAGATCTGAAGAATCGGGCGGCCGGCATTGCCGCGCTTCATTGCTTCACTGGCCTGCAGTTCTTCCAGCCGGGCCTTGGCGCGGTCAATAGCGCCCTTTAAGGTCTCGGCATCCAGTTCCAGCTTGATCAGGTAATCGACCACCTGATAGGTCAGAGCCTGCTTGATCAGAGGGAATTCCTCATAGCTGGTCAGAATCAGAAACAGCGGGACAGAGCCGTAGGTATCCCGGCAGGTTTTTACCAGATCCAGTCCGTTCATAATCGGCATTTTGATGTCGGTAATGACGATTTCTGGTGAATATTCTTCAATCATTTCCAGCGCCAGCTTTCCGTTCATGGCGGTTCCGCAGATTTCGATATCGTAATCTGCCCAGTTCAGCATGGACTTGATGCCGATCTGAACCAACGGTTCGTCGTCTACAATCAGTAATTTAAGCATAATGTTTCCCCCCGTCTGCCATGTACGGCAGAATGATAGTCATAGTGGTATATTCTCCTGGTTTGCTTTCGATATGAATTCCGTATGCGCTTCCGAAATCGTACTGTATTCGTTTGTTTACGTTGTTGATTCCCACTTTTTTAAAGAAATCGGCGGCGGGTTTGCCGTCTTCGTTTAAGACCCGCTGAATCGTTTCTTCACTCATTCCGATGCCGTTGTCCGTAACGGAAATTCGGAGAATGGTTCCCAGTGACGCGTGTTCCTGTTTTTCTGCTTTCACCAGAATTTTTCCCACACAGCCCTTTGGCTCAATGCCGTGGAAGAGGGCGTTTTCGATGATGGGCTGAAGCGTGAAACGGTGGATCCGGCATTGGTACAGGTCCTCGGAAGTAATCTGATATTCAATGGAAATGCTTCCGCCGTACCGATACTGCTGAATGAGGAAATAATCCGATACCAGCGCCAGTTCATCCTTCAAGGTGATCCGTGCAGCGGTACCTTTTGACACGCTTTTCATCAGCCTGGCGAGAGCCGTGGTCATCTCTGCAATTCCGGTCGCATTCTGAATCGTGGCCATCCATTTAATGGAATTTAAGGTGTTGTAAAGGAAATGCGGGTTGATCTGGCTCTGAAGAATCTGATATTCCAGATCTTTTTTCTGCTTTTCATCCTCCACCCGCCGGTTCATCAGAGTAACCACATTTTCCGACATGTTGTTGATTCCTTTTCCGATCGTGCCCAGCTCGTCCTCCCATTCAATGGACGGGTCCCGGGAAAAGTCACCCAGCGCGATGGCGTTGACTTTATTCTTGATTTTCCGGATCGGCTGGTTGATGGTACGGTTTAGCATCAGATACATGGCGGTACCGAGCAGCACAATGGTGCAGCAGATGCCGGCAATCAGCAGCATGTAGACATAGATCTGCGACTGATAATCCTTTTCCGAAAGGATGCAGGAGATGGTCCATCCGTTGTCGTCTAACGGGCTGGTGACCATGGTGCGCCGGGAGCCGTCCGGCATCTGTACCATCTGAGCGGCTGAGCCGGGATTCAGCGTTGCATTCTGAATGGTCTGTTCCACCGGCAGGCTGATGCTGGTTTCCGTCAGCTGCTGATTCCGGTACTGATAGGTGGTATCGCCAATGTGAAGGAAAAGGCTGCTGTCTTCGTTCATCGGAAAGGCCTCCAGATAATCCAGAATGATCCGGTTGGAAATAGCGAGGTAGACCCATCCGACGATTTCTGAGTTGTGCTGATTGTAAATCGGCCGCACGATCGGCAGAACCTGCTGGTTTCCGGTCTCTAAATCGGGGGTGAAGCCGATCCAGTGATAGTCCCGGCTCTGAAACAGCAGCTGAAAGAAATCACGGTTGTAGATCGTATCGGCTGCTTTCGAAGTAGAAACAGAGGTTGTGCTGGCGATCTGAAGATAATTTCTCCGATTGGACGGAGAGATCAGCACACGGACGATGTAATTGGAAGAGTGGGTGTTGAAATATTCTTCCCGCAGCCGATCGTAGGTATTCAGCGCCATCCAGCGCAGAGGTGCGTTTTCAGAAGAGATGGACGGCATGCTGGTCTGATCACGGAAGGCTTC
The DNA here is from genome assembly GCA_051878975.1 of Candidatus Caccovicinus sp. Taxonomy (GTDB): domain Bacteria; phylum Bacillota; class Clostridia; order Lachnospirales; family Lachnospiraceae; genus Caccovicinus. The sequence continues at coordinate 27,469 of JBJELD010000048.1, forward strand.
CAGATACCGGATGATTTCTTCATTGGAATAGCACCAGGTGCTGAAATAGATCAGATTATCCATATCGGCGGCAACATTCTGCGAGATTACCTGCAGGTTATATTCGATAGACTGGATCTGATTGCGTCTTAAAAAGCCCTGAAAGACATAGAAGCAGACGGAGATGGTGATAGCGGCGATAATCGAGGTGATGCCTGCGGTGCAGGCGATGATTTTCCCGCGGATGGTTTTCGGGATCAGTTTTTTTAACATGGAAATTTCCTCATAATATGGTGGGATATGGCGTTTGGGAGTGCAGGCAGAGCGTGGATCCTCTCTTTCCTGCTCTGCTGCCCCGGCTTCCATATCGGTGTAAGTGATCATCACAATATGGTATCATCATAATAAGAGTTTTGAAAAAAAACAATAGAATAATAAAATATTACTGTTAATCGATAAAAAAGTGCATTTTTTTGATGTTCCGTAAAGAATGTAAATTTTTTACGACGAAAAATTGAAGCTTTTTTGATAGAAATTCCATTCAAGAAGGATAGCGGAATCGGTATAATGTAGCCATAAATGAACCGTTTCAAAACGGCTGTATAATGATGAGCTTTCGAAGTCTTTTCTGCACCTGGCTTTGGGGCAGGTAACAATGATCTTACAGATCCAGGTACATAGAGATTCCGAGAGTTCAGGAGAGTTCATAATGAAAAAGAGGAGGAAAAAACAATGATGAAAAAACGTTTTGTAAGTCTGGCTCTGGCAGTGGCCATGACCGGAAGCCTGATTGGATGCGGCGGCGGACAGAGTGCAGAGACCACCGCAGCGGCAGGAGCAGCAGGAGCAGCAGAGACCACCGCAGCGGCTGCCGCAGACGGACAGACCGTATTAAAATGGTCGATCTGGGATAAGGATTCTACGGTGTACTATCAGCCGCTGATTGCAGGCTTTGAGGCAGTACATCCGGACGTAAAGATCGAGCTGGTTGACCTGGGAAGCTCCGATTACCAGACCGTTCTGGGAACCCAGCTGACCGGTTCCGGTTCGGATTTTGACGTGGTAACCGTAAAGGATGTTCCTGGCTATACGACCCTGGTAAACAAGGGCGTTCTGGAGCCGCTGGATGATTACATTGCAAAGGACAGCGTTGATTTAGGTGCATTTAAAGGTCTGACTGACCAGATTACGGTGGACGGCAAGCTGTATGAGCTTCCGTTCCGGAGCGATTTCTGGGTGGTATATTATAACAAGGACATATTTGACGCAGCAGGTGCGGCATATCCGACTAATGATATGACCTTTGAGCAGTACGATGAGCTGGCCAGAAGTGTGACCAATGACGAGCCGGGTTCCGAGGTTTATGGCGCTCATTATCATACCTGGAGAAGTGCGGTTCAGCTGTTTGGTATTCTGGACGGCAAGCATTCCATCCTGGATGGAAACTATGACTTCTTAAAGCCATATTATGAGATGATTCTGGCTGAACAGGAAGACTGCGTATGTCAGGACTATGCAACCTTAAAGACCTCCAATCTGCATTATTCCGGTGCATTTGCGCAGGGCAATGTTGCCATGATGAACATGGGTACCTGGTTTATTGCGACGATGATTGATAAAGTAAAAGCAGGCGAGTATACGGACTGCACCAACTGGGGTATTGTAAAATATCCTCACGCAGAAGGCGTAGAGCCGGGTTCCACTCTGGCGACCATCACTTCTCTGGCAATCCCGACGTCTGCTCCGCACAAGGATCTGGCATGGGAATTTGTGAAGTTTGTATGCGGTGAGGAAGGCGCAGACATTCTGGCCGGCACCGGCACCATTCCGGCAATCATGACAGATGATATTGCAGATATGGTTTCCAGCATTGAAGGATATCCAGCTGATGAAGCGAGCAAGGAGGCTCTGCAGACGTCCAACCTGTATCTGGAAATGCCGGTAAGCGCCAAGAGCTCTGAGATCGAAACGGTATTAAACGAGGCCCATGACAACATCATGACCGGAAATATGACGATCGACGAGGGCATTGCCGATATGAATGAAAAGATAACCGCCATTTTGGGACAGTAAGCCGCGGCTTTAAAAAGCGGAAATACAGCGTGGAAGACAAAAGGAGGCAGGCGAGATTCAATCGTCTGCCTCCTTTAACCGAAAGAGGTATTCATGTATTCCTGGAAGCCTTTTGTGCCTGGGTTTGTGAGAGGCTCCGGGAGTACATATTAAGAAAAGGAGGAAAAGTATGGCAAAGACAAAAGCAGCGGATCCGCAGGAGACCGCAAAAAAGCTGGCAGTTCTGGAACCGCAGCTTAAGGAGCTGGAGAGGCAGGTGGATGCGGAGACAGACCCGAAAAAGAAGGCAAAGCTTGCCAGAAAGGTAGAAAAGGTGCAGGACAAGATCCGCCAGGCAAAGACGGGCGAACGGCTCAGCCGTCAGACCAAGAGAGACCTGGTTGCGTACTCCTTCATAGCTCCGAACTTTATCGGATTTGCAGTGTTTACGCTGGGACCGGTTCTCTTTGCATTCGTGCTGGCATTCTTAAAGTGGGACGGCAACAACCCCATGCAGTTTGCCGCGCTGGATAACTTCGCGGCCATGATCGGAAACAAGCGTTTCCTGGCATCTTTGAAAAATACCGTCGTTTACTGTGTGGCAACCGTTCCCTTCACCTTGATCTGTGCACTGGGACTGGCCGTTCTTTTAAACCAGAAGATCAAAGGCCGGAATTTTTTCCGTACCGTCAGCTTCTTCCCGTATGTGGCGTCACTGGTAGCGGTTGCAGCCGTATGGAACATGCTGTTTTCCCCGGCAAAGAACGGACCGGTGAATATGCTGCTCTACAATGTGTTCCATGTTGCAGCAAAATCTCTTCCGAAGTGGGCTGCGGATAAGAATTGGGTCATGTTTACCATCGTCATGTTCTCCGTCTGGAAGAACATGGGCTACTACATGGTCATCTATCTGGCCGGTCTTCAGGGAATCAATGCCGAGCTGTATGAAGCCTGCAGCCTGGACGGTGCCAATACCTGGCAGCGCTTCCGTTATATTACCTGGCCGCAGCTGCAGCCGACCACGTTCTTCGTAACCATTATTCTTACCATCAACTGCTTTAAGGTATACGATATCGTATACATGCTGGGCGGAGGAAGCTCCGGTGTGCTGAATGAATCGGCGATCGTGCTGGTTTACCATATTTACGAGGAAGCATTCCGCAACTGGAACTTAGGCTATGCAAGTGCAGTAGCGATGGTACTGTTCCTCATCGTGCTGGTGATCACTCTGATCCAGTTCCGCGGTGAGAAGAAATATGCGTAAGGAGGAGCCGTAAGATGAAGATTAAGAATACCAAAACAAGAACATTACGGGTAATCCTTTATGTTGTGCTGATTGCCCTGGCATTTGTGATGCTGGTACCGTTTGCATGGATGCTGTCCGCTTCCTTTAAGCTGGACAAGGACGTCTTTGTTTTCCCGATTCAGTGGATTCCGAGCAACCCGAGATGGCAGAACTACGTGGACATCTGGAAACGGATTCCGCTGGCCAAGTTTGTTCTGAACACGGTGAAGCTGACTGTGATCGTAACCTTCCTGCAGCTTCTGACCAGCAGCTTTGCTGCCTACGCATTCTCCAAGCTGAATTTTAAGGGAAAGAATACGCTGTTTTTGGCTTACATTGCCACCATCGCAGTTCCGTGGCAGGTTTACATGGTTCCGCAGTTTATGATGATGAGAGCCATGGGACTGGCTGATACCCATCTGGCAATCATCTGCCTGCAGGCCTTCTCTGCCTTCGGCGTGTTCATGATGAAGCAGTTCTATGAGGGGATTCCGACGGAGCTGTGCGAGGCTGCCAGAATTGACGGTATGAGCGAATATCAGATCTGGGCAAAGATTATGGTGCCGCTGTCCAAGCCGGCGCTGTCTACTCTGACGATTTTTACCTTTGTAAATACCTGGAACGACTTCCTTGGACCATTGATCTATCTGACCACCGAGTCCAAGAAGACTCTGCAGCTGGGGTTGAGAATGTTTATCAGCCAGTTCGGTTCTGAGTACGGACTGATCATGGCAGCATCCGTGCTGAGTCTGATTCCGGTTCTGATCGTGTTCCTGTCCCTGCAGAAGTACTTTGTAGAGGGCGTTGCGGCAACCGGTGTAAAGGGTTAAAGGTTCACAGCAGGAAAGGAAAACGACAATGAGCTGGATTGCACTTGATGAATTAGAGAAAAAGCCGGAGATCACCGCTGCGGAAATTGAGAAGGCCCTTGCCTTCGCTTCGGAGCAGGTGATCCGGAACCTGCCGGAGTTTACTGACAAGTTTCAGAAGGCCTACAGCGTTCACAACTTTTATGAACCCACGGAGAACGTGGACTGGACGCCGGGCTTCTGGACAGGCGAGATCTGGCTGGCTTACGAATTTACGAACGATGAGAGGCTGAAGAAAGCCGGAGAAATTCAAATGGAAAGCTTCCTGAACCGGATTGAGAATAAGATTGAGGTGGAGACCCATGACCTGGGCTTTATGTATTCTCCGTCCTGTGTGGCAGGTTATAAGCTGACCGGGAGCTCTGTAGGACGCAGGGCTGCTCTTGAAGCTGCCGATGAGCTGATCACCCGCTTTCATGAGAAAGGCGGATTTATCCAGGCCTGGGGACCGTTAAATGCGCCGGACAATTACCGTCTGATCATTGACTGCCTTTTAAATCTGCCGCTGCTTTATTGGGCGACTGAAGAGACCGGAGAGGAAAAATACCGGACTGTTGCGGAAAAGCACATTCACACGGCACTGGCCAATGTGATCCGCGCGGACTTTTCCACCTGGCATACCTTCTTTTTCAATCAGGAGACCGGAGCACCGGACCACGGCGCCACCTGTCAGGGCTACCGGGATGGCTCCGCCTGGGCGAGAGGGCAGGCCTGGGGGGTGTACGGAACGGCAGTTGGCTACAAGTACACGAAGAGAAGCGAATACATCGATATTTTCAAGGGCGTAACCGGTTATTTTCTGCGTCATCTGCCGGAGGATCTGGTCCCGTTCTGGGACCTGGAGTTCGGCGACGGGGATGAAGGAGAACAGCCGAAGGATTCCTCTTCCGCATCCATTGCCGCCTGCGGCATGCTGGAGATGGCAAAGTATCTGGACAAAAAGGATGCGGCCTATTATACCGGAATTGCAAAGAAGCTGTTAAAGTCTGTGGCGGACCGCTATGCGGTGAAGGACCCGAAGCAGTCCAACGGGCTGGTGTTTCACAGCACCTATTCCAACCATTCTCCGTACAACACCTGCAATCATTACGGTGTGGACGAATGCAACAACTGGGGCGATTATTTCTATATGGAGGCACTTACCAGACTTCATAAAGACTGGAATGTTTACTGGTAGGTAAAAGCAGACGGAGGACAAGATCAGGATGACGAAAGCAGAATTTTTCTCCCGCGGAAATGAATATTTTTTCTTTGATGACCCTGCGGCGGTAGCCAGGTACTGTCTGGAAAACTGGCCGGAGGACTGCACACACATTATTCGGGTAGCGGACGAGGTGTGCCGGAATTATTTTCTGTTTGATTTAAAATGGGATCTGGAGCGGACCTGGGAGCCGGTGGATTTCGGAGAAGGCGAGGTGGACTGGGAATTCAATCCGGGAAATGATCCGGAATTTTCCTATCAGTTCAACCGCCACCGGTTTTTTATCTGTCTGGGACAGGCCTACTGGCTGACCGGGGAGGAAAAGTATGCCGCGCAGTTTGTAAAGCTTCTGTCCGGCTGGCTGGACCGGGTGAAGCGGACACCGGAGACGGAAAAGACCAGCTGGCGGATCCTGGAGGTGGGCTTTCGGGGAGAATTCTGGGTGAAGGCCATCCGGTACTTTCAAGACTCCCCGCTGGTTACCGACGAGCTGATCGATTCGTTTTATAAATGTCTGACGGCTCATGCGGAATTTTTGCTTGAAATGTATTCTCCTTACCGCTACATCAGCAACTGGGGCGTGATTGAAGCTCATGGTCTGTTTGAGATCGGTGTTTCCATGCCGGATGAGGAACAGCGAAACCGTTATATCTCTGCTGCGCTGGAGCGGCTGGAGATCACGGCCCGGATGCAGGTGCTGGGAGACGGTGTGCAGTGGGAGCAGTCCTGTGCTTACCACAACGAGGTCCTTCACTGCTATGAGGATGTGCTGATTCTGGCTTCCCGAAACAACATCCGGTTGTCGGAAACGTTTCTGAACGCCGTACACAAAATGGCGGTGGTTAACGCGGCCTGGAAGAAGCCAGATCATCATCAGCTGATGATGGGGGACAGCGATGATACGGACATCCGGGATTACATCAGCGTGGCGGCATACCTGTTTAAGGACCCGATGCTGAAGTTTTGCGGGTATCCGAAGCTGGATTTCGAGAGTGTGTGGGATCTGGGAATCGAGAGTGCCGGACTCTACGAGGAGATGGAAGCACGGGAACCGGATTTTGAATCCATTGTCTTGTCGGACAGCGGCAATTACTACCTGCGGGACGGATGGGGAGAGGATGGAAATCTGCTTCACCTGCACTGCGGGACGCTGGGGGCCGGACACGGACACTCCGACAAGCTGCATGTGGATCTGTGTATCTGCGGCGAGGACGTGCTGACTGATGCAGGCCGTCACAATTATGTGGCCGGTCCGGCCCGGTTTGATTTTAAAAATCCCTTCGCCCACAATACCATCACCGTGGACGGAAAGGACTTTACAGTCTGCCGGGATTCCTGGGAATGCTCCAAGTTGAGCCAGCCGGTAAAGCAGACCTTCAAGCTTTTGGATAAATATGAGTTTATTCAGGGCGGGCATCTGGGATATATGGACATGGAAAACGGCGTGTTTATAAACAGGAAGGTGATTCATATCAAGCCGGAGCTGTACATCATCATGGATGAGATGTATACGGGGGACGCCCACGGTTATCAGCAGTACTGGAATTTCTCGGAACGGGGCAAAGTGTCGCTGGGAGAGGTTCGGCCGGTAACGCCGCCAATGCTTCCGGGCCTGGAACAGGCCAGCGATCCGGATCCTACGCTTCACAGGGACAAAATGAAAGCCGATTTTTCTACGGAAGCGATCGGCACCGGCCCGGTTCAAATGGCCGTGTTTGAAGGACAGAGAGCTGAAGCCCGGTTCTTTTTCATGACACCGGGCGCAAAAGGAATGCCTGCCAAATCTAAAATCTCCCGGCATTATAACCGCTTTGAGGAGCGGCAGGCGGTGAAGATAGAGATCGGGGGAACGGGTTTTACCTCGCTTCTCACGGTGATTCAGGGCGGAAGGAAAGGCTGTCTGGCGGACTGCCAGGTAGTAAAGCTTCCGGTAAAGTCGGCACTGAAAGGCATTTTCTACCCGCCGTCTATGGCAGAGGCCTTGAAGATCACCATAGACGGAACGGAATATGTGGTGATCATCTGCCACCAGGAAGTTAATTCCCCGACGGATCTGGAGGAAGCCGATGGGTGCCTGGGATTTGGAAACGTGATCGTGTTTAATAAGGCTGTGGATACGAGGGTCGGGACGGTGCTGAATTATTAGACAAAAAATAAGAATAAACGGATAAAGCCAAAGCTGCCGGAATCAGAAAATCGGCAGCTTTGGTTTTTTGCTGCGGGAATACCTGGATTTTTCCGTCTGAGTACGACGCGAACCTTAACAAATATTAAGGCAACTGCCCTGTCTGCTGTAAGGTTCAGGCTTTATGATGAGCATAGTGAAACAAGAAAGGCACAAAAGGAGAAAAGGAGGAGCGCATCATGAAGATCGAAAAACCTGCAATGGCGGGAACGCTGGAGTCCAGTGACTGCCAGGTTACGGTAGAGGAAGGAGAAGGAAGGATTGAGCTGTCGCTGGAAAGCGCTGTGATCAATCAGTTTGGCAATCAGATTCGTAAGGTGACGCTGGAGACGCTGAATCGTCTGGGGATTGATGATGTAAAGATTACGATTGTAGATAAAGGCGCTTTGGACTGTACGATCAAAGCACGCATCGAGGGAGCCGTATATCGTTCTCTGGATCAGAAAGAGCATTTGCCGTGGGGAGGTGCAATCCGATGATGAATGCAAATAAAAAACGTTTAAGAAGAACCATGATGTTTTTAAATGCGCAGAAGCCGGGGCTGATCAAGGATCCGTACATTTACAAACCGGATTCCATCATGCTGGATCTGGAGGACGCGGTGGCGGAGAACCAGAAGGATGCGGCAAGATTTTCTTTGTATCATGCGCTGCAGGAAATCAACTACCGCGGAGTGGAGCGGGTGGTCCGGATCAATGCGCTGGATACGCCTTACTGGAAGGAGGACATCCGCTGCGCAGTTGCGGGCGGATGCGATGCCATCCGGATTCCGAAAACCGAGTGTGCCAATGATGTGAAGCTGGTGGAAGGCGCAGTTGAGTTTGCGGAGCGGGAGTTCGGACGCCCGTCCGGCAGCGTATTGATCATGGCGGCAATTGAATCGGCGAGAGGTGTAATGAAGGCGCTGGACATTTGTGAGGCGTCGGAGAGGCTGTTCGGCATCGCGCTTTCCGGCGGCGATTACACGAAGGATCTGCAGACGCATATCACCGGTACCGGAATTGAGCTGATGGGTGCAAGACAGAACATGGTCATTGCGGCGCGTGCGGCCGGCGTGCAGTGCTTCGATACGGTTTATACCGATCTGAACAATATGGAGGGCTTCCGCCAGGATGTCAATACGATTCACCTGATGGGTTTTGACGGGAAATCCATTATCAATCCGAGACAGATCAGCATTGTACACGAAATCTTTACGCCATCGCAGAAGGACATTATCTTTGCAGAAAAGGTGGTAAAAGAAATTGATTCCAAGAAGGCGCAGGGCATCGGCGTATTTACGGTAGACGGAAAAATGATCGATATCGCATTCTATGACGGAGCAAAGAGAACCATTGACCTTGCAAAAGCATCAGGCGTGTATAAGGGGGATTTGTAAAATGATAAATGCAGTTGGAAGAGAGATTCCGGACGAGATTCTGGAGCTGACAGGAAAAGAAGTGTTCCATGGCACCCACTATTATGACGGATATGAATATAAAAAAGACGGCCCGAGGACAAAATGTGTCATTAACTCAAACGGAAGCAAGCTGGTGGACAGCATTCATGATGCTCTGGTAAAATGCGAAATCCGGGACGGCATGACACTGGGCTTTCATCATCATTTTCGGGAGGGCGACTACATTGTCAACATGGTAATGGAAGAGGTTCACAAGATGGGAATTAAGGATATTACCATCTGCGCAAGCTCTCTGGGCAAGGCGCATGATCCGATCGTTCCTTATATTGAGGACGGAACGATTACCAACATCCAGTCCTCCGGCGTGCGCGGCAAGATCGGCGAGGCGATTTCCAACGGAAAATTAAAAGGACTGGCAATTATGCGGTCCCACGGCGGCCGTGTGAGAGCCATTGAAACCGGCGAAACCCGGATCGATATCGCCTTTATCGGAACGCCGACCTGCGATGACTACGGCAACTGTCGTGGAATCGGCGGTAAGAGCGACTGCGGCGTGCTGTCCTACGCAATGGTGGACGGAGATTATGCAGACAAGGTCGTTGCCATTACCGACTGCCTGGTTCCGTTTCCGAATTTTCCGGCGCACATCAGCATGACCAAGGTAGATTATGTGGTAAAAGTGGACGCCATCGGGGATCCGAAGAAGATCGCAACTGGTGCGGCAAAGCCGACCACGGATCAGCGGAAGCTGATGATGGCAGAATACTGCACGCAGTTTGTGGTGAACAGCCCGTATTTCAAGGATGGCTTTTCTTATCAGACCGGCGTCGGCGGCGCTTCCATTGCCTCTACGATCTCTCTTGCAAAGATCATGAAAGAACGAAACATCCGCATGCGATTCGGTGTGGGCGGTCTGACAAAGCCGATGTGTGATCTGCTGATCAACAATCAGGTAGATTGTCTGCTGGATACTCAGGATTTTGATCTGTCTGCGGTGGAATCCGTCAAGAACCTGAAGCATTTCCGGATCAGCGCAGGGGAGTACGCAGACCCGTTCAACAAGGGAGCGGTGGTGAACAAGCTGGATTTTGTCATTCTGGCAGCGTTGGAGGTGGATGTGCATTTTAACTGCAACGTGGTAGTCGGTTCAGACGGCATGATCACCGGCGCGCAGGGCGGACATCCGGATACGGCAGCCGGTGCAAAATGCTCGATCGTGATTGCGCCGCTTCTGCAGGGGCGGATCCCGGCGATCTGTACGGATGTGACCACTGTCACAACTCCGGGCGAGAGTGTGGATGTGGTAATCACGGATTACGGAATTGCCATCAACCCGAGAAGACAGGATCTGATCGAAGCCATGAAGGATGTGGATCTGCCGTTTAAGACCATTGAGGAGCTGAGAGATATTGCGTATTCTATTACCGGCGAACCGGAAAAGGTGCAGTTCAGCGACCGGGTAGTCGGCATCATTGAGAGCCGTGACGGCACGATCATGGATGTGGTCCGTCAGATCCGGCCATTTGAATTTGCAGAATAGGAGTGCTTTATGAAAACGGTGTAGCCTTCGGGTTATGCCGTTTTGGCGTGCTGTTTTGCAAAAAAGTGCTGCCGCGTTCTGATAAATACGATGAGATGTATGAGCGAAAGATTATTGCCCATAACCTCAAAGCTACAAAAGAGCAGATCATCGATGATCTGAATGGTGTGATATCTCCGCTACAGCGTAAAATGATGAGAATCCTTCTTGATCATCTTGATGAACTTAATAAGCATATCAAAGAACTGGACAATGATATTGACAATTTTATGAAGCCGGAAGAGAAAAAGGCTTCACAGGCAATTCAGGATATCACGGGAATTGCAAACACAGGTGCTCAGGCCATCATTTCTGTGATTGGGACCGACATGAAACGTTTTCCCACGGATGCGCATTTGTCATCGTGGGCGGGGATATGCCCAGGTAATAATGAAAGTGCCGGGAAACGTAAATCAGGTAAAACACAAAAGGGGAATTCTCTTTTAAGAACCACTTTAATAACCTGTGCTCATTCAGCGGTCAGGCATAAAGACTCTTATTTCTATGCGCAGTTTAAGAGAATCAGCGCCCATCGCGGGAACAAGCGGGCATATGTTGCTGTAGCTCATTCAATGTTGATTGCTATTTACCACATCCTCAAGGATGGGGTTGCGTTTAAGGATCTTGGAGCTGATTATTACAATCAGTTCAATAAGGAACGTAAGATAAATGCATATCTTAAAAAGTTAAAAGCGCTTGGTTGGGAGGCTCCGGTTGTTGCCGCATGACCACCTGACTCAGTTTATATAGCACTGAAAAGTTTGATAGGGACAGTCTGCGCTTTTTTGCCACCCAGAAGTTAGTGTTTCACAGTAAATCAGGAAAATAATAGTTAAGGTACGAAGCGGTAACCCAGTCCGCGAATGGTCAGGATATGCTTCGGATTTTGACGATCCTCCTCGATTTTGCCGCGGAGACGGTTGATATAAACCATGATGGCATTGTCATCGATGGCAACCGTGTTGCCCCAGACGTGCTCGTAAATCATGTCTTTTGTAAATACCTGCTGCGGATGCTTCAGAAACAGAAGAAAAAGGGCACTTTCCTTAGAGGACAGGATCAGCTCTTCTCCGTTTTTGTAAAAGCGCATGGCAGAGGTATCATAGGAGAACGGACCGCATTCCAGCATGCTGGAATTGTCCAGAATCAGATTCTTGTTCCGACGGATGAGAGCCTTGACCTTGGCACCGAGCACCACAGGACGGAACGGTTTGGTAATGTAGTCATCTGCGCCCAGAGAAAGCCCGTAGAGAGAGTCATAGTCTTCGTTTCGCCCGCTGACGATCATGACCGGGGTGCTGATTCCCTGATTGCGGATCCGCTTGATCACGTCAAAGCCTTCCATATCGCCCAGCATGACATCCATCAGAATAATGTCAAAGGTGTGGTTCTGGATAAGGGAAAGGGCCTGCGAACCGCTGTTCGCAACGGTGGTGTCCAGATCATTGCTGTGCATGACTTTTTCAAGCAGTTTGCAGATGGCAGGATCATCATCGACGATAAGTACTTTATCTGGCATACCGGTTCCTCCGAGAGTATATAGTGTGAAAAAAAGCTATACGTTTGTTCTGTGAAATATTATAATATCAGAAAAAGTGTAAGTCAATGAAAAAGAAACGTTATGTTTACAGGGAATCTGTGAACCGTAATGAAGAAACAGCAGGGTGAAAGGATGAAAAAACAAAGCAAAAAGAAGCAGTATGAATGGAGTCCGAATCTTTTGATTCTTCCACTGATTTTACTGGCTGTTCTGGTGGCGATCGGCTCAGCCATTTGGAGCGATTACCGGGATCAGATCATGAAAAATCAGAAAAATCAGCTGCTGCTGACGGCCAGCACGGTGGCAGAGAATATGGGGATTTCTCTGGCGGCCTATCAGGACAGCCTGGAATTTTTAAGCAGCATGGAGGGGATCGGGGAAAAGGAAACGATTTACCGGGAATTTCTGCAGACGCAAAGCGATTTTGAACGGGATATTTTCCGGGAAAATGAACGGGGGGAGACCATCGAAAGCGTGAATGGCATGGAGCTGAGCCATCCGGTCCGGATCATCCGGATCGGAAGCGGAATGAGTGTCTGGCAGTATGAGGATGCAGGCAGCCACAAGTATCTGGTCTTTAAGAAGGAGCAGCCGGAAGGCGGTCGATTGTGTCTGGTCGTGGATGAAGAGCAGTATTATCAGCAGCTGATTTCGGATATCCAGATCGGGACAAACGGATATATTGTTGTGAAGAATTCGGAAGGAAGAATCCTGATGCATCCGGAGAAAAATCAGTGGGGAATCCATGTGATCGAAGGTAGAAAAGAACTTTATCCGCAGCTGGATTACTCCAGTCTGGAGGCAATGGTGGAGGAACAGTGCAGCGGCAGGGCTGGGATTTCCGAGTATTATTCTTACTGGTGGACCAATCCAAGGCTTCCCAGAGTGAAAAAGATCAGCGCCTATGCGCCGGCCGCTTTGGGTGAGGATTTTCTGGTGGTCAGTGCGGTGGTGGATTATGATGATTTTTATCTGCCGATCGAGAACGGCTTCCGGAATGTTTCTCTTTTATATGTGGGAGCGATTGCAGGCTTTTTGCTGATGTTTGGCTATATCGGGAAGCTGCTGGCTGACCGGCGGCATGCATCGGAGGAGATCGTAACGCTGCAGGAATTAAACAAGCGGCTGGAGGAGGTGCACCGGGGCGAGGAAATGCTGGCGCATCAGCAGCGGCTGCAGGTGATGGGAACCATGACCGGCGGTATTGCTCATGAATTCAACAATTTTCTGACTCCGATCATGGGACATGCGGAGCTTCTGATGATGGAGCTGCCGGAGGATTCGGAGGAATATGAGAGCGCGCTGGAAATCTATGAGGCATCCGAAAAGGCAAAAGATGTGATCCGCCAGATTTCCTCCATGAGCCGGAAAAATGTGGAAACGGTTTACAAGAGCATTCCGGCCGGCCGGCTTCTGTCCCGTGCGGTGAAGATGGTGGAAACCATCTGTCCGCCGAATGTTCATCTGGAGGTACAGTGCAGGACCGGAGATGTCAATATTCTGGGCAATGCGACGCAGATTAATCAGGTGCTTTTAAACATCTGCGTCAATGCCTTCCATGCGATCGGCGCAAAAGAAGGAACGGTGACCATACGGGGAGTCTGCGCGGCGACAGAGGAGCTGGCACAGATCCATCAGCTGAAGGCGTTTCACATATCAGACAGCTGGAAACAGTATCTGGAAATCTGTATTTCTGACGATGGCTGCGGGATGGATCCGGACACGCTGCGGCAGATTTTTGAGCCGTTTTTTACCACGAAAAAATCCGGAGAGGGGACCGGTCTCGGTCTGGCTCTGGCAGAGCAGATTATTGCGTCGCACAAAGGCTATGTTTATGCGGAAAGCGAGGTGCAGAAGGGTTCATCTTTCCATGTGCTTCTGCCGGTTCTGGAGGCTGGCAGAGAGCCGGAGCGGTTAACAGAAAAACCAAAGGAAGCACTGCAGATTATGATTGCAGATGACAATGCCAAGGTGCTGCAGCTGCTGAAAAAAAGCTTTGACAAGCTGAACCTGCCGATTGCTGTCTGCAGGACGAAAAGCGAGCTTTGCCGTCTTCTGGAAGAGAAGCAGCCGGATGTTCTGGTGCTCGACGAAAGCCTGGAGGGCGGAAGCGGAATTGAGTTCTGCATGTCGCTTCAGGACCGCTGTCCGGGCATGTGCAGAATCATTATGACAGACTGTTTTACGAAAGAGATTGTGGAGGCAAAATATAACGGAATGATTGACGGATATATTGCAAAACCGGTATCCGATACGGCGATTCTGGAGGCGATCCGGAGCTGCCGGCACTGAATGGGAGACAGCCTGCCAGTTCGTTTTTATGAGCGGTCCAACCTTAACATATTGAAAGTTGATTCTTAACAAACTGTAAGAAGAAAGCGGAAAGTATGTAAGGTTGGACTTTTATAATTCAGACATAACGAAAACGAAATGGAGGGTAACAAACATGAATGAAACAATGCTTGCGCTACTGGGGTTTGCAACCATTATCCTGATTATTGTCCTGCTGCTGAGGAATGTGACGGTTCCGGCACTTGCTTTTATCGGGGTATCCACCGTGACCGCAGCCATCCTGGTGGCAACCGGAACCTTTACCATCAGTGAGATGGGAGACTTTATTGCGGCCGGCGTATCCGGCGTACATTCTACCGCGGCACTCTTTATTTTTTCCGTGCTGTTTTTCGGAATTATGACCGATGCCGGAATGTTTGACCGGATCATCAATGCACTGATGAAGCGGGTCGGAAGCAATGTGGTCGGCGTAGCCGTTATGACCTGCCTGATTGCCATGATCGGTCATCTGGACGGAGGCGGTGCTTCTACATTCCTGATTACGATTCCGGCCATGCTTCCGGTATATAAGCGTCTGAACATGCGCCCAACCACACTGCTTTTAATCTGCGTAACGGCGATGGGCGTAATGAATCTTCTGCCGTGGGGCGGCCCGACCATGCGGTCGGCTACCGTTCTGGGAATCGATCCGAACGAGCTGTGGATGCAGCTGCTTCCGATGCAGGTGGTTGGTGTTGTCATCGCACTTGCAACGGCAGTGATCTGGGGCAATATCGAAAAGAAGCGGGGAGCCGGCGCAGCGGCCGGTGTGACAGTAAATACAGAACTGGAGGAAGGAATAAAAGAGGAGAATGAGCTGGCAAGACCAAAATTATTCGTATTCAACGTGGCGCTCACTCTGATCATCATTGCATGTCTGATCTTTGTGGATGTGCCCTCCTACTTCCTGTTTATGATTGGCTGTGCGGCCGCGCTGCTTGTCAATTATCCGGGGGCGAAGCTGCAGAACAAGATCATCAAGTCCCATTCCGGTCCGGCCTTGATGATGGCCTCCACGATCCTGGCTGCCGGCGTATTTCTGGGCGTTCTGGAGGAAAGCAAGATTATGGTACATATGGCGAATGTGCTGGCTGCCTTTATTCCGGAAGCGATGGGAAGGTTCCTTCCTCTGATCATCGGCATTCTGTCCGTACCGCTGACGCTGCTGTTCTGCACCGATTCCTATTTCTTTGGCCTGCTGCCAGTGCTGATCGGAATCGGCAATGAATTCGGTGTGAATCCGGCGCATACGGCAATCGCCATGGTGGTATGTCGTAACTGCGCAACCTTTATCAGTCCGGTTGTTCCGGCCACCTTCCTTGGCACAGGTCTTGCCGGGGTTGAGATCAAAGATCACATTAAAGCTTCCTTCTTCTGGATCTGGGGTGTCAGCCTGATATGCCTGATCGCCGGAATGGTGCTCGGAGTACTGCATTTTTAAATGATATTTGCTTTTTTCCATAAAAACCAGTATAATAGTGTGAGAACAAATGCACAGCAGAGAAAACCCGGCATATTCTTATGCCGGGCATTTCTGCTGTGAAATTCTGCTGTAAACATAAAAACAGGAATCTTAAAACGGGAACGATGGAAAAACAGGAAAAGGACAGGAAAACGATATGTATTTGATTGCAGGATTGGGAAACCCTACAAAGGAATATGAAAAGACCCGGCATAATGTGGGGTTTGATACCATTGATGTGCTGGCAGATAAGCTGGGAGTCCGTATGGAGGAGAAAAAGCACAAGGGGCTGTGCGGCAAGGGGATGATCGGCGGAGAAAAGGTGCTGCTTTTAAAGCCGCAGACCTTCATGAATTTGAGCGGAGAAAGTGTGCGGGATGCCGCAGATTTTTATAAGATTGAGCCGGAAAACATCATCATTATTTATGACGATATCAGCCTGGAGGTGGGGCAGCTTCGGATCCGGACCAGGGGAAGTGCCGGCGGACATAATGGAATCAAAAATATCATTGCTCATCTGGGGACTCAGGAATTTCCGCGGGTGAAGGTCGGCGTCGGAGCCAAGCCGGACCGGATGGATCTGGCGGATTATGTGCTGAGCCGGTTTTCTCAGACGGACCGCAGAGTCATGGAGGAGGCCTTCCGGGAAGCGGCTGATGCGGTGGAAATGATGATTCTGGACGGGACGGCGCCGGCTATGAACCGGTATAACGGAAAAAAGCAGGCTGAGTAAAGCGGGCAGAGTCAAGCCGGTGAAAATCATGCCGGGCAGAGCAGGGAAATGGAGGACAGCATGCAGAATCCCTTGTTGGAGTTAAAGGAATATGAAGATCTTGCCGAGGCACTTTCCGGAGGGAAGGGGCCGGTTCAGGCTACGGGAACGCTGGATTCTCAGAAGGTTCATCTGATGTATGAACTGGGGCGGAATTATTCCTGGAAGCTGGTAGTCACCTATGATGAAACCAGGGCAAAGGAAATTTATGACGATTATCGGAATTTTACCAGGCAGGTATGGCTGTATCCGGCAAAGGACCTGCTTTTTTATGCTGCGGATATTCATGGAAATATGATGACGCGGCAGCGGATCCAGGTTCTGAAGGCGCTTCTGGAGGAAAAGGAAGGTGTGGTGGTCACCACGCTGGACGGACTGATGGATCATCTTCTGCCGCTTGACAGTCTGGCATTGCAGGTGGTTCAGGTGGAGACCGGAGAACAGCTGGATCTGGACCGGCTGAAGGAGAAGCTGGTGGCGCTTGGGTATGAGCGGACGGCACAGGTAGAAGGCATGGGACAGTTCTCTGTCCGGGGCGGAATTGTTGATATTTATCCGCTGACAGAGGAATTTCCGGTCCGGATCGAGCTTTGGGATGACGAGGTGGACTCGATCCGGAGCTTTGATCTGGAGAGCCAGCGGTCAGTGGAGCAGCTGGATGGTGTCCGGATTTATCCTGCACAGGAGGTGGTTTTAAGCCGCAGCCAGCTGGAGGAGGGAATTGAGCGGCTGAGGACGGAAGCTCTGGCCAGCGAGAAGCGTTTCCGGGAAAACGGCCAGCTGGAAGAGGGCCACCGAATTGTTACGGTGATCCAGGATTTTACAGATGGCCTGGAGGAAGAATGGAAGCTGGGAAATCTGGATGCGTACATCAGCTACTTCTGCGACGAGACGGTTTCCTTTACGCAGTATTTCCCGAAAGAGGAAACCCTGATTTTTCTGGATGAGCCGCCCAGGCTGCAGGAGCGGGGAGATGCGGTGGAGCTGGAGTTTCGGGAGAGCATGAGTCATCGTCTGGAGAAGGGCTACCTGTTGGCCGGACAAACAGAGCTTCTGTATCCGGTAAAGACGGTGCTGGCATTTGCGCAGACCCCGCGTACCGTGTATCTGACCGGTCTGGATCAGCGTCTTCCGGGGCTGGTAGTCAAGGAAAAGTTTGCCTTTACGGTGAAGAATGTAAATTCCTATCAAAACAGCTTTGACATTCTGATCAAGGATCTGACGAGATGGAAAAACGAAGGCTACCGGGTCATGCTGCTGTCCGCGTCCCGCACCAGAGCCAGCCGTCTGGCCAGTGATCTGCGGGATTATGATCTGCGGGCCTACTGCCCGGATGAAGGAGAGAATGCCGACGGCGGCACGGCGGTGCGCCCCGGAGAGATTCTGGTGACCTTCGGCAGTCTTCACCGCGGCTTTGAGTACCCCATGCTGAAATTCGTGGTGATCACGGAAGGCGACATGTTCGGGGCGGAGAAGAAAAAGCGGAAAAAGAAAAAGCCGGCTTACGAGGGGAAAAAGATTTTAAGCTTTTCCGAGTTGTCTGTGGGAGATTATGTGGTGCATGAGGACCATGGACTGGGCATCTACCGCGGAATTGAGAAAATTGAGCGGGACCGGGTCACCAAGGATTATATCAAGGTGGAGTACGGGGACGGCGGCAAACTGTACATTCCGGCTACCCGGCTGGATCGGATCCAGAAATACTCCGGCTCCGAGGCAAAGACACCGAAGTTAAACAAGCTGGGCGGAACGGAGTGGAAAAAGACCAAGACGAAGGTAAAGGGCGCGGTTCAGGAGATCGCAAAGGATCTGGTGCAGCTTTATGCCGCACGTCAGTCTACCGACGGCTTCCAGTACGGTCCGGATACGGTCTGGCAGCAGGAGTTTGAGGAGCTGTTTCCTTATGAGGAAACGGAAGATCAGCTGGAAGCCATCGAGGCGGCCAAGGCCGATATGGAGAGCCGGAAAATCATGGACCGTTTGATCTGCGGCGATGTGGGCTACGGCAAGACCGAGATTGCCCTGCGGGTTGCCTTCAAGGCGGTTCAGGAAAACCGCCAGGTGGTTTATCTGGTGCCGACTACGATCCTGGCGCAGCAGCATTATAATACCTTTGTGCAGCGGATGAAGGATTTCCCGGTGCGGGTGGATATGCTTTCCCGATTCCGGACATCGGCCCAGCAGAAGAAAACGATCGAGGATCTGAAACGAGGTCTGGTCGATATTGTTATTGGGACTCACCGGGTGCTTTCTAAGGATGTACAGTTTAAAAATCTGGGCCTGCTGATTATTGATGAGGAGCAGCGTTTCGGCGTGACGCACAAGGAAAAAATCAAGAAGCTGAAGGAAAATGTGGATGTGCTGACTCTGACGGCGACGCCGATTCCGAGAACGCTTCACATGAGCCTGGTGGGGATCCGGGATATGAGCGTTCTGGAAGAGCCGCCGGTGGACCGGGTTCCGATTCAGACCTATGTGATGGAATATAACGAAGAGATGATCCGGGAAGCCATTCACCGGGAGCTTGCCCGGAATGGGCAGGTCTATTACGTTTACAATCGGGTCAATGACATTGACGAGGTGGCCGGCCGTATCCAGAAGCTGGTCCCGGAGGCCAACGTCGTCTTTGCGCACGGTCAGATGAGCGAGCGCCAGTTGGAGCGGATCATGGCCGATTTCATTAACGGTGAGATCGATGTGCTGGTATCCACAACGATTATCGAAACGGGACTGGATATTCCTAATGCCAACACCATGATCATCCACGATGCGGACCGGATGGGACTTTCCCAGCTGTATCAGCTCCGGGGACGGGTGGGGCGTTCCAGCCGGACCTCCTACGCATTCCTCATGTATAAGCGGGACAAGGTGCTGAAGGAGGAGGCGGAAAAACGTCTTCAGGCTATCCGGGAATTTACGGAGCTTGGCTCCGGCATCAAGATTGCCATGCGGGATCTGGAGATCCGCGGCGCTGGAAATGTGCTGGGCGCAGAGCAGCACGGCCATATGGATGCGGTGGGCTATGATCTTTACTGCAAGCTTCTAAATCAGGCGGTCCGTGCGCTGAAGGGGCAGAAGCCATCGGTTTCTGAGGAATTTGAGACAGCGGTGGAATGCGACATTGACGCGTACATTCCTGCAGATTATATTAAGAATGAATATCAGAAGCTGGATATCTACAAGCGGATTTCTGCCATTGAAAATGAGGAGGAAGAGCTGGATATGCAGGATGAACTGATCGATCGCTTCGGAGATCTTCCGAAGGCCGTGGAAAATCTGCTGACGATTGCCAGCCTCAAATCCATGGCCCATCAGGTTTACGTGACGGAGGTAGCGATTACCCGCCAGAGCTTTAAGCTGACGCTCTACCCGAACGCCAGGCTGGATCCGGCCGGTGTTTCCAAAGTGGTGGACGAATATCAGGGCCGGATCACGTTTACCATGGGCGACGCGCCGGTTCTGGAGTATAAGGACCGCAAGAAAAACACCAGCTGCCAGGCGGTGATCGACGAAGTGCGGAAGGTGCTGAAGGAGCTGAAAGGCTTTTGTATTGGTGAATAGAGGGAGAAATGCCGGAAAACAGTCCGGCGTTTTTTCTTTTTCTGGAAGAAATAGACAGGGAAAGAAGAAAGCAGCGGTGAAAAATCGCGGCCTTTGTCAAGATTGTATAAATGTCCGTACAATCCGTCTGTTTTTTTCTACGCGCCGGGTATGCGAAAATCAGAGAAATCCGTTTGACTTTCGTGTACTTCCGTAATATAATGGCATTGTTAAATAAATAACGTTAAATAAATAACAAAGCAAATACATTATATTACAATATTTAACAGGAGGAAAAAAGAGATGGCAACCAAGACGAATGCACCGGCACCAGAGACGACAATCATTGACAACGTGGATGCACTTCAGGCCCGCATGAAAGAGATGCGGGAAGCACAGAAGGTTTTTGCTACCTACACACAGGAGCAGGTAGACAAAATCTTCTTTGCAGCTGCAATGGCAGCAAACAAAGCCAGAATTCCTTTGGCTAAGATGGCGGTAAAGGAAACCGGCATGGGTGTGGTAGAGGACAAGGTGATCAAGAATCACTACGCAGCAGAGTACATCTACAACGCCTACAAGAACACCAAGACCTGCGGCGTAGTTGAAGAGGATCCGGCTTACGGAATCAAAAAGATCGCAGAGCCGATCGGTCTGGTAGCGGCAGTTATTCCGACCACAAACCCGACCTCCACCGCAATTTTCAAGACTCTGATCTGCTTAAAGACCAGAAACGCAATCATCATCAGCCCACATCCTCGTGCAAAGGCTTCCACCATCGCAGCAGCAAAGGTTGTATATGACGCAGCCGTTGCAGCAGGCGCACCGAAGAACATTATCAGCTGGATTGATGTACCGAGTCTGGAGCTGACCAATGAGGTGATGAGAGAGTCCGATACCATTCTTGCAACCGGCGGTCCCGGCATGGTTAAGGCTGCTTACTCCTCCGGAAAGCCGGCATTGGGCGTAGGCGCAGGAAACACCCCGGTTATCATTGATGACACGGCAGATATCAAGATGGCCGTGAACTCCATCATCCACTCCAAGACATTTGACAACGGTATGATCTGTGCATCCGAGCAGTCCGTAACCGTAGTCGGTGATATCTATGACGAAGTAAAGAGAGAGTTTCAGTACAGAGGCTGCTACTTCTTAAAAGGCGAGGAGCTGGATAAGGTACGCCATACCATTCTGATCAACGGCGCACTGAATGCCAAGATCGTCGGACAGTCCGCATACACCATTGCAAAGCTGGCCGGCGTTGAAGTTCCGGAGAGCACCAAGATCCTGATTGGTGAGGTAGAGTCGGTGGACATCTCGGAAGAGTTCGCGCATGAGAAGCTGTCCCCGGTACTGGCTATGTACCATGCAAAGGATTTTGATGAAGCAATCGCAAAGGCAGAGCGTCTGGTAGCAGACGGCGGCTACGGCCATACTTCTTCTCTGTACATTCATCCGGCACAGAAGGAAAAGATCATGAAGCATGCGGAGGCCATGAAGACCTGCCGTATCGTGATCAATACTCCTTCCTCCCACGGCGGCATCGGCGATCTGTATAACTTCAAGATGGCTCCGTCCCTGACATTAGGCTGCGGTTCCTGGGGCGGCAACTCCGTTTCCGAGAACGTAGGCGTAAAGCATCTGTTAAATATTAAGACCGTAGCGGAGAGGAGAGAAAATATGTTGTGGTTCAGAGCACCTCAGAAGGTATACTTCAAGAAGGGCTGTATGCCGGTAGCATTGGATGAGTTAGGAACCGTGATGGGCAAGAAGAAATGCTTCATCGTTACCGACACCTTCTTATATAAGAACGGTTATGTAAAGCCGATCGAGGAAAAGCTGGACCAGATGGGAATTCAGCATACCTGCTTCTACGAGGTGGCTCCGGATCCGAACCTGTCCTCCGCAACCGCCGGTGCAAAGGCGATGAGAGCATTTGAGCCGGACTGCATCATTGCTCTGGGCGGCGGCTCTGCAATGGACGCAGGAAAGATCATGTGGGTAATGTATGAGCATCCGGAGGTGGATTTCTTAGATCTGGCAATGCGCTTCATGGATATCCGCAAGAGAGTTTACACCTTCCCGAAGATGGGAGAAAAGGCGTACTTCGTAGCGATCCCGACCTCTTCCGGTACCGGTTCTGAGGTAACTCCGTTTGCCGTGATCACCGATGACCGGACTGGCACCAAGTATCCGCTGGCTGACTATGAGCTGTTGCCGAACATGGCAATCGTAGATACCGACAACATGATGAATCAGCCGAAGGGTCTGACCAGTGCATCCGGTGTGGACGTTCTGACTCATGCACTGGAGGCGTACGCTTCCATCATGGCCACCGATTATACCGACGGTCTGGCATTAAAGGCTATGAAGAATGTATTCGAGTATCTGCCGAGAGCTTATGCAAACGGCGCAAATGATCCGTATGCGCGTGAGAAAATGGCAGACGCTTCCTGCATGGCAGGTATGGCTTTTGCAAATGCATTCCTGGGTGTATGCCATTCCATGGCACACAAGCTGGGGGCATATCATCATCTGCCGCACGGTGTTGCAAATGCATTGATGATCTGTGAGGTACTGCGCTTCAACGCAGCAGAGGTTCCGACCAAGATGGGCACCTTCTCCCAGTATCAGTATCCGCATACTCTGGCACGCTACGCAGAGTGCGCACATTTCTGCGGCATCTGCGGCAAGGATGACCAGGAAACTCTGGAACTGTTCATCGCAAAGATTGAAGAGTTAAAGGAAGCCGTTGGAATTAAGAAGACCATCAAGGATTACGGCATCGACGAGAAGTACTTCCTGGATACGCTGGATCAGATGGTGGAGGATGCGTTTGACGATCAGTGTACCGGTGCAAACCCGAGATATCCGTTGATGAGCGAGATCAAGGAAATGTATCTGAGAGCATACTATGGCAAATAAAGAAAGAGAACACTTCGTTTCCCGTTCCGGAACGGGCGGGAAACGTGTGAATAAATAAGGAGGGAATAAAGGACATGGAAGCAAACAAGACAGTTATCTTCACAAGACCTCATAAGACGATCTATGCAACCGAGGATCAGATCATCAAGGTATTTGACAGTCAGTATAAGAAATCCGATGTTTTAAATGAGGCCCGCAATGAGGCTCTGGTAGAAGAAAACACCGATCTGAACATCCCGTCGCTGGTATCGGTATCGGCTACGCCGGAAGGCTGGTGTCTGGTCCGCAGCAGGGTAGAGGGAAAAACGCTGGCTGAGCTGATGGACGAGGAGCCGGAAAAGCTGGAAGCGTACATGGAACTGTTTGTGGATCTGCAGTTAACCGTACATAATCAGAAGGTTCCGACTATCAAGAGACTGCGCCATAAACTGATGGATCAGATCAACAGCTTGAAGGACATCGACGCAACAGCCCGCTATGAGCTGGCAACCCGTCTGCAGAGCATGCCAAAGCATACTAAGCTGTGTCACGGTGATTTTAATCCATCGAATATCATCGTAGATAACGAAGGCAAGCTCTGGATCATTGACTGGGCACATGCTGCACAGGGCAATGCATCTGCAGACGCCGCTATGACGTATCTGCTGTTCGCTCTGGAAGACCAGAAGAAGGCCGATATGTACATGAAGATGTTCTGTGAGAAGTCTGACACTGCACGTCAGTATGTAAACCGCTGGCTGCCGATCGTGGCTGCCGCACAGCTCACCAAGAAGAAAGAAAAAGAAAAAGACTTCCTGATGAGATGGATCGATGTCGTAGAATACGAATAAAGAGAAGTATTGAAACAAAAAAGTAAATAATAATCAACCAACCAACCTAAAAAACAATAATGTCCCTTAGAAAAACCGCAGATTCTGCAGCTGCCGCAAGGCAGCGCAGACTGCGGTTTTTTTATCCTTATGAAGAAATCTTGGTATATAGAATATGGCGGGAATGAGGAGAAAAACGGAAAATGATGAGAATTGCGGTCTGTGATGATGACATATCCATACTAAATCAGGTAAAAGAGATGGCGGGACAGATACGGGAGATCACACACTGTGATGGCTATTCGGAATTGAGTAAATTTTTGATGGCGCTGGAAAGCGGCGAGATCTATCAGGCAGTTCTCATGGACATTGAGTGGAATGGAAAGGCAGACGGAATGGAGGTTGCTGAAAAGCTTCAGGAGCTGAATCCGGATGCCGACCAGAAGCGCCTTCTGATCAAGTACAAAAGCAGCATGCTTTCACTGCGGTTTGATGAGATTTTATATATGGAAAGTGTGGGGCACATGATTGCCATCCATACCAGAAAAGGAAAGCACAGCTGTTACGGGCGTCTGGAAAACTGATATGGCTTGCCTGCTGCCAGAAAAAGAAAGAGGTACTTCGTGAACAGCTCCGGGAGTATCAGTATATGGACAAAATCAACCAGGTGCGGGAGCTGGTGCTTCGGGAGCGGGAGCTGGAGAACGGGAAGCTGAAAAGAGAGCTGTATGAGGAGCTTGACCGGGCAGAACGGATTATTCAGAATTCCCGGGCCGGTCAGGAATCCGCCGGTGAGCGCTTCCGAGGTCTTCTGGAGGAAGCAAAAAGCCGGAATGATGCGGTATACTGTGCCAATGCGCTGATCAATACTGTGCTGGAGGAAAAGGCCAGATACTGCAGTACCTTTCAGATCCGGCTGAAAGCAGAGGTCCATGTGCCGGTGCAGCTCGAAATAAAAAATTCGCATTTGTGCAGTGTATTTGTCAATCTTCTGGACAATGCCATTGATGCCTGCCGGAATTTAAGTATTCAGGAGCGGGAGGTTCTGGTGCAGTCGGAGATGCGGGGGGATTACCTGTATATCCGGGTCAGCAACCGGACCAGTCAGGAATATGCAAAACGGCCGGAGGCCATGGGGCACGGCCTGGGCCGGGAGATTGTATCCCGGATCGCCTATCGTTACCGCGGAGGCGCGCTTCAGTGGGAGAATATCAATGAAAAGAATGAGTGGATTCAGTACACCACCAAGGAAGAACTGATTGCAGATATTGAAGATCTTCTGATTGACCGCTATGAGGGCCAGAGAACTTACAGCAATTCAATTCTTTTTAAAGAAGATGCAAAGAAATATTTGAGCCTTTTCCTGGATGAAGGCGAGATCGAACAGTATGGGAACGACGTTCTGAAAGAGCAGTGGGGTTATAAGACCAGCTCTTCCTACGACGATGATTATGACTACGATTATGATTATTGATGGGAAGGATGACGGTTCAGAAGGAATTGGATGAAACCGGACGGAAGCGGAACGGATAAACAGTCAGTCGGATCAGGCGGCGGGACAGAGAACGGAATGGGGTCTGTCCCGCCGCTTTTTGCGGACATTTTCTGCAACGCAGAAAAAGCGTTCTGCTTTCACTGCACGGTTTTGCAGTGAGCTGGAACGCTGTTATTTTTAGTCGAGTGCGGCAGCCGATCGCGCGCTTTTTTGGCCGCCGCCCCCATTTTTTATATAGCACTTCCGAAACGTTTCCGGTCAGTGTACAGCACCATCTGTGCTGGTGAAAAGCTTCGGTAGAACTTTTATGGTTATAGTATATCGGCAAAATGTGGATAAATTATGGAAAATGTATGAAAGAAAAATAAAATAAATTACGTTTTTCTTGATATTTTGTGAGCTGGCCTTGCTTTGGCGGGGGAGGGACGGTACAATGAAAAAGAAAATAAAAAGCGACCGTGCATGGAGGACAAAATGGAATTAAAAAAGAATGACAGATTTACCGTTCGGATTGAAGATATCAGCGAGGATGGAGCCGGAATCGGGAAAACAGATGGATATACATGGTTTATTAAGGACACGGTAATCGGAGACCTGGTGGAGGCGGGGGTGATGAAGCAGAAAAAGACCTATGGCTTTGCCCGGCTTCTTCGCGTACTGGAGCCGTCTGCATACCGGACGGAGCCGAAGTGTCCGGTTGCCCGCTCCTGCGGCGGCTGCCAGCTGCAGGCCATGAAATATGAAGAGCAGCTGCGCTTTAAGGAGAGAAAGGTCTATAACAATCTGAAGCGGATCGGTGGCCTGGAGAATCTGCTTCTGCCGGAAGAGACGATGCAGAGCAGGAACGAAAAGATGGATGTGGCAGAAGCAGAGCCGGCGAATGTGGTGAGGATGGAGCCGATTATTGGTATGGAACATCCGTGGCGTTATCGGAATAAGGCACAGTTCCCCTTCGGAAAGGGGAAGGATGGCCGGGTGATTTACGGCTTTTATGCAGGACGGACCCATGCCATTATTGAAAATGAAGACTGCTTTCTGGGTGTGGAGGAAAATCGGATGATTCTGAATCAGATCCGGGATTTTATGGAGGAATTTCGCATTGCACCTTACGATGAAATCACTCATTCCGGTCTGATCCGTCATGCGCTGATCCGGAAGGGCTTCCGCACTGGGGAGCTGATGGTCTGCCTGGTGATCAATGGGAAGAAGCTGGCCCATGCGGACATTCTGGTGGAGCGGCTGAAGCAGATCACGGGAATGACCACCATCTCTTTAAATATAAACATGGAGAAAACAAATGTAATTCTGGGACCGGAGATTATCACGCTTTTTGGTCCAGGGTATATTACGGATTTTATCGGAAATGTTCAGTACCAGATTTCTCCGCAGTCCTTTTATCAGGTAAATCCGGAGCAGACGGAAAAGCTGTATGGCACGGCGCTGGAGTATGCCGGTCTGACCGGAATGGAGACCGTCTGGGATCTGTATTGTGGTATCGGCACCATTTCTCTGTTCCTGGCGCAGAAGGCGAAAAAGGTATATGGGGTGGAAATTATTCCGGCCGCGATTGAGGATGCCCGGCAGAACGCCCGGCTGAATGGGTTTGAGAATGTGGAATTTTTTGTAGGAAAAGCGGAGGAGGTTCTGCCGGAGCAATATCACCGGAATCAGGTCTATGCAGATGTTATTGTGGTGGATCCGCCTCGAAAGGGTTGTGATACCGTTTGCCTGGATACGATCGTGGAGATGGCACCCAAACGCGTAGTTTATGTCAGCTGCGATTCCGCAACGCTGGCGCGTGACGTAAAATATCTGGGAGAACGCGGGTATGAGGTGACGCGGGTGCGGGCGGTAGACCAGTTTGGGCATGGGGTGCACGTGGAGACGGTAGTACTGATTTCCCACAAAAAGCCAGACGGACATATCAACGTAAAAGTTGAGTTTGGCGAGGGTGAGGGAAAAGTTCCGCTTGATGATATTGCTCAAAGGGCAGAAAGCTACAAGCCCAAAGAGCGAGTGACTTACAAAATGATAAAGGAGTACATAGAAGCTAAATACGGTTTCAAAGTACATACCGCATATATCGCAGAGGTAAAGAGAGATTTAGGCTTGCCGA